>CADEDU010000130.1 GCA_902826155.1 uncultured beta proteobacterium
GGGACTACATCGAGGGGAATTGACGATCGAAGCCCGGCCTTGTGTTGGGTGTTCCTCGTTGCATTGCTTCGTCGAATGCGAATCCGCCTCGGAGAGAGCTCACCTACTCGATCGTCCACCCAGGCGATCGGGTGACGCTGTCGATCGCCGCTGGCTTGGATCTGCCGCCTGGCGGTATCGTCATACCCTGGCTGCATGGGCCCGGGATCGGGCGAATGTGGATCAACGGTCATTTGACGAGCTGGTCGGCCGACGGGGAGGCAAGGGTGCACCGCGTTCCGGCGGTGATCGAGTGGATCGCGCCGTGATTTCCGGCAGCGCAGGTCATTGCGGACCGGCTAGCGCCACTCGGGTTTGCGCTTTTCGAGAAACGCATTGACGCCTTCCGCGAAATTCGGATCGCCGCCGAGTTCGACCGCAGCATCAAGCTCGACGCGCAGGCCATCTTCGAACGACTCTTCCAGGCCGGCGGTGATGCACCGGCGGATGGCCGCGAGTGCATTGGCGGGCTTGTTCGCCAAAGCGCGCGCGTAATCCTGGACGGTCGAGCGCAGTTCGCCCGCGGGGACGATGATGTCGACCAATCCGATCCGCTCTGCCTCCCGCGCACGAATCAGTTCCCCCTCATACAGGAGACGAAGCGCACGCGCACGGCCGAGCAGCCGTGCCAGCGCTTGCGTACCGCCGACCGGCGGAATGAATCCGATGTTGACTTCCGGCTGTCCGAACGCCGTATCCTCCGCGGCGAAGCGCACGTCGCAGTGCAGAACGATCTCCAGCCCGCCACCGACCGCCGTGCCGTGGATCGCGGCGAGCAGCGGCTTGCGTGCGGCGCGCAACTGGCGGACCAGCGCGTGGCAAGTCCTCACCCACGACTCGACATCCGCTCGCGACATCCCACGGAACACGCTGAGATCGGCGCCGGTCGAGAAGTATCGTTCGAGTGCACTGCCGATGACGATCAGGCGCACGTCGGGTGCGGCGAGCAGGGCATCGAGCGCGATCGGCATCTCGCGCAGCATCTCCCAGTCGAACGCATTGCGCGGCGCACGGTTGTATTCCAACCAGCCGACGCTCGCTTCGCAATGGACCTTCAGGTGACGGTAGGCCATGCGTCGCTCCTCAATGAGCCGTGCGGATGAAGGGCGCAGGGTATCCCGAACGGAGCTGTCCGTTTCAAACCGGCGTGGCTTCGTCTGATGCCATGGCGAGCAGCCGGGTGAGATGCGCGATCGCCGGACCAACCGCGCGCCGGTAACGTTCGAGGGTCGCCGTCTGCGCCGCAGTGGGTGCTCTCATGACCTGGTTGATCATGATCGATATCGCGTTCAGGCGGACGTCGCCCAGCCACTTGCGCAGTTCGGGTGACTGGTTCCAGCGCGCCGTGTTCCAGGCCTCCTGGACGTGCATGCGCAGCCAGTCGAGCGGCACGTTCGGAACCGGAACGATCCCGCAGAGCGCATGCTTCGCCGCGTCGTCGGCGACCGTCGCCTCCAGATGGGCAATGAGGGCGCTGCTGAAGGTCGGCGAGCAGCGCCGCAGATACTGGAGCACGATGCGCCCGGGCTGGAAGATCGGTTGCTCGGGCTTGCTCGGGAGACCGTTGGCCGAGCAGTGGATGTGAACATGCCCGGGCGAGGTCGGGATGATCCCGTCGTCGAGGATGATCCGATCTCGGTGAATTTCCTTCACATGGCCGCGGCGCACCACGCGCCTGATGCAACGCATCGCCGCGAGTTCCGCATCGCTCACGATTGCGCAGCGATACATGGTCGGCACCACGTTTCGATCGATGCGGCGAAGGAGGCCGCCGGCTTCGAGGCGGGCGAACAGGTCATCGACACTGGTGGCCGCGATCGCTGCTTCGAGCTCGGCTGCGAACGCGCCCACGGTGCGCTCGAACGATTCCGGATCGGTCTGTAGGTTTGCGCGATTGAGCATCCAGGCGTCGCGCGGTCGGATCCAGGTGATGGTGGCCGGCTCGACGCCTTGTGCCACGAGCCAGACGGCGGTATCCATCGCGGTCTTGCCCGCCCCGATGAGGACGAATCCCTCACCCGGGCGGCGCATGGTGGTGAGCTCGTCCGGGGTGACGCACGACACGTCCTCCGCGACCATGAACGACGGCGGATGCGTGGCGGGCACGCGCGAATCGGCATGGGTTGCGTCCACGACCTTGCGCCGCGCGCGTACCTGGCGGCGACGTCCATCGAGCAAGGAGACAACCGTCCCGTCATCGCCGCATTCGTGAGACGGCAGGTAGGTGACCCGGCCGCTCGGCAGCAGCCGTTCCCGCATGAGCGCGTCGTAGTAGTGCAGGATCTCGGCGCCACTCGCAAGTTCGAGGAGACCGCGGTTGGCGCCCCATTGATCGATGCGCCCCGAACCGAGCGGGCGCGAGTTGACACCGTACAGGGACGAAGGGGCATGCAGGCGTACGAACGGATACGCGTCGATCCAATGACCGCCCGGCTGATGCCGTCGATCGACGATGATGATCGAGGCGTCGCTGTCGGTGAGCAGCGTGTCGGCGAACGCGAGGCCGGCGGCGCCGGCACCGACGATGACGTAATCGGCTTCGAGTAGGGGCGGGGACATGATTTGATCTGCCTGAAACGGCGCGGGTCGAAACACAGACCGGGCGGGCCAGCGCCGCGTCGCACCTTGCACGGTCGGACGCGTCGTAGTGCTCAGCACTGGTGTCAGATCCGAGCCGATGTACGCCTTGACCACGGTACGGACGGTTGCATTTCCGATCACTTCGTCGTGACCACCACCTCGAGGTAATCGCTCGGCGCGACGAACGAACTGTCTCCGGCACGATTGTGCCGGCGTGCCAGGGCGAGCAGATCGCGCTCGAGCGCATCGCGCTTCTCCGGCACGAGCGCGGCGAACGCCTTGAGCATCGGGCCGTAGTAGGTGCGGAACACACTGATCCAGTGCTCGGGCGAGCGATAGCGAAAGACGAATGGCTTGGCGGTCGCCTGGATGCGCGCCGCGCTCGCGCCGAAGAGTTCCTTCATGTGGCCTTCCGTTCCCCACAGGGCCGGAGATCGGACGCCCGGTGCCGGGGGCAGGTACTGGCCCATGAGCTTGAACAGTTCGCCGATCATGCTGGTCGGGGTCCAGTTCGCGAGGCCGATACGTCCGCCAGGCCGGCACACGCGCACCATTTCACTGGCCGCACGCGCCTGATCCGGAGTGAACATGACACCGAACGTGGAAAGCACGACGTCGAAGGAGCGATCGGCGAAGGGCAGGTTTTCCGCGTCTGCTTCCTGGAACGTGATCGTGAGGCCCTCCGCGCTGGCGCGGACGCGGGCGTGATCGAGCAACGCAGGGACGTAGTCGGTGGAAGCGACCTCTGCCCAGCGGCGGGCGGCGGCGAGGGACGCGTTGCCATTGCCCGCGGCGACGTCGAGTACCTGCTCGCCTGCGCGCAGGTCGACGGCCTCGCAAACCGCCTCGCCTACGATCTGCAGTGTCGTGCCGACCACCGCGTAGTCGCCGGCCGACCATGCCTGTTGCTGCTTGTCTTTGACCGCTGCGAGATTGATCGTGTTGGCTTCCATGTCGAGACTCCTCTAGGGGTGAAGGAGGCGTCATGATGGCGAGTGCCGTTGCGCTTTCGGTCTTGCCGGGTCACCCAAAAACCGGGACAAAGCGGCACGGGTAGACTTCAATCAGTCAAAGCAGTCATGCGAGAGCCTCCTTGCCTGAACAGATGCACTCATTCGGGTATTGGTTGCGCAGACAGCGCCGCGCACTCGATCTCACCCAGGAGCAGCTCGCTGTAGCCGTGAGCTGCTCGCAGTTCGCCATTCGCAAGATCGAGACCGACGAGCGGCGACCTTCACGTCAGCTTGCTGCCCGGCTAGCTGAACGGCTGGGTATCCCGCCGTCCGAGCGGGCCGCGTTTCTCGAAGCAGCCCGTGGCACGCGGGCGGCCGAGCCGTTCGCGGCGGCGGCGTCAGCACCCGCCGTGGCGGTGCCGGGCACGCCCGAAACGAACATCACCGCGCCGATCGTGAACCCCGGCTTTGTCGGCCGGCGCGATGAACTCCTGCTGATCGATCAGGCTGCGGGCGACGCGCTCGCCGGGGCGGCACGTATCGTCGTCATTGCCGGCCCGCCAGGGATCGGCAAGACCGCGCTTGCGCAGGAGGCCGCGCGCCGCGCCGCGGACCGCGGCATGATCGTGCTCTTCGGACGCGCCCTCGAGGAGCCGGGCGCGCCCCCGTATTGGCCGTGGGTTCAACTCGTGCGTGCGCTGATCGACCAGGTGGATGCAGAGAGCCTGTTGCGTGCGCTGGGTGCGGGCGCGCGTTGGATCGCGGAGGTCGTTCCCGAACTCGCGCAGATTGTTCCCGATCTGCCGCCGTCGCCGAACAACGCCGATGCGGCGCAATCGCGCTTTCGTCTGTTCGATGCCAACGCGACGCTCTGGCGCCGGGCGGCGGCCGACCGTGGGATCGTCCTCGTGCTGGACGATCTGCACTGGGCGGACGGTTCTTCGCTTCGCATGCTGGAGTTCGTCGCGCGGGAGACCGCCGGCGCACGTCTGCTCGTGGTCGGCACCTACCGCGATACCGAAGTCGATCGGCGCCACCCGCTGTCCGATACGCTCGGTGCGCTCGTGCAACTCCCGGGCTGCCTGCGCCTGCAACTGGCCGGCCTCAATCGAGAGGAAGCCAAGGAGCTGATCGAGGCATCGTGCTTCGATGCCGACGAGCGGCTGCAGCTGTACGAGCGCACCGAAGGCCATCCGCTGTTCCTCACGCAACTCGCGCGATTCGTGGGCGAGTCGGGCGCCGCGCGCGCCCGCGGACTCCCTGCGGGGGTGCGCGAGGCCATCGGCGCACGGCTCAACCGGCTGTCCGAGCGATGCAACCGCGTGCTGCAGGTAGCCGCGGTGATCGGCCGACAGTTCGAACTCGGTCTGCTTGCCCGGAGCCTGGAGGATCCGAACGAAGGCGAATGCGTGGCAGCGCTCGAGGAGGCGCTCGTAGCGCGCGTCATCGACGAGGAGTGGGAGGCGGATCTCTATCGGTTCAATCACACGCTGATCCGCGAGACGTTGTACGACGAGTTGAGCGGCACTCGGCGCAGCCGGGTCCACTTGCGGATCGCGCAGGCGATCGAGGCGACCCACCCGGACGAGCTCTCGCTTCTCGCCCGGCACTACGCCGCAGCGCCGCGCGGCGAGGCGCGATCGAAGGCCATAGAATTCGCCCGGCGGGCGGGCGAGCATGCGATGCAGCTTCATGCCTACGAGGATGCGGTCAGCCATCTTCGCGACGCACTGGCGCTGGTCGAGTCGGCCGAACGGATGTCCGCGGATCAGGCCCAAGCGCGCCTCGGGTTGCATCTGCGACTGGGCGAGGCGCAGACCACGGCAGGCGAATACCTGCAGGCCCGCGATTCTTTTCGGGCGGCGTCCGACCTGGCGCGCCATCTGGGGCAGGGTGTGGATCTCGCCCGCGCGGCGATCGGTTTCGAAGACGCGAGCTGGCGCCCCGGGCTGTCGGGCGAGGAATCGATCCGGCTCTTGCGTGAGGCGCTCGACCGAATCGGTGATTCCGATGTCCGCTTCAGCGCGCGCGTCCTGAGCGCGCTCACCCGCGGACTGATCTTCACCGGTGCGGTGGAAGCGGCCAACGAGACTAGCGAGCAGGCCATCGAGCTTGCGCGCAGGAGCGGCGACCAGGCGACGCTGGCCGATGCACTTTCCTGCGGATTGTCCGCGCGCTGGCAGCCCGAGCGACTCGATGCGCGGTTGTCCGCTGCGCACGAAGCGATGCTGATCGGCGCACGACTCAACGACAATGCCCGGGTTGCCGCGGCGGCAGCCTGGCGCCTGTTCGATCTGCTGGAAGCGGGCGATGCCGCGCGGTTCCATCCGGAGCTGGAGTCCTTCACCGCCCTGTGCGAGGAATTGCGCCAGCCGTTCTGGCGTTATACCGCGGCGTCGTTCCGGTCCACCCTGGCGTTGATGCGGGGCGATCTCGTCGAGAGCGAGCGCGCGGCACTCGAGCTGCTGCAAATGGGCGAGAGCCAACCGGGTCTGGATGCACAAGGGGTGTACGCCACGCAGATGTTCACCATCCGGCGCGAGCAGGGGCGCTTGCACGAACTGGCGCCGGTGGTCCGGCATTTCGTCGCGACGACGCCGCAGGAGGCGGCCTGGCGACCAGGACTCGCGCTGGTGTTCGCCGAGTTGGGCCTATTGGACGACGCCCGTCACGAGTTCGAGCGCCTGGCCGCCGACGACTTCGCGTCCATCCCGCGTGATGGCATGTGGGCAGCCTCCATGGCTTACCTCGCCGACGTATGCGTGTTGATCGCCGATGTGTCGCGTGCCGGGCGTCTCTACGGATTGATTGCACCCTATCAGGAGCGCAACATCATCGCCGGCACGGCGATGGCGTGCTTGGGGGCCAGTTCCCGTTTCTTGGGGATGCTTGCAGCCCTCGCCGGGCGCTGGGATGACGCCGAGCGACAGTTCGAACACGCGCTCGCCATGAATGCGCGGCAGGGGGCGACGACGTGGCTGGCGCATACCCAGGCCGTATATGGATCGATGTTGACCGCACGAGGAGGGCGCGGCGATGCCGAGCGGGCGGCCGCGCTCGGCGCTGCGGCGCGACAAGCCGGCGAATCGCTCGGGCTACGATCGCTGATTGCGAAACTCGACCATGATGCCTTCCCAGCATCGCGGCGCGCACCGTTGCCAGGGCCTGAGCGGGCGGTGGACCTCACCGTTCGGGAAGTCGACGTGCTGCGATGCATGGTGGCCGGGAAGTCCAATGCCGAGATTGCCGGCGCGCTCGGTCTGAGCCCCAGCACGGTTGCCAACCACGTGCGCAGGATCCTCGACAAGACCGGGTCGAAGAATCGCGCGGACGCGATCTCGGTTGGCAGGCGGGCGGGCTTGCTGGGTAGCGAATAGCGCGACCCATCCCACGGAGATGAACGCCTGATCTTCAGATGATGGGCGGCCATGCATCGCTCCTCGATCAGCGCTGCGGATCGGAACACGCAGTGCAACCCAAACGCAGGGCGCTCGTTCCAAGGTTTGCGATGGCGTTCATAGCCACATCTCGTCCGAAGTGTCAGCCGAGCACGCTCAGATGGCCGCCGACAGCAGATTGATTGCGAGGGCAATGATCGACAGATTGAATGCGAACGACGTGATGGCATGGATGAGCGTCAGTCGACGCATCGCTCGTGACGTCACCGCGACGTCCGATACCTGCGAGGCCATGCCGATCGTGAACGCGAAGTACATGAAATCGAGGAAGTCCGGCGCATCGTCGCCCGGAAACAGCAATCCACGGCTGACTTTGCGAGGCGTAGCGCTCGGGCGATTCAGCAGGTAGTAGCGGTGCGCATAGTGGAAGCCGAAGCGAGTGTGGATCCACGCCCATGAAAGCGCGATTGTGATCACCGCCAGCGCAACGCGTTCAAGGTGATGCGCGGTGCCCCCATCTTTGGTGGAACCCATAAGCACCATGATTCCGCCGATACTCGCGCATGAGGCGACAACGACGAACACCAGGAGCAGGCGGCTGCTTTGATCCTGCCGTTCGGTCATCTCGCGCGTCACGCGACTGTCCGTACCGGCGACAAGGATCCACGCGAGGGCGAGATTGAGGACGACGCCAAGGTCCCACGAGATGGCAAGGCGATTTGCCCATCGCATTTGTTCGGGCAGCAGCGCGAAAGACACGCCACCGAGAACTGCCGCGGCAGCCAGGCGCTGCGAAGCGCTCAGCTTGCGAACGATTCCGATCCAATGGGCGTTGCGCATCATGTTACGGTCTGTTCGATGCGCGTGAATCGACGAACAGCAGCGTGTTCTTGGATGGCCGCGTTCATGCATTGATGACTTACTTGGGTGGCGACCTGAGTTTGGAAAACGTACAGGTAGTGACGATGGAGATTGTCATTCACTTCACTTTCGTACTTTCTCCCATAGGAATCTCCTTTGCGGAGCAGTTGACGCGGAGGAGGGTATAGAAGCGCCCCGGACAATGACCGCTTTCCCCGAAATCGACCTCGCGTCACCGCTCCAGTTTGTCATCAATGCGGCAGCGGGGAGCAGCGACGCGGAGGCAAAGCGCAAAGTCGTCGAAGCGGCGCTGCGGGCTGGTGGACGGCGAGGTGACTTGCTGTTCTGCAGCCCCGCCGAGTTGACCTGCGTGTCGCACCAGGCTACGACCAAGGCCATCGCCACCCGCACGGCCGTGGTCGCCGTCGGCGGCGACGGCACCCTCAACACGGTGGCGCATGCCGCGCACGCCGTAGGCTGTGCCATGGGGGTGGTGCCGCATGGCACCTTCAACTACTTTGCCAGGACGCATGGCATTCCCACAGAGCCCACCGCTGCGGCCCGGCTGTTGCTGGAGGCGCAACCCATGCCGGTGCAGGTGGCCGCCATCAACGATCGGATCTTCCTGGTCAACGCCAGCCTCGGCATCTATCCCGAACTGCTGCAGGACCGCGAGGCCTTCAAGGCCCGCTTCGGCCGCAGCCGCTGGGTGGCGCTCGTGGCCGCCTGTGCGACGCTGCTGCGCGCGCAGCGCCGGCTGCGCCTGCACATCGAGCTGGGCTCTGCGGTTCGCGATGTGCAGACCCTGACGCTCTTCGTGGGCAACAACCGACTGCAACTGCAGCAGTCCGGCGCCGAGCCGGCGGACACCCTGGCCGGCACGCCAGGCCACGGCAGCATGGCCGCGCTGATGCTGCGACCCATCGGCACGCTGTCGATGATTGGCCTGCTTCTGCATGGTGCGATGGGACGGCTGGGCGAGGCCGCGGGTGTGGAGGGCTTCGAGTTCCACCACATGGTGGTGAAGCCCAGGCTCGCGCCCGGCCGCAGGGAGGTTGTGGTGGCGTTCGACGGTGAGGTGGCACAGATGCGTGCGCCCATCAACATTCGTGTGCTCGACAAGCCCTTGTACCTGCTCCAAGCCCCTGGCGCCGCGGGCACCGCCACCAAGCCGTCAGGGGCTGCCGCATGAGCGTCCTGCTCCAGATCTCCGACACCCACTTCGGCACCGAACAGCCGCAGGTGGTCGAGGCCCTGGTCGCTCTGGCTACCCAGCAGCGGCCCGATGTGGTGGTGCTGTCCGGAGACATCACGCAGCGTGCGCGGCCCGCCCAGTTCCGCGCGGCGAAGGCCTTTGTCGACCGTTTGGGTGCGCCGGTCCTGGCCATTCCCGGCAACCACGACATCGCGCTGTTCGACCTGTGGAGTCGCCTGACCCGCCCCTATGCGCGATATGCCGCGGTGTTCGGGCAGGACTTGGAGCCGGTGCACGCGACGGAGGATCTGCTGATCATCGGCGTCAACACGACGCGCCCATGGCGCCACAAGCACGGCGAGGCGTCATCGGCACAGATTGATCGTGTGGCCAGGCGGCTGAGCGCGGCCGACCCGCGGCAATTGCGGGTGGTGGTGGTGCATCAGCCCGTGGCGGTGACCCAGCCTCGCGACCGGTCCAACCTGTTGCGGGGTCACGATGTCGCCACGCGAGCGTGGTCCGCCGCCGGGGCCGACGTCGTGATGGGCGGGCACATCCATCTGCGCTACACACTGGCGCTGCAGAGGTTGGGGAGGCGCTTGTGGGTGGTCCAGGCCGGCACCGCCGTCTCCTCGCGCACACGCTCAGGAGTGCCCAACTCGGTGAACATCCTCCGATGGGGTGAGGCGCAAGGATCGCCCGGTGAATCGAAGCAGACCCAGTCGGACGCCGCGGCCTACTGCCTCATCGAACGTTGGGACTTTGGGGGTCGAGAGCGGGGCTTCGTCCGCACGGCGGTCAGCCCCGTGCAGCCCGATCGCGGCTGAATGCGCCTGATCCCGCGACAGTCCCGGTCACCAGGTTTGGACGTCGCGGGCCTGCGCGACACGGTCATGGAGCGTCAGACGATGGCACTGGCGCCTGTCCGCGCTCGCGCCGTGGCGCCGGTCGCGGGCGTCCGTTCGCTGCGGCGGCTGCGGCACGAAAAAAAAAAGCGCAGCCGCGGCGGTCCCTCAGATCCGCGCAAGGCGGAAGCCCCTCCGCCCCGACGTTTCAGTGTGGACGATCACGCGTTCTGAGCACTAGTTTTCGCCGGATGGGGACCAATGAAGAAGTGGCCCCACCGATTTGGACAGTTTTCGCGGGTTGTTAAGTGGAGCCTCTGCCGGCGGAGGGTTATCCGCGGTCCCGCGATCACGAAAGCTTTGCGGTTGTTGCGTACGACGACACCTAACTCGATGCTGTAGGGCGCAACATTGGTTCGCGGGTAACGCTTATGCGGGACATCAACGATGCCCCACACCTCTTCGCGTTGATCATGGCCGCGGAACCCAGTGCCACTCGATTTGCCGAAACGCGGTTTCCATCGGCAGATTCCGATGAACGATTTCGAAGCCAGCGGCGTTACAGCAGCTCGCCGGTCCTCGATGAAAACAGGTGGTCTGGTTTCCCTGATCCTTGACAACGTGACCTGCTTCGCTATGAGAGCCCCGGATCTTGAAAAATTCGCTTTCCAGGATGGCTCGGACGTTTTTCCGCTGGACATAGTACCATATTTGATACATTCTTAGAGTGGAATGAGGTTCGAGTGGCACAACGTGACGCGCCAGAAATTCCTGTCAAGTTCTATCGCTTGAGCAGCGGCAGGGAACCTGTACTTGATTGGATGCGCGAACTCGACAAGCCCGACCGCCGCGCAATCGGCATTGATCTGATGCGTGTGCAGTTCGGCTGGCCGATCGGCATGCCGTTGGTGCGCAGCCTGAAGGATGGGCTCTGGGAAGTGCGCTCAACGCTTCCCAGCCGCCGAATTGCGCGCCTGATCCTGTGTTTTCACGAGGGTGTTCTTGTGGTGTTGCACGGCTTCATCAAGAAAACCCCGAAGACGCCGGCGGAAGACCTCAAGATCGCGCGACAACGCTTGAAAGAGGTGATCTCATGAAGAAAGGCAACAAGCACATCGGATCGTCACTGGACGATTTCCTGAAGGAAGAAGGTGCGCTCGAGGAGGCGCGCGCCATCGCGCTTAAGGAAACGCTTGCGTGGCAAGTGCGCCAGGCGATGGAGAAAAAACGCCTCAGCAAGGCGGAGATGGCAAAGCGTATGCAGACCAGCCGGGCCGCGCTTGATCGGTTGCTCGACCCAAACAATACGTCCGTAACGCTGCATACGCTCTCACGCGCCGCGCACGCCGTTGGTCGCGGGCTTCGCATCGAGCTCGTATAGCACCTGATCCAAGTCGTCCCTCAAATCACGCAGCGCGTGACCTGCCTAGACTAGGCAATGTCGGACCATTCAAAACGATAGACAGGCCCCCGGTTGAGCGGCCTGGGATTCCGGTACCAGATCTAACGGTCTGGCCACGACCGCAGGCGTAGTGGACGAGGGCAGACAACCGTGAGCGTGGGCGCGCCTAGAGCCCGGCCTGCCGGTGGCCCACGAGCAGGGATTCCCCTGCGCCTTGATATTTACGGCAGATTGCCGTAATGTGGCTTCCGAAGGTCACCATGGCAACCAAGCAGATCGCACGTCTCGAAGCGCGCCTACCGGCCAGCGTTTACGCCCTGCTCAAGCGCGCGGCGGAACTGAAAGGCCGGAGCATCTCGGACTTCGTCGTCAACGCGGCGCAGGACGCGGCGCAGCGCGCCATCGAGGACGAGGGCATCATCCGCCTGTCGACCGAGGATCAGAAGCGCTTCGCCGCGGCGCTCATCAACCCGCCCGCGCCGAATGCGGCGCTGAAGCGCGCCATGCGCCGCCACGCCAAGAATGTCGATGTGCGGTGACCGGCTTCTTCTCCGAAGCGCTCGGTAAGCTCGGCCGCGCCGCCTTCACGAGCGGCAACGATCGCATCGACGCCTACTTCCGGCAAACCGTATCGCAGGACGTGAAGCGCGGCTACGCCGCTTGCTATGTGCTGGTCGAGAAAGCAACCGGGAGGCTCGCCGGGTTCTGCACGCTCTCCTCGCACAGCATCCTGCTCACCGAGTTGCCCGCCGAGATGGCGAAGAAGCTGCCGCGCTGCCCGAGCGTCCCGGCGGTGCTGATCGGCTGGCTCGGCCGCGACGTGAGCTTTCGGGGCCAGCATGTCGGCTCGATGCTGCTGGCCGATGCGATCACGCGCCTGGCGGCCGCGCCGATCGGAGTCCACGCGCTCTGCGCCGAAGCGTTCGACGCCCCGGCGGCGGCCTTCTACCGCGAGCACCAGTTTCAGCCCTTCGCCAGCCGCCCCAACACCTTCTACCTGCCGATGAAAACCGCGCGGGCGTTGACGGCCAGCAGCACCGCCAAGGGAAAAGTGTAGCAGGCCCGAGAGGGCCCTAGTCTTTGCGCGCAATGCACCGACAGTCTTCGTCAACCCGTCATGGCGTGAAACCGTGCCGAGCACCGCGCAGACGATCATCGATCGGTCGAGAGAGATCACGTTCAACAGCAGCTCGGTCAAAGAGCTGCGCGCGATCGCGCTTCTTAAAGGCGGCTGGCTTCCCTCGAAGCCGCTGCCACTTCGCCTATTCGGTTCGCAGCATGGCGTGCGAAAGATACTCTTGCCGGTGTTTTTCGAACGGTGTCCGATCACTTGCCTCGACCTTGCGCTGCTCCTCAATCGATCGCGCCGCGATGCCTGCAAGGCGCGCGTCCTCATCGGCGCACAACGGTTCGCTTTGCAGCGTCGTTCGATGCTGAAGCGATTGCGCGAGCGTGAAACGCGCATACGAGCCATCCGCGTCCCGCTGCATCTCGCTCAAGACCCGCGCCGAAGGAAGGGATGACGGGTCATCCAACGCCGCGACGGCGCTGGCCAGTGCACCGCCGTAGGCGCGCCCGCCGTGCGCCGCATCCAACGCGTCAGCAATCGGCCCGCACTCCGCGAGGACCTGACCGCCCCACTCGCGCAGCTCCACGAGCTGACTGCTCCGGTCTAAGCGCAGTCCGTTCTCGCGTCCGTGCTCAGCGACCCGCAGCTTGTTTCGCCCGAGCGCTTCGATTTCCTGCGGCGTATCGGATGGACTATCGGTGAGCAGGCAGTGCAGCAGAAAAACGTCCAAGAAACGAATCGTTGCCGCGGTGATACCGACGGGCGCGAACGGATCGAGATCCATGGCGCGAACCTCGACGTACTCGACCCCGCGCTCGCGCAGCGCGTGCAGCGGCCGCTCGCCCGGTCTGGTCACTCGCTTGGGACGAATGGCGCTGTAGAACTCGTTCTCGATCTGCAGCAGGCTCGTGGCAAGCTGGCGATAGCTGCCCACATCATCGTGGTTGCCCCGTTCTTCGCGGATGCCGATGGATTCGTACGGGGCGTAAGGTCGCGTGAGCGCCTCATACAGCGAGGCGGTATAGCTCGCCAGATCGTTGTAGCTCACGGCCAGAGCGTCTTGTGCCGCACTGAGGTAGCCCAGACGCCCCATGCGGAGCGAAGTTGCATAAGGAAGATAGAGTGTGCCGGGCGAGAGCTCGCGCAACTCGTGCGTGCGACCTTCGGCGAAGTTGGCACACGTCGCCGGGGAGGCGCCGAAAAGATAGAGCAGCAGCCATGCATGCCGCCGGAAATTACGAACCAGAGCGAAATACGCTTCGTTGGCGTCGCGAAAGCCGGCGCGTCTCCAGAGTTCCTCCGGGACCGAGAAGTTGTAGTGAACGCCGGAAATGGTCTGCATGCGACGGCCATAGCGGTGCGACAGTCCGATGCGATAGATCGTTTTCATCCGCCCAGCGTTGGAATTGCCATA
>CADEDU010000131.1:0-4240 GCA_902826155.1 uncultured beta proteobacterium
CAGGACGCGCACGGTCTGGTCAAGTCCTTCGATCACGACGCCTTCGAGCGCTTCCAG
Source organism: uncultured beta proteobacterium (assembly GCA_902826155.1). The sequence goes on from CADEDU010000131.1 coordinate 58, forward strand.
CGCTGGCTGGCCTCGTTCGGCGATCGCGATTACGTCTGTGCCAAGCGGCAGTTGTTCGACTGGGTGCGCGCGGGTCGGTATCCCGATCAGGTGGCGCTGGCGGCCCGCCGGATCGAACGCAACGCCTGGCGCATTGCCACGCGACAGCTCGCGCAACTCGACGGCGTGTCGGAAGCGCTGGCGGCATGGCGGTCCCGCTTCGATCCGAACGAGGCGCGTGCCGTACCCGGGGCGCACTAAGGTATGACGCACTTTCGGCGCGAGCCATGACCGGACCCGTTTCGCGCGACGAGATCCGCGCCGCGGCCGACCGCATCGACGGATTCATCCGCCGCACGCCGACCATCGACGTTGCGCCGGCATCGTTGCTGGACCAAGCAGCCGATGCCGGTCAGGACGTGTTCGCGCTGAATCTGAAGCTCGAGCTGCTGCAGCACACCGGATCGTTCAAGCCGCGCGGCGCATTCAATCGCATCGCATCGAGCACGGTGACCGATGCGGGGGTGATCGCCGCGAGCGGGGGCAATCACGGCATCGCCACCGCATTCGCGGCGCGCTCGCTTGGCTATCGCGCGGAAATTTACGTGCCGCAGATCGCCGCACCTGTGAAGATCGCGCGGTTGCGCGAGCTGGGCGCGACCGTGCAGGTGGTCGGTGCCAGTTACGCCGAAGCATTCGCCGCGAGCGAAGAGCGTCGTCACGCCACCGGTGCGCTGGCTGTGCACGCCTACGATCAGCCCGAAACGGTGGCCGGGCAGGGCACGTTCGCGTTGGAGTGGAATGAGCAGGCTGAACTCGACACCGTGCTGGTCGCGGTGGGTGGTGGTGGACTGATTGCCGGGGCGGCGTGCTGGTGGCGCGGCGCTGTGCAGGTGATCGCGGTCGAGCCGGACCAGTGCCCCACGCTGCACCGCGCGCTGGCCGCCGGCGCACCGGTGGACGTCGAAGTCGGTGGCGTGGCGGCCGATTCGCTCGGCGCACGGCAGATCGGTCAGATCGCCTTCGGCGCAGCGGGCAATTGGGTCGCACAGGCCGTGCTGGTCTCCGATGATGCGATCCGGCGCGCGCAGCGTGTCTTGTGGCGCGATCTGCGTATCGCTGCCGAACCCGGTGGTGCGACGGCGTTCGCGGCGCTGCTCGAAGGGCGCTATCGGCCGCGCGCAGGCGAACGCGTCGGTGTGCTGGTGTGCGGCGGCAACGTCGATCCGGCCACGCTTACCTGATCATCCGCGACGCGACCCGATCCTCCGGCGCAGGGCACCTGCCCAGACGCTCGGCGTGAGGGGTCAGGGCGAGGCGTACACAGGTCGCTGGCGACTCTAAACAACGGGTACGCGGGAATGCGATGCTTCGTGCGTGCGGTCCGGCGCGCTCACCGAGGTCCGCCAGGGTGCGGTTTGCATCGCCGGAGGAATCCAAGGAAAATCACGGGCTTACCTGCTCTTTCCGGCGCTGCCTCGCGCACGCGCCGCGCGCGCATGAAATCCGCTGAAATTCGCTCGAAGTTCCTGCAGTTCTTCGCCGATCGTGGCCACAGCGTCGTCGCATCCAGTCCGCTGGTGCCGGCCAACGATCCGACGCTGCTGTTCACCAACTCGGGCATGGTGCAGTTCAAGGACGTGTTCCTGGGCAAGGACGTGCGCTCGTACAAGCGGGCCACCACCTCGCAGCGTTCGGTGCGCGCCGGGGGCAAGCACAACGATCTGGAGAACGTCGGCTACACCGCGCGGCATCACACGTTCTTCGAGATGCTGGGCAACTTCTCGTTCGGCGACTACTTCAAGCGCGACGCCATCCGCTATGCGTGGGAGCTGCTGACCGTGGACTACGGTCTGCCCAAAGAGAAGTTGTGGACCACGGTCTACATCGACGACGACGAGGCCTACGACATCTGGACCAAGGAAATCGGCGTGCCGCACGATCGCTGCGTGCGCATCGGCGACAAGCCCGGCGGTCCGCGCTATCAGAGCGACAATTTCTGGCAGATGGCCGATACCGGGCCGTGTGGACCGTGTTCGGAGATCTTCTACGACCATGGCTCCGAGGTCGCCGGCGGTCCGCCCGGGTCCCCTGATGCCGACGGCGACCGCTACATCGAGATCTGGAATCTCGTGTTCATGCAGTACGACCGCGATGCGCAAGGCAAGCTCACGTCGCTGCCCAAGCCGTGCGTCGATACCGGCATGGGGCTTGAGCGGCTCGCCGCGGTACTGCAGCACGTGCACTCGAACTACGAGATCGACCTGTTCCAGGATCTGATCAAAGCGGCCGCACGCGAAACGAAGACGAAGGATCTGCAATCGAATTCGCTCAAGGTGATCGCCGATCACATCCGCGCCTGTTCGTTCCTGGTCGTCGACGGCGTGATCCCCGGCAATGAGGGCCGCGGCTACGTGCTCAGGCGGATCATCCGGCGCGCGATCCGCCACGGCTACAAGCTGGGCATGAAGCAGCCGTTCTTCCATCGCGTGGTCGCCGATCTCGACCGCGCCATGGGTGATGCGTATCCGGAACTGCGTCAGGCCAAGGATCGCGTCGCGCAGGTGCTCAAGATCGAGGAGGAGCGCTTTGCCGAAACCATCGAGCACGGCATGAAGGTGCTCGAAGAGGCGCTCGCCAAGGGCGTGAAGCAGCTCGACGGCCAGACCGTGTTCCAGCTCTACGACACCTACGGCTTCCCGCTCGATCTCACCGCGGACATCGCGCGTGAACGCAACATCACCATCGACCAGGCCGGCTTCGATGCCGCGATGGATCGCCAGCGCGAACAGGCCCGCGCGGCCGGCAAATTCAAGATGGCTGAAGGGTTGGAATACGGCGGCGTGAAGACGGTGTTCCACGGCTACGACGAGCTGTCGTACGAAGGACGCGTCACCGCGCTCTATCGCGACGGCGCATCGGCCGAGCGATTGATGCCGGGCGAATCGGGCGTGGTGGTGCTCGATCACACGCCGTTCTATGCCGAGTCGGGCGGCCAGGTCGGCGATGGCGGCGAGATCACCAAGGGCGGCGTGTGTCTGACGTTGTTCAAGGTGACCGATACGCAGAAGATCCAGACCGACGTGTTCGGCCATCACGGCGAGGTGGTGAACGGCGAGCTGGTGGTGGGCGATGTGGTCGCCGCGCAGGTCGACAGCGCCTCGCGTGCGCGATCGGCGTGGAATCACTCGGCGACGCATCTGATGCATGCGGCGCTGCGCAAGGTGCTGGGCAATCATGTCCAGCAGAAAGGGTCGCTGGTCGATGCCGAACGCACGCGCTTCGATTTCTCTCACAACGAACCGATGACCGAGGCGCAGATCCACGCGGTGGAGTCGCTGGTCAACGCCGAGATCCAGCGCAACAACGAGGTATCGGCGCGGCTGATGAAGTACGACGCCGCGATCAAGGCCGGCGCGATGGCGCTGTTCGGCGAGAAGTACGGCGACGAGGTTCGCGTCATCGGCATGGGCGAGTTCTCCACTGAGTTGTGCGGCGGCACGCATGTGCGACGCACCGGCGACATCGGGTTTTTCAAGGTCGTGGCCGAGACCGGCATTGCCGCGGGCATCCGGCGCGTCGAAGCGGTGACCGGACCGGGCGCGCTCTCGTACGTGCAGGCGCAGGAGGAGCGGCTCAGCGAAGCGGCGGGCGCGTTGCGCGCCAACCCTGCCGAAGTCACGCAGAAAATCCAGGCGATGCTCGACAACGTCAAGCAACTCGAGCGCGAACTGGCGCGACTCAAGTCGAAGCTGGCATCGTCCCAGGGCGACGATCTCGCGGATCAGGCTGCCGACGTCAAGGGCGCGAAGGTGCTGGCCGCGACGCTCGAAGGCGCCGACGCGAAGACGCTGCGCGAGACGCTCGACAAACTCAAGGACAAGCTCAAGTCGGCGGCGATCGTGTTGGCAACCGCCGAGGGCGCGAAGGTGAGTCTGGTGGCCGGTGTGACGGCCGATCTGACGGCAAAGGTGAAGGCGGGTGAGCTCGTGAACCACGTCGCACTGCAAGTCGGCGGCAAGGGTGGCGGCCGTGCCGACATGGCTCAAGCCGGCGGCACCGATGCGTCGAAGCTGCCGGCCGCGCTGCAATCGGTGCGCGCCTGGGTCGAAGGCAAACTGTGATCCTATGACCCCGACCCCTGCAGCGACACCCGGCCCGGCACCTGCGCCGGGCGGCGGTCCGAATCCCTCGCCGGGGGGCG
>CADEDU010000131.1:4340-13666 GCA_902826155.1 uncultured beta proteobacterium
GCTCGGCGCGGCCGCGCCGCTCGTGGAGGCGGGTACTGTTCAAATGGCTGTTCGGCCTGCTGCTGCTGGCGGTGGTGCTGGTGGCGGTCTACCTGTTCTTCGTTCTCAAGTGGAGCTACTCGTCCGGTGAACGGGCCGGTTGGGTGCAGAAGCTTTCGCACAAGGGCTGGTTCTGCAAGACCTGGGAGGGCGAGCTGGCGATGGTGTCGATGCCCGGCGCCACGCCCGAGAAATTCTTCTTCACCGTGTGGGACGACGCCGTCGCCGAGGAGATCAACCGGCACATGGGCAAGCGGGTGTCGTTGCACTACGAGGAGAAGATCGGCATTCCGACGAGCTGTTTCGGCGAGACGCGCCACTTCGTTACTCGGGTGACGGTGGTCGATCAAAATCCGTTAGCGCCAGGGGTTGTCGTGCCCACGCCCCCTGCGACAGGCGCTGGAGCCCCGGCCGCGCCGGGCGGCGGTCAACCGGCGACCCCGCAGCCGGGAACGGTGCAACCAGGGGCGATCCCACCAGGTACGGCCACACCCGGTACGACTGCACCGGGTATCCCGCCTCAATCGGCACCCGCTCCCACTGCGCCGGCCGATCCCGCGCCGTCCGCTCCCTCGGGGACGGTCGCGCCCACGCTGCCGGCACCAACACCAGTACCAACACCCGCACCGACGGGCCAGCCATCCGCCCCGGCACCTGCCCCGCAGGCTGTCCCCGCGGCGCCGTCGTCATCCGGCGCTGCCCCAGCGGCGCCAGCCGCCAAGCCCTGAGGTGGACGCATGGCTAACGAATACTTCCACGCGGATACGACCGTTGATGCGATCAACGCGCGCCTGCCGGGCACGTTGCCGGCGTTGATGGGGATGCAGGTGCTGCGCGTCGATGCGCAGGGTCTCGAGAGCCGGCTCGTGGTGCGCGATGATCTGATGGCGCCGAACGGCTTCCTTCACGCCGCGACGGTCGTGATGCTCGCCGATACGAGTTGCGGGTTGGGCGCGATCGTCAACTTGCCCAAGGGCGCCACCGGCTTCACCACGATCGAGTTGAAGTCCAACTTCCTCGGCACGGTCCTCTCGGGCTCGATCCGCGCGCTCGCCCGGCCGGTGCATCTGGGCCGTACGACGCAAGTGTGGGACGCCACGGTCAGCGAGGAGGCGCAGGGCAAAACGCTGGCGCTGTTTCGCTGCACCCAGATGGTGCTGTGGCCGAAGTGAGGGCGTCGCGTCGCGGCGTCCCGGCAAGGCTGCGCCGCAGGCGCGATCAGAATCCGATGCGCGTCTTCTTCGCGTTGCGCGGCTCGACCACGTCTTCGAGCTCGATCTCGTCGTGACCGGCCAGCTTGGCGTTGCCGAACGCAGTGAGGATGGCGCGGCGCATCTCACGCGGCGCGTAGCCCGACAGCTTGTCGAGCACGGCTTCTGACGGCTGCTCCGGAAACTGCCTGCCCCAGTCGTGCGAGTCGCGGATGTCGCGATAGATCGCGCCCGCGATGCGCAGCGCACCGTCGTAGTCGGGCGGCGCGATCTCGTACACGTTCATGCGGTTGAGGATCGGCTCGGGGATCCGCGACGCGTCGTTGGCGGTGGCGATCCAGGTGATGCCCGAAGCGTCGATCGGCAGCTCGACGAACTCGTCGATGAATTCGCGTGCGGTGTTGTGCTCGAGCAGCGTGTAGAGCGAACCGAGCGGATCGTACTGATGCTCACCTGCCGCCTTGTCGATCTCGTCGACCATCATCAGCGGATTGGCGTACTTGCCGTTCAGGAACGCCTCGAACACCTTGCCCGGTTTGGCGTTCTTCCATTGCGACGATGAACCCGAAAGTACCCAGCCGGCGGTCATCGAGCTCATCGAGATGAAGCCGAAGCCGGTACTCAGCAGCTCCGCCATGCGTTTGCCGAAGTGGGTCTTGCCGATGCCGGGTTCGCCCAGCAGCAGCATCGGTTGGATCTCGAGCGAATCGGTCGACGAGGTGCACAGCGCGAGCTGCTTCTTGATGTCGTCGAGCACGTCGTGGAAATTGGGCAGCTCGTCGTACAGACCGGCCATTGCGGGAATGCCGGAGGGCTTCACGGTGAGCCGGGTGCCGCCCGCCTTGAGCATCTTCTCGTAGGTGGCGCGCAGCGAGTCGTTGGCGGAGGCGGGCAGTTCGGCCAGGGCGTGTTCCACGCTTGCGATGGCGTACACGTCTTTGAAGCCGGCGATCGGCAGCGACGGAACCGGGGTGGGCAAAGTGCTCGACACGGACACGCTCATGATGCCTCCAATCCAACGCACTGGTCCGGACCGTACCGCGACGAAATCGCGAAGGTCAAGGTGCGTTATTGGCAACTAACGACACAGTTCGAAGTTCGATTGACCCGATCCCGGGTCGGCGCGGGAAAAAGCTCCTGTTTCTGCGATGGCGTTCCTGCCGGGCCACCCGATGCACTGCGCGTCGGCACTCGCGTAGCACTCTGTCGGCTCGAGTGCCAAGCGAGCTGCCGTGGCATGGACCGTACGTTAGATGGGTAGCGCGGGCATCGCGAAAGGTTCACGACAAATGGAACGATGGATCGGTCCAACGATGGGCCGCGTGAGGGCTTTGTGCGACGGGCGACGGGCGACGGAACGACCGAAGTCGTAGCCGGGCGCGGTAGTTCCCGCAGTTGCAGTAGCTACCGCGGTTGCCTCAGTTGCCCGCCGCAGTTGCCCCAGTTGCCCCAGTTGCCCCAGTTGCCAATAGCCGCCCGATCGTGCTTGAATCCGCCCCGAGAAAGCACGGTCATGAAGCGCAACGCCTATTTCCATTTCTACTTTCGATTTCCACGCCCACTGGCGGAAGGAAACGTCTAGGCACATTCGCTCCAGACCGAAATAACCGCCAGTGCTCGCAGCCTGGCGGTTTTTTTTTGTTCCGCGCTGCAAAGGAAGAGCTCTCATGTCGACGACCCCCGAGCATTACCAGATGCACGCCCCAACCGATCGCACTTCGCAAACCGACGACGAACGCATCGAGGGTGTCGTGCCGCTTCCACCTCCGGAACATCTGATCCGCTTCTTCCCGGTGAGCGCCGCCGTCGAGCGGCTCATCGCAACGACCCGCCAATCGATCAAGGACATCCTGCATGGCCGGTCCGACCGGCTGCTGGTTGTTGTGGGCCCCTGCTCGATCCACGATCCGAAGGCGGCGGTCGAATACGCCGAGTGTCTGGCGCCGGAGCGAGCGCGCTTGGCGCCCGATCTCGAAGTCGTGATGCGGGTCTATTTCGAGAAGCCGCGCACCACGGTGGGCTGGAAAGGGTTGATCAACGACCCCTACCTGAACGAAAGCTTCCGCATCAACGAGGGCTTGCGGATCGCCCGCGATCTGCTGGTGCGCATCAACGAAGTGGGCATGCCGGCCGGATCCGAGTTCCTCGACACGATCTCCCCTCAATACATCGGCGATCTGATCAGCTGGGGGGCGATCGGCGCGCGCACCACCGAATCGCAGGTGCATCGCGAGTTGGCCTCCGGCCTGTCGGCGCCGATCGGGTTCAAGAACGGCACCGACGGCAACGTGCGCATCGCCATCGACGCGATTCTCGCCGCGCAACGTCGCCACCATTTCCTGTCGGTGCACAAGAACGGGCAGGTCGCCATCGTCGAGACGCGCGGCAACGACGATTGCCACATCATCCTGCGTGGCGGCAAGGCGCCCAACTTCGATGCGGCCAGCGTCGAAGCCGCGGCCAGGGAACTGCAGGCGGCCAAGGTGCAGCAGCATCTGATGATCGATTTCTCGCACGCCAACAGCCAGAAGGACTACCGCAAGCAGTCCGAAGTCGGCGCCGACGTCGCGCGACAGCTCAGCGCGGGAGAACGGCGCATTTTCGGCGTGATGGTCGAATCGCACCTCAAATCGGGTCGCCAGGATCTGGTGCAGGGCAAGCCGCTCGTCTACGGGCAGAGCGTTACCGACGGCTGTATCGGCTGGGAGGACACCGTTCCGCTGCTCGATCAGCTCGCCAAGGCCGTGCGCGCGCGCCGCGGCACCAAAGCGTAGTGACCCCGCCGCTTACGCTCGCCGAGCCGGGGGATGGTCCCGGCAGCAACGCCTGCCCGGGCCGCCGCCGATGAGCGGGGCGCGCCGTTGGTTCGTGGCGGTGTTGTTCGGCGCGCTGCTGGTGCGCCTGCTGCTGTCGGTCATGCTGCCGGTGATTGGCGATGAAGCGTATTTCTATCAATGGGGTGTGCGGCCGGCGCTGGGCTATTGGGACCATCCGCCGATGGTCGGATGGTGGATCGCGGCGATGCTCAACGTGTCGCACGCGCCCTGGTCGATCCGGCTGCCTTCGACGCTGCTGCTGGCGTTCGTTGCGATTGCAGTGCTCGCGCTTGCGCGGCGCGCCGGCGATGACCGCGCCCATCTCGCCGCGATCGGTGTGGTGCTCACTCCACCGGAGCTGCTCAACGTACTCATCACGACCGATACGCCGCTGGTGTTCTTCTCGCTGTTGTCGGTGCTCGCGTACAGCCGCGCGCTGCAGCACAACGCCTTACGCTGGTATGCCCTGTCGGGCGCGTTGCTCGGGCTCGCCGCCCTGTCGAAGTACTTCGCTGCGCTGCTCGGTTTCTCGTATCTGGTATTCGCGCTGGTGTCACCGAGGCAAGAGCATCGCTGGCGCGGACTGGCGCTCGCCTACCTGTGCGCGACGCCGTTCGTGCTGTTCAACCTGGCCTGGAACTGGCAGCACTGCTGGGCCAACATCATGTTCAACTTCTTCGTGCGGCACGACGATGCCGGCATTCGCTGGGACCGTCCTGCGCTCTACCTGATCACATTGCTGTACGCGACGAGCCTGGTGGGCGCGGTGCAGCTGCTGCGCACGCGCGGCTGGTTCGCCCGACTATTCGATGAGGCGCGAACCCGGCTGCTGGTGATCTGCGGCCTGGTGCCGCTGCTGATATTCGCGCTGCTGTCGTCGTTCAAGACCATCGGGCTGCATTGGCTGTTCTCGTTCGTGCCGCTGCTATTCGCCGCAGCGGCGTTTGTCCTGACTCGCGCGCAACTGCTGTGGAACGTAAAGTTCCTCGCCGCGTTCTCGAGCCTTCACCTGTTGTTTCTGGCTGCGAGCGCGTTGCTGCCGATCGAGACCTGGTCGCGGGTCAAGGCCTACGACGGCATCGTGATGACGGTTCGCGCGCCGGCGGTGGTCGATCAGCTGCGCCGGTTCGAACCGGAGTTCGTGATCGCTGCTGAAGGCTATTCGCCCGCGGTCGTGCTGGCTTACGCGCTGGGGCGCTACGTGCCCGTCTACGGTCTGGGTTCGTCGCATGCGCGGCACGACGACATCTTGTCGGATGCGGGGGCACTCGCCGGCAAGAACCTCGCGATATTCCGCCGCACAACGCCTCCGCCCGAAGAGTACGTGCCGTTCTTCGAATCGACCGAGACGCAAACCTTCGCGTTGCACGGCGTCACCTTCTACGTCGTGCTCGGTCGCGGGTTCCGATTCGACGCCTATCGCGATCGGGTGCTGCGCACGGTGCGGGATCGCTACTACCAGATCCCGCGGTACCTGCCGCAAGGGCATTGCTACTACTGCGCGCGATACTTCGACGACGTGCAGTGTCCGGTGCGCGCAGACCAGGGAGCGCGGCAATGAAGCATTACCTGGTGTTGCTGCGGCCGTCGCAGTGGATCAAGAACGGCTTTGTCCTGATCGGCTTTCTGTTCGCGCGGCGCTGGGGCGACGCCGCGCTGGCGTTGGATACCGCGCTGGTGTTCGCCGGGTTCTGCCTGATCTCGAGCGCGGTGTACGCGATGAACGACGTACTCGACCGCGAGCGCGACCGCACCCACCCCACCAAGCGCGAACGGCCGATTGCCGCCGGCCACATCGGGCCTCGCACCGGCCTTGCAGTCGCGGTCCTGCTGGCGCTTGCGGGGCTGGCGACCGGGGCCGCGGTGTCTCCAATCGCGGCGTGGATTTTCGCGCTCTACCTGATCCTGAACGGGGCGTACTCCGCCGGTGCCAAGCACGTGCCGATTCTCGATGTGTTCATGATCGCCGCCGGCTTCATGCTGCGGCTGCTCGCCGGCACCGCGGGCATCGGCATCGTGCCCTCGCACTGGCTGATCATCTGCGGCTTCATGGTCACGCTTTGCCTGGGTTTCGCCAAACGACGCGCCGAGCTGATGGCCGTTCATGTGACTTCCGGCGATCATCGTCCGGCGCTGGAGGGCTACACGCGTGAATTGCTGGACACGATGATCGCGGTCACCGCCGCCGGCGTGCTCGTCACCTACGGCCTGTACACCGTCAACGACGAGACGCTCGCGGTGCATCGAACCCGCGATCTGATCTGGACACTGCCGTTCGTGGCGTTCGGCCTGTTCCGCTTCCTGCACCGCGTGCATTTCGGCAACGGCGGGCGCGATCCGGCACAGGATCTGATGCGCGATCCGTGGCTCGCGGTGGCCGTGGTGGGCTGGATCATCGTCACCGTGGCGATCCTCACATTCGCGCCACCGCCGGTTTCGATCCGCGCCCAATAGTTGCGAGAAGGCCCGCTCGCCGGGTTTCGCAGGACATCGGTTTGTATAATCCGGCGATCCAATCGTGCGGCATGTTCGAGCCCGTCGAGGCCGCCCGGTGGGGTCCATCCTGGAAGAAGCTGGTTCCGCCGAGGAAGTGCTGGTCGACATGGCTACGCCCAAAGAGTCTTTGCTGCCTCATCTCGAAACGCTCGGTGATGCGACCCAGTTCGCCGGCAAGATCCACGGGATGACGCTCTACTCGCCGCTGCTGGAGAATTTCAATCTCCCCGAGATCCGGCTGCTCGCCAACTTCATGCAGGTTTATCGCGCTGCCCCAGGCGTGGAGGTCATCCGCGAAGGCGAGCCCGGCGATTTCATGCTGCTGCTGATCGAGGGCCGCGTCGAAGTGTTCAAGCAGGATCGCTGGAATGCGCCGCGCTTGATCGCGGTGCTCGAAGCCGGTGCGACACTCGGTGAGATGTCGATGATCGACGGCGAGCCGCGCTTCGCATCGTGCACCGCCGCCGAGCAGACACTGGTTGCCGTGCTGTCACGTGAGTCGCTCGCGCGCATCATCCTGGAGCAGCCGATCCTCGGTGCGAAGGTGTTGATGGAGTTGTCGCTCATGCTCTCGCAGCGCCTGCGCCAGACCAGTGCGCGGCTGATGAGCTTCCTCGACAAGCAGCGCGAGCTGCAGGAGCAGGTGCAGGGACCAGGCTTCGTCTGAACGCCCGTGCTTGCCCTGGCGCAGCGCCGAAGCACTGCAACGTTAGCGTTGCATTCCGTGTAATCGTGTTGCACTGACACGATCCTCCGGCGCCGAGGGCGCGCCGATCCACCGCGCGCCCGACTCCACCTTGCCGGGCAATCACCTGCTACCGCTAGTTTTATTGCGGCGCTATGGCACAATAGCCGCCGCCACTGCGATGCTGGTAGCGTGCGGTTTCCACAGACCGATACGCGTGGCAACAGTGACGGGAGACACTGGCAGTCATGCAGCACTGCGGCGAAGCTCGCGACTGCGCCGCGCAACAGTGCGCGAAACCACAGAAGGGGGAAAGATGCAGATCAAGAACGGCAAGGATTTCTGGGCCGGCCTGATGTTCCTCGCATTCGGCCTGGGCTTCATGATCGTTGCCTGGAACAACTACGCCATGGGCACGGCGGTCCGGATGGGGCCCGCCTACTTCCCGGTCATGCTCGGGGGGTTGTGCGCGGTGCTCGGCGTCTTGATCTTTTTCCGGTCCTTCATCTCCCGGCTGAGTTTCCCGCTTCGCGTTTTCGACTTCCGCTGGCTGCCGTTCGTCGTCGGCCTGGGCCTGGGCTTGGTCGCCTACTGGGTCAAGGGGCCGACCGGTGGCGGGTTCTGGTACCAGGTCCTCCTGGCAGCGTGTCTCATCGCCATCACCGGCGCGTTCGGACCGCGGCACCTGTACATCATCCTCTCGTCGGTCGTCATCTTCGCGTTCCTGCTCAAGCCGCTCGGGCTGTTCATCACCACGATCATCCTCATCATTCTGAGTCGCGCGGGCGATGCCGAGTCGTTCGAGGCGGCAACGATTCCCAAATCGATCCTGTTTGCGTTCGCCGTGTTGCTGGTGTTCTGGTTGCTGTTCAAGCTGTTCGGGCTGTTCATGGGGGCCGGGCTGGCAATGACGTTTGCGACGGTGCTCGGCGTAGTTGTGGGAACGCTCGTACCGCGACGACTCAAAGGCGTGGAACTGGGTGCCCTCGGCGGTGTGCTCGGTGTCTTCACTATCGGTGCTTTCGTTTTCGGTCTGGGCCTGCCGTTCAATGTGTGTCCGATCGCACTCGACGACGCGTGTCGCGCCATCGGACTGGGGAAATAAGCCATGGAAGCACTATTTGCCAATCTCGGTCTGGGCTTCAGCGTCGCGTTGTCGCCACTCAATCTGGTGTACTGCCTGATGGGTGTGTTGCTGGGCACGTTGATCGGTGTGCTGCCGGGAATCGGGCCAGTGGCCACGATCGCGATGCTGTTGCCGGTGACCTTCACGTTGCCGCCGATCTCCGCGCTGATCATGCTGGCCGGCATCTACTACGGCGCGCAGTACGGTGGATCGACCACCGCGATTCTGGTGAACCTTCCGGGAGAGTCGGCATCAGCGGTGACAACCATCGATGGCTATCAGCTCGCACGCAAGGGCAGGGCGGGGCCGGCACTCGGCATGGCGGCGATCGGTTCGTTTTTCGCCGGTTGCGTCTCCACGATCGTCATCGCGCTGTTTGCGCCGCCGCTCGCTGAAGTGGCGCTGAAGTTCGGCCCGGCCGAATATTTCTCGCTGATGGTGCTCGGGTTGGTGGCGGCCACGGTTCTGGCGCATGGCTCGCTGATCAAGGCAATCGCGATGACCATCCTTGGGCTACTCCTCGGATTGGTCGGTACCGACGTCAACTCCGGCGTGGCGCGTTTCAACTTCGGCGTATCGGAGCTTTCCGACGGCATCGGTTTCGTGGCGGTGGCGATGGGCATGTTCGGATTCGCCGAGATCATCGCCAACCTCGAGCGCAAGGAAGTACGCGAAGTCTTCAGCGCGAAGCTTTCCAACCTGTTGCCCACCGCGAACGACATCAAGGTGTGTATCCCGTCGGTGCTGCGGGGTACCACCATCGGCTCGGCGCTGGGGATTCTGCCTGGTGGCGGGGCGCTGCTTGCGGCGTTCGCCGCCTACGCGCTGGAGAAGAAGTCCGTCAAGGATGCCTCGCAGTTCGGCAAGGGCGACATTCGCGGTGTAGCGGCGCCCGAGTCGGCCAACAACGCGGGCGCGCAGACATCGTTCATTCCGCTGCTCACGCTGGGCAT
>CADEDU010000132.1 GCA_902826155.1 uncultured beta proteobacterium
CCGATCCGTTGGCATTGCGCGCGACCATCGCCGCGGTGGCGCTGCTCAGTTCCGCTGTACGCGTGCTGCTGTTCGCACTGTCGGGGCTGCTGGTCGCCGCCCAGTTGTGGTGGATGCTGGCATTGCTGCTGCCGTGCCTGCTGACCGGTGTTTTCATCGGCCGCTGGCTGCAGCGCCGGCTTGCAGCGAAGGTTAACCGGGCCTTGCTCTACCTGCTGCTGGTGGCTGTCGGCGCCTCGCTGCTGTGGCGATTCGTGTGATGCGCGTCTACTCCGACTTCCCACCCGTTCGCTTCAAAGAGTGTGCCATTGCGCGATGATGTCGGTCCGCGGGTCGCTGATACGTCATATCCATCTTCGGTGGCTTTGCGCGGGTGGCTGAACCCATGAATGGCCCGAACTCGATGACCTGACCATAGCGATGAAAATCACAATCCAAACGAACGTTGCTGCACCGATCGAGAAGGTGTGGCGCGCCTACACAACGCCGACGGACATCACACAGTGGAATTTCGCGAACGACGATTGGTGCTGTCCGAATGCGGCCGTGGACCTGAAAGTGGGCGGCGCCTATAACGCGCGGATGGAAGCAAAGGATGGCAGCTTCGGCTTCGACTTCGAGGCTGTGTATGAAGAAGTCACCCCGCGCGAGGCCATCGCCCTGGTCATGAGTGACGGTCGCAGGGCGCGCACGACATTTGAAACCGTCGGGCACGGCACCATGGTGACCACGGTCTTCGACGCCGAGGCGCAGAATTCGATCGAGATGCAACGCAACGGCTGGCAGGCGATCCTCGACAACTTCCGCCGTTACGCCGAGCGTTGATCACACGTTATGTGCGCAGATCGGGGCTCGTGGATTCCATTGTTGCCTCGGGAAGGAACTGGGCATGGCTAAGCTCGTGTTCGGAATGAACGTGTCACTCGATGGCTACGTCGATCATATGGAGTTCGCGCCAGACGCCACGCTGTTCCGTCACTTCATCGAGGAGGCGCAGGGGCAGACGGGCAGTGTCTACGGTCGCAGGATGTACGAGATCATGCGTTACTGGGACGACGATCATCCTGAATGGGAGGCGGCAGAACGCGCCTTCGCCGCAGCGTGGCGGAAGCAGCCCAAATGGGTCGTCTCGCGCTCGTTGAAATCAGTCGGCCCCAACGCCAGGCTTGTTGAGAATGATCTCGAAGGCGCGATCGTCAAGCTGAGGGCCGAGCGCGACGGGGAGATCGAAGTTGCCGGCCCGAACCTGGCGCAAAGCCTGACCGAACTCGGTCTGATCGATGAATATCGAATCTACCTGCACCCCGCCGTGCTTGGTCAGGGCAAGCCGTATTTCGCCGGACCCCGACCGCCGCTTCGCCTGATGACGCATGATCGGATCGGCGAGGACGTCATCAGGTTGACCTACGTGCCTGCCTGATCTCGCGACCGGGCGGCAAGGATCCTGCCGAGGACCGTTTTACCGTTCGCACAATTGCTGTTCATACCAGGGGCTTGGTGCACTTCGGCACAGTGCGCGGGATGTGACTCGCGGCGCTTGCGAGGCGCCGGCATGTCGGCGGCACTATCTCACTCGCTCCTTGCGCACGCGCCACTACGATCGCTCTCGCAACGTGCCGCGCGCGCATGCGCGGCCGTGATGAAATTCCCAGTGCGGCCGTGCCCCACCCGATCAAGCTCCCTCTCCGCGCCGCGGCGCTCGTTGCGGCGATCCTGTCGTTTCCCGCCTTCGCCGCCGGCCTGGGCGAGCTCTCGCTGCGCTCGCATCTGGGCCAACCGTTTCGCGCCGAGATCGATCTGGTGGCGCTCGATCCAGCCGAGCGCGAACAACTGCACGCGCGGCTCGCATCGGTCGAAGCGCATCAGCGCGCCAACGTGGAGTTCGCGCCCGCGCTGCAGTCGCTGCGCGTGACGTTGGGGCAGCGCGGGGGCGGCCAGCCGTTCGTGCGCATCGCCTCGCAAGCGCCGATCAACGAGCCGTTCCTGCGTTTCCTGGTCGAGCTCGGCACCCAGAGCGGGCGGATCACGCGCGAGTACACGGTGCTGCTCGATCCGCCCGGCGTTCGTGGCGGCATTGCAGTCGAGCTGCCGGCTGCTTCCGCCGCAGTCGAGGCGCGGCGCAACCAGTCAGGACCGACACCAAGCACGGCGCGCCGCGATCGGCGAGCCTCTCCCGCGCAGACCGGCGCGGCGCAATCCGATGCAGCGGGTTCGCACGGGTTCTATGTTGTGCAGCCGGGTGACTCGCTCAGTCAGATTGCGCTCGAGCAGCGGCACGATGGCGTGAGCCTGCAGCGGATGATGACGGCCTTGCACCGGGCCAACGAAGGCGCGTTCATCGACGGCAACGCTGACCGGCTGGTGGCGGGGCGGACCCTGCGCATTCCGACGATCGAGGAGGTTCGTGTTCTCGAGTCGGGTGACGGTGCTGAACGCGCGCGCGCCGATAGCGGGGCGAGAAGTGCGTTGCAGGCGCAGACCGCTCCGAGCGCACCGCGCCAGCTGCCATCGGCTGACGATTCGCGTAGTGCGCCGGACACCGAGATTCGCTCCTCACGACTGGAGCGGCTCGAACCACCGGCCAAATCGCCTGCGCGTCCCCGCGATCGACTGACGCTCGCTGCGCCGCCGGCTGCGGTTCCCGACCCGGCGGCTGAAGCGGCAGAACGCCTGGTGCAGCGCCAGCGCGCGCGCGTGTTCGAACTCGAGAACCGCATGGATGAGCTGCTGAACACGCTCAAGCAGGCCAACGAGCGCATCGGTCAGCTCAATCGGGAGCTGGACACCATGGCTGCGCGCCGCAGTGCAACTGCCGGGGCGGAGACCTCGTCTCGTCCGGTCGACTCCAAACCCGCTCCCGGTACGCCAGCGGCAAGCCGCACTGCGGAGGCGGCTGCGCAAAGCGCGGACGCGACCGATCGAGGCGCGAAGAACGGTGGGCGCTCGGAGGCCCGTCCGCCAGATCATCCACCAGTGCATGGCGCGAGCACGGTCGTCCCGCCGGCGTTGGTATTGCCCGGGGCGGCCGCGACCGAGGCTGATCCGGCGCTGCGCACCTTTGCCGATCGCGCGCGCGGACGACTGGTGCCGATCGTCGGCAGTCTCGTGGTGCTGCTTGGCGTGCTGTTGCTGGCATTGCGCTGGTGGCTGCGTGCGCGCGTGGCCGCAGCCGACGAAGGTCCGGTCTATTCCGGCGCGGCGGTGGAAGAGATGCTGGCCGAGCCCAAGGAAGAAGACCACTGGCAACCGCTCTCGCCCGATTCGGCTGATGCGATGGTGACCACCGAGGTCGATCTCAATATCGGCGAGCTCGCTGGCAAACCAGGTGCGAATGATCAACCGGCCGAATCGGCGCTCGATGATGCGATCGAAAGCGCCTTGCATGACGAGCGTGAGGAGACGGCGCGTGTGTCGCCGCTCGCCAATTGGTCGGCCCGTCTGCTCACCGCACGCCGCGGCGCGGCATCTTCGCGACAGCGGGGCAGCCGCTAGCGACCTTGTGCGACGCGCGGTCTACACGCGCGGATCGAGCGATGGCAACCCGAAACGAATGCGTCCCGCGTTGACGGTCTGGATGTCCCACGCCATCGTGATCTGCAGGACCGCGGCGTGGATGTCGCGCCAGGCGCGCTGGAACGGACTGTCCGGATCGAGCCCGCGCGCACCGACCAACGGATGCAATCGCTCGACTGCCCGCAGGCAGAGCTGACCGGCGAACGCGTTGTTGAGCCGCCACCGGGCGCGCGTGTCGATATCGGGGACGGTGCCGTCGCTCACGATCGCGATGGCGTCGTGGCAATCCTTGATGAGCAGTGCCCACGCCGCGGCGATCTCCGCACTCGCTTCGGCGATGCGCACCTGCGTGGTGGGCAGCTCGCACATCGCGATGCCTGCGACATTCTTGCGGGTGCGCAGCTCGTCCTCCATCGCTTCGAGCGCGCCGCGTGCGATCCCCAGCGCCGGGCCGGCAAACACCTTGGTGCCCAGCGTCAATGGCGGAATGCGATAGAGCGCCGACGGATTAAGCGCGCTGCCCGGCGTCACGCCGCCCAGGATCAGCGTGCTCGGCAGCGTGCGATGCTCGGGGATGAAGCACTCGCGCAGCCGGATCGATTTGCTGCCGGTACCCGCCAGCCCGGCCGCGCTCCAGTCGTCGACGATCTCGTAGTCCGATTTGGGAACGAGCGCGAAGCGATGTTGCGGCGGCCCGTTTTCCTGTGGAACGAACACCTGCATGTTATTCCAGTCGGCGAAATCGACTCCGCTCGCGAAACTCCATAGCCCGTCGGCGACGATGCCACCGTCGACCTTGCGTGTCTTGCCGCCCTTGGCAGGGAACGACGACGCAATCAGTGCATTGCCGATTGCACCCCAAACCTCTTCCTGCGTCTGTGGGTGGTGTGTGCCGAGGATGAGGTTCTGAATGGCGAGGTTGGTGAAGATCCAGCAACTCGCGCCGCAGCCGCGACCCAACTCGGCGGCCAGGGCGATCATCATCGACAGATCCATCTCGAACCCGCCGAACCGGCGCGGTTGATGGATACGGTAGAAGCCCGCTTCGACGAACGCGGCGTGGGTTTGAGGCGCGATGCGACGATCGCGTTCGGTCTGCACGGCGCGCTCGCGCAGCACCGGCACCATCTGCCTGGCCTTCTCGATCAGCGCCTTGCGCTGCGCTTGATCGGTACCTATGTGATTGGCACTACTGGGATTGGTACCACCGGCAGCTACATCGTTCATGCGCGACTCTCCCGGATGGAAGGCACGCGAACGAGTATAACAACCGGGTCGCAACCCTCCGTCAGGCGCGCCAGCTCTGCATCGTCGAGCGGATGTCGGTCAGCGCGGGCAGGATGCGGGTGCGACTGGGCACGTTGCGCAATTGCCTAGTGGCTGCCCCGCCCATCCAGACTTCCACCTGCGGCGGGAGGTACTGGTCGAGATCGCTCAGCGCAGTCATCGCGTTGGCAAGCGCGTAGCACTGCGCGATCGACAAGGCGACGATCTCGGCTTGATGCGCGATGGCGGCCTTGGCGATGTCCCGATGCGGCGTCTGCGGCCCGAGCGAGATGCATCGCGCGCCTTCCAGCGCGAACAGCACCTGCGCCATGAGCAGACCGATCTGATGCGGCTCACCCGGGAGCGTCGTCAGCAGCACGGTCGGATGGCCGTCGCGCGTCTGGATCGAGGCGAGCGCGTTGCGCAGCACCAGTTGCAGCGTCTCGGAGAACAGATGCTCTTCGAAGATTTCGAACTCACCCGTGACCCAGCGTGCACCGACGGTTGCGGTGAGAGCCGCCACGGTGTCGATCACGAACAGCTCCAGCCCCTGGCGCTGCATCGCCTCGCGCAGCAGATCCTGCAATGTGTCGCCGTCATGCAGCTTGATCGCCTGCAGGATCGGTGCGAAGCGCTGCTCGTCGCGCGGATTGAGGGCGCGCGGCTCGGCCTCCACCAACAGTGCGCGCAGTTCCGCGAACGAGCGCTCGACGATCGCGCTCGGTCGGAATCCGCGGTCGACGAGCTTCTTCATCAGTCGCAGTTTGTCGACGTCTTCCTGGGTGTAGGCCCGTTCGCCGCCGGCGTCCCGGGTCGGTTTCGGGAAGGCATAGCGGCGCTCCCAGGCGCGCAAGGTCTCCTTCGGGAGACCCGTTTCCTGGCGCGCTTCGTCGATTTTGTATAGGCGCTGCGGGATATCGGCCGGCGGGACGGCTGATGGTTGCCATTGCATAGTTGATGTATCAGGCATTTGGATGTAGGCGACCGCATTGCATATGTAAGGCAATGTAATGCGCATAGTACAGAAAGTACTAAGACGCGTACAGGGAGCGGTTAGACGTTCACAACTGTAGGGAGCGCAACCCACCGGAAGCGACGAACTTGTGACGTCACACGCTCGTGGCAGATGGACGGCGGTGCCGGTCGAATGCCGGTGTTGCACCGCACTGCGCGCGACTCGCGACCACGGGCGATCACCGGTTACAACGACCAAGGGCTTCACCGACTACAAGGCGCGTTTTCCCCTCAAACGCGACGCCCGTATCGACAAGGCGGTACCGATCCGGGTCGGCATCACCGCGGCTAACCCAGTGGTCAAGGAGTGGCCGGGGCGAGGTGGCTGGCGATCTGATGCGCGCGTCGGCCCCACATTCGCGCGAGCTCAGCGTGGCGGCGGCGCCGATGCGTAGATCAGATCCTGTAGCGCAACCGCCCGTACGCAGTGCTCCACTGGAGCCGGCGGTGGTGCATCGGCTTCGAAGGCGTCGAGCGCGGCGTTCACCATGATCTCGTAGGCGACCGCTGGGGTGCGCACCGTGCGTTCCTCGAGTTCGCCTCCGGCACGATGCACCCGTAGCCGGCCATTGGTCTCCTGCAGATAGGCGCCGGTCGCGGCGATGCGCCACTCGTAGTCGCCGCCTTCCTGCATGTTGGCGTAGCTGTAGCCGGCCTCCAGCGTGGCGATGAAACCGTCCGCGCTCGCGAACACACCTGCAGCGAAGTCCTCGACCGTGCTGTGGTAACCGTGCGACGTAGTGCGGCCCCCTGCCAGTTGCAGGGCGCGGCCGCCAGCGAGCGTGGCGATCGCGTCGGCGCCGTGGATGCCCAGATTACGCAACGCTCCCCCGCCGGATCGTTGCGGATCGAGCATCCAGGGCACGCCGTAGTCGACGTAGCGTGCCGGCGGACCGTTGATCGTTCGGAAGTGCGCATGGATGACGGTGCCCAGCGCGCCTTCGCGTTCGAGTTGCCGGTACACGTCCCAGATCTCGAGATGGCGATTCGGAAAGCACATCGTCGCGAATACGCCCGATCGACGCACGGCTTGGGCGCTCACCTGCGACTCGGTGGCGTTCCGACCCATCGGCTTCTCCACCAGCATCGGGATGCGATGCTGCGCCACCAGCGAGATCTCCGCGACCGCGCGGTCGTGCTGCGGCACCACCACGGCGAAGTCCGGCCGCGCGCGATCGATCAGCTGTTCGACGCTTTCGAACCAGGGCATGCCGAACCGTGCGGTCGCCGCTGCCCCTTCGGTCGAGCGTGCGTCGGTGGCGCCGATGAATCTGACGCCGCGACGGGAGAGCATCTGCACGTATCGCGGCGCGTGCCAATGCGTGATGCCGATGAGGGCGACGTTGAGGGGCATAGGAGGGCGCCAGCCTGAAAGAACGAGGCCCGAATTCTACGGTTCGACGCGCGTGCGGGCCGCGCCGGATCAGCGGTCCCTGATCAACCGTATGGCTTCGCTCAGACGATCGCGAAAGAACAGCACGTTGATGCCGCCGTAGACCACCATGCCGACCGCGACGTGTGCAATCAGGCGCGCGTAGATCGGCAATGGGTCGAGCAGCGGACTGACCGCGGCGATCGCTCCGAGCATGATCGCGCTCACGCTCAACGGAACGATGATCGAGGAGAAGAACGGACGCTGGTCCATGTTCATCACTCGCAATGTACGGCGCAGCATCAGGTACCAGACGATCGGGTAGGCGAAGAGCCATGCCAGACTGAGCCCCAGCACGCCCCACTGCAGTCCGATCAGATAGGCAATCGGCATGATGACCAGTGCGATCAGGTTATTGCTCAGGCGAGTCTTGGCGTGGCCCAGCGCCGAGAGTGGCGCTTCGAGCAGGGCGGTGATCGTCTGGAACGGCATCACCAGGCAGAAGATCTGCAGCAGTGTCACCGCGGGCAGCCATGCCTGGCCGAACACCGTCTCGATGAATTCGTCGGCAATCGCGGCCAGACCCAGGAACATCGGCACGGTGAGCAGCGTGACCAGGCGCAGCGATTTCAACAGGTAGCGTTGCACCTGTTCGGGTTGGTCTTGAATGCGGGCGTAAGCGGGAAACGCGATCTCGTTGAGGGTCTGCACGATCTTGGCCATCGGCAGCGACGCGAGATGGGCCGCCACCGTGTAGAAGCCCAGATCGCGCGCTGAGAGGCTATGGCCACCCAGGAAAACGTCTACCCGCCCGTGGACGAACCAGACGATGTGATTGAGCGTCATGAAACTGCCGAACCAGACCATCTTCTCCACGCCTTGCAACGAGAAGATCGGCCAGCGCAACCACGGCGCGACGATGTTCATCAGGATCGCGCGGAACGCGAAGCGCGAAACGATTCCAGCGACGAGGGCCCACACGCCGAATCCCGTGAGCGCCATGCTGAGGACCAGGACGCCACTGGCTACCTGGGTGCCCATGTCGATCAGCGAACGGCGCCGCACGTCGAGCGCGCGATCGAGAAAGCTCGCCGGAATCGCGGTGAACGGAATGAACAGGAACGCCGTGGCGAGCAGCTGCAGCAGCTGAGCGATGCGCGGCTCGTGGTAGTAGCGGGCGAACAGTGGCGCGCTGAGGTACAGGATCAGGAACAGCGCCAGGTTCATCAGCAGCAGCACCCCGAACATCTGCCGCAACTTGCGTTCGTCGATCTCGCGCGACTGGACGATCGCCGAGAACATGCCTTCGGCGGTCACCATGAACAGGAACGCGAACACCACCTCGCTCATCGCAGCCAGGCCGTAGTCGCTCGGATCGAGCAGCCGGATGACGAGAAACGTGACGCCCCAGCTGAACAGCTGGATCGCGATCTTCGCGGAGAGCGACCAGTAGATCGCCTGCAACACCTTGCCGCGGATGGTCGTGTCGGTCGTCACCAGGATGATTCGAACATGGAGCGCTGGATCGGCCTGGCGGCTGTCCGCACCGGAATCAGATGGATGTTATGCGCCCGCTTCGTAGCGAAGCGACAGCCGCTGCAGTGCGATCCCAGGATGCGGCGGCCGGCTATTGGAAAAAGAAGAGGCTGCGCGACTGGTGGGTGCAGTGCCAGTGTACTTGAGCGCTCGATGTGACCGAATCCTCAACCAACCGGGATACGCTACGCCTGTCCGTTGGGGATGTAATACGAAGCCTTATGGAACTGCGGCGAACCGCGCGCGCAGCTTCACTTTCCAGAATTTTCCGGTGGACGTGCGCGGAATCGCCTCCAGGAACTCGAAGCGCTCGGGCAACTGCCACTTGACGAAATGCCGCGCAAGATGCTCGCGTAGCACTTCCGCGCTGGCGTTTTGTGCGGGCTTGAGCACGATGCACGCGAGCGGCCGCTCGGTCCATTTCGCATCAGGAATCGCAATGACCGCCGCCTCCTGCACCGCCGGATGCGCCATCAGCAGGTTTTCCATGTCGACCGAGCTGATCCATTCGCCGCCCGACTTGATCAGATCCTTGGCGCGATCGGTGATGCGCACGTAGCCGTGCGGATCGATGCTGGCGACGTCGCCGGTGCGCAGCCAGCCATCGGCGGTGAATTTCTCGGTGTCGGGTGCGACCTCGTGGTAGCCGCTGGCGATGAACGGGCCGCGTACGTGGATCTCGCCGACACTCTTGCCGTCCCAGGGCTGCTCGGTACCGTCGTCGCCCACCAGCCGGATGTCCATGATCGGCGCGGGCACGCCGGCCATCGCGTAGCGCGAGAAGCGTGCTTCAGTATCGAGCCCCTGCAGTTCGGGCTTGATGTACGAGACCGTGCCCAGCGGGCTCATCTCGGTCATGCCCCAGCCGTGGCAGATGGTCGCGCCGTGACGCGCGTAGGCGCGGATCATCGCTTCGGGCACCGGCGCACCACCGACCAGCATGCGAATGCCCGGCGGCAGTCGGTAGCGATCGGGTTGCGCATCGAGCAATTGCAGCATCGACAGCCAGATCGTCGGCACACCGAGCGAGTAGGTGGGCTGTTCGGCGGCGAACAGCTCGAGCAGATCGTGCGGATGCAGATGAGGCCCGGGGAAGATCAGCTTGATGCCCATCATCATGCACGCGTAGGGCACGCCCCAGCAGTTGGCGTGGAACATCGGTGTGGCGGGCAGCACGCTGTCTTTCGCCGACAGCCCCCAGTGATCGGGCTGATTGGCCATGAGCGTGTGGATCACCGTCGAGCGATGCGAGTACACGACACCCTTGGGTCGCCCGGTGGTGCCCGAGGTGTAGCACATGGCGATCGGGTCGTCCTCTTCGTGCGCGACGTACTCGAACGCTTGCGGCGCATCGTCAAGAAATCTCTCGTAATCCAGATGCGGCGCAGCCACTGCCCGGCCGGTGAGCGGCACCACGATCACCTTCTCGAAGCGGATCTGTTCGCGCAACTGCTCGTACAACGGCAGCAGGATGTCGTCGATGATGAGAAAGCGGTCACGTGCGTGATTGGCGATCCAGGCGATCTCTTCGGGAGCCAGGCGCAGATTCAGCGTGTGCATGACGCCGCCCGCGGCCGGGATGCCGAAGTAGCACTCCAGGTGCGCGTAGTGGTTCCAGCACAAGGTCGCGACGCGATCGCCTTTGCGCAGCCCGGCGGCAAGGAGTGCGGCGGCGAGCTTGCGTGCGCGCACGTAGAACTCGCCGAAGCGGTGGCGCACCAGCGACTTGTCCGGCAGGCGTGAGACGATCTCCGATTGCGGATAGAGCTTGCCGGCGCGCTCGAGCAGCTGATTCACCGACAGCGGCACCTGCTGCATCGTCGCCTTGATCATCGGTTGCCTCCTTGTCGGGCGTCGATCCGCTTCAATCGTCCCACGCTCCGTCGGCTAGCCCATGCTGCAGTAGCCGCCGTCGACGATCATCACCGTGCCGGTCATGTAGCGCGCCGCATCGGAACACAGAAACATGATCGGATCGGCGATCTCGGCCGGATCGGCCCAGCGACCCATCGGGATGCGGGCGTTGATCATCGCTGCGCGCGCCGGGTCGGTCCGTGCGCCAGCCGACAGGTTGGTGAGAATCCAGCCCGGCGCGACCGCGTTCACACGGATGCCGTCGGCGGCGTACGCGGCGGCGAGCGACATCGTCAGATTGCGCACCGCTCCCTTCGATGCCGAATAGGCCGGCTGCTTCGGTCCGCCGAAGAACGACATGATCGAGCCGATGAACACGATGGCGCCCTTGCTCGCCCTGAGCAGCGGACGCGCCGCGGTCGACACACGCATGCCGCCCGAAAGATTGACGTTCATCACGTGGTCGAACACGGCCGGATCATGTTCAGCGTCGCGGCGCACCAGGCCCGCGCTGTTGACCACGAAGTCGAGCTTCGACAACCCGCTCACCAGCGCCTGCACCGCGGCCGGGTCGGTGACGTCGAGCTTGCGGATATCCATCCCCTTGAACTCGGGGTTAGCGCGGGCGGTGCCGAGTTCCTCGTCGGTGAGGCCGCAGGCGATGACCTGTGCCCCCGCGCGCTTGAAAGCCAGACTGGTGGCCGCGCCGATTCCCGACACGCCGCCGGTCACCAATGCAATCTTTCCCGAGTAGTCGAACGAGGCGTTCATCGCGAGGCTCCGTGTTGAGGTGCGCGAAGCCTACAACAACTGCCACTGGCGCCTCAGTGTGTGCCGTGCCGCGCGCGTCGTTGCCGCCGTGCGCTCATGCTTCGATCAGCGCCTGCATTGCTGCGCGAGAAACCGTTGCTCCTCGGGGCGCATCGGATCGGTGGTGAAGCTGCGCTTGTATTCGAGTGCGGCGCAATCGCAATTGCGGCACTCGGCTGCACCCGACTTGCCCGGGCGCGCCGCGTCCGGCTGCGGGATTTCGCTCGCGGCGACGCGTGCGGCCTCGCCAGCTTTGCTTGCTTGCGAGCGATCCTGCGTGAGCACTGCCGGCGTTTCCGACCCCGATGCGCCGCGAGACTCCGGACGAGGCTTGTCGGTTGCGCCAGGCGGCAACGCGCTCGTCGCATCAGCGGCTTGCGGCTCCGTCATTTCGATTCGTACCGCCGGATTCGGCAAACCCGAAATGCCCGAGGGCGCGACGGGAATCTGCCGTCCGTGTGACTCGCTCGCCGAATTCGAAGATGCCGTGCCGCCCGGCTCCGCGCGCGATGTCTGGCCCTGCGCCGGCGTGCGTGCTCCCGTGGCGGACCGCGCGGTGTCGGCGGCCGGTGACTTCGTTCGATCGTGGGCCAGCGGTGCGCTCGACCCTGCGGGCTTGTCGCCGGACGTAGTCGAGCGCCACACCAGCGCGAACACGACGACCAACGCCATGGCCAGCGCTGCGAGTGGTCGCCACGAACTGCGCGCGCGGGATGGCGGCGGCAGATTGTCGCGCGGCTCGGCAACGGTCTCGTCTGTCGGTGCGGGCGTCGGATCGAACGCGGGCGCGTGAGCGGGATCGAAGGCGCTGATCAGATCAGCCACCCGCGCGGAGCGCCGTTCGCGCTGCAACGCCAGGCCGTCGGCCAGTGCCTTGGCCTGCGCGGTGCCGAGCGCGGGAATCGGGGCGGGCTCCAGCGTCATCGCCAGCGCGTCGCGCGCAAGGCGTCGCGCGAACGGGTGTTTGCCGGTGAGCACTTCGTGCGCGATGCAACTGAGCGAATACGCGTCGTCGCTGGTGTCGGGCGGTTCGCTGGCCAGCAGTTCGGCGCTGGCGTAGGGCGCGGCATCGAGCCACGCGCCGGGGAACGGTCCTGACAGTCGCTGCGCGGCCTGCAGGGGCAGCATCAGGCCCCAATCGAGCAGGCGGACCTGTCGCTCATCGCCGCGCGCCACACCGAAGCTGGCCGGCGTGAGTCCGAGATGGAGCAGGCCCGCGTCATGCAAGACGTCGACTGCAGCGGCCGCGACGTGAATCAGCCCGTAACGCTGCACCAAAGCTATCCGCCCCTGGCTCGCGGCGATGAACTGATCGAGCGGGTCGTCGTCATGCCATTCGAACGCCGCGTAGAACTGATCGTCGTACCACCCCGACCAGCGCAACGACGCCAGCCGGCGATCTGCGCGCGCGGTGATCTGCGCGACGCGCTGCGCAAATGATTCGCGATCGGTGATGAGTTCGGTGAAGGTCGCGGTGAATTGTTTGAACAGCACGCGCGGCGTGCCCGGCGCGGCGGTATCGGTGGCGAGCCAGCTCAGTGCGAGCGGAGCGCGGCTGATCTGCCGTTCCAGGATGAACCGCGCCAGCGGGTCGGCGTTGGCGGATGCCTCGCGGGCGGGTGCCGTTGCGACGGTCGGTGATTCTGGTGGCGGAGCGGCAGTCGCAGGCGCCGGCGAAGATGCCGGCGCGGGCTCGGATGAAGGCAAGTCGGATGAAGGCAAGTCGGACATGGGACTGTCTCGGGCTGTCTCGGTTCTGGTGCCGAGGTCATCGCGCCGATGCCCCGCCCGTGTTCGATTGTCGGTGACGGGCTCCACAAACGCCACAATGCGTAACAAGGGTTTCGATTAGCGCCACATCTTTTTTCAGTGGCGGTGTGCTGCACGTGCCCGGC
>CADEDU010000133.1:0-10086 GCA_902826155.1 uncultured beta proteobacterium
CCACCGTGGGCATGAACGATTCGCGGATGTGCTTGACCCACAGGAAGATCGGCGGGTGCCCGGTCGCGACCTGGATCTTGATGTTCTCCTGCGCAAATGCCGGAGCGCCTGCACCGAGCGCAAGCATCGCGGCCACTGCGGCGGTGGAGCCCTTGAGTTTCAGCATATCTTCCTCCTTCAGGGTGTCGTGCTCGCGCAATGCGAGTGCGTTGATGGCGTCGTCGCGGCCGGGTACGGCCCAGCGATTACTCTTTGTCGAAGTCGCGCGGGAAAGTGAACCCGGTGGCGCGAACGGCGTCCATGTAAGCGGTCAGCACCTTCCTGCCATTGGGGCCGACCTGCTTGATCCAATCCTTGGTCGGATTGGGAATCATCTTGATGAGCTTGGTGCGCTCGGCTGCCGGCAGTTCGACGACTTTGCCGCCCGCCTTCCTCCACGCATCGTACGAGCTCGCGATGCGCCCGGTCTGCTCGAGAATGTAGTTGGCCTTGTACGCGTTGGCGCCCTTGCGCCAGGCGGCCTTCACTTCGTCAGGGAATTTGTCCCAGCGTGCCTTGTTGACCGCCAGACCACCCGGATACATCGCCCCCAGATTCATCATATGGAAATTGGGAGCGACCTCGAACAGCTTGGCGGGAACGGCTGCTGTAATGAACACGATCGCGCCGTCGAATACGCCGGTCTTGATGTCGTTGTACCAGGTGTTGAGACTGCCCTGCACGCCGACTGCGCCGGTGCCCTTGAACCAGGCGAGATTCGGTCCGGCGCCGCTGACCTTGCGGCCCTTCAGATCCTCGACCTTGTTGATCGGAAAGTTGGTGGTGAGGTGGTAGCTGTCGATGACGAAGCCCGCCAGGAACACCAGGCCGTTCCTGGTCCATTCACCGGTCAGCTCGGGCAGCGTCTGTACGTAGTCCGCAGCCTTCAGTACGACGCTCGCGTCGGTCGGGCCGAACGGAACGAAATACGTGACGTTGTTGAGCGGCAGCTTCGCGCTCTGGAACACCGAGGAGGCGGTGCCGAAATCGGAGATGCCCTGCTGCATCGTCTCGACTTCGCTGCCGATCTTGGCCAGCGCCCCGCCGTAGGCCTCGTTCCACTGCATCTTGTACTTGCCGGTCTTGGCCAGCTCCGCATCCACCGTGGGCATGAACGATTCGCGGATGTGCTTGACCCACAGGAAGATCGGCGGATGGCCGGCCGCCACCTGGATCTTGATGCTCTCCTGGGCGTGTGCGCTGGCGGCTGGGAAGAGCGACGCCGCGGCAAACGATGCGGCAGCAAGCGCACGCGAAGCAACCGCGAGAGATCGGGCTGGCACGGTGGACTCCTCCTTGATGCTCGCTCGGTGTTCGCTTGATCCGCGCTTCGTCGAGCGCGCGATGGCGACGAGCAAGGCTGCGGCGAGCTTACCGCAATACGGCAGAATAGGAACCGCTCGCGCGCATGGGTCGAGCGCGCCAACGCAGCGAAGACTGATCGCTGTTGTCGCATATCGTTGTCGTCGAATGCATTGCGCTCGCTGCACCCCCAATCCGGTTTCGTCTCCGCCTCTCCGCCCGCGTCTGCCACTGCTTTCACCGCCACCCATCTCTCGCCGCCATCGCCGCCATGACTACTCGAAAACGCGCCCCGCTTTCCAGCGCGAAGCGCTCGCCCCTGCCTAGTGAACGCCTTCCCTATTCGGCGATCGTCGATCGTCCCCCGCTCGTGTTACCCGGCGATGCGCGTGTCGCGGTGTGGACCATCGTCAACGTGGAGAACTGGTCGATCGAACGGCCGATGCCGCGCACCGTGCTGCCGCCGCCGATGGGTCAGCCGTTGCAGCCCGACCTGCCCAACTGGGCGTGGCACGAGTACGGCATGCGCGTGGGCTTTTGGCGCTTGCACGAATGCATGGAGAAGTTCGGCATCACGCCGACGTTTGCCGTCAACGGTTCGGTGATCGACAAGTACCCGCGCATCGCGCGCGCCGCCAAGGACGGCGGCTGGGAATTCATGGGCCACGGCTGGGTGCAACGGCCGATGCACCACGTCGAAGACCAGCGTATGGCGATCCGCGATACGGTGCGAGCCATCAAGCGCTTCACCGGAAAGGCGCCGCTCGGCTGGGAGAGCCCCGGCCTCACCGAGACCAACGAGACCATCGATCTGCTCGCCGAGGAAGGCATCAAGTACGTTGCCGACTGGGTGCTCGACGATCAACCTACGCGCATCAAGACCACCACCGGGTCAGTCGTGTCGGTGCCCTATACGGTGGAGACCAACGACATCTGCATCTTCGCTCTGCAACATCACTCCTCCGAGGAATGGCTCAAGCGCGGCATGGCGCACTTCGACCGGCTCTACGACGAGGGCGCGAAGATCCGGCGCGTGATGGCGATCTCCACCCATCCGTATCTGTCGGGCGCGCCGCATCGCATCGGTTATCTCGAGCGCCTCTATCAACACATCCTCGCCAAGCCCGGCGTGTGCATGTGGACCGGCGCGCAGATCTACGACTGGTACGTGAAGCAGACCGCCGCCGGCAGCAGCAAGCGTCGCGGCAAGCGATGAACGCATCCTCGCGATCATGAGCCAGTCGGTGCGTTTCATGCCGGTGAGTACGTTCGGCGCGGTGATGGGCGTGGCGGGGCTTGCGCTGTGCACGCGCAGCGCGGCCGGCGTGCTTGATGTGCCCGGCTGGATCGCCGAGGCCTTCGCGTTGCTAGCGGTCGCGATGCTCGTCGCGCTGTTGATCGCGTACGGCTACAAATGCCTGTGCTACCGCACTGATGTGGCCGGCGAGTGGCAGCACGCCGGTTTGCTCG
The DNA here is from genome assembly GCA_902826155.1 of uncultured beta proteobacterium. Next base: position 2,812 of record CADEDU010000133.1, read on the forward strand.
CGTTCTTCGGCACGGTGCCGATCGCACTGGCGCTCGCCGGGGGCTGCATCCATCCCTACGCGCCATCCCTGGCTGCGGCGATGTGGATGGTCTCGTGTGTGCTGTGGGCACTCATCGCCATCCCGGCGCTCGGCCGCTGGTTGCGTGGCGGTGTCGATCTGGTGCAGGTCAACACCGGCTGGATGATCATGCTGATCGGCCCGGTGCCGATGGCGGTCGGCGGTCTGGCGGTCGGCGCGCCGGACTCCGCGCGCGTGATGCTGAGCATCGGCCTGGCGTTCACGCCGCTCGTGATGGTGCTCGCATTCGTGCGCACCATCATCGGCCCGGCGCTGCAACCGGGCGTGCGCGCGTTGTCGTTCATCCTGCTGGTGCCGCCGGGGCTGGCCTACGTGCTGATCCCGCCGCTATGGAATATCCCGAATAACTACGCGCTGGAATCACTCTTCTATCTGGATGTGGTGCTGGCGGCCGGACTGTTCGTCGCATCGCGTGATGCGGCGCGCTGGCCGTTCACACCGGCGTGGTGGGCGATGACGTTCCCGCTCGATGCACTCGCCGCCGCTGCGGTCACGTACGCGAAGGTGAATGCAGGGCAAGTCCCGCTTGCGCTGGCGTGGGTCACCTGGCTGATCGCGCTGGCAGTCGTGCTGCTGGTGCTGCTGCGTTCATGCGTGGCGCTGTTGCGCGGATCGTTCTTCGTCGCGCCCAAGCCCGCCTGAGCACCGGATTGCGATCCGATGGCTGCTCGTAGTCGCGCGAAATCGATCCGTGCCAGCAGCGCGCGCCGAACGGCCGCCAAGCCGGCACGTGCGCGCATGACGCCGGAACGCCGCGAGCGGCTGATCGTCGATGAGGCGGTGCGTTACTTCTCCGATGTCGGCTTCGGCGGGCAGACGCGCGAGCTGTCGCGCCGGCTGGGCATCACGCAGCCACTGCTCTATCGCTACTTTCCCTCCAAGCAGGCGTTGCTCGAGCGCGTGTACGAAGAGGTGTTCCTCGGTCGCTGGGACCCGGAATGGGAGGTGCTGATCGATGACCGCGCCAAGCCGCTGCGCGACCGGCTGATCGAGTTCTATCGGCGCTACACCCGCGTGGTGTTCCGTCCGGAGTGGATCCGGCTGTACATGTACTCCGGCTTGTCGGGCGCCGATTTCAACAAGCGCTACATCGCACGCATCGAAAAGCTGCTGCTGCGGCGGATCTGCGTCGAGTTGCGTCATTCGTCGGGCCTGCCCAGCCCCGAGCGTCTGCCGATCACACCGGAGGAGATGGAGCTGATCTGGTCGATGCACGCGGGCATCTTCTATTACGGCATCCGCAAGTTCATCTATCGCATCAAAGTGCATCAGGACCCGGCGCACGTGCTCGCGCTGGCGGTGGACGAAACGCTGGCAGCCGCGCCGGAGCTGTTGCGGCGAGTCCTGGGGCAGACGATGGCCGGGCGTGCCGCCGATCGCGAGCGGCCTTGAAGCACGCGCCGCTGCGCAGCGCCACCTTGCTGGTGTCGCACACATCGCATAGGCTGGCGTTCCCGCATCGATCGCCGCTACGCCGATGAGCAATCTGATCGTCTCCTGCGCTGAACTCGCCGCGGCCATTCCCGACGGCGCCAAGCTCGCCATCCCCGGCGACGATCGCGGCGTGTCGATGGTGGTCACGCGCGAACTGGTGCGACGTCAGGTCAAGGATCTGCACCTCGTGTGCGTGCCGGTCTCGGGCATTCAGGCCGACATCCTGATCGGTGCCGGCTGCGTGCGCATGATCGAAACCTCCGCGGTCACGCTCGGCGAGTACGGCGGCGCGCCGCGCTTTGCCGCTGCGCTGAAGTCCGGCGCGATCCAGATCCGCGATGCGACCTGTCCGGCGATTCACGCGGCATTGCAAGCCTCGCAGAAGGGCCAGCCGTTCGTGCCGATCCGGGGCGTGTTGGAAACCGACGTGTTGCGCCAGCGTAGCGATTGGAAGGTGATCGACAACCCGTTTGCGCCGGGCGATCGCGTGGTCGTGGTGCCGGCGATCCAGCCCGACATCGCGCTGTTTCACGCGCCGCTCGCCGACCGCGCCGGCAACGTGTTCATCGGCCGCAAGCGCGAGCTGCTCAACGTGGCGCACGCCTCGAAACAAACGTTCGTCACGGTCGAGCGCATTACGGACGAAAACCTGCTGGCCGACGAGGCGCGATCGGCTGGTGTGATTCCCGCGATCTACATCTCACACATCGCCCAGGCCGACCGTGGCGCCCAGCCGCTGCGCTTCTGGGATCTGTACGGCGAAGACGAAGCCTTGCTCTCGCGTTATGCGTCGATGGCCAAGACCGAGCGCGGCTTCAACGACTGGCTCGATGCATGGTTGCAGCGCGTGCCGGCGGCGGCGTGATCGATCGTGTGAAGGTTTCATCGATGACTGTTTCACCGACCGAATTGCTGATCACCGTGATCGCGCGGCTGCTGCACGGCTGTCGTCACGTCGCGGTCGGTGCGTCTTCACCCATTCCCGGTTCGGCGGCGTTGCTCACCCGCGCACTTTCCGGCGGCGCCACCCGCGTCACCGTACTCGGGTCGATGAAGTATTCGGCGTTCACCAACGGCGGGGTCGAGCTGTTCGATTTGGCCGCGCAGGGACGTATCGACGCGTTCTTTCTCGGCGGCGGACAGATCGACGGGCAGGCCAACATCAACCTCGTGGGCACCGGCAGCTATCCGCAGCTCGACGTGCGCTGGCCCGGTTCGTTCGGATCGGCGTACTTGTATTTCCTGGTGCCGCGCGTGATCTTGTTTCGCGAGGAACACACCCGTCGCGTCATGGTGCCGAAAGTGGATTTCGTGAGCGCGCCTGGGGTGACCGATCCGCAGGCCTATCGCACCGGCGGCCCGCACGCCATGGTCACGAGCCTTGCGCTGTTCTCGTTCGACAAAGGCAGGCGGCGCTTTCGCCTCGAGAGTGTGCACCCTGGACACAGTGTCGAGGAGGTGCTCGACAACACCGGCTTCGAGTTCGATCGGCCCGAACACGTGCCGCAGACGCCGGCGCCCGATCCGGCGTGGCTCGCGCTGATTCGCGACAAGATCCGCAGCGAGATCGCCGAGACCTATCCGCGCTTTGCTGCGAAGCTGTAGCCGCGACCGGTCGCGACGCGCGCGTCGGGCTTCAACGGAACTCCAGAACGTACTGCCGCGGCAGGAAGTCCCAGCGCCGCGACAGCTTCATGCCGGCGCGTTCGAACTCGCCGATCACTTCGGTATCGGCCAGACGCATCGCCAGCGGTGGCCCGGAGGTTTCCTGCCGCTTGTGGAAATCGACGATGACGATGCGCCCGCCCGGCTTGAGCCCCGCGCGCAGCTTCGCGTAGTACGCCGGCCGGTTGTTGATGTGGTGCAGCACGTCGCAGATGAACACCGTGTCGATACCGGCCGCGGGTAGCTTCGGATCGTCGGTCGCGGCGACGATGCCGCGTGCGTTCGCACCACTCGATTTCACCGCCATGTCGACCAGCTTCGGATCGACGTCGACCGCGTAGACGGTCTGCACGTTGGGCGCGATGCGGCGCGTGAAGTAGCCCGAGCCTGCGCCGATGTCGGCGGCCGTTTCGGTACGCGCGAAACCGAGCGCTTTCACGACCTCCTGCGGGCGCTGCCATTCGTCGCGGCCCGGGTTCTCGAGGATCCGCTGCCAATCTTCGGCGGTGCGTGAGGCGTGCTGATGACCGCAGGCCCCCAGCATCGCCGCGGCAATGAGCCCGACGAGAATGCGAATGTGCTGCATGGCTCGACGCTCCGAATGGAAATGACCAGGCGATGTTAGCGCGTTCCTTCGCCGATACAGTTGTCGTAGCATCGGATGCAATGGCAAGCCGGAGCATCACGATGGCCGCAATCGTCGAAGGTACCAAGTTGTGGGAGCCCTCCGCGCAACGCAAAGAGGCTTCGCGCATGACGCATTACATGCGCTGGCTCGAACAGAAGAAGGGGCTGAAGTTCGACTCTTACCAGACGCTGTGGCAATGGTCGGTGACCGACATCGAAGCGTTCTGGGCGTCGCAGTGGGAGTACTTCGACATCCTGCATTCAGCGCCGTACCAGCGCGTGCTCGATGCGCGCAAGCAGCCCGGGGCCAAGTGGTTCGAGTGCGCGCGGCTCAACTACGGCGAGCACGCGTTTCGCTTCGCCTCGAGCGCGTATCCGGCACTGATCGCGCAATCGGAACTGCGTCCGCGCACGGAGATTTCCTGGGACCAGTTGCGACGTGACGTCGCCTCGGTGGCGCAGGCGTTGCGCGAGATGGGGGTTGCACCCGGCGATCGGGTGGTGTCGTACATGCCCAACATCGCCGAGACCATCATCGCGTTTCTCGCGTGCCTGAGCATGGGCGCGGTGTGGTCGAGCTGCTCGCCCGACATGGGTCCGGGCGCCGTGGTCGATCGCTTCAAGCAGATCGAACCGAAGGTGCTGTTCGCCGTCGACGGCTATCGCTACAGCGGCAAGGATTTCGACCGCAAGCCCGCGCTGCACGAGCTGCAACGCGCGCTGCCCTCGCTGCAGCACACCGTGCTCCTGCCGTATCTCGATGCGGGCGCTGACGCGGACGCCTTCACGAACGCGGTGCCGTGGTCGAGCCTGCTCGGTCGCAACGCGCCGCTCAGCTTCGAGCAGGTGGCGTTCGATCATCCGCTGTGGGTGGTGTATTCCTCGGGCACGACCGGGCTGCCCAAGGCGATCGTGCACGGCCACGGCGGCGTGCTGATCGAACATCTGAAGACGATGTTCCTGCACAAGGATCTGCGGCCCGGCGACCGGTTCTTCTGGATGTCGTCCACCGGCTGGATCGTGTGGAACCTGCTAGCGAGCGGACTGCTGGCCGGCGCCACGCTGGTGCTGTTCGACGGCAATCCGGGTTATCCCGATCTCGACACGTTGTGGCGTGTAGCCGCCGAGACGCGCACCAAGGTGTTCGGCGCGGGGGCGGCGTTCTTCAACAACTGCATGAAAGCGGGGCTGGAGCCTGGCAAGAAGTTCGATCTTGCCGCGCTCGATCAGATCGGCTCCACCGGCTCACCGCTCACCGTCGAGAACTACGCCTGGCTCTACGGCGCGGTGAAAAAGGAGTTGTGGCTCGCATCGATCAGCGGCGGGACCGATCCGGCCGCCGGGTTCGTGGGCGGCTGTCCGCTGCTGCCCGTCAACGCCGGCGAGATGCAATGCCGGTATCTGGGCATGGCGGTGTACGCCTACGACGATGCAGGCAAGCCGGTGGTCAACGAGGTGGGCGAGCTGGTGGTGAGCGAGCCGTTTCCGTCGATGCCGCTCACCTTCTGGAACGACGCGGGCGGCAAGCGCTATCAGGAAAGTTACTTCGAGACGTTCCCGGGCAAATGGCGTCATGGCGACTGGATCCGCTTCACCGAAGACGGACGCTCGGTGATCTTCGGGCGATCCGATACCACCATCAACCGCTTCGGCATCCGCATGGGCACCAGCGAGATCTATCGTGCGGTGGAGGACATCGCCGAGGTCGTCGACAGCATGGTGGTCGATCTGGAGTATCTCGGGCGTCCGTCGTACATGCCGCTGTTCGTGGTGCTGCGCGAGGGCGCGAGCCTCGACGATGCGCTCAAGCGCCGCATCAGCGAGAGCATCAAGCGGCACGCTTCGGCGCGTCACGTGCCCAACGAGATCTTCGCGGTACGCGAGATTCCCCGCACCCTCACCGGCAAGAAGATGGAGCTGCCGGTGCGCAAGCTGCTGCTGGGCCAGTCGATCGACAAGGTCGCCAGCCCCGATGCGATGGCCAATCCGGGCTCGCTTGCGTTCTTCGCGCAGTTGGCCAAGACCATCAATCCCACCTAGCGCAGCCACGTGCCGCATTCGCCTTCGATCGCGCGCGCCTGGAGTGCGATCGGCGCCACGCTGTTCATCCAGACGGTGACGGTGCTGACCTTGTTCGTGCCGCCGGTCCTCGCGCCGGTGGCGGCCGCCGATCTCGGCTTGCCGCCGGCCAGCATCGGCCTGTTCATCTCGGTCATCTACGCGGGCGCGATGCTCTCCGGTCTGGTCGGCGGTGCCGTGGTGACGCGCTACGGTGCGATCCGCGTGGCGCAGCTCTCGCTCGTTGCCAGCGCGATCGGGTTCGCCGTGTGCCTGGGCACGCTGCCCGCGGTCATCCTGCTCGGCGCGTTCATCGTCGGTCTGGCGCAAGGGGTGACCAATCCGCTCAGCGCGCACGTGCTCGCGCGCGCGACGCCGCCGAACATGCTGGCAATGGCGTTCTCGATCAAGCAGAGCGGCGTGCCGCTCGGGGGCATGCTCGCCGGCGCACTCACGCCGTGGCTGCTCGTGCTCAACGGCTGGCGCTTCACCGTGCTTGAAGTGGTCGTGCTCTCGATGCTCACCGCTCTACTGATCGAACCGCTGCGCAAGCGCTTCGACGATGATCGCGAGCCCGGCGCGCCGATCCGCTTCAAGGGGCTGCTCGGCTCGATCGGCCTGGTGTTCGCCAATGCGCGCGTGGTGCAACTCGCGGCGATGTCGTTCGTCTATGCCGGCACCCAGCAGATCATGGCGGCGTTCCTGGTGTCGTATCTGCACCTGCAACTGGGCTGGTCGCTGGTGAGTGCAGGATTGCTGTTCGCGATCGCACAGGTGGCCGGCGTGGTCGGTCGCGTGCTGTGGGGAATCGTGGCCGACCGATGGTGCCCGCCGCGGTTGCTGCTCGCGTTGCTGGGCCTGGTGATGGCGCTCGCCTGCGCGATCACCGCAATGGCCGACAGTAGTTGGCCGTTCTGGGCGCTGGCATTGTTGTGCGTGGCTTACGGCAGCACTGCCTCGAGCTGGAATGGCGTGTACTTCGCCGAGGTGGCGCGGCTGGCGCCGAGCGGCCGCGTCGGCGACATCACCGGCGGGGCGCAGTTCGTGACCTTCTCGGGCAACGTGATCATTCCGCCGGTGGTGGGGGCGTTCATTGCCGCGCAAGGCTCGTATGCTTCGGGATTCGGCGCGTTCGCGATCCTGCCGTTCCTCGCCGGCGCCTATCTCATGTTCGCGATCGGACGCTCACCGCAGCGCGCCTCGCATTAGCACCGCTTACTCACCCGACCAGGAGACCCACCATGGCCTATCAAGAGCAGCTCAAGCGCATCTATCCCACCCGGCAGCAGATGATGAAGCGCGTTGCGCGGTTCAGCAAACTGAAGGGGTTCGACGGCGGATTGCCCGACAGCCGTTACCCGAGCGCGGTGCGCACGCTGTTCAACGTGATCGGGTTCCAGCCGCCCAAGGA
>CADEDU010000133.1:10186-13217 GCA_902826155.1 uncultured beta proteobacterium
GTCATCTCGTTTCCGCCCGGTGCCATCCGCCGCTTCATGAACGTCACCAAGGGTCCGAAGAACCAGGAGTCGGTTCTGATGTTCGTCATCGGCGGCAACGAACCGCGCGCCGAATTCACCCGCGAGTCGCTCGAGGAGCTGGATCGCACCGGCATGTGGCCCGAGGGCGGAGCAAAGGGGCCCAGGGTGGCAAAGAACGGTGCGGCGAAAAAGCGGCCGGCGAAGCGCGGCAAACGCTGACCAACCCATTCACATGTCGGCCGGCCCGACTCGCGCACGCCGCTACCGGCGCAGCGAGTGACAAACCGACTCGACCTGCAGGAGCCGATCAGCGATGAGCGTGGATGCGATCCAGGTGTCGGACACGATCGATGGCTGCGGCTATCCGCTCGCGTTCAAGTTCCGCCAGGGCCCGGCGCGATCGGGCGTGATCACCGGCCAGGCCTCGCGCGACGTGTTCAAGGTCGAAGCGCGCGCGATGGGCGGTCACCAGAAGGAGGCGGTCGTCACCGAGGGCGACACCGGCAGTACCTGGCGCGTGGTGAGCGACGAAGGCGCAGGGCTGCACGGCACTGATCTCGCGCCGTTTCCGCTGGGCTTCTTCAACGCCGGCGTGCAGGCCGATCTGCTCGGTCGCATCCGCATGATTGCCGATGCGCGTGGCGTGCCGCTCGACTCGTTGTCGAGCAAGCTGCTCAATCGCTACGCGTTCCGCGGCTCGTTCTTCAAGGGCACCGGGATCGGTTCGGCCGAGCCGGGCAAACTCACCGTGCGCGTGCACGCGAGCGCGGACGCGGCGACGGTGGCGAAACTGGTGCAGGCGGCGGTGCGCGCTTCGCCGGCGATTGCCGCGTGTCGGACCGCGCTCAACAGCACGTTCGCGCTCTACGTGAATGGCCGGCGTCGCGTGTTGCAACGCGCGCCGGCTTCCCAAGCAGCCGATGCCATCGATCCGCTGAAGATCTATCAGGGGCTGCCGCGACCGCTCGACCCGGGCGCCGATCTGCCCGGGCTGATCACCAAGCTGAGCGATGCGCCTGCCGATGCCGATGCCGGTGCGACGCCGAACATTCCGGTTCCGGCCGAGAGCGCCAGGCTCGATATCCATGTCGGCGGACGTACGCGGCTGATCGATCGCGACGGCATCACCGAAACCGAGACCAGCATCCTGCGGCCCACGCACGGTAGCCATTTCGCGCTCAAGACCGATGAACGCAACGCGCCGATCGATCAAGGTCCGTCCGGGCTCGCGCTGCAGGCAGCAGGCGTCGCGTTCTGTCTGCTCACGCAATTGCTGCGCTACACCGAGTATCACAAGTTCAAGCTGCGGGCGATCCGGCTGGTGCAGTACAGCCCGTATCGACTGGCCGGCGCGGTCGAAGAGGGTACGTTGACCGGACACGCCGAGCCATGCGACACGCACCTGATGATCCATGGCGACGAGAACGACGAAACGATGGAGCAGCTGTTGGTGATGGCCGCCGCCACCTGCTATCTGCATGCGACGTTGTTGGGCGCGCTGATGCCGGTCGTGCGACTGGAACTGAACGGCGCGCCGATCGGTTGAGGGGTTGACCCTTTTTCGATCGGCGCGATCGCCGCTACGCCCGGCGCGGTCGCGTTTCGAGCCAGATCGCGAGCAGCACGATCACTCCACCGAGCACCATCTGTGCGGTGACGCGTTCGCCCAGAAACAGCGCGCCCCACAGCACGCCGAACACCGGGATCAGGAACGTCACCAGCAACGTTCGCACCGGACCGACGTTGCGGATCAACCGGAAGTACAGCAGGTAGCCAAAGCCGCTGCACAACACGCCGAGTGCCACCGCCGCGCTCAACGCAACCCGCGTGATCGGACCCGGCGCGGGGAAGATCGGCACCAGCGGAATGAGAATGAGCGTCGCAGCCGTCTGCGTGCCCACCGACATGGCGAGCGGTGAGATGTTGGCCGCGAGCAGCTTGGTCCACACGCCTGCGAACGCGTAGCACAGCGCTGCGGTCATGCCCGCCGCGATGGCCCACAGCGTCATCGGCCCGGTGTTGATGGTCGGATCGCCGGTGAGCACGATGATGCCGGTGAGCCCCAGCAGCAGCGCAACGATGCGCCGTGGCGTGAGCCGATCACGCAGCAACAGCGCCGCGACCAGCGCACCGAACAGCGGCGAGGTGCCATTCATGATCGCGTTCAGTCCGGCGGGCACGTGCATCGACGCGAATGAAAACAGCGAAAACGGTGCGGCGGATGACACCGCACCGATCGCCAGGTAGGCGCGCCAGTTTTGGCGGAAGGCCAGGCGCTCGCCGATCAGCGCTGCATAGAGTGCGAGCGCGATTGCCGCGACCGCGACGCGGATCTCCGCAGTGAGAATCGCACCCAGGCTCGGCGCCGCAATCCGAAAGAACAGGAATGCTGCGCCCCATAGCGCCGACAGCGCCACGGTCCGCGCGAGATCAGCAGGAGCCATCGTGCCTGGTCATGTGCATGCGTACGGCCAACGTGCGCACGCTCGACGCCGCGCGCCTATCATGCGCGACACCCTTCATTCGATCGTCGCCATGGACCAGCGTCCCCTAAAACTGCCGCTGCGCGCGGTGGTGTTGGATGTGCTCGGCGCGCTGTTGTGCGCGACCGGACTTTACGGTGTGTTGAATCCCGGGAGCTTGCCCGGCTTCTTGCCGTTCGCGTTGATCGTCGTCGGCATCGCGCTGATGGGCTACGGGATGGTGGTTATTCTTTCACGCATCCGCGATGCATCGCGACGTTGACCATATTCGGCTCCCTCCCTCTCTAGTCGCGAAGCGGCGCGAGAGAGGCGAGGGCGGGGGGCGGGAGATCGACCCAATTTCGGCTTCCTCCCCCTCTAGTCGCGAAGCGGCGCGAGAGAGGCGAGGGCGGGGGGCGGGGGAGCGACCATCATCCCGTCGACACAAGTGACCGACGCGCCACCAATCTGCACCACCTCGCGACTCGCGCGTACCGCCACGTGACCGTCGCGGCCGATCTCGCGTCCCTGCGACGACGTGTAGGCGG
>CADEDU010000134.1 GCA_902826155.1 uncultured beta proteobacterium
CGACGCTGGGCATCATCCCGGTGGGCAACACGCCCGATCAGTTCGCCGAGCAGATCCGTGCCGACTACGCGCGCTGGGAGCCGGTGGTGAAGAAGGCTGGCATCAAGGTCGATTGAACATGGGCGCTCTCCCGCCCCCCGCCCTCCCTCTCTCGCGCGACTGCGTCGCTAGAAAGGGAGGGAGCCGAGTTGGCGGCGCAGCGCGTGCGCCGATTGGGGGGGGCGCTCTCCCTCCCCTGGAGGAAACATGATCGCAATGCGACGCGGCGGCGTGCTGGCGGTGCTGCTGCTTTGTCTGGGCTTGGTGCTGCCGGTCAGTGCCCAAGAGTTTCCGAGCAAGCCGGTGCGATTGCTGGTGCCGTTCCCGCCCGGGGGCACGCTCGATCTGGTCGGTCGCATGCTCGCTGACCGGTTGCGCACGGTGTGGTCGCAGCCGGTCATCGTCGAGAACCGCGTCGGCGCGAACAACACGCTGGCGGTCGACCAGGTGATCAAGAGCCCGCCCGACGGGCACACGCTGCTGGTGCACGCCTTCCTGGTCGTCACCGTGCCGCATCTGCAGAAGGTGCCCTACGACGTCAACCGCGATCTGATCGGCGTGACGCAGACGGCCACCACCGCGTACGCGCTGGCTGCGAACGCGAAGTCGGGCGTCGACAGTTGGGAGGCGCTCGTGGCCGCCGCGCGCAAGGACCCTGGCAGGCTCAACTACGGCAGCGCGGGCAACGGTTCGGCCGGCCACCTGTTCATCGAGATGGTCGCCAACGCCGCCAAGGTGTCGTTCACGCACGTGCCGTACAAGGGGACTGGTCCGGCCATGCAGGGATTTCTGGCGGGCGAGATCGAACTGCTGTTCGATCCGACCAACACGGTGATCAATCTGGTGAAGTCGGGCAAAGGGCGCGCCTTGCTGGTCACCGGCACGCGGCAGCACGAAGGTCTGCCCGGGGTACCTGCCATGGGCGCGCTCTATCCGCAGCTGGCGATCGACGGCTGGCACGGCGTGTTCGCATCGGCCGGCACGCCCAAGCCGATCCTCGATCAGCTCTCCAGCGCCATCCGCGCCGCGGTGCTTTCACCGGAGCTCTCGACGCGGTTTCGCGAGATGGGGTTCGAGGCGAGCGGCCTGGAGACCGGACCGTTCACCGAGATCATGCGCCGCGACTACGAGCGCTGGGGGCAGGTCATCCGCAACAACAACATCCGCGCGGACTAGCGCCCGCTCGAACCGCAGCGCTCGAACGGGAAGCGTTCAAGACCGTCGGGCTCGAGCCGGGAAGACCCTTTCAGTGCCGGATACCTTCGCGTGCGAACTGCTCGCGCTGCCTCACGTACGAATCGGGATCGACGTGGCCGGTGGCGGCGTGGACTTTCACGTCGGCTTCGATCTCCTTGAGGATCTGATCGACCGGCCGGTTGAGATCGATCGCCACGCCATAGGGTTGGCGCGCTTCGAACGGCGTGGTCCAGTACACCTCGCAGTGATTGCCTTCGGGGTCGTAGAAGTACAGGCCGACCGCGTTGCCGTGCGAGGTGACGCGCGAGAACTTGACGTTGTTCTCCTTGAAGCGCCGGTAGTAGTCGATCACGTCTTCGAGCCGTTCGCAGCTGAACGAGATCTGCTGGACGCTGGTGTGCTGCTCGGGCGTCTTGGCGCGAAACACCGCGAACTCGTGATGTTCGCGGACCGGATCAGACGTCATGAATGCGACGTCATTCGTCTGATCGCTTATTTTCAGGCCGATCGTCTTCGAGTAGAAATCGCGCATCGACTCGAAGTCTTTGGCATAGATGCCGACGTGTCCCAATTTCCTGATGGCCATGATGATGTCTCCTAGCGATAGTGCAACCGCAACCAACCCGCAGATTAGCGCAGATTCGCATCCTCGGATCACCTTGTCACAGGAGCGAGCGAGCACCGAAGCACCCGCCGCGCGCGAGCCCGAACTCGACTTGCTGCGAGCGGTGGCGGCGCTGATGGTGGTGGGGTTTCACTTCCTCGACCGCGGCCCCAGGGTGGGGCTCATGCCGGAGTCGTCCTGGCCGCTGCTTGGCGGGCTGTTCGCATACGGCTACCTGGGCGTGCACCTCTTCTTCCTGATCAGCGGCTACGTCATCCTGATGACAGCCGAGCGTTCGACCGCAGGATCGTTCGTGGCATCGCGGGTCGCCCGGCTGGTGCCGGCCTTCTGGATCGGTGCGGCGTGCACCACGTTGTTCGCGTTCGCGCTCGACCACGCCGAGTACCAGCCGACGCTGCGGCAGTTCCTGCTGAATCTGAGCCTGGTGCCCCAGCGAGTGGGGGCGGAGATGATCGACGGGGTCTACTGGTCGCTCGCCGTCGAGATCCAGTTCTACGCGTGGGTGCTGATCGCGCTGGCCACCGGGTTGCTGCGCCACGTCGAGCGGCTGATCCTCGTCTGGCTGATGATCGCGTTGCTGGAGCGCGTGCTGATTCCGAGCTGGACCATCCAGCTCTGGTTCTGCGCGCACTGGGCGCCGCTGTTCGCCGGCGGAATGTTGTTTTACCGGATCCGCCGCGAGGGCGGATCGCCGCTGCGCTGGGCGTTGCTTGCCGCCGCAACTGTGATGGCTGTCGTCAATGCCTGGATCGAGGCGGCGCGCGTCACGCCTGAATCGAACCCCGATCTGCATCCGGCGATCGCCGCCGCAGCGGTGCTCGCGTTCTTCATGCTCTTCCTGGCCATCCACGCGAACTGGCTGAGTGTCCGCCCGCGGTCGTGGATCACGCTCGGCGCCGCGCTCAGCTATCCGCTCTACGTCGTGCACCAGAACATCGGCTACATGGTCGCGAGCGAACTGGGAGAGACCGGCCTGAACGCGGGCCTCGGACTGGCGATCGCGATCGCGGTCGTGCTGGCGCTTACCTGGGCGATCAACCGCTGGGTCGAGCGTCCGCTCGCGCGCCCGCTGCGCCAGGCCGTGGTGCGTCTGTTCAACGTTACTTCGGGTCGGGCGCCTCGAACGTGATGCCGAGGTTCTGGAAGTTGTCCCAGACCTTGTCGCCCCAGCGCTTCTTCACCTCGACGCCGATCGAGGGGTCGAACTTCACGTCGGCGAACGTCTTCTCGCCGTGCACGAGCACCAGCAGCTTCGCATCGGGAAGGTCCGAGACATTGCGAAAGCGCCGGAACACGCCCGGCGGCACCGCGCACATGTCGCACGGATCGAGCGTGACCGCGTGCTCGCCTTTGTCGCCCCAGATGATCTCGTAGCGACCGCTCATGCAGATGAAGATCTCGTGCGTTTCGCAGTGGGCGTGCAGCGACGGACCTTGCCCGGGCGGACATTGCGCGATCACCACTTCCAGCCCCGTTCCACCCACCACGGCGGGCTTGGCCGCATTGCGTTTGTTGTTCGGCGGTGCGAGCAGCGAGAACACGCTGTGCGCGGCGAGCAGTTCGTAAGCCTCGCCGGGCACGCCGACGTTCGACTCCTTGAAGCTGTCCTTGGTGGGTCGCAGCTTGTCGAAGCGTGCGATGCGGCTTTGCATCTGCTCGGGGGTGACGTCGGGCGTTTTCATCGTCGGTCTCCTGTTTTCGCTATAGCAGCATCCGCGGCAATACCAGCACCACCCACGGGATGTACGCAATCACCAGAAGCGTGGCAATGAGGATGCTGATGTACGGCATCATCGGTCGTGTGACTGCGCCCAGGCTTACGCCGCCGATCTGGCACACCACTACCAGCAGCAGACCTACCGGCGGCAGGATCAGACCGATCCCCAGCGCCGCCACGCTCAACAGGCCGAAGTGCAGCGGATCGACGCCGTACTTCGCCACCGTCGCCGCCAGGATCGGATAGAAGATGATCAGCGCCGGCAGCCCGTCGAGAATGCTCGAGAAGATGATGATGGTGATCATCACCAGCGCGAGCAGCAGGTAGGGCGAGCTGGTGACCTGCTGCAGCGCGCTTGCGATCACCTGCGGCACGCCGAGCGTGGCGAAGATCCACGACATTGCGGTGGCCACGCCGGCGAGCATCGATACCGCGCCGGTGGTGATGCCGGTCTGCACCAGCATGCGTTTGTAGTCGGCGATCTTGAGTTCGCGATAGATGAATACGTCGAGCACCACCGCGTACAGAATCGCGAGTACCGCCGCTTCGGTGGCCGTGGCGATGCCGCCCAGAATCCCGCCGAACAGCACCACCGGCATGCCGAGGGGCAGCACCGATTCCTTGAACGCCTTGCCCAGCCGCTCCCACGAGAACTTGCCGTGCGTACCGGGCAGAATGCCGCGGCGCGCCTGGATGTGGATCACGATCATCAACGTGAGCGCCATCAGCAGGCCGGGCAGGAAGCCGGCGATGAACAGCGCCGAGATCGACAGGCCCGACATCGCCCCCAGAATCACCATCACCAGACACGGTGGGATCAGGATGCCCATGCCCGATGCCGCCGCGACGATCGCTGCCGCGCGCTCGGGCGGATAACCCGCTTTCACCAGTGACGGGATGAGGATCGAGCCTATCGCCGAGGCGTCGGCCACCGACGAGCCGGAGATCCCGGAGAAGAGCAGCTCGGACACCACCACCACCATGCCCAACCCGCCGCGGATGTGGCCGATCAGCGCGGTGGCGAGATTGACCAGGCGGCGCGAGATGCCGCCGGTTTCCATCAGCGCGCCGGCGAGGATGAACAGCGGAATCGCGACGAACGGAAACGGCTCGATGCCGGCGAGCATTTTCTGCGCGATGGTTTCCAGCGGAATGTCGAGCGCGAGAAAGCCGCCGATGGTGGCGACCGTCATGGCGAACGCGACCGGAATGCCGAGCGCGAGCAGTCCGATGAACAGGATGATGAGGATCAGCACGCGCGGCGCCTGGTTGTTGTCGTATGTAGCCCGACTGCGGGGTGGTTCAGTGTCCGGCGGCGGGCGCGCTCTTGTCGCGTATCAGCGCGATGTCCATCAGCAGGAACAGCACCCCGGCGATCGGCAGCACCAGATAGCCGGTGCCGACGCTGAAACCCAGGGTCGGATACATCTGCGCCGCCGAGCTCTCGACGATGCGCAGGCCGTACACGATCATGAACACGCCGATGATCCACACCACGGCGTGGCCAAGCCATTCGAGTGGCCTGTGCCACGCCTCACTCAGCATCCGCGTGATGAAATCGACGCCGAAGTGGCCGCGATAGCGCACCGCGAGCGCCGCACCCAGGTACGACACCCATTGATAGCACAGCGTGGTGAATTCCTCCGACCACACGATCGGTGCGGCGAGGACGTAGCGGAACACCACCTGCGCGGCCACGAGCAGCACGATCGCCAGGATCAGCGTACCGACCACGAAGCGCAGCAGTTTTTCGATCCCGCGAAGTGTTGATGTCATTGGGTTGGTATGCGCCCTTCGACTCACTCAGGGCAGGCTCCTTCGACTCACTCAGGGCAGGCTCCTTCGACTCACTCAGGGCAGGCTCCCTTCGACAAGCTCCCTTCGACAGGCTCAGGGCGAACGGCCTTCAAGTCCCGTTTCGTGGTGAGCGAATCGAGTCCCGTTCGTGGTGAGCCTGTCGAACCACGAACCCAGAACCTAAAGCCCCGGATACCCCGCCTCCTTCAGTGCCTTGTCGACTAGCGGCGATTTCACCCGCGCGCGAAACGCAGTCACCACCGGCTCGGTGGCCTTGCGAAACGCAGCGACGTCGGGATCGGTCACCACCACGCCGGCCTTCGCCATGAAATCCACCACCTTGTCGTTCGCGGTGTTCGGATTGGAGGTGAAGTACGCCGAGTCGGTGGTGAAGAACGCCTGCGAACCCGCCTCGATCGCGGCTTTCTGTTCCGCGTTGAGTGCGTTCCATTTCTTGAGGTTCATGATTACCACGCCGGATGCGCGGCCGTGGTTGGTGAACGACAGGTGCTTGGCGACTTCGTGATTCTTCAGCGCCCACAGCAGTTGCGGGCCGGTGGCGTTGCCGTCGATCTGCCCTTGCTGGATCGCGGTGTAGACCTCGGGCGTGCCCATCGGCACCGGAATGGCACCCATCGCCTTGATCATGTCGACCTGCATCGGGTCTTGCATCACGCGCAGCTTCAGCCCCTTCATGTCATTGGGCGTTTTCACGGCGCGTTTGCTGTTGAGCACCGCCAGCGACCCGCCATCGGCGAACACCAGCACCTTCAAGCCGTGCGGTTCCATTTTCTTGCCGAGTTCCGCGGAAATCGGGCCTTGCAGGAACTTGAGCCAGTCGTCGTACTTCAGCCACACGAACGGCAGCCCGAACATGCCGTGCTCGGGCACCAGCTGCTGGCTCACCTGCGAGGCGATCACGGCGATGTCAATCGAGCCGATCTTGGTGGCTTCCATCAGCGCTTTCTGGTCACCCAGCACGCCTTCGCCGAAGGTCTTGATGGAGAGCGACTTGGTTTTCTCCTCGACCACGCGCTTGAATTCCATCATCGCCGGGTTGTAGGCGAAGGTCTTGGGCAGCGCGTCGGCGAATTTGAGTTCGACCTGCGCCATCGCCGGCAGGCTGAACAATCCGGTTGCGATCGACGCGGCCAGCGCGGCGGTGAAGCTGCGGCGCGACATCGATAAAGCAGCGGTATGACGGGTGCGTGTATTCATCGATCCATCCTCCTCGTGAGCGTGGCGCGACCGCGATGGTCGGCTTGGCTGCTGGGTACGTGCTGACACCGGGTATATAGAGAACGCCCTCGGGGGTGTCAAGGCGACTGCCGCTGTGACCGGCGGCGCAAACGCGCGTGCCATACTTCGTGCACGTCGAATCGGAACCGATCATGAGCACCACGCCAGGCGTCAACCACCCATTGCGCATCGCCGCAGACGTCGGCGGCACCTTCACCGACATCGCGGTGTTCGACGAAGCCACTCGCACGCTGCGTCTGGGCAAAACGCTGACCACCACCGATCACATCGTGCGTGGCATCGACAACGGCGTGCACAAAGCCGGCAGCCGCTTCGAGCAGGCCAATCTGTTCCTGCACGGCGCCACGATCGCGATCAACACGCTGCTCGAACGCAACGGTGCGCGCACCGCGCTGGTGATCACCCGCGGCTTTCGCGACATCTACGAGATCGGACGCGTCAACCGCCCCGAGGCGTACAACCTGTTCTTTCGTAAGCACGTGCCGCTGGTGGAGCGGGCACTGCGCTTCGAGGTGAACGAACGCGTCGCCGCCTCGGGCGATGTCATGACACCGCTCGCCGAAGACGAACTGGAGCGCGTGGCCAAAGCGCTGGCGGCCGAGAAGGTCGAGGCCGTGGCCATCCTGTTCCTGCACAGCTACCGCAATCCGGCGCACGAGATCAAGGCCAAGGCCTATCTGCAACAGCGCCTGCCGCACACGTTCATCACCGCTTCGCACGAGCTCTCGCAGGAATATCGAGAATTCGAACGCAGCTCGACGGTAGCGGCGAATGCCTACATCGGCCCGCGCGTGCAGAGCTATCTGGCCGAGATCGAGCAGCATCTGCAGCAGCACGCGTTCGCCGGCACCTTTCTGGTGGTGCAGTCGAGCGGCGGCCTGTACGACGCCAAGGCGGCGCAGCGCGAGTGCATCCGCATGCTGGAGTCGGGGCCGGCAGCCGGCGTCATCGGCACCCGTGCGCTATGCCACGCGCTGAAGCTCGATCGCGCGATCGCCTTCGACATGGGCGGCACCACCGCGAAGTCGGGTGTGATCCTGAACGGCGACGTGCTGATGACTTCCAGCTCGATGATCGGCGGCTACAACGAAGGCCTGCCGGTGCAGATCCCGATGATCGACATCCAGGAGGTCGGCACCGGCGGAGGCAGCATCGCGCGCATCGGTCCGGCACGATCGCTGCGCGTGGGCCCGCAAAGCGCCGGCTCGCAGCCGGGCCCGGTGTGCTACGGGTTAGGCGGCGCCGAGCCGACGGTCACCGATGCGAACCTCCTGCTCGGCCGGCTCTCGGCGGCGCGCTTCCTCGGCGGCGACATGCAGCTCGACACCGAATCGGCGCGGCGCGTGATGGCGCGCTCGATCGCCGATCCACTCGGCCTCACGCTCGAGCGCGCGGCCGATGGCATCGTGCGCATTGCGGCGGCGACCATGTCCAACGTGGTCAAGCGCGTGACCACCGAGCGCGGCCTCGATGCGCGCGACTTTCCGATGGTGGCTTTCGGCGGGGCGGGGCCGCTGCACGCGACTCTGGTGGCGCGCGAGCTGCAGATCAGGCAGGTCATCATCCCGAGCGCACCGGGACATTTCTCGGCGTTCGGCATGCTGGTGGCTGACCTGCGCCGCGACTTCGTCAAGACGCTGTTCACGCCGCTTGCGTCGATCGACTTCGATGCGTTCGAGCAGCAGTTCGGTCCGCTCGAGCGCGAAGGCGAACGCGACGTGCGCGCGGCCTCGCATGGCATCGCGCAGATCGTGGTCAACCGCAGCCTCGACATGCGCTACGTCGGCCAGGAGCACGCGGTGACCGTCGACATTCCGGTGGCCGCGTTCCACGCGCGCGACACCGCGCAGATCAAGCGCCTGTTCGACGCCGTGCACACCCAGCGTTATGGCTATGCGTCGGCGACCGAGCAGGCCGAGATCGTGAGCATCCGCACCTCGGTCTCGGGCACGATGTTCAAACCCACACTGGCGCACGCGGCCACGGGGGGCATCGATCCGCCCAACGACGCGCTCACCGGCAAGCGGCCGGTCTATTTCTCGCAGGCGGGCGGCTGGGTCGACACGCCGGTGTACTGGCGCGAGCGGCTGCTGGCCGGAAATCGCATCACCGGCCCGGCGCTGATCGAGGAGTACGCCTCCACCACGGTCGCGTTGCCGGGCGACCGCATCGAAGTGGATGCATTGGGCAATCTGGTCATCGAGGTGGCACATGAGTAATACGACAAACACGGACAACCTCGGCGGCGGCGCGGGCGCTCGCGCGGCCTTCAGCGCCGATCCCGTCATCACCGAAATCCTGCGCAACGCCTTCGTCGCCACCACCGAGGAGATGAAGGCCAATCTGATGCGCACCGCCTACAACATGATCATCTACGAGGCGCTCGATTTCACCGTCGGCCTGTTCGACCGCGCCGGCAACACGATCTCGGTGGGCATCGGGCTGCCGACGTTCATTCGCGGCATGAGTAACACCGTGAAGAAGATGATCGAGCACTTCGGGCTGGCCGCGATGGAGGAGGGCGACGTGCTCCTCACCAACGACGCCTACACCACCGGCAGCCATCTGAATCACATGACGTTCGTGGTGCCGGTGTTCTGGAAAGGGGAGATCGTTGCGTTCTCCGCGTGCATGGCGCACTGGATCGACATCGGCGGGACGCTGGATGGCATGACGCTCGACATCTACTCCGAAGGCTTGCAGATGCCGATCGTGAAGGCATGGCGCAAGGGCGAGCCCAACGACGACGTGTTCCGCATCATCGCGCTCAACGTGCGCGTGCCCGAACGCGCCATGGGCGACCTGCGTGCGCAGATCGCGGCGGTGAAATCGGGCGAGAAGCGGGTGCTGGAGATGCTGGCCAAATACGGGCGCGACGAGTTTCTCGGCGGCATCGAAGCGATCTTCGATCAGAGCGAAGCCACCACGCGCGAGCAGATCCGCGCCATTCCCGATGGCGTGTACGAAGCCGAGTCGTTCATGGACGACGACGGCGTCGACATGGGCAAGCCGATCCCGATCCGCGTGAAGGTGACGGTGGCAGGTGATGCGATGACCGTCGACCTCACCGGCGTGGGCGAGCAGGTGCGCGGCTTCTTCAACTCCGGCATGCCGGCCGGGCTGTCGGCCGCGCAGGTGGCGCTCAAATGCATCGCGGCGCCGCTGGAGATGCCGATCAACGACGGGTGCTTTCGGCCGCTCGAGATCATCGTGCCCGAGGGCAGGGTCGTGAACGCCACGCGCCCCGCGCCGATGCGCATGTGGATGACCTTCCCGATGACGGTGATCGACACCGTATTCAAGGCACTGGCCCCGGCGATTCCCACCAAGGTGGCCGCCGCGCATCACGCCGACCTGGTCGTGGCGAACATCAACGGCCGCCGCCCCGACACCAAGAAACTCTTCCTCTACCTGGGTGGCCTCATTGGCGGCGGCTGGGGCGCCAAGCACGACAGCGATGGCATGTGCGCCACCATCGCCATCAACGACGGCGACACCCACAACGGCCCCTCGGAACAGGTCGAAGCCAAGTACCCGTTCATCATCGAGCGCTACGCGCTGCGGCAGGATTCCGGCGGCGCGGGCAAGCATCGCGGCGGCCTGGGCACCGAGCAGGTCGTGCGCTGCCTCACCGACACCATGTTCAACACGCAGATCGAGCGCGTGGAGCATCGTCCGTGGGGACTCTTCGGCGGACTCTCGGCGCTGGGTAACCAGGTGGCCATCGAACGCCATGGCCAACCGGAGACGGTGTACGCCACCGGCAAGATCTTCTCCCAACTCCTCAAACCGGGAGATCGCTACACCCTGCGATCAGGAGGCGGCGGTGGCTTCGGCAAACCGATCGACCGCAAACGGGAGGACGTGGAGAACGACGTGCGCCAGGGCTACGTCTCGATCGAATCCGCACGCGAGCACTACGGCGTGGTCATCGACCGCGTCACGATGAAAGCCGACGTAGCGGCGACCGAGGCGCTGCGCGCCCACATGCACGAACACGGTCTGCCCAAAGACGTGCCGCTCACCAGCATGGCAAACCCACCCGAGGGCGCGAAGGTCGTGCCGATCACTCAGCGCGCGCGCCTGCTCGGCGCGAAAGCGCGTGCTTGGCACGCGGAGGCGCAGGCAGAGGGGTTGCTGGCGGATCGGTGTTGTAGCTAACTCAGGCTGCAGCCGGCTCGGCTTGCACGCCACGAAGCGCCTGAGTCGATAGCCCGCCCTTCTTGCCGGTGCGGCGCCGGACGCGCACTTCCTTCGTCGGCTATATTTGCATACAGCCAACGACAACGAATGCGGAGGAAGGCATGGAGGCGCGCGTCACCCTGCGACCCGGGGCAAAGGGCGCCAAGAAGCTAACCGCCGAATTCGGCGACCGACTGATCTGCGTGCGCTATCGCTACGACCAGGAGCGCAGGCGCCGCATCAAGACCGTCGAGATCATCGTCGACGAAGCCGACTGGACGCCTGTTGCAGCGCGGAATGCAGCCGCGCCGGAGCCGGACCGCGAACACCTACGGCAGATCGTCGGCGTGCGCGTGGCCTACGCGGAGGTCGCGCTACGACGGGCCGTGGGCGAGGCGGGCGGACGCTGGGACCCGTCGGCGCGGCTGTGGCTGCTGCCGCTCGCGGCCGCGCGGGCTCTGGGGCTGCAGGAGCGCATCATCCAGTTGCTGCCCGATAACAGACGGAAGCAAAGTGAGGCGGCAGGGGGCGGTAACAGGGCAGAGAAGGGGGCGGTTCAGTGATAAACCTGCCTATACCTACGATAACCGGCTAATAGATCTGGAAACCGGTTTCTGGTATTGGAAACCCTTATCATGAAAGTTACTTCTAGTTAGCCGTCACCCAACTCCACCACAATCTCGTCATGATCACGCTCGAATTTCTCATCACCTCACTCGTCGTCGTTCTGGTCCCCGGCACCGGGGTCGTGTACACCGTTTCCACCGGCCTTACCCGTGGTCGCCGGGCAAGCATCTACGCTGCGGTCGGCTGTACGGCGGGAATCCTGCCGCACCTGCTGGCTACCGTCCTGGGCCTGGCGGCCGTCATGCACACCAGTGCCTTGGCGTTTCAGGTGCTCAAGTTCGCGGGTGTGGCCTACCTCTTCTACCTGGCTGTCGCCACTTGGCGCGACCGCTCCGCGTTCTCGGTCGATGGCAGCATGTCCAAGGTCTCTGCTACAGGGCTTGTGGTCAAGGCCTTCCTGCTCAACATCCTCAACCCCAAACTCACCATCTTCTTCCTAGCCTTCCTGCCTCAGTTTGTCGACCCCACCTCTACGCAGCCACTCGCTCATCTGTTGGTGCTGAGTGCGGTCTTCATGGCAATGACCTTTGTGGTGTTTGTCATCTATGGCTTCTTGGCTCACGCCTTTCGTCGGTTCGTCATCGAGTCCGCTCGCGTACAGAGCGCTCTGCGCTATGGCTTCGCGGCGGCGTTTGCGGCGCTTGGTGCCCGGCTGGCCGCGAGTGAGCGGTGACGGCTAACCCTTCGCTGCACCTGACTGGCTCCAGCGGGCTTCGCCCGCCTCCGCCAGCAGGTGAGCTCAAACGTTGAGCTTGTCGAAAAAGGTAGTTTTGCGGGGAGAACTTTCCCCTCCGACCTTCTTGATCGGAGTTTCTGAACACCTTTTCTGATTTGTCGCCGTTGTGGCGATTGAATTCGCCGACGCAAATCCCTCTCCGGTGCTTTCTTAGTGCACCTTGCCTGGCAGCTTTCCGTACCTGGCGATCTTCTCGATGTTGTGCACCAGGCAGAACAGGTGCCACTGCCCATCGACCTTGTCCTGCCCGCGCAGCGTGAACCGTCGTAGCCCCTTGTTCTTCAGGTTGCCGAACACCGGCTCGACGATGCCCAGGCGCCGGCTGTACAGGAACCGTCCCTGGTCGGATTTGATCCTGGCGCCCATCTTTGCGCTGTGGAAAGACGCGACCGCCATACGCGGCGGAGTTTCGCCAGCAAATCGTAGAGCTGTACGCTGCGGGGCGAACGCGGCGCGAGCTGTCCAAGGAGTTCGGTTATTCGGAGCGGTCGGTACTGAATTGGGCCAAGCAGGCCGGTACCGTGGTGGCCTTGCCCGATAAGGGTGCTGCGGTGCTACGCACGCACCCGGCCGAGTGTCGCAAGGTGGTGGGCTGGTCGATCGGGGAAGACCTGCGTCCCGAGTTGGTGCTGGCGGCGTTGGACATGGCCGTGGTGCAGCGCGCCGCTGAAGCGGTGGTGATTCACAGCGACAAGGGCTGCCTGTACACCAGCGTGAAGTTTGGGCAGCGCTGCCATGAAATGGGTGTGCAGCCCTCGACCTGGAGCGGCAGGGGACGCCTACGACAACGCCATGGCTGAGAGCTTCTTTGCCACGCTGGAATGCGAGCTGTTGGATCGGCGGGTGTTCAAAAGCAAGGCTGAAGCGCGCAGCGCGCTATTCACCTACGAACTCGGCAACACCGGGTACGCGTTAAGAAGCCTTCGCTTGGTGATGCGGGGCAGGGCGCGCGCAGGCTTGTGCGTTGATCAGCCGCGCTTTCCCAAGTAGCGGCGCGG
>CADEDU010000135.1 GCA_902826155.1 uncultured beta proteobacterium
GTGCAAGCCATGCCGTCGCGCAACGCCCCAGTGGCGTTGCCGGCACCGACCACTGCGGGAATCCCCAACTCGCGGGCAATGATCGCCGCGTGGCACGTGCGTCCGCCGCGATTGGTGACGATCGCCGCTGCGCGTTTCATCACCGGCTCCCAGTTCGGATCGGTCATGTCGGTCACCAGCACATCGCCCGGCTTGACGCGATCCATCTCCGAGGGATGCGCGACCACACGTACCGATCCCACGCCGATCTTGCTGCCGATTGCACGACCGGTGACCAGCACCTCCGAGCGCTGCTTGAGGGCGAATCGCTCCTGACTGTCCTGCGACTTGCGCGAGCGAACGGTCTCGGGGCGTGCCTGCAGGATGTAGAGCTTGCCGTCGAGGCCATCTTTGCCCCACTCGATGTCCATCGGTCGGCCATAGTGGCGCTCGATGGCCACCGCCGCGCGAGCGAGGTCAACGACATCCTGATCACTCAAGCAAAAGCGAGCCCGCTCCGCTGCCGCCACGTCAACGGTCTCGACCGACCGATGCGCGCTCGCCTGTTTCGTGAAGATGATCTTGCTGAGCTTCGAACCGAGTTGCCGTCGGATGAGCGCCTGATGTCCGCGCTCGAGCATCGGCTTGTGCACATAAAACTCGTCGGGGTTGACCGAGCCTTGTACAACGGCCTCCCCCAGCCCATACGCGGCGGTGATGAACACCACATCGCGAAACCCCGACTCGGTATCGAGCGTGAACATCACGCCGCTTGAGGCCAGGTCACTCCGCACCATGCGCTGGATTCCAGCCGACAATGCGACGTCGGCATGGCGAAAGCCTTGATGCACGCGATAGGAGATCGCCCGGTCGTTGTAGAGCGAGGCGAAGACGTGCTTGATCGCCTGGATCACGTTGTCCAGGCCAACGATGTTGAGGAACGTCTCCTGCTGACCTGCAAAGGAAGCGTCCGGGAGATCCTCTGCCGTGGCACTGGAGCGCACCGCCACCGGATACTCGCCATCGCGCGTCATGTCGCGATAGGCACGCGTGATCGCCTCGACGAGCGGCCCAGGCAGTTCAGCCGCGGCAATCCACTCGCGAATGTCCTTGCCGCAGGCCGCAAGCGCGTTCACGTCCTCGACATCGAGCGCAGCCAGTCGAGCTTCGATCCGTCGAGCGAGTCCCGCGCCGTCCAAGAATGCCCGATACGCATTCGCGGTCGTGGCGAATCCACCCGGTACACGAATGCCCGCCTTCGACAACTGACTGATCATCTCGCCGAGCGAGGCATTCTTGCCGCCCACTTCGTCGACCTGCGACATGCGCAATTCGTGGAGCGGTAGTACGAGTGAGGTCGCCGTCATCGTTCGTGCGGTTGTCGCGGGCCGGGAAAGCCATTATGGTACCGGCACTTGCATGCCATTTGCGTGGGTATTAATGCGGATCTGTAGCGATGTCTGACCTTCAGCGTCCCGTCTTCTTCGTGTCCGACGGCACCGGAATCACCGCCGAAATGCTCGGCCACAGCCTGCTTTCGCAGTTCGAGGGTGTTCCGATCGAACAGATCGTGGTGCCGTTCGTCGATTCGGTGGAGAAAGCGCACCAGTGCCGTGCGCAGATCGATGAGGCGCGCAGGCGAACAGGATCCCGACCGGTGGTATTCACGACCCTGGTGAATGCCGACGTACGCGGCATTCTGAGTGGAGCCGACTGCCTGTTTCTCGATTTCTTCGAGAGCTTTATCGACCCGCTGGAGGCGGAGTTCGGCACCCGCTCCAGCCACACGATCGGTCGATCGCACTCGGCGGGTGATCGCAAGGAATATCAGGAGCGGATCGAGTCCATCAACTACGCGCTGTCGCATGATGACGGGCTCACCGACCGCGATCTGGAGAGCGCCGACGTGATCCTCGTCGGCGTGTCCCGCAGCGGCAAGACGCCTACCTGCCTGTACTTGGCCCTGCAATTCGGGGTGAAGGCCGCAAACTATCCGCTCATCCCCGAGGATTTCGAGCGCGATCGACTCCCGGGCGCGGTCAGCGCATTCGTACCCAAGCTCTACGGACTGACGATCGTGCCCGAGCGCCTGAGCGAAATCCGCAACGAGCGGCGCCCGGGCAGCAAGTACGCGTCGATCGACAACTGCAGGAACGAAATCGCCCGAGCCGAGGATCTGATGCGACGCCACGGCATACGCATGATGAACTCGACCACCCGGTCGATCGAAGAGATCGCCACCAAGATCATTCAGGACGTGCGGATTTCGCGGCGCGTGTATTGATCGAACCGACGCGGGGCCGAGCACGCCCGTTGCTGGGAGCGGCAAGACGCTGGCGACGCTGTTCGAACAGGCAGATCGCCGCCGCCGCGGCAACATTGAGGGACTCGACGGTGGTGGTGATTGGAATGCGCACCATGCGATCCGCGTGCGCAGCAAGCGTCGCGTCGAGCCCGGATCCCTCATTCCCGAACAGCCACATCGTCGGCTTGGTGAGATCGCACGCGTAGAGATCCTCCGCCGCGTTCGCGTCGGTGGCCAGAAGCTGGTGTGAGGGGTACAGACGTCGCGCTTCAGCGAAATCGAACTCGGCCAGCGTGACCGCGCAGTGCGCACCCATCGCCGCCCGCAGCACGCGAGGGGACCAGGCATCGGCGCTACCGGCTCCGCACACGAGCGTGGCAACGCCGGCAGCCGCGGCGGTCCGCATGATCGTGCCGACATTGCCGGCGTCTTGAATGCGATCGAGGAACACGACGTCGCCGTCGGCTCTCCCCTTCAGCACTTGCCCCGGATGCGAGCACACCCCGAGGATACCGACCGGGCTGGCGAGTTCGGACAGCTTGCCGAACACCCGCTCGGTCACGACGATCCGTTGGCCGCTCTGGACGCGGTCGTACAAGGCACGAAGCTCCGGTTGTGCCAAGCCGGCGTCGGTGATCACCAACGACTCGAAGCACGTGCCTGCGCGATCGAACGCGTCGACGAGATGTGATCCTTCCAGCACGAAGCGCCCAGCCTCACGACGCTCGCGCGCCGAATCGAGCAATCGGGCAATGGCCTTGACCTGGGCGTTGTCGACGGAAGTGATGCGCGTGGTCGCTACCGGTCGAGGCGACACGTCCTGAATCCGAGGAAGGGGTCGTTACGCTGAGGCAGATAGAAGTTGCGCCAGGTGTTGCGAATGAGCCGCGGCGAGGTAGCGAAGCTGCCGCCACGCAGCACCCGGTGCGTCTGGAACCAGGGCTCGGAGTACTCCGCGTACGGGTCGCGGACATATCCCGGATAAGGCTCGAACGCGCTGCTGGTCCACTCCCAGACATTGCCGATCATCTGGCGCGCGCCGCAAGGCGCATCACCGGCGGTCGCGGCATGCACGGAGATCGGCTGCGATCCGTCGAGATTGGCGAGTGCTGCGTGTGGAAACTCCGATCCCCAGGGGAAGCGCTGCTTGCCGCGTCCGGTATCGGGATGGCACGCCGCGAACTCCCACTCCGCCTCGCTCGGTAAACGCCGCTTCGCGAAACGACAATACGCCTGCGCTTCATACCAGTTGACGTGCCTGACCGGATGGTCGGGAGCAAGCGCGATGATGCGGTCGAAGGATCGTTCGCCCCAGGTATCGCCGCGCTTGCGCCAGTACTTCGGCGCGACCAGACCAGTGCCGGAGCGCCAGGACCAACCTTCCTCGCACCAGAACTCGCGTCGCTGATAGCCATTGGCGCCAACGAACTCGAGGAACTGCGCATTGGTGACCGGCGTGGCCGCGATCGCGAATGGCCCCACCGTGACTTCGTGTGCCCACTTCTCGTTGTCGAACACGAACCCCGTCTCGGGGTAGGCGCCAAGCATGAACGTGCCCCCGGGCAGTTCGAGATCGAGTGCATCGGACCGCACCGCCACGACTGGCCGCACACCAGCGCCCGGCAGCAGAGGTTCCTCGTAGCCGAGCGTCTGCCAAGTGTATTGAAAAGCTTCGGCATGCATGTCCTCGTGCGCGGCCGAGAGCTCAGCAAAATAAAGCAGCTCGGCATCTTCGGGCCGCGTGGCGAGCGCTTCGAGCACCTTCTCCAGGGTGTCGCTCATGTACTGGCGCGTCTGCTTGGGGTCGAGCAGCTCGGTGGTCCAGCGCGCCCCGTGCGCGATGATCGCTGAGTTGTAGCGCGCGTCGGCCTGCTCAACCATCGAATCGCCGAGCGTTCCATCGGCATTGCGCCGCAGGCACCAGCGCTCGTGGAACCAGCCGATATGGCCCAGCTCCCAGATCGGAGGGTTGACGATATCGAGCTTGGGGCCGAACAATCGCGTCCCGGTCGCGTCGCGCGTCAACGCGAGCACGCGGCGGCGCGCGCTGAGTAGATGTTCCCGCACTTCGTTGGCGATCAGCATATTGTTGTCGTCGGGCTGCCGCCTCGCTTCGACGCATGCAGCGCGATCACGCCGCGGTAGCCCCCGCTCCGACAAACCAGCAAGCCATCAGTCTAGCGCAAGCGATGCGAATCACGATCGTCACTCCCGCCGCCGCGAGTTCGCGCACCGGCAACCGCCACACCGCCGCACGCTATGCCGCATTCCTTCGCGCCGCAGGCCATCAGGTGCGCGTGGTCGTCACCTGGGAGGGACAACCGTGCGATCTGCTCATCGCCCTGCATGCGCGCCGCAGCCGCGACTCGATCGTGGCGTATCGCGAGCGCTATCCGCAAGGACCGTTGATCGTGGTGCTGACCGGCACCGACATCTATCGCGATATTCATCAGAATGCCGATGCACGCCATTCCCTGAAGCTGGCCGATCAGCTCATCGTGCTTCAGGAGCGTGCCCTCGATGAATTGCAACCCGATGAACGCAGGATTGCAAACGTCGTCTATCAATCCGCCGCGACGCACCTCAAACACGCACCGGTTGCGCGTCGATTTCGGATAGCGGTGATCGGCCACCTGCGCGACGAGAAGGATCCGTTTCGCGCCCTGCACGCGCTGCAGTACTCGCGCGAGCCGAGGCTCGAAGTCGTTCATGTCGGTGACGCGCTCGATCCGCAGATGAAACGCGAAGCGCAGGCCGCGATGACACGCGAGCCACGCTATCGATGGATCGGCGGCCGATCGCACGGGGCCACGCTCAAGCAGCTCGCCGGCAGCCATCTGCTGGTAGTGAGCTCGCGGATGGAAGGCGGGGCCAACGTCATCTGCGAAGCCGGGCGGATCGGCGTGCCGGTATTAGCCTCGGATATTCCCGGAAACGTCGGCATGCTCGGCAAGGCGTACCCCGGCTACTACCCGCTCGGCGACGCGCAGGCGTTGGCCGGACTCATCCATCGCGCACAGACCGAACCGGCGTTCTACCGAGCCCTCCGGCGACACGTGGCCAAGCGACGCGCGTTGTTCGCGCCTGCAGCGGAAAGTGCAGGACTACGAGCAGTCGTCCGGAGTGCGATCGCGGTCGCGAGGCGCGGCGCCGCGCGCGGCAGACGCTGAACGAACTGGCGCAAACGATTGGCGGTGGACGCGGCATGGCCCGTGGCGCGTCAGCGCTTCGAGGTGTTCGGGCGTCGGGTAGCCTTTGTGCTGCTCGAACCCGTACTCGGGGAAGCGCCGCGCAAGGCGCTCCATCAACGCGTCGCGTGCGGTCTTGGCAAGGATCGATGCAGCCGAAATCGCCGGCACGAGTGCATCGCCCCTGACCACCGGCACCACTTCGAACGGCACGCTGGGCACCTGATTGCCATCGACCAGCACGCGATCGAATCGTGCCCCGATCGCCAGGATCGCGCGACGCATGGCGAGCAGCGACGCCTGCAGGATGTTCAGGCGGTCGATCTCCGCGACCGAGGCACTCGCCACGGCAAAGCCGAGTGCCTGCCGGCGGATGAGGATCGCGAGTTCTTCGCGCGCAGCGGCGCTCAGCACCTTCGAGTCGGCCAGACCTTCGATCGGCCGCTGTGGATCGAGCACGACCGCCGCGGCATGGACTGGCCCGGCCAGCGGGCCGCGCCCGGCCTCGTCGACGCCGCAGATCAGACCGTCGAACAAGCTCACGTTGTCGAACAGGTCAGGGGAGCGCGATCGCCGGGACATGATCGGCTCGAGAAACGTCGAGGATCGCACCGGCAGCCCGGTCGGCCGCGCCACGGCGAAGCTGCGCCCGAATGCCGGCAAAACGCTCGGAGATCGACGCGCACAGCCGTGCATCGCCCAGATAGTTGAGCGTGGCCTGCGCCAGGTTCTCACCAGTGGCCTCGTCCTGGATGAACTCGGGGCACAGCGCCTCGTCGGCAAGGATGTTCGGGAGCGCGATGAAACGGGTCCGAACCAGGCGGCGCGCAAGCCAGTACGTGAACGCGTTGAGGCGATAGGTCACGACAGTCGGGCGACCGATCAGCGCTGCCTCGAGCGTGGCCGTGCCGCTCGCCGCAACGACCACATCAGATGCGGCCATCGCTTCGTGGGCATGCCCGTACAGCAACGTGACAGGAAGATCCTTCGCGCCTGCGTCGTAGAGCGCCTGCTCGAACTGGTTGCGTGTCGCGGCCGTCACCAGCGGCACGAGAAAGCGCACATCCGGTCGGACACGATGGATTCGAAGCGCGCAATCGGCGAGTGTCGCTCCGAGCATCTCGACTTCGCTGGCGCGACTACCCGGCAACAGCGCGACGACTTTGGCATCGAGCGGGAGACGCAACTGCTCGCGGGCCGCGTCGCGATCCGGATTCGCGCCGATCTCGTCGGCAAGCGGATGCCCGATGAATGTCGCGGCGATGCCGGCGCGCCGGTACAGCGCCTCCTCGAACGGGAACAGCACCAGCATGTGATCGACTGCGCGGCGAATCGTGTTGATGCGGCCACTGCGCCAGGCCCAGATCGTCGGGCTCACGCAATGCATCGTACGGATGCCGCGGCGGCGCAGGCGCTGCTCCAGCCCGAGGTTGAAGTCGGGCGAGTCGATCCCGATCACCACCGCCGGACGTGCCTCGAGCAACTGACGTAGCAGCCCCCGCCGGATGCGCGCGATCTCCGGGACATGTTTGAGCACTTCAACCAGACCACGCACCGCCAGACGTTCCTGCGGGTACCAAGACCGCATGCCGGCGCCGATCATCAGCGGGCCGCCGATGCCGACGAACTGCGCATCGGGGCGCTGACGGCGGATCGCCTCGATCATCGACCGACCGAGAAGATCTCCGGACGCCTCGCCTGCCACCAGGCCGATGGTGACGGTCACAGGCGTGGCCTCAGCGCACGATGCCTCGTTTTACGCCGGCGAGAAACTGCGCCAGCGGGAGCAACTCGGGCACCTCCTGCGCCTGCGCCTCGATCGCGGCGCGCGCGTCGGCGAGTGTCAGTCCGTTGCGGTAGAGCGTCTTGTAGGCTTGCCGGATCGCCTCGATCGCAGCGGACGAGAAGCCGCGCCGCTTCAAGCCTTCGACGTTGACCGTGTAAGCCTTGCCGGGGTTGCCTTGCGACAGCACGTAGGGCGGCAGGTCCTGGAACAGGATGGTGCCGCCGCCGGTCATGCTGTGCATGCCGACCTTCACGAATTGATGCACTCCGGTCAGCCCGCCAAGGATGGCGTAGTCACCCACATGCACGTGGCCGGCCAGTTGCGTGCCGTTGGCGAGGATCGTCTGGTCGCCGATCCGGCAGTCGTGGGCGATGTGGGCGTACGCCATGATCCAGTTGTCGCTGCCCACGCGCGTCACGCCACCGTCTTGCAAGGTGCCGGTGTTGATTGAGCAGTACTCGCGAATCGTGTTGCGGTCGCCGATCTCGAGACGGGTCGCCTCGCCGCCGAATTTCTTGTCCTGTGGGATAGACCCGATCGAGCAGAACGCGAAGATGCGATTGTCGCGGCCGATCGTGGTCTGCCCTTCGATCACGGCGTGCGCGCCGATCTCGGTCCCCTCGCCGATCGTCACGTCCGCGCCGATCAGGGTGTAAGGGCCAACCCTGACGTTGGCCCCCAACCTGGCGGAAGCGGCGACGATCGCGGTCGGGTGAATCATGTCGGGCGCATCGTGCACATGAGTTTGGCTTCGGCGGCGAGTTGCTCACCCACGTGGGCCACTGCGCTGAATTTCCACACGCCCCGCAACTGCCGCTCGAGTTCGGCTCGCATGATCAGTTGATCGCCGGGCACCACCGGACGTTTGAACCGCGCATCATCGATCCCCGCGAAATAGATGATCTCGCGGTCGGCAAGCTTGGCCTGGGCGGTCTCGAAAGCGAGCAGCGCGGCGGCCTGCGCCATGGCCTCGATCACCAGCACACCGGGCATCACCGGATGCGTCGGAAAGTGTCCGGGAAAAAACGGCTCGTTGATGGTGACGTTCTTGAGCGCCACGATGTGTTTCCCCGGCACGCTCTCCAACACGCGATCCACCAGCAGAAACGGATAGCGATGCGGAAGCAGCGCGAGAATCTTCGCGATATCCATGGTGCTCATTGTTTGTTCTCCTGAGCCCGTTCGAGCTCGGCCAGCGCTCGTTCCAGGGCGCGGATGCGGGTGACGAGACTGTCCAGATGACGCACCGAGGCGGCGTTGCGACTCCAGCGCTTGTTGGGTTCGAATGGATAGACACCGGTGTAGACGCCCGGGCTGGCGATCGATTTCGAGATCAGCGTGCCGCCCGAGACGATTACGTCGTCGCACAACTGCAGATGGCCGGAAATCATCGCGGCGCCGCCGATCATGCAGCGCTTGCCGATGGTGGTGCTGCCGGCGATTCCGACGCAGCCGGCGATGGCCGAATGCGCGCCGATGCGGCAGTTGTGGCCGATCTGGATCTGATTGTCGAGCTTGACGCCGTCTTCGATGACGGTGTCGTCGAGTGCGCCGCGATCGATCGTGGTGTTCGCGCCGACTTCGACGTCATCGCCAACGATCACCGCGCCGATCTGGGGAATCTTGAGCCAGCGACCGCTCTCGCGCGCGTGACCGAAGCCATCGGAGCCGATCACCGCGCCCGCCAGCACGACACAGCGTGCGCCGATCCGCGTGCGGCTGTACACCGTGACATTCGGATCGATGCGGGTGCCCTCGCCCACTTCGCAATCGGCGCCCACGACCGTGCCAGCGCCGATGCGCACGCCCGCCTGGATCCTCGTCCCTGAGCCAATCGTGCAATTGGGACCGATCGACGCGCTCGGGTCGATCGTCGCGTCCCGCGAAACGACCGCGCTCGCGTCGATGCCGGCAGCGAGGGCTGAAGCGGGGTTCAGGTACGTCGAAAGCTTCGCGAAGTACAGGTAGGCATCGTCGGCGACGATGCGATGTCTGTCGGTACGCTCAGCGAGTGCCGGGGCGACCACGACCGCACCCGCTTCGGTGGCGGCGAGTTCGGTCAGGTACCTGGCGTCGTGACAGAACGAGACGTGCTGCGGACCGGCGCTACGCAGCGTGGCGACCTGGCGCACGCGATGCTCGGGGTCACCGATCAGTCGGCCGCCGAAGAGCTGAACGATGTCGCCGAGACGGTGGCCTGTGCCTTCACCGGGCTGGACAGGCGCCCGCTCATTTTGCCGGACGGCTGTCATCCAGCAGCTTGATCACCTTCTCGGTGATGTCGATGCGCGGGCTGGCCCACACGGCGTCCTGGAAGATGATGTCGAACTTCTCGTTCTCGGCGATCTGCTTGACCACACGGTTGGCACGGTCGAGCACGCCTTGGAGTTCTTCGTTGCGGCGCTGGTTGAGGTCTTCGCGGAATTCGCGCTGCTTGCGCTGGAACTCGCGGTTGGTTTCATTGAAGTCGCGCTCGCGATTGCGCCGATCCGACTCGGACATCGTGACGGTGTTCTTCTCCAGCTGATCCTGCAGTTTCTTCAGCTGGTCGGCCATGCGATTGAGCTCCTGCTCGCGTTTGGCGAACTCGCCTTCGATCTTCTTCTGGGCGCGCTGGGCCGGGGCTGCATCGCGCAGGATCCGGTCGAGATTGACGAACCCGATCTTGGCGTTCTCGACCTGCGCCAGGGCGCCGGTTGATCCGAGCAAGACGAGCGCGCATAGCGCGGTTCTGATTACGTTGACCAAGTGCTTCCTCCGGAGGGGCGTTGGCTAGAACACCGTACCGAGCAGGAACTGGAAGCGCTGCGTGCGGTCATCGGGCTTCGTTCTGAGCGGTATGCCCATGCTCATCTTGAGCGGGCCGATCGGTGAAATCCAGCTGAAAGACAGCCCGGTAGAATACCTGAAACCTAATTCCTTCAACGTTCCGCCCGCCTGCCCTGGCGTCCAAACCTGACCCGCATCGAAGAACCATCCGAGGCGCGCGGTGCGGTCCTGTCCCAGGCCGGGAAACGGGAACAGGAACTCCGCGCTGCCGACCGCCTTGCGCGAACCGCCGAGGAAGCCGTTGGGATCGCGCGGGCCGAGTGAGCTCTGGGAATAACCGCGCACCGACGATGGCCCGCCGGCGTAGTACGCCTTGAAGAACGGCAGCGGTTGCCCACGGTACCCGCTCGCGTAGCCGAGATCGCCGGTGAATGCGAGAGCGTGGTTGCGTCCGACCGGAAAGAAGATCGTGCCGGTATAGCCGGCCTTGTAGTAGCGGACCTCGGCGCCCGGCAGCGATGCCTCGAGCCCGATCCGCTGCTGCGCGCCGCGCATCGGCCACAAGGCGCTGTCGCGGCCGTCGCGCGTCCAGCCGGTGGAACCGATCAGGAACGAGCTGCTGTTGCCGAAGCGGTCGACGTAGTCTTTGAACCGTACCGGGCTGTCGTCGAAGACGTCGACGTAGGTGCGCTCGTAGGCAAGCCCGAAATTGACGTTGTCGGTTTCGGTGATCGGGTACCCGAGCCGCAGCCCGGCGCCGCGCGTGTCGGTCTTGTAGCTGCCGATGTTCAGCGCTTTCGCATCGAAGCGACGGTCGTACAGATCGAACCCGCGGCTCAGGCCGTCGACGGTCCAATACGGATTGGTGAATGAGAGCGCATAGACGCGGTTGATCGAGCCCGATTGCAACTGCAAGGCGAGCGCGTTGCCCGAGCCGAACAGGTTCTGCTGCGAAATCGAACCCGAGATGATGAATTTCTCTGCACTGGAGAATCCCACACCGAACAGGATGCTCCCGGTCGCGCGCTCCTTGACGCGAACGTTGACATCGACCTGGTCGGTGGTTCCAGCGACCGGCTCGTTCTCGAGATCGACCTCGGTGAAGAACTGCGTCAGATCCAGGCGGCGCTTGGAACGAGCCAGCTTCTGGTTGTCGTAGTACGCGCCTTCAAGCTGACGCATTTCGCGCCGGATGACTTCGTCACGCGTGCGCGTGTTGCCGACGATGTTGATGCGCCGGACGTAGGCGCGCCGGCCGGGATCGACCAGGATCGTGAACCCGACGGTGCGCTTGTCCTTGTCGATTTCCGGCACTGCGTTGGCATTGGCGAACGCATAGCCCTCGTTGCCGAGACGGTCGGAAATCGCCTTGGTGGATTCGGTCAGCCGCTCGCGCGAAAACGGCTCGCCGGGCCTGATCGTGATCAGCCTGCGCAGATCCTCCTCGGGCACGACCAGATCTCCACCCAGCTTCACGTCGGTGACGGTGTACTTCTCACCCTCGGTGACGTTGATAGTGATGAAGATGTCCTGCTTATCGGGCGAGATCGATACCTGCGTGGAATCGACGTTGAAGTCGAGGTACCCGCGGTTCTGATAGAACGAGCGCAGCGACTCGATGTCGCCGGCGAGCTTCTGGCGGGAATACTGGTCGTTCTTCGTGTACCAGGTCATCCAGCCCGGCGTCTGCAGCACGAACAGGTCGAGCAGTTCCGATTCGCCGAACGACTGGTTGCCGACGATGTTGATGCGCCGGATCTTGGCGATATCGCCTTCGTCGACCGTGAACGTCACCCCAACCCGGTTGCGCTCCAGCGGGGTCACCGTGGTGGACACCACCGCGCCGTATTTGCCGCGCGTCAGATACTGGCGTTTGATTTCCTGCTCGGCCTGATCGAGCAGCGCCTTGTCGTAGGTGCGGCCGTCGGCGATGCCCGCGTCGCGCAACGACTTGCGCAACTGCTCGTCGCTGAACTCGCGGATGCCGACGAAATCGATTGTCGCGATCGCCGGCCTTTCTTCCACAAGGACGACGAGCACATCGCCTTCGACCTCCAGCCTGACATCGCGAAAGAACCCGGTGGCGTAGAGGGCGCGCACCGCTTCCTGGACGCGCTCGGGCGAAAGCCGTTCACCGACCTTGATGGGCAGGTACGTGAACACCGTACCGGGCTCGATACGCTGGATGCCTTCGACGCGAATGTCGCGGACGACGGCTGAGGTGGTCGAGGCGCTCTGTTGCGCGAACGCACCCTGTGCGAATGCCGCCGACACCAGCACGGCCAGGAGTCTTTTTCTCATCCGTCCTTTGGGAGAGGCGCGGGCCCTCTGCCCCTCGCTCGCTTTATCTGCTTTCGGAATCTCTGCATAAACCGCCGTTGGAATGCAGAGTTCCCACACTTTCCGGGGAGTTATGAGGGGTTGGAGACCCCTTATTCAGAGTTGCCTTAACTCGCAACCAGCCGAGTGATGTCGTTGAAGAACGCGAAGCCCATCAACAACATGAGTACCGCGATGCCGAAGCGTTGGCCGTATTCCATCGCGCGCTCGGAGAGAGGAGTCCCCTTGATGAGCTCGATGGAATAATACATCAAGTGTCCGCCGTCCAAGACCGGGATCGGCAGCAGATTGAGTACGCCGAGACTGATGCTGATCAACGCGATGAATGTAATGAACGGCAGCAACCCGAGCGATGCGGATTGACCAGCGTAGTCGGCGATCGTCACCGGGCCGCCGAGGTTGCGCCACGACAGTTGGCCCACCAGCATCTTCCACAGCATGCGCACGCTGAAGATCGACATGTCCCAGGTCTTCACCGCGCCGCGCCACGTCGCCTCGATCGGGTCGTAGCGCTGTTGCACGTAGAGCGTGGCCAGCGTTTTCGGATCTTCGCGTACGCCCGCGCCCACCCGGCCGATCGTCTGG
>CADEDU010000136.1 GCA_902826155.1 uncultured beta proteobacterium
GGGGGTGGAGGGGACTTTCGCCGAGAAGGTGCGACCAGTGGCCTGCTCGATCAGCAGCAGGTCGGTGAAGGTGCCGCCGACGTCGACGCCCAGCATCCAGCCTCCGCTCGACTCGCGAGCGCGACGCGGCAATTCGCCGGACGAGGGCGCGGAGCGTGCAGGTTGGCGGTCCGGTGCAGGCGCTGCTGGCGGCCGCCGTGCTTCCAGTGCGGGCGTTGCGTCAGATTCGCGCGAGGGCGTCGAGCGCACCTCAGGCGCGCGGGGCGCTCGCGACTCGCGCGCGGTGGGCGACTCGGATGTCGGGTGCGCGATCGGCTTGTATGGCTGCGCTCGTTCGCGCTGCACTGGCGCGGGCGAGAGCGACCGTCCTCCCATCGGTGGCGCGATCTTGGGAGGCGGGGCGATGACCGGCGGCCTTGGCGCGGGCGTGGGCGCGATGCGCGCGGCGCCGCCATTGAGCCCCGATCCATTTGATCCGGTCGATCCGGTTGAAGTGGATCCGTTCGACCCCGATCGGGAGTCCGGCGCGCGGCTGCGCTCGATCGGGCGCGCGGCACCGCCGCCCATGCGGTCAAACTCGTCCTTCAGCGTCTTGAGCTGTTCGTCGAACCAGCTCTTGACGCTGTCGCGATCACCGCTCATGCGCTTGCCCTGGCCTGAACGTTGGAACGCTTGCCGAGCGGTTGCATGCGTGCGTGCCACGCTTCGATCCACGCGATGACGCTGTCGGTGTTGGTGACGTCGCAGTAGCGCCGCCCGACGTCGCGCAGGTTGTCGTGGTGCGGGCGCTCATCCTGATCGCCGACGGCGTCCTCAGGCACGATGGTGCGGAATCCGTTCTGGAAGCTGTCGACGATCGATGCGCGTACACAACCCGAGGTGACGCAGCCCACGACGATCATCGTGTCCACCTGCTGGCGCACCATGTACGCCACGATCGGGGTCTGATAAAAGATCGAAGCACCGGTCTTGCACAGACGCACGTCGTACGCGGGATCGTAGATGCGCGGATCCAGCTCGGTGGCCGGATGGCCGTGAATCAGCTGCTCCTCGAGCGCGCCGATCTTCCAGTACGGCATGTCCTCCTTGGAGGTGTAGGCGGTATAGCAGCTGGCGATCGGCACGCCGCAGCGCCGCGCCACCCGCAACAGACGCGCGGTGTTGTTGATGGCGCGCTCGATCATCGGCGACCCGCCGAGCGGATACTTCGGATCGGTGAAGGCAAGCTGAAAGTCCACTACCGCAATGCCGGGCTTTTGTCCGTACCCGATTTCGCGGGCGCCATATGTACGTTGCTGGTAGGTCGCATCGGATGAATCGCTCATGCTCGGTTCCTTTCACGATTTGCGCGCAAGTATCATAGTCGCATAACGGAATCTGGGAACGCCAAAGGGAGACCCGTGGACAGCAGGTCAGTTGCTTTCCTGGAAGTCATGGCGGCGATCAGCGTTCTTGGTCTGATCGCCTTCCTGATCTTTCTCGTGGCGCGACAGCCGGCGGGAGTACATGTCGCGAGCCGCGCCGCACGTACTCGGCCGCATCGCCCGCACTGGTTGGAGTTGCTGCTCGCGGTGCTGGCGGTACTCATCTGCGCCGTTCTCGTTCTGTGGCAGTTCGGGCTCTGGACCGACTCCTCGGCCGAAGGCAGCGCCGGCGATAGTAGTTCACGCGGTCTGCTCTTCTTCGTGGTGATGATGATCATCGGCGCGGCCGCGCTGGTGCTCTTTCTGATCGCGCTGTTCTGGCGCTCGGCGCGTCAGAGCAACGAGCTGGTCGGCGTTTCGCAAGGAGAACAGGCGGAGCAGGGAGGCCATGTAGCCACGGTCGCCGGGGCTGAGCCACAGGAGAGCGTCAAAGCCAGCTACGAAACACCTTCGGCGGCGCGGCTGCTCGGGCTGCTGGCGTTTGCCCTCGTCTACCTCGTGGTGAACTGGTCGTCCGTGGCGTATCAACAGCAGTATCAGATGATGCTGCACCTGATCTATCCGGCCGGCTTCATCGTCGCCCTGGTCATGCTGTTCGACAAAGCGAGCCGGGCCTGGGCCGTCAAGCCACCCGGCGAGACGCTGCGCGAATGGCTCTATTGCGATGCACTGCTCGCGCTTTATCTGTTCGGCTATCTGAGCCTCGTATCAGTGAGCGCGATGGACGGAGCAGCCGAGGCCTATCGCGGCATGTTCTGGGATTTCCTGCACGTGGTGGGCTTGCTGCTCGTGTTCTGGTTTCTCGACCGCAAGACCTGGCGCGTGCGGTTCCTGCTCGCGAATGCCTGGCTGATCGCGCTGCCGCTATTGCTCCTGGTATGGCGCGAGGCGCACCAGGTCGTGATGGCCGAGTCCGTGTCCTGGTGGGGTACCATCTGGCCGTTCTTCTTCCTGGCCGTCGTATTCTTCGTGCTGGAAGTGATCGTGTTGATCGCCAATCGCGACAATGCCAATCAGGGCCTGGGCATCGCCAAGGATCTCCTCTTCCTGGTTCTGTACGTCATTTTCATGATCGCGGGGCGGCCGGCGGGCAGCTGATGTCGGACGAGCCATCGACGGAGCGAGTGCGAACGATGACAAACACGTGGCAATGGTTCTGGACCCTGGTCGGGCTGCTCGTCTACATCCTGGTGCTGGTGTTTCTCTATTTCTATGAACCGTTCGCCGAGTTGTTCAACCTCGTCGTCCACGGCCTGAGCTACAGCAACGCGATTTTCTGGGCCGGCGTGGTCATCGCCATCATCGGTTTTTGCTGGTTCCACTGGCGTGCCTACCGCTTGCACATCGTCAAGCAGCGCAGCGTCGAGCGCATGGTGTTCAGCTCTCTCACCGGCTCGACATTCACTGCCATCCTGCTGAGCGCGAGCGCAGCGCTGCAAGCGGTACAACTGCTGGCCGTGCATCTGCTGCAGCCGGGCTACGTGCTGGATGCCGCGTTCGGCAAGCGCCTGATCGCGTTGATCGCCTTGCTGATCCTCACCGGGCTGTTCTGCATCCTCTACTGGCTGCTGAAGAGCGTGCTGGGGAGTTCGTCGGCAACGTCGATCGTGCCCGGCGCGGTGGCGGAACGCTCCTAGAGCTGCGTTCCCGAGGGAAGCAAAAACGACTACCCGCCGCGGCGCGATTCGGGTGCGCGTGCGGCGATATCACCTGACCTGGCAGTCCGGTAGTGCCCGCCATACGGGCCGCGCCTGACGTACCTGCCGTCGCCGCTTCTTCCCAGGTAGCGGCCCTTGTCGATGATCATCCGGCCCCGACTGAACACCGTATCGGTGAAGCCGCGCACCGGCATGCCTTCATAGGCGTTGTAGTCGATGTTCATGTGGTGCGTGTTCGGGTTGTGGTAGCTGATCGTCTCCTCCCGTTGCGGATCGAAGATGACGATGTCGGCGTCGCTGCCCACCGCGATCGTGCCTTTGCGCGGAAACAGGCCGAAGATCTTCGCCGGCCCGGTGGAGGTGAGCTCGACGAAGCGGTTCAGATCGATGCGCCCGCCGTTCACGCCGTAGTGGTAGATCAGGCTCATGCGGTTCTCGATGCCCGGTCCGCCGTTGGGGATCTTGGAGAAGTCGTACTTGCCGAGTTCTTTCTGCTCCTTCATGCAGAACGGGCAATGGTCGGTCGAGATCGCATTCAGCGTGTCGCTGCGCAAGCCGAGCCACAACTCGTCCTGGTTCCATTTCTCGCGCAACGGCGGGGTCAGCACGTATTTCGCACCGTCGAAGCCCGGCTCGTCGTAGCGCGAAACGTCGAGCAGCAGGTACTGCGGGCAGGTCTCGGCGTGCGCCATCACCCCGCGCGCTTGGGCCAAGCGCAGTTCCTGCAGCGCGTCGAAGCTGCTCAGGTGCACGATGTAGCAGGGCGACTTGGCCACCTCCGCAATCGCCAGCGCCCGATGCACGCCTTCGGCTTCCAGTCGGGTGGGGCGGGTGATCGCGTGGTACTTGGGCTCGATATGACCCTCGGCCAGCGCGATCCTGATCAGCTCATCGATGACGATGCCGTTCTCGGCGTGCATGCACACCAGCGTGCCGTCCTCCCCGGCCTGGCGCATTGCCCGAAAAATCGTGCCGTCGTCGGAGAGCATCGCCCCGGGATAGGCCATGAAGAGTTTGTAGCTGGTGACGCCCTCATCGGCGAGCGCGCGCATCTCCCTGGTGCGGGCCGGCGGCACGTCGGTGAGGATCATGTGGAATGCGTAGTCGATCGCGGTCTTGCCGGCGGCTTTCTCGTGCCAGATCCCGAGCGCCTCCAGTGGTGACTGGCCCTTCAATTGCACGGCAAAGTCGATGATGCAGGTGGTGCCGCCGAAGGCCGCGGCGCGGGTGCCGGTCTCGAACGTGTCCGAGGTGACCGTGCCACCGAACGGCAGCTCCAGGTGGGTGTGGGGGTCGATCCCGCCGGGAATCACCAGCTTGCCGCGGGCGTCGATGACGTGGTCGGCGTGCATCGACAGATCGGTTCCGATCAGATCGACCGTTTCCCTATGGATGTAGAGGTCGGCGTGGTAGTCATCGCTCGCCGTCACGATCCGCCCGTTCTTGATCAGAACACTCATGAGCCGCTCCCCGAACGCTTGCCCAACTCGCAATTTCGAGCTTAAGCTGTAATTGGATAAGCCGTGAGCCCGGTGGGCTACAGAGACGCGGCACCACTGAAACGCGACACCGTTGAAACGCGGTACCACCGGCCTGAGCGCGCGGCCAAGCGCTCGCGCCGATACGCGCAGTCAGTCGAGCAATCTGGATCTGGACCTGCCAGACGGAATCACACCAATCGAAAGGAGCGCGAAATGGCTGAAGAGAAAACCACCCCGGAACCCCAGGGTGTGACCAGGCGGCAGTTCGTGACGGGTGCGGCGGGCATCGCAGCAACCGGCGCCATCACCGGCTTTCCCGCAATCGTCCAGGCCCAGGCGAAGAATCCGATCCGCACGATCGGTCTGGGTGTGAGCGTCATCAACGAGATCCAAGCTCGGGCCTCCAAAGACATCGGGTTTCCGGTGCGTGGTCAGGCGCTCAGCTACACCCAGCTGTTCGGCAAGTCGCTGAACCAGAACGATCAGTACGAAGTATCCGAGTGCTACTTCGACATGTTCGACGTGATGATCCCGGCCGGCGTGTTCCAGCCGATCGACACCAAGCGCATCAAGGATTGGGGCAAGGTCTCCAACCTCACCAAGACCGGCAAGCTGACCGAAGGATCCTCGGTCGGTCAGGGCGATGCACCGTATCTCAAGCTGTGGGTCGATCAGAACGGCAAGCCCACCAAGGGCCCGTCGCAGTACATCTCGGCCGTACCCACCTGGCACAACGCCGAT
The DNA here is from genome assembly GCA_902826155.1 of uncultured beta proteobacterium. The sequence continues at coordinate 5,305 of CADEDU010000136.1, forward strand.
TCGATCGGATACGCGCCGAAGAACACCAAGCGCGAGATCACCAGCTGGGCCGAACTCTTTCACCCGGATTTCAAGGGCAAGGTCGCCTTGATCAACGTTCCGCAGATCGGCGCCATGGACGCCGCCATGGGCGTCGAGGCGATGGGCCTGAGGAAGTTCGGCGACAAGGGCAACATGACCAGGCCCGAAATCGATTTCCTGGCCGACTTCCTGATCAAGAAGAAGAAAGAAGGGCACTTCCGCGCCTTCTGGGAAACGTTCGGCCAGTCGGTGAACCTGATGACCAGCGGCGAGGTGGTGCTGCAATCGATGTGGTCACCGGCCGTCACCGCGGTGAACGCCGAAGGCGTGAAGTGCATCTACGCCGCCCCCAAGGAAGGCATGCGCGGCTGGCACGGTGCGCTGGCAATCTCGGCCAAGGTCAAAGGCAGGCAGCTCGACCAGGCTTACGAGTACATCAACTGGTGGTTGACCGGCTGGCCAGGCGCTTTCGTCGCACGGCAGGGCTATTACATGTCGACGCCGCAAAACGCCAAGACCGCGTTGTCTCCCGCGGAATGGGACTTCTGGTACGAAGGCAAGCCGGCCGCCGCGGCGCTCAAGGATCCGTTCGGCAACGCGTTGATCGACAAAGGCGCGGTGCGTGACGGCGGATCGTACGAGCAGCGCTTCAAGAACATCGCGGTGTGGAATTCGCTGATGGACGAGAACGACTATCTGGTCAAGCGCTGGACCGAGTTTCTGAACGCGTAGCGTTCAGAAACTCAAGGGAAGGATACGAACAGAGGGGCAACCCAGGTTTCCCCTCCGTAACCTCCCCCTTCCTCGTGGTTCGTTCGGGGGCCGACGTGGCGATCGTCATGTCGGCCTCGTTGCTTGGGTGACTGAAGATGCGATGAGCGAGATCACCACACGATTCCACCCCGGCCTGATCGGCTCTCAGCCGCTGCCCGACGAGGCGGCGGTTCGCGCCAAGGTCATCCGACCGGAGAAGGGCTTCTCGACGGCCTGGTTGATCGCGCCGGCAACGATCTGGCTGGTGCTCTTTCTGGTGGTGCCGCTCGCCTCGATCATCGTGTTCAGTTTCTGGTCGATGGCCGAGCAGGGCATGGTGCCCGACCTGACGCTCAAGTACTACGGCGACTACTTCACCGTCACCGGGTTCTTCGAGCCCGAGCACAAGGACTTTCTCAAACCAAGCGTGTTCCTGCGCGCGCTCGGTTCGACCATCTACTACACCTTGCTGGTGATGGTGCTCTGCCTGTTGATCGGCTACCCGATCGCGTATTTCCTGGCGATGCAGGTCCAGGACTTCAAATGGCAGCTTTCGCTGTTCCTGCTTTGCATGGTGCCGTTCTGGACCAGCTATCTGATCCGGGCCGTCGCCTGGTTGCCGATGTTGGGCCGGCAAGGGTTGATCAACCAGGCCTTGATGGGCATCGGCATCCTCGATGAGCCGGCGACCTTCCTGCTCTATTCGGAGTTCGGCTATGTGACCGCACTGGTCCAGCTCTACGTGGTGCTGGGCATCGGACCGATCTTCTTCTCGCTCGCCAAGATCCCCAAGCAGATCATCGAAGCCGCGATCGACATGGGCGCAACGCCGTTCCAGGTGTTTCGCGAAATCATCGCGCCGATGTCGCTGCCCGGCGTGGCGATCGGCATGATCTTCGTGTTCGTGATGATGATGGGCGAGTTCGCCACCGCGGTGGTGGTGTATGGCGGCAAGACCAGCACCGCGGGCACCGTAATCCTGAGCTACTACGGCACGGCGAACTATCCGTTCGCGGCGGTCAACGCGTTGATGCTCATGGTGGCGATGGTGGTGGGCATCATCATCATCCTGCGGCTCGTCGACATCCGGAGGGAGCTCTAGCACATGGCCCGCTGGACGCCTGAGCGCCGCCGCAAGCTGCGGGTGAAGACCGGGTTCTCGCTCTATTTCGTGCTGTTCCTGGTGTTCATCTATGGCCCGATGTTCGCCATGTTCATCCTCTCGTTCCAGGGGCCGCGCGGCGGGACGAGCTTTCCGATGCGCGGTTGGAGTCTGCACTGGTGGAATCGGCTGATCGAGCCCTCGACGGTCGGTGACCTGCAAGGCGCGATCGGCCGCTCGATCGTTCTCGCGCTGATGGTCACCGTGATCACCGCGGTGCTCTCGACCATGCTGGCGATGGCGTTCCGCAAATCATTCCGGTTCTCCAACGCGCTGTTCTATACGATCCTCGCCGGTCTGATGGTGCCCGGTGTGCTGCTGAGCCTGGGCCTGGCCACTTTGATGCGGCAGTTGGGCTTGTCGCCGAGCTGGTACACCTCGGGGCTGGCGGTGCACGTCGTTTGGGCGCTGCCGTTCGGCTACCTGGTCATGATGGCGGTGTTCAACCGCTTCGATGCGCGGCTCGAGGAGGCCGCGCGCGACATGGGCGCGAGCGAGTGGGTGGTGTTCAAGGAGATCACCTTCCCGCTCATCCTCCCCGGGATCGTGGCAGCGGGGTTGTTCGGCTTCACGTTGTCGTACGACGAGTTCGCCCGCACCACGCTGCTGTCGGGGGAGTACAACACCTTGCCGCTGGACATCAGCGCATCGATGACGCAGCGCATCCGACCGACGTTGTTCGCGCTGGGGACGCTGTCGACGATCTTTTCGCTGCTGATGATCGGACTGTTCCTGGTCATCTACACCATTCTGATCCGGCGCTCGCGTTAATCAGCTTCAACCAGATTTCCGCGAGCGTGACGGCTCCAGCAGGATGCACGCGTCGGCGGCCCAGCTGATGATCTGCTTCTCGCCCAGAGTCCGCTCGCGCTCGGAGTGCTTGCGGTGCTGCTCGACCGAGACGTAGTGGCCGGGCGCGATCTCGAACACGTCGGTTTCCAGCGTGCCCAGGTACTCGGTGTTGACGTAGGTGCCCTCGACGCTGTTGGCCATGTCGGCGTGGCGCCCCGCGTGCAGCAGGTCCGCGCGCACCGAAAAGTCGACCTTGGTTCCCAGCTCGACCCGCCGATCCTGATCGGACACCTTGACGTAGTAGAAATTTCCGTCCGATTCGATGATCACGATCGCACCGCTGTGCGAGCGCACCACGCCGCTGAACAGGTTGTTGTTGCCGATGAACTCGGCAACGAACCTGGTGCGCGGACGTTCGGCGATCTGGCGTGACGTGCCGATCTGCTGGATGACCGCATCGCTCATCACGATGACCTTGTCGGCCATGGCCATTGCCTCCTGCTGCGAATGCGTGACCATGATGAACGTGATGCCCAGCTCGCGCTGGATGCGCTTCAACTCGATCATCATCGTCTGGCGCAGCGAGTAATCGAGTGCACCCAATGGCTCATCCAGCAACAGCACGGTGGGGTTGCTGATCAGCGCACGGGCGAGCGCCACGCGCTGCTGCTGACCGCCGCTCAGCTCGGCGGGGCGACGCATGGCGAAATCCTTCAGGCCGACCTTGTCGATCATCTCCCAGACCTTCGGCGCGCGGACGTCCTTGTCGATGCCTTTCATCTTCAGGCTGAATTCGACGTTCTGAAAGACGTTGCGGTGCGGGAACAGCGCGAAGCTCTGGAACATCATTGCGGTGTCGCGTCGCGAGGGGGGCAGATCGGTGACGTCCTCGCCTTTGATGAAGATCTTGCCCGAGCTGACCTCCTCCAGGCCGCCGATCATGCGCAGCGTGGTCGTCTTGCCGCAGCCCGAGGGCCCGAGCATCGCGACGAACTCGCCGTGCTTGATCTCGGCGTTGAAATCGATCACGGCGCGGACGCCGCCTGCATAGGTCTTCTCGACGCTCTGCAGCACGACGTCATAGTCCGACACGATCCTGCCCCTGAATCAAACCCGCCGGGTCAGTCGGCCGCTTTGGCAGTAGCCTGCAACAGCGTCCACACCATGTTGAACGGCACCTCGTTGAACACGCCGCCCTCGTTGGCATCGCGCAGCAGATTGAGCGCCTGCGACTGCGCCTCGGTGCCTGCTTTCGATTCGAGCAACGCCAAGCCTTCAGCGAAGGGCACCTGACGCGACTTGTCGGTCTTGAAGTGCTCGCCCACCAGCTGCGAGAGCTGGCTCGCCATCTCGCGGAACTGACCGCCGCGTCCGGGCTTGCCGAAGATCCCGCGGATGCCGTTGGACGCGAAACGATCGCGCAGTCCTGCCGGCAGCGATTGGGCGACGCCTTCAAGCACCTCGCCGAGCGAAAAACCGGAGGTGAACATCTTGCGGATGGTGTCGACCGTGCCGTCGCTGCCCCCTCCGTACATGCGGATCTGCGCCTGCGACAGTGCATTGCCCATCGCCTTGGCCTGATCGATGTGCACGTCGCGCTCCGCTTCGATGTGCATCTTGGAGAGCTCGAGGAACATCGCCGCGTCGTTGTATTTCATCAGCGCGTTGGCCTTGGCCTCCATGCCGCTCGCCTCGGCCTGCAGCATGCGCAGCGTGTTCTGTACGCGCAGACTCTCGACTTCCGCCTCGGCACGGCCGCGTGCGGCGGCTTCCTCCTTGATGCCGGCCGCCGAGATCGTCTGCGCCTCGCTGTTCGCCTTGGCGCGGATCAGAACCGCCTTGGACTCGCGCTCGGCGGCGTTCATGCGGGCGTCGGCCTCGCTCAGCATGTGCATCGAGGCCACTTGGGCCTGCGTTTCCTCGGCGATGTGTTTGGTGCGCGCGGCCTGCTCGGCGCGTATCAACTCGACGGCCTTGTCCTGCTCGGCATCGGCGATCACGCGTACCGCGCTGGTCTGATGCTCCGCCTTGGCCTTCTCGGCCGTGATGCGCAGGCGCTCGAGCTCGGCCTGTTCGAGTTCGCGCGTTTTCTGGACCAGCGCGATCTCGCGATCACGCTCTTCCTTCTCGCGCGCGAGGAATCGCTGGATGTCGGCGCGCTCGCGTTCCTGCTCCTTCGAGATGATGCGGATCTCGCCTTCCTGCTGCTCGAGTGCGATCGCGGTGCGCTGCTTCAGTTCGGCGCGTTCGAGCTGTTCCTGCTTGGAGACCAGTGCGATCTGCCGATCGCGCTCCTCGGCCTCGCGCGCAAGCTGGCGTCGGATCTCGGCGCGCTCCAGTTCGGCCACCTTGCCCACCAGCGCGATCTCGCGCTCGCGCTCTTCGGTCTCGCGCGCCAGCTGGCGTCGAATCTCCGCGGCTTCGCGCGCCTTGGCGGCCTCGATCAGCTCGGCGTCCTTGGTGATCCGCGCCTGCTCGATCGTTTTTTCCTTGGCGATTTCGTCCTGCTCGACCTCCAGACGCCGCTCGAGCAGGATGAGCTGCTTCTCCGCCAGCGCACGCGCCTTATCCTCGGCGACGACCTTGTCCTGTTGCGCGACGGCGGCGGCCTCTTCCTGGTCGATGATCAACACCCGCTTCCTGGTGTCCAGCGCGCGCTCGCGGATCTTCACCGCGATCGCTTCGGCCACAAGATGACGATCGTCGCGCGCGGCTTCCTCGGCCTTGAGCACGGCGGTCTCGTGGATGATTTCTGCTTCGCGCCGCTCGCGCTCGCGCGCGGCCAGTTCGATGGCGCGGGCTTTCTCGGCCCGCTCGCGGCTCAGGCTGCGCTCGATCTCGGCCAGCTCCTCTTCTCTCGCCTTGCCGATGAGTGCGATCTGGCGATCCTTCTCGGCCTTTTCCAGTGCGAGGTTGCGTTCGATGTTGGCCAGTTCCTCCTGCCTGGCTTTCTCGATCAGCGCGATCTGCTTGTCGCGCTCTTCCTGCTCCAGCGCCAGCCGGCGCTGCACCTCGGCACGCTCGCGTTTCTTCCCCTCCTCGGTGACGGCCAGTTCGCGCCCGGTGCGCTGGCGCTCCAGCTCCACCTCGTTGACGATTTCGCGTTCTTCGACCGCGCGGCGCTGGTCGAGCAGGAACACCTGCTTCTGTCCCAGCTGCATCGCCTGTTCGTTGGCGACTTCTTTTTCCTGGGCGGCCTGCGCGAATGCTTCCTGGCGCTCGATCTCAAGCAGTTCGAGCTGGGTGTCGAGATCCTTCTGGCGGATCGCCACCGTGGTGCGCTTCTCGGTGTCGTGCACCTTGCGCCGGGCTTCCGAGGTGATCTCGGTGATGATCTTCAACCCTTCGGCGTCGAAGACATTGCTGGCGTTGAAGTACTTCCGGTCGGTCTGCTCCAGCGTGACTACGGTGACTTCCTCAAGCTCCAGGCCGTTGGAGCGGAAGCTGGCCCGCACGGCTTCCTTGATCGCCTGGGCGAACGCATCACGATTTTCGTGCAACTCGGTGAGCGTCTTGGTGGCGGCGTAGCTTCGCACCGCGCCGACGACCTTGGCTTCCAGCAGGTTGCGTACCGCATCGCCGTCGAAGGTCTTCTCGCCCAGGCTGCGACTGGCGGTGAGCAGATCATCGGCGGTGCGTCCGACGTGCGTGTAGAGCTCGGTGATCACGTCGACCCGGATCTTGTCGGCGGTGAGCACGGCATGCTCGCGCGAGCGATCGACGATCAGCTTAAG
>CADEDU010000137.1 GCA_902826155.1 uncultured beta proteobacterium
ACGCACGGTGGTGTGGGAGGGGGAAGCCGTGAGGCTTTCTCCTATCCCGATTAGGGCTCAGAGAGGAAACACCGTAGCCCATGCGACGACCTGAATTGCGCAGAATCGGTATGGCCTTCGCTGTTGCCCCCTTTACCCCCGCTCTGCTCACCGTCCCATTCATCTTGCTTTCTTCCGGCTCAACTCAGGCCTTGCCGTGGATCGCTTTGGTTTCAGCGGTGTCTTATGCCCATGCACTGGTTCTCGGCTTGCCGCTCTTTGTCCTTTTGAAGCGGTTCCGGCTCCTGGGCTTTCTGAGCACCGTCTCAGCGGGTTTCCTCATAGGGTTTGCCCCGGCTGCAGCGCTGTACTTCCTTGCTCCTCGCGACGGAGTAAGTGCAAGTGCAGGAAACGTCCCGACGATTGTGGATGGAAAGCTCACCGATGCGGGAATCATGGGTGGCTTAGAACTCGCGTTCTGGGCAGGCTGCTTTGGGCTTCTCGTCGCGTTTACGTTCTGGCCGATCGCGTATGGAACTAAAGCTGAGCCCTAACATGCCAATCAACCGGACAGCCGCAAGCACGCTACGCTTCGCTTTCGGTGCCCTCACTCGCTCTGCTCCCTCGGCTGCCGGTTATTGGCGGCGTTAGAGGGCTCAATGTGTACCTGCGCTGAGTACGCCGACATTGAGTTTCAGCGCAAGGCCGTGCGCGCGCGCATCAAAGTAACACCAGCGCTCAGGCGGACGCTCTCACTTGTGGCCAAACACAAGGATGGCGAACACAAGCTCTACTCGTGCCCTGCATGTGGCCAGTTCTGGCAATCCAGTCGCGCGTGGAACTGGGGCGCCGAGGAGTATCTGTTCAGGGTTCCAACTGTCGATACGGCAAGTTGGCTGGCCGAAGTCTTTGTCCAACCCGATGAGCTACTGATCTTTACAGCGGTTATGTCTCAGTTCCTTCGGCAGAACAGGTTTTCACCTGGGCCTGCAGCATGCACCGTAGCGGGCTGCAGTTCACATGCGGTTATCGGGGTCGGTACATGCCTTCGTCATCATGTCGAAGCACTGCAACGCGAGCATCAACTTCCATCCGCGCCGTTGGGTAGGTGGTTCAGTCCGTATGTTCGAGAGAATGTCATTCCCGCCCTCTAACCCTTCGCTGCACCTGACTGGCTCCAGCGGGCTTCGCCCGCTTCCGCCAGCAGGTGAGCTCAAACGTTGTGCGTCACGCGCCTTTGCATGCACGGGCAAATCGCAACGGTCGGCTCTTTCTGTGCTGAGTGAGGTGCGAGTGGAATTGCCACGCATTGCGAAGGCATCGAGGGTCGGCATCGTGCGAGGCACGCTGGGGCGCTGGTCAAAGTGCGAAGGGCGCGGCCTCGGGCGTCCTGCAATTGCGGGCTACGCGGCGCTCGTTGGGTGGTTGCCAAGTCCGTTCTCGCGGCATGCGCTTTACAGCACGAAGGCCGAGGGCTTCTTGTCGTCACCGAAGGCCGCGCTTGGTGTCTTGGCGAAACCGTTCGGTGCTGGCCTACGCGAGCCGGCGAGCAAGCTCCCCCTTTGCAACCTGGCTGTGCCCACACAGCCGCACAACACGTCGCTCAAGCGGACCAGCCGCGAGCGTGGCTCCGTTCAGCGTTCGCGCAGTTCACATCTCATTCAGTGCAGTGGCACCGTGCCGTGCGCGGCTGTCCGCTTAGCTCTGCGTTAGGCGCCATGAACACCAACGAGCTCGCGCAACGCTTGTTTAAGGAAGGCTGCAATCCGTCGCTCTATGCCATTGGCTCACGCGGCGCGGCATCAGATGCGTTCTGCCTCACCCACACTGGCACGCAGTGGCAGGTCTACTACACAGAGCGAGGGCAGGATTCGCCCCCAATCTATGCGTCCGGTAGTGAAGCGGAGGCCTGTGACTACTTCTTCCAGCACATCATGTCCATGCAGCACGATCACTGCGTAGGATTCTTCAAGTCACAGCAATCCGCCCAGGCTCTGCAAGTGGAGTTGCGGAAAATCGGCGTTCCATCATGGAATGATCGCATCCCGTACGGTGGCCCAAATGATCCGCGCTTCCGAGTCTTCGTCACCGGCAAGGCCATCTTTCCTGCAAGGGCAGCCCTTGCCACAGTACCCGTCCGTGACCATGGCGCCTAACCCTTCGCTGCACCTGACGTTCGCCAGCCGGCTACGCCGTCTGTCGCCCGCAGGTGAGCTCAAACGTTGTGCGTCACGCGCCTTGCATGCAACGGCAAGTCGCAACGGTCCGATCCCTTCTGTACCGAGGGAGGTATGTGTGGAATCGCCATACATTGCGAAGGCATCGAGGGCCCACGTCGTGCGTGGCTCGCTGGGGCGTTGGTCGCGGTGCACAGAGCGCGGCCGGGGGCGTCTTGTATATGCGGGCCGCGCGGCACACATCGGGCGGTATCCAGGTCCGTTGTCGCGGCCGGGGTTGCGCAGCACAAATGCCGAGGGCTTCTTGCAGTCGTCGGGGGCCGCGCTTGGCGGCGAGGCGATTCCGAGCGGTGCTGGCCCACGCGAGCCGGCGAGCAAGGTACCCCTTTACGACCAAGCTGTGCCCACACAGCCGCACAACACGTCGCTCAAGCGGACCAGCCGCGAGCGTGGCTCCGTTCAGCGTTCGCGCAGTTCAGATCTCGTTCAGTGCAGTGGCACCGTGCCGTGCGCGGCTGTCCGCTTAGCTCTGCGTTAGGCCGCATGTCCCCGCGCACATTTCTTCGTCTGTCGCTTGCGGTTCCGCTCTTGGTTCCAATCTTCGCGTTCGTCAGCGGCTCAACTTCGGGCGTAGCGTTCGTCTTGATCATGTCACTCGCTTTCGGTGGTGTTCCGTACGCGCTAACAGCAATCGTCCTGTGGCGGCTCTTGGGCCACTGCAATACCGTGCGCAGCTACGTTCGCACTGCTCTGATGGCTCCCGCACTATTCGCACCACTTCAGGCGATCGCTTGGCTAGCCTGGGAGCTGCATGAGGCCAAGGAGTATGTCGTCCCGCACAACGCCACGTACAACTCTGCCTATAGCTCGGTTGCCTTGGCTAGCTATGGTCTCGCCATTGGTTACGCCTACGTCCTGTTCGTTCTCTGCGCCTTCTTCGCCGCAATACGCCTTAAACTAATAGCGCCACCGCCGTCAGCGTCAGTAGAAAATGCGGCCTAACCAGTCGGTCGAGCGGACGGCTTCCTGCGCGCTTCGCGCGCCTACAGCCGCCGCTCACCTCCAACGTTAGGTCTCACCAAGTGCACCGCCTATTCGGGCTCTGGTTGCTCACGGTTCCAAGGTCGTTCGAGAACCCACGTATCACGCGCCAAGATTCAAACGCAGGCGAAGTGCTTACACCGTTCCAAAGGGCAGTCGGAGTGAAGTTGGTGGGCAAGCTTGGTTGGCGGTACGCGAACGGTCACACAGGGTTCAGTAGCTACGGGCACGGCGGCCCTCCGCGCTCTGTCGCCCAGTTGCTCAAGGGTCAATTTCACCCCGGCTTTGTTCCGCGTCACTGGCTCTCGCTCCGCCCCGGCTCTCGTGCGGTACTGGCTCGCTCCACAGGCAATGGTGAAGCTTGTCGAAAGCGGCTTCTCGGTCGAGGTAGAACTCATCGAGTCCAATACCGAGGAGTTCGATGCCGGGTGGGTTTTCTACTACCAATCTGTGCGGTACCTCAAGACGGGAGATTTCCAAGAAATGCTGATAGGCAATGCTCCGCTCTTCGTTCCACGAAGCGATGCATCGCCGCAGTTCATCAGCTACCACCGACCAACGTCAGTATCGATCGATGCCTTCAAATACAGCGGCAATGCAAACGCCGCGGTCAACGCCGAAATCGAACTTGTCGGCTGGAGCCCAGGTGCCGCTAAGGTGTCCGCCGTTCAGGCAATTCGGTCGCATTCTTCGCTGGGGCTGGCCGACGCCAAGGCGGCGGTCGATCGCTGCCTATCGAAAAGCTCGGCAAAAATTCAAACTACGAGTGTTGCGGCAGCTCACGAGCTCGTGGTCAAGCTTTCCGAGCTTAGGTTTGCGGCGAAGGTCACCTATGACGGCTGACCCCTCCGTCAAGGAGGCGTCCCGCAGGCGGGCCGCCTCTTACGTCGAACGTTAGGCCTCAGAGTGAGGAACCGTCCTGCTCAACCATCCAAGGATAGAAATGGCTCGCAACATCGTCTTCACAGAAAGGGCTGCTAAGCCACCGCCCGCGTACAGCCAAGCGGTCAAGGCCGCTGGCTTGGTGTTCGTCTCGGGCACTGCGCCAACTGACCCCGCAACCGGTGCCATCAACGGCGCCTCGATCCAAGAGCAAACACGCCAGTGTCTTGCAAACATTCAAGCGATTCTCGAAGCAGCAGGCAGTTCGCTAGACAAGATCGTCAGCGCGACCATCGTGCTCGCGGAAGAGGACGACTTTGCCGGAATGAATGAAGAATGGCTTCGTTGGTTTCCTTCCAACCCGCCCGCCCGGCAAGGCGCCAAGCTACCAGCTCGCATTCCGGGCCTTAAAGTTTCCATTGCCGCAATTGCCGAGGCCTAACCCTTCGCTGCACCGGAAAGGCTACAGCTGGCTTCGTCAGCCTTCGCCTTCTGGTGAGCTCAAACGCTAGACAGCACTAAACGGAGTCCGCGTGCGCGTACGACAAGCCATCCCGACCGACGCGGCCGACGTGATCGCTCTTTTCGAAAAACTCTATGCGGAGTCGACCTTTCTTCTGTACGAGCCGGGTGAGATGAAGAGACCAGTCGAAACGTACGCAAAGCGAATGGCTGAAGGCTATGAAAAGCAGAAATGGATGATGTTTGTCGCCGAGGTCGACGAGGAATTGGTGGGAGTCGCGTACGCATCGCGCGGAGACGCGAAGCGCACATCGCATTCATGCTTGTTTGGCCTCGGTGTTCTCGCGGCGCACTGGCGCCAAGGCATCGGCCAAGCCCTCATGAATGCGTTAGAGGATTGGGCGAAGGACCACGGTATTCACAGAATTGAGCTCACCGTGATATCTACAAACACACGCGCAATACAGCTGTACGAGCGGCTCGGCTTTGGGCGCGAAGGGCTCAAACGAAGGTCGCAGAAGGTAGATCAGCACTACGTCGATGAATACTTAATGGCTAGGTTCGTCTAGCGAGAAATCCATGCCGTCTAACATGTGCATCGAGCTAACGGCCGCAAGCCTCGCTTGCGGTTCCCTCGACCCTTCGGCCTCGGCCGCCCCTCAATTGCATCGGTAGGCCCACGGTCGCACCATGGCGCTCGCCCGTTCCGCTGCTCAGTTCCGCCGCGTGCTGCGCGCGTTGGCAACGGCCGCGGTCTTCTCCGTACTCGGCGCCTTACTGTTCGTTGCCGGCGCGTTCATCCACTCTCTGGGAAGCATGGCGGTGTCGCATTGGCGCGCCCTTGCCCACGTTTCCGCCCTGTTTGCGGTCATCGGCGCCATCTTTGGCACGATCGTGGCACTGGACCGGTCGGCCGATGCCCCAGCGCTGCGGTGGCGCTCCATACGCCGGTTCGAGTCGCCGGGATTGCGCACGGGCCTCTGCGCTCTGTTCGGCGTGCTCGCCGTCCTTGTTGTTCAATCACTGGCTTCCGCAGCGGTTCCGTTCGCTTGGTTCGTGGTTGGCGGTATCTGCGGCGCCCTACTGGGCTGGCTGGGCTGGCGCTGGGCGAGGTTTGTAGACTTCTGATGCTCAAACGCCATGCGCGGGCCTAACCCTTCACTGCACCTGACGTTCGCCAGCCGGGTGCGCCGTCTGTCGCCCGCAGCTCGTGCACGGCGTTATGCGTCTCGTGCATCGCAATGACTTACCCAACCGTCCTTGCTCCGGATCTCGTGGGCTCCTATGACGCCGTAGCGAAAGCTGGTGGGGGCTACGTCTGGGATGAGGTGCTTGAGTATCGAGTATGGTGTCACCCAGAACATGGTGCGCCCGATGAGGCAGACGGCAACGACTACTTTTATGTGTTCGCAACTTATGAGGAGGCTTTGGAGTTTTCACGCTCCAACAAAGGTGCCGACGAACCACTCGCTCTGGTACTTCAACGCGAGTACATTGACGAGCCCAGTCCTGGGGAATATGTGCACGTTCGGGAGGAGCGCATCACCGAGTGGCCGGTCGTCTTCTTGAATCGCCCTCGTCGCACTGAGCGAACTATCCCGGATTTCATGGCCCCGAATGCGCCGCCGAACCGCCTTGCCATATTGCGAGGGCAAGAGTGAAACCTGGCCAGTCCACAAGAGCGCCGAACAACCCCCGCGTGAACCAACCGGCCCACCAGCGTTCCTGGTGGGTACCCGTCGCGCCGCGCGCGCTGGCCGCCGGTTACGCGGATCTTTAGGCGTCACAACTCAACCATGCAGGAAGGCAGCGACGCCTAACAGGTCGTGCAACCGGACATGCAGCGGCGGGCGGCGTAAGGCCCCACGAGCGCTGTCCCCTAGAGTCCACCCGAGTAGAACCAATGCCAAGCACAAAGGCACCCGCTGAGAAGTCAAAGCCTTCCCCGAAAAAGGTTCGCTCCGCGGACGCAGACAAGCATCCAGCGCAACTCATCGAAGCAAGGATTCAAGAGCTCGGTGACTGGCGGGGTCAACTCCTGAGCCGCTTGCGTGAACTGATTCGGTCAGCCGATCCAGAGATCACTGAAGAGTGGAAGTGGAATGTTCCAGTGTGGTCTTGCAGCGGGATCATCTGCACAGGAGAGGCGTACAAGAAGGCAGTGAAGCTCACCTTCGCCAAAGGCGCTGCTCTTCCTGACCCGGCCAAGCTGTTCAACTCAAGCCTGGAGGGCAATGTTCGGCGAGCCATCGACTTCCCAGAGGGCTGTGCTGTAAACGCTCCCGCACTCCAAGCTCTTGTCAAAGCAGCTGCATCTTTGAACCGCCTGCCCGCGCAGCGTAAAGCACCGTAGCCCTTTGTTCTTCAAATTGCCGAACATCGGCTCGACGATGCCCAGGCGCCGGCTGTACGGGAACCGATCCCGCTCGGCAAAGCGCGGATCGCGCTTTCGATGGTGGAGAAGTGCGGAGCCATGCCACACGCCAGGGCGATGAACACCCCATTGGTCGACAGAGCCAGCCCATCGTACGTTTTTCGACAGGCTCGTTAGGCCGCTCATGATAAGGATGCGGGAGCTGCCAAGCGTTTTCGCTGCGCTACGCCCACTGCTCACGCCGTATGCTCCTGGCTTCACGGTAGTGCGCGACACTACGGGTTCATTCTCGTTGGATACAAAGCACGTCATGCCCAATAGGAAGCAGCTGTTCTTCGGTGCCGTCGAAATCAACAAGTCCTATGTGTCGTTCCACCTGATGCCCGTGTACGTTTTTCCGGAGCTGCTTGCATCAGTCAGCCCAGCGCTTCGCACGCGCCTGAAGGGCAAGTCGTGCTTCACCTTCACGCGCGTCGATCCCTCGCTACTGAAGGAGCTCGCAGCCTTGGTTGCCGCGGGGTACGCACGCTATGTCCAGGCCGGGTATGCCGCGGCATAACCCTTCGCTAGCCGTCACGGAACTGGGCCCTCGAAGTCGACCAGCAATCATCAGACGGTGGGGTTCATTTCGGCCGTTCATTGCGAGTACATTGAACTTCCTCAGCACCAGATGCGAATCCAAGGAGACGATTCATGCTGCAACTCAAGCCCCTTGACACAGCTGTTCCGATCTTTCAGCAGCTTAACGCGGAGCAGTCACCGGTCGTCTTGGTGAATGTCTTCAACGTCGCGGAAGCCGACATTCCAGCATTGCTCGCAGCCTGGGCGGCGGATGCAAACTGGATGAAGCAGCAGCCCGGTTACATCTCAACTCAATTGCATCGCGGTATCGCGGGCAGCACGGTGTTCCTGAACTACGCAATCTGGGAGTCTGTCGCCCACTTTCGAGCGGCGTTTAGTCATCCCAACTTCAAGAGCGCCCTGGAGCAATATCCGTCCTCGGCAGTCGCATCTCCTCACCTCTTCGAACGACTTACGATCCCGAACCTATGCGTCGGTCCGTAGGCCCGCGGCCTACCGTTCGTGGCACTTGAGATTCGCCAACCCGCTTCGCCACCTGCGGCCTGCAGGTGAACGCAAACGCCCGAGTCGATTTGCGCGTGCATCTCGGGCTGTATTTCTGCTGGGCGCCGCGCTTCAGTCCTGGAAGATCATCACCTGTCGCGTCGGTGTCGTGTCGGGCTTGCGCAGGCAGCGCCGGCGCTGATCGCAAGGCAGGCACGTGCGTTTGGTACCGCAAGATTCGGGTGTGTCGCGTCCCGGAATGCACCGCCGGGAGTCGGCCTTGACGATTCTCTGGCAAATCGCCGAGCATCCACGCCATGGAAGCTGACGCTGATACCGCGCCGATCGGCACAAGCCGACTCAGCCCACCCGTTCGCGGCAATACCACTGCCGACCTGTTGTCGGGGTCGGCGCTGGGGTTGCTGTTGGGCGTCATCGTGGGCTTGGCCACGTCGCCGGTCGTCGGGATCGTGGTGGGTGGCTTGGTGTCGCTGCTGGCGGTTTTCCTCGGCCTCGAGAGCCGTGGCGATACGAAGCTCGCCATCCTGGCCAAGGTGCAGGTCAATGGTCCTCGCATCGGTGCCTTCGGCGCGGCCGCAGTTTGCGGCGTGCTGCTGGGCCAGTACGTGCGCATCAACAACCCGCTGGTTGAACCGCCCGCGCGCCATCTGCAGCGCTGGACCGAAGCCTTTCCGGGCAACCCGGTGCTTGCCACGCAGATGATGCTGAAGGAGCGGCTGGGCATCACGCCAATTGCAGTCAGGTACGACGGCGCGGCGCCTGACCAGGCGGTGACCGCGGATGCGGGCCCGGTGCCGATCCGCCCCGGCCTGATGTCGGGCGAAGCGCTCAAAGCCCTGTGCGGCGACCTGGCGCCCGAGCGCTACAACAACAACGTCGACACCCTGCTCAGGCGCTACGCCAACGAAGGTGGTGCCTATGCCGCGGCCGCGCGCAGGGTGGCCGAGCTGCCACCGGCACAACAGGGGCCGGCCCTCGCCGGGGCGCACGCGCTGCAGTGCGAACTCGAAGCGGCGCAGGCCGCGAAGAAGGTCTCGAAGTGAACGCGCGGCGCGGCGCCTTGGGGCGGGCACGGCCGATGCTGCTGGCTTGCATCGTTGCCGGTATGTTCGGGCCGGTTCTTGCCTGGGCGCAAGCCGACCGCAGTCACTACCGTTCGGTGCTCAAGGTTTCCTGCGACCTGCCCAACGGCCGCACGATGAAGTCGACCGGCTTTGTCTGGCGCGACTCGCGGACCGTGGTCACCACCCTGCACGGCGTGGCGGGCTGCAGCAAGATCATCGTCTATAGCGAGGCCCTGAACGAGGACTCGCGCCTGGCGACGGTCGAGCGCGCGAACCTCGAGGCTGACCTCGCGTTGCTGAAGCTCGACAAACCCTTCGACCTGCCGCCGCTGGCGCACGCGACCGCGGAGCCTGCGGTGCGCGGCGAGCATTTCACGATGCTCGGCTACCCGCGCCAGACCGTGCGGCTGTCGGCCTATCAGCTCGAGTTCATCGAGGGCATGACCGGTGTCACGATCACGCTGAACGACGCCTACGGCTCAGTGGATGGCCAGCGCGAGCTGTTCAGGGGTGTCGACTTCCCGAAGTCGAGCGCGGCGGTCTTCAGAGTCAAGACCCAGATTGCGTCGGGGCAGTCCGGAGCGCCGATCATCGATTCGCGCGGGCGCGTGGTCGCGATCGTCGACGGCGGTCTGCTCGGCGGCGCGCTGCCGCTGAACTGGAGTATCGCGGCGCACCGGTACCTTCCCGGTCTGAGCAATGCGACCGATCCGATACCCACGCGGCCCTCGCAATGGACCGCGCTGATGAGTTCGCTGACGCCGGCCGGACCCGCGAAGGCGGTGGCCTTGCCCGAACGTGCCCAGGCCGGCCGGCCGGCCGCAGACAGGGCCCTTGTCCGGGTACGTAGCATGACGCTCGACCAGCTCGAAGCCATCGTGCGCGAGAAGGAGAAGAAGAACCCTGGCAGCGGACGGGAAGAGAGCTTCCAGTACATCCGCAGCGAGATCGGCGCGGCCGAGGCGAAGCGTCTGACCTTCGATGTATTCGAGGATCCGCTGACCGGTGCAACGATCGGGGTGCCGTCGCGCGTCGAGTTGCGTTGGAACCCTCAGCTGCGCGCGCTGGACGCGGTGAGCGCCAGCGGCAAGGTTCGCGTGATCATCGGCGTGCAGGAGAGCGCGTCGTTCGACGAGGCGATGACGGCCGGCAGCAAGGCCTTCGTCGGCAAGGTCATGAGCCTCGCGACCTGGAAGTCCCCGGCACCCGACACGGCGACCTTCACACACTTCGACAGGCGCATGCAGCACGCCAACCGTGCGAACTTCTTCGATGGTGCGGACCGTGTCACGCGCGCGCCGATTTCGGTCAACCTATCGCTCACGGCGTCCGGCCGCCAGCTGCTGGGTTACGCGATCTTCGGCCCGAAACCGTTCCCTGGCCCGGATCTTCCCCCGCAGGACTTTGCGCTGTACTTCATGATGCAGCTCGGCGCGCAGCACCTGTCCGGGTTCGCGCGGCAGTAAAGGGGATTACGCCGTGGCGGACGCGCGCCCGCAGGTCTACTTCTCCTACAAGTGGGGCGGTGAGAGCGAGCGCATCGTCGACCAGATCGCCGCCGCGCTCACGGAGGCAGGCATCGCCTTCGTGCGCGACAAGGTGGACCTCGGCTACAAGGGACGCATCAGCGAGTTCATGAAGGAGATCGGTCGCGGCGGCGCGGTCGTGGTGGTGATCTGCGACCGCTACCTGAGGTCGCCGAACACGATGTTCGAGCTGGTCCAGATCGGCAAGAGCCGCGATGTGCACGACCGCATCTTCCCGGTGGTGCTGTCCGACGCCGGGATCTACGACGCGGTGCTGCGGCTCGGGTACGTGAAGTTCTGGGAGGACAAGAAGCGCGCGCTCTCCGATGCGATGCGCGGGGTGGACCTGGCCAATCTGCAGGGCATCACCGACGACCTGAACCTCTACGACGAGATCCGCGACGAGATCGCCGGCCTGACAGCGCTGCTGAAGGACATGAACACGCTGACGCCGCAGATGCATCAGGACTCGAACTTTGCAAGCCTCATTGACAGCTTGCGGCAGCGGCTGGGCGTGCCGTCGCAAGCTGCGCGGGCGCCGAAACCCGAGCCCGTACCGCAGGTAGCGCTCGATCTGGCCCGCGACCTCGAGACGATGATGAGAGACGCGCAGGCCGAGGGCCTGATGGTCCACCTGACGACCGCCGAAGACCGCATCGACTTGGCCTGCGTAGCGACCTGCGTCGATGGCTCGTTGCGCTGTGCACTGGCGTCCGATGGTCAACTGCCGTCCAAGCTGCGCACTTCGGCCGGTGCCCGCCTGGCACTGGTGGCCGAGCACGGATTCACGGCGCCGGGTGCCGAAGGGGGCGAGTTCACGCTGCAGACTGAACCGGCGAATCGCGAGGTGGTCGCGGCATTCGCACGTCAACTGGCCGGTGCGCTGATGATGGTCTACCGCGTGGACGCTGACCGGCTCGGATGGCGGTTGCTACCGGATTGAGACGGCCTCCTATTCGCTTGCGCTGCGCTGTGTAGCCGCGCACTTCCAAAGGTCGCAGCCTCCATCCGCACCGTCGTATGGGCAGGGGCGCGTTTCGTTTCAGTTTTGTCAACAGCGAGGCTGAGCGCTCTGCCTTGTGCGGTTGTTCCTTCTAGGGAGAGGAGGAGTCGCTCCTA
>CADEDU010000138.1:0-8937 GCA_902826155.1 uncultured beta proteobacterium
AACGCGTACGTGCAGTTCGTGATCAACGTGATGTGCATCAACGTGATCCTCGCCGTGGGGCTCAACATCGTGAAGGGCTTCGCCGGTCAAGTCACGGTCGGGCACGTGGCGCTCGCTGCGATCGGCGCGTATTCGTCGGCGGTGATCTCGACGGTGTTCGGCATTCCGTTCTGGGGCGCGCTGCCGCTGGCGATGTTGGTCACGGCGTGTGCGGGTGTGCTGGTCGGCATCCCCTCACTGCGGCTTGAAGGGGCGTACCTCGCGTTGGCCACACTCGGCCTGGCCGAGTCGGTGCGCATCATCATCTCGGGCACCGAGTTCCTCGGTGCGGCAGTGGGCTTCCAAAGCATCCCGCCGCCGTACATCGGCAGTCGCGCGCTCGGCGATCACTACTCGTACTACTACGTCGTCATGCCGCTGGCGCTGATCGGCCTGTATTTCTCGTTCAGCATCCTGTCTTCCGATATGGGCCGCGCGTTCAAGTCGATCCGCGAAGATCCGCTGGCGGCCGCGGCGAGCGGCGTGAACGTGGCCAAGTACAAGATCATCGCGTTCGTTCTGTCGGCGCTTTATGCGGGGTGCGCGGGCAGTCTGCAGGCGCATCTGGCGCCCGGCTTCCTGCATCCCAACAGCTACACGATCACCGAGATGGTGACGTTGCTGTTGATGGTGGTGGCAGGGGGCATCGGCCATATCTGGGGTGGCGTGATCGGCGCGATCGTGGTGACGATCATCGACGACCTCACGCGCGACTACTACCAGTACCGCATGATGATGTTCGGCATGGCGATCGTGCTGGTGGTGCTGTTCATGCCGCGCGGCATCGGCGGCATCATCGACGACTACTTCGTGCGCAAGCGGTTCAAGGCGTTGCGCGCAGCGCGTGCGCTGCCCGGAGATCCGCGTGCGCTGCCCGGAGATCCGCGGGCGGTGGCGGGCGCATCGCCCGCAGCGGTGAAGGGCGAGGCCGATGGCGCTGCTTGAGATCCGCAACCTGTCGAAGCACTTCGGCGGATTCGCCGCGCTCAGCAACATCGAGCTCGACGTCGAGCCGGGTGAGATCCGCGGCGTGATCGGCCCCAACGGTTCGGGCAAGAGCACGCTGTTCAACATGATCACCGGCGTCTACAAGCCCGAGCCCGGCGCCAAGCTCGTGTTCGACGGCCACGACATCACCGGGCGCGAGCCGCACGAGATCGCACGGCTCGGCATCGCGCGCACCTTCCAGATGCTGCGCATCTTCGCCGGCATGAGCGTGATGGAAAACATGCTCGTGGGTCATCACGCGCTGATGGGCTACGGCTCGGTCTCGGCGGTGGTCGGTTCGCGTAAGGCATGGCGTGAAGAAAAGCGGGTGCGAGACGAGATGATGGAACTGCTCGCGTTCATCGGACTGGCCGACTACGCCGAGATGCCCGCGGGCGAGCTCTCCGGCGGGCAGCGCCGCCTGCTCGCGCTTGGGCGCGCGATGGCCGCCAAGCCCAAGCTGCTGATGCTCGATGAGCCCGGCGCGGGTTTGTCGCCGACCAACGTCGACATCCTGCTCGACACTGTGCGCGCGCTGCAGCAGCGATTTGGGCTCACGGTGATCATCATCGAGCACATTCTCAAGCTGGTCATGGACACCTGCCAGCAGGTGTGCGTGCTCGATCACGGCGAGAAGATCGCCGAAGGGCCGCCCGATCGCATCAAGGAAGATCCACGCGTGATCGAGGCGTATCTGGGCAAGGAAATGAAAGACGAGGAGGTGCGGGCGTACTTGCGCTCCGCCTGAGCCATGCTCGAGATCAAGGACCTGGTGGGTGGCTACGGCAACGTGCAGATCCTGAACGGCGCGAGCCTGAAGGTCGATCGCGGCCAGATCGTCGCGCTGCTCGGCGGCAACGGCACCGGCAAGTCGACCTTGCTCAAGGCCACCTCGGGATTGATCAAGCCATGGAGCGGTACGATCACGTTCGATGGCGAGCGCATCGACGGCCTGCGACCGGACGCGATCGTCAAGCGCGGGCTGGTGCAGGTCACGCAGGGCAAGGAAGCGTTTCCCGGCATGACGGTCGAAGAAAACCTGAAGCTCGGCGCCTACGTGGTGCGCGACCGGGTCAAGACCGCGCAGGCGCTCGAACGGGTCTACACCTACTTTCCGGTGCTCAAGACCAAGCGCGATCAGCTCTCGGGCAATCTGTCGGGCGGACAGCTGCAGATGGTGTGCATCGGCCGCGGGTTGATGTCCTCACCCAAGATGATCATGCTCGATGAGCCCAGTGCCGCGCTCGCGCCGCAGGTGGTGATGGAGATCTTCCGCACCATCCATCGGATCACCCGGGACGGCATGACGGTGCTGATGGTCGAGCAGAACGTGCGCATGGCGCTGCTGCTCGCCAGCTACGGCTATGTCATCAAGGACGGCCTGATCCACATCGAGGGGCCGGCCGAGAAGCTGATCTACGACGACAACGTGCGCCTGTCGTATCTCGGCGGCACTGTGGCGAACCGTGAGGCGCAGCTATGAATCGCGCGGGGGAGGCCCGGCTTTGAGCTTCTTCGTCGATCTGATCATCATCGGCGTGTCGGTGGGCATGGTGTACGCGCTGGTGGCGCTGGGC
The DNA here is from genome assembly GCA_902826155.1 of uncultured beta proteobacterium. Next base: position 2,604 of record CADEDU010000138.1, read on the forward strand.
ATCTCGCTCATCTTCTCCGGCCTGGACATCATCCATTTCGCCCACGGCGAGATCTACATGATCGGCGCGTTCATCGGCCTGATGCTGTTCCAGCATCTGGCGCTGCCGTACATCCCGACGCTGCTGCTCGCGGTCATCCTCACCGGACTGGTCGGCATCTTCATCGAGCGGGTGTTCTATCGGCGGCTCACGCGCGCCGGCGGCGGCTACACCGTGGCGGGCATGGGCATGGTGATCGTCGGCTTCGGCATGTCGATCGTGCTGCAGAACGTCGCCTTCCTGATCTGGGGGCCCAAGCCGTTCCCGTTCCCCGTCCCGTTCGGCATGCCGATCGAGATCGGCGATCTGTCGCTGCCGCGTTCGTACCTGTGGATCGTCGTCACCGCCCTGGTGCTGATGCTGGTGCTGCACGTCGTGCTGCGCAAGACGATGCTGGGCCTGGCGATCCGCGCGGTGGCGCACAACAAGGACATCGCGTACCTGTCGGGCGTGAACGTGCCGCTGATGATCTCGATGATCTTCGGCATCGCTTGCGCGCTTGGTGCTGCAGCCGGCGTGCTGATCGCGCCGATCAACTACGTGCAGGTGCAGATGGGCATCGGCATTCTCATCAAGGCGTTTGCCGCCGCCGTGGTCGGCGGCTTCGGCAGCCTGCCCGGCGCGGTGCTGGGCGGCGTGCTGGTCGGCGTGGTCGAGAGCCTCGGCGCGGGCTACGTCTCCGGCACGTACAAAGACGTGTACGCCTTCGTGCTGCTGGTGTTCGTGCTGATGGTCAAGCCGTCGGGCATTCTCGGTGTCGCCGCCAAGGTGAAGGCGTGAGGCGCGTCAAGGGTGGGGGACGCGCCTTGTTGCTCGCCATGAATTGAGGCAACATCGATCGCATCAAAGGATGCTGCCCCGGAGGAGGACGAATCGATGCGTAACGATCGCGAGAATTTCTCTTTGCCGCGTGCACTCAAACCGTTGCTCGCACTCGCGGCCGGCGTTGCGATCGGCGTTGCCGCTCCGGTGAGTGCGCAAACCTTTCCGACCAAGCCGGTCACCATCTGGCACGGCTTCATAGCCGGGGGTAATCCCGACATCGTCTCGCGCACCATCCAGCCCTCGCTCGCCGAACGACTGGGGCAGCAGGTATTGGTGGACATGAAGCCCGGTGCCGCGGGGCGCATCGCCACCGCGTTCATCGCCAAGCAGCCGCCCGACGGCCACAACCTGATCATGATCACCGGCGGAGACGGCGTGATGGCCGCCACGGTGAAGGATCTGCCGTACGACCTGCTGCGCGATCTGACGTTCGTGTCGACCACGACTGTGTTTCCGTTCCTGCTGCTGGTGCAGGCCGACTCGCCGTACAAGACCTTGAAGGATTTCATCGACGACGCGAAGAAGCGCCCGGGGAAGCTGAGCTATGGGCATTCCGGCGTTGCCTCGACCCTGCATCTGGTCGGTGAGTTGCTGAAGGACGAAGCAGGCATCGACGTCCTCCATGTGCCGTACAAGGGCACGCAGATCCAGGAGGTCGCAGCGGGGCGGCTGGACATGGCCGTCTCGGTCGCCACCCCGGCGATGCCACTGATCAAGGCCGGCAGGGTACGCGTGCTTGCGGTCACGTCGCCCAAGCGCGATCCGTTCTTCCCCGATGTACCGACGATCGGCGAGACGGTGCCCGGCTACGTGGTCGAGTCGTGGCTCGGCCTGGCGGCGCCCGGTGGCACGCCGCAGCCGATTCTCGATCGGCTTTCGAATGAAGTGCGCGCCGTGATCGCGCGTGACGACGTCGCGGCGCGTCTGCGCTCGATGGGCGCCGAGCCGATGGCCACCACCAGCGCCGAGTTCCGCGCGCGCGTGGCGGCCGACATCGACAAGTGGAAGCGTCTCGCCGCGAAGATCAAGCTGGAGTAGCCGAGCCTCGATCGCTTCGCGGCGTCAGTTCGGTTTGAGACCGAGCCGGCGCACCAGATCCCGCATGCCGGCGATGTCTTGCGCGACGAGTTTCTCCAACTCGGCCGGAGTGCTCGTCACCGTCGACATGCCGGTCTTGGCCATGCGTGCTTTCACGTCGGCCGTCGCCACGGCGCGAACGATCTCGGCATTCAGCTTGTCGATCACCGGCCGCGGAGTGCGCGCCGGCACGAACACGGCCTGCCACGACACGTAGGCCGAACCCGGCACGATCCGGTCGACGTCGGGCACATTGAGGAGCGTGCCCGGCGTGCGCGGCCCGCTGATCGCCAGGCCCACCAGCCGGTTCTCCTCGATGTGCGAGAGCACCAGACCCAGGCCGATGTTTGCCGCGGCGACCTCACCGGTGAGCAGCGCCTGCGTGAGCGGGCCGGTGCCTTTGTACGGCACGTGCACCATCTGGATGTTGGCCGCCATCAGCAGCATCTCCATGCCCAGATGCGTCGCATGCCCCGGACCGCCGCTGCCATAGTGAAGCTTGCCCGGCTGCGCGCGGGCGAGCACCAGAAAGTCTTCGAGCGAAGCGGCGCCGAGTTTCGGATTCGCCACGAACGCCGCGGGAATCTTGGTGGCCAGCGTCACCCCGGCAAAATCTCGCGTCGGGTTGTAGGGCAGCGAGGCGTACACGTGCGGCGCGATCGCCAGCACGCTGTCGGAGGCGAACAGCACGGTGTAGCCGTCGGCCGTCGCCTTCGACGCTGCCTCACCGGCGATCGTGCCTCCTGCGCCGGCGCGATTGTCGATCACGATCGGCTGCCCGACCTGCTCGCCGACTTTGTTGAAGATCACACGCGCGACGATGTCGGCCAGCGAGCCGACCGAGTTGGCGACGATCACGCGGATGGGTTTGCTGGGGTAGTCCTGGGCGAGGGCGGGTTGACCCCACGCGCCTAGAACCATCGCGCCGAGAAACATCGCGCCAAGAAATGTCGCGGAACGCACGCCGGCCAATTTCGCGGTGAACATGATTCGGTACTCCGTGGAGGCAGGAGAGAGATGTTGCTCCGTTGTACCGCCGTCGGTGATGCGAGGCAACCTCCACGCGAGTTCGTGCACCGGCGTCATCGCAGCTTTGGCTTGATGGGCCGTCACCGACGGACGTATAAGGCGCCGAAGTGTCGTTGTCCGGTCGACGTTCAATACGGGAGAAGCGATGTCGAGTGAAAGCCTGAGCAACAAAACCGCCCTGGTCACCGGCGCCTCGCGCGGCATCGGGCGCGCGATTGCGTTACGACTCGCCGCTGACGGAGCGCTCGTTGCCGTGAACTACGCGAGCAACCGCGCGGCGGCGGACGCGACGGTGAAGGAAATCGAAGCAGGCGGCGGGAAGGCGTTCGCGGTTCAAGGCGATATCGGCTCGGTGTCATCGATCCGCGCGATGTTCGCCATGCTCGACGAGCAACTGCGGGCACGTACCGGGTCGAACGCTCTGGACATTCTGGTGAACAACGCCGGCGTGCTGATCCCCGGGATGTTGCAGGACTACACCGAGGCCGATTTCGACAAGCAGCTCACGGTCAATTTCAAAGGACCGTTCTTCGTGACGCAGACGGCGCTTTCGCGGCTGCGCGACGGCGGACGTGTGATCAACATCACCTCGGGCACGACGCGACGCGCCAACCCGGCGACCGTCACGTACACCTGCGCCAAGGCCGCGCTCAACTACTTGAGCCTGGCGATGGCGCAGCAACTCGGCGAGCGCAAGATCACCGTGAACGCGCTCGCGCCGGGGCTGACCGACACCGACATGGTGGCTCACATCAAGGGCAACCCGGTGATCGAGCGCACCAAGGAAAACACGGTGCTCGGGCGGATCGGCAAGGTCGAAGACATCGCCTCAGCCGTTGCGTTTCTGGCGTCTCCGGCCGCCGGCTGGATCACCGGCGAGCTGATTCATGCCACGGGTGGGGAGTTGTTGTAGCCGCTACCCGTTCGCCGGTGTGACCTCTGCGCCGACGCGATCGACGATGATCCGATAGTGCTCGGGGCGGCGGTGCGCGGCGAAGTTGAACATGGTGCGCTTGAGGTTGGCGGCCAGGTCGATATCGCAGTTGACGCAGATCACTTCGTCGTCCTCGGTCTGCGACTTCGCAGCGATCTCGCCGGTGGGGGCGACGATCACCGAGTGGCCGAACATGCGGAAGCCGTCTTCCACGCCGGCCTTGGCCGTCTCGACCAGCCAGGTCGCATTCTGGAACGCCATCGACTGCGCCATGATCAGGTGATGGTGCACGCGCAGCGCCGGCGGTTCGGGATAGTGCAGGTTTTCACTGGGCGTGTTGAAACCGAGCGCGACGATCTCTGCGCCTTGCAGCGCTAGCACGCGGAACGCTTCGGGCCAGCGCCGGTCGTTGCAGATCAGCATGCCGGTGATCGCGTCCATATAGCGCCACACGCGAAAGCCGAGGTTGCCGACTTCGAAGTACTTCTTCTCCAGGTGCTGGAACGCGGCCTGTGGCTTGCGATCGGCATGGCCGGGCAGATGGATCTTGCGGTACTTGCCGACAACCGAACCGTCCGGGCCCACCAGCACCGCGGTGTTGAAGCGCCGCACGCGGCCTTCCTCCTGCGTGAGCTCGGCGTAGCCGATGTAGAAGCCGACGCCGAGCTTTTTCGCCTCGTCGAGCAGCGGCTGCGTCTCGGCCGACGGAAACGAGGGCTCGAAGTAGCGGCGATCGACCTCGGCCTGGTCTTCCATCCACCAGCGCGGGAAAAACGTGGTGAACGCGAGTTCGGGAAACACGACGAAGCGCGCGCCCATGCCGTGCGCTTCGCGCAGCAATGCGATCAGTCGCTGGGTGGCGGCCACGCGTGAATCGGCGCGATGCAGGGGGCCGAGCTGGGCGGCGGCGATCTTGAGATGTCGAGCCATTGGGGAGTCCGAAGGGTGAAAGTTGAAGGGTGAAGGGTGGGGCAAGTTGGAGAATGGACTTCGAAGCGTCGCTGAGCGTACACGCCGTGATGCGTCGTTGCGCGATGCTATCGCTCGATCGTAATTTCGTAGTGTCGGACCGGTCAGCGCGACCCGAGCGCGAACTCGCGCACGACCGCGGCCACAACCTCAGGGGCTTCGACGTAGCACGCGTGGCCCAGCTCGGGAAGACTTTGGTACTGCCCGCTGCGGCAGGCCTGCGCCACTTTGCGACAGCCTTCCTCCGGCGTGATCTTGTCAGCGCTGCCGCAGACGACCAGCGTGCGGCCCGCATAACGCGCGACGTCTTCCACCAGGCGCCCTGCTGCGAGCATGCGCGCCGCTTGCTCGTGGCCGTCGGGCCGGAGCCGGCTCATGCTCCACTGCACCAATGCGAGCGATGCGGGCGATGCGTTCGGCCCCAACAGTTGGCCCGCGCGCTGCGTTGCCATGCCTTGCGGTCCGAGTTCGCTCATCAGTTTCAGGCGGCTTTGCAGCCGCTCGTTGCGCGTTGCTTCGTCGGCCAGGCCATAGCCGCTGGCCGGATCGGCAAGCAGCAGCGCCGTCACCCGATCGGGATTGCGTGCAGCGAAGTTCGCCGCCATCAGCGCGCCGAGCGAGTGACCCACCAGGACCATGCGTTCGATCGACAGCGCATCGAGCATGGTGCTGAGCGCATCGGCGTAGTCGGCAGCGACCGGGCTGGCGGCGGCGAGGGCCGTCGAATCGGCATAGCCGGGCGCATCCCAGGCCACGATCCGGAATGCGTCGGCGAGCTGGTGCATGAACGGAATCCAGGAGGCGCTGCTCGACCCGATGCCATGCAGCAGCACCAGCGCGGTGCCCGCGCCGGCTTCACGGTAGGAGAAGCGGCGTTCGCCGACATGCGCGAAGCGTGCCGGCACGCTCGCGGCGAGCTGATCGATGTCGGGCGCCGGTGGCGACGGCTGCATGGGTGATCGACTCCGATGAAGACGGCCGGCGTTGAGAATTTCAAGGCGCGAACACCATGCACGGCCCTTGCGCGTGCCGGCGTCATGCATCGATCGCGGCGGCGAAACCGGCTAGCATTCGCCGCATTCCGAGCCTACTAGAAAGCTCGCATTCAAAGGAAGACGCGATGCCCGGCAGACTCACACTGCATGTATTGGATACCGCGCACGGCCAGCCCGCTGGGGCGATGCGCGTGGATTTCGCCGTGCGCGAGGGCGACGCCTGGCGCCTCGTGAAGACGGTCCACACCAACGCGGAGGGTCGCACCGACGCACCGCTGATGAGTGCGGAGGAGATGCGCGCGGGCGAGTTCGAATTCACCTTCCACGTGGCCGACTATTTTCGCCGCCGCGGCGTGACGCTGCCGAACGTGCCGTTTCTCGATCGCGTGCCGCTGCGCTTCGGCATCGCCGACAAGGACGCGCACTACCACGTGCCGCTGCTGTGTTCGCCGTGGAGCTACTCGAC
>CADEDU010000138.1:9037-11516 GCA_902826155.1 uncultured beta proteobacterium
ACAACCGGAGACAAACCATGGCCGAGAAGGTCAACGTCCTCATTCTTGGTGCCTCGTACGGCTCGCTGCTCGGTACCAAACTGGCCGCCGGCGGCCACAACGTGAAGCTGGTGTGCCTGCCTGCGGAGGTTGCGCTCATCAACGGCGAGGGGGCTCGCATCCGCATGCCGGTGAAAGGCCGCGACGGTCTGGTGGAGATCGACTCGCGCAAGCTGCCCGGCTCGCTCTCGGCGGTAGGGCCTGAAGCGGTGAATCCAGCCGACTATCAGCTCGTGGTGCTGGCGATGCAGGAGCCGCAGTATCGATCGCCCGGCGTGCGCGAGCTCACCGCGAAAGTCGCAGCCGCCAAGGTGCCGTGCATGTCGATCATGAATATGCCGCCCCTCACGTACCTCGGACGCATCGCCAAGGTGCCACAGGCGGCGGTGCGCGCCGCCTACACCGACGCGACGGTGTGGGACGCTTTCGATCCCAAGCTGATGACGCTGTGCAGCCCTGATCCGCAGGCGTTCCGTCCGCCCGAGGAGAAGATCAACGTGCTGCAAGTCCGCTTGCCGACCAACTTTCGCTCGGCGCGATTCGAGTCCGACGCGCACACCGCGATCCTGCGCCGGCTCGAAGCCGACGTGGAGGCCGCGCGCTTCGACGACGGCGGCAAGAAGATCGAACTGCCGGTGAAGCTGCGCGTGCACGAGTCGGTGTTCGTGCCGCTGGCCAAGTGGTGCATGCTGCTCGCCGGCAACTACCGCTGCGTCGGCGAAGAGGGCATGCGCTCGATCAAGGAGGCGGTGCACACCAACATCGCCGAGACGCGCGCCATGTACGACTGGGTGTTCGATCTGTGCTGCTCGCTTGGCGCGGCGCCGGCTGATCTCGTGCCCTTCGAAAAATATGCCGAGGCGGCGCAACTGCTCGGCAGCCCGTCATCGGCGGCCCGGGCGCTCGCTGCCGGCGCACCGAACATCGAGCGTGTCGACCGGCTGGTGCAGATCATCGCCGCGGAGCAAGGCAAGAAGAACCCCGCGCTCGATCGCATCGTCGCGCTGGTCGACCAGTGGCTGGCGAAAAATCGCGCAGCTGCGGCGGCGAAGGCCTGACCGACGGTTCTGAAACGAGCGCGATGCGCGCGCCGCGCTCGTCTTCGGCTGCGTCTCGCTACAACCGCTATATCCGCTCGATCGTCCCGTCGACGTGCCGCGCGAAGCGGCCGTCCTCGCGCGCATGGACCGGACCGTCGGCGGGCCACGGCCAGCCACCGAAGCGGGTGCGGCTGTAATCGTTGAAGGCCTGCACGATCTCGGCGCGCGTGTTCATCACGAACGGACCGTGTTGCGCGACCGGCTCGGCGATCGGCCGGCCCTGTAACAGCAGCAGTTCGCACGGCTGTGCGCCGGCTTCGAGCGTCACGTCACGGTCGGGGCGTACCAGCATGCACGCGTGCGAGGTCTGCTGGTGCGCATCCACACGCAGTGAGTCGCCGACGAAGAAGTAGAGCGCACGCACCGTCTCGGGCTGCGCGGCGCGCGGCAACACGAAGCGCGCATGCGGCGCCAGGCGCAGTGTCCAGATCGCCACGTCGGCGTCGGCGCGCGAGGCCCATGAGGCAGGTGGTGGTGCCGGTGGACGGTGTTCGCCCGATTGGTCGCGATACTGGCCGGCGTAGAGCGACAGTTCGGTCGCACGATCGGCTTCGTCGCGCACGGTCACGCGCGGCACCCGCTCGTTCCACAGCATCTTGAAGTGCGGCTTGGCCATCTTGTCGGCCGCGGGCAGATTGAGCCAGATCTGGAACAACTCGAGCGTGTTGGGGCCATTGCGCTCGCGCAGCGGAAACATCTCGGCGTGCACGATGCCTTCGCCGGCGGTGAGCCACTGCACGTCGCCCTCACCGAATCGCGCCGCCGCGCCGAGCGAATCGGAATGATCGATGTAGCCGCGCCGCACGATCGTCACGGTCTCGAAGCCGCGATGCGGGTGCTGCGGAAAGCCGGGAATCGTCTGGCCGTGATACATGCGCCAACCGTCCTTCGGCTCGAAGTCCTGGCCGATGTTGCGGCCGGCCAGTGATCCGGCCGGCCCCATCTGCGCGTTGCCCGCCGGATACAGATCGAGGTGATGCACGCAGAACAGGAACGGATCGACGCACGGCCACTGAAAGCCGAGCGGCGCGGTGTCGAGGACGGTGCGGTCCTCGGTGCGAGGTGAATGCTGAGTCATGAAAGCAGCCCCGAACGGGAAAGGGGCGTAGCTTGCCCGGATTGTGCGGGCGCAGCAAACGAGGCGGCGTGCGTGACGCCGCCTGTCGCGCCGTCAGGGCGCGAAGCTCTTCAGGATCAGAAAGCCCATCACGATCAAGGCGGCCGCCATGGCCATCACCACCCAGGGGATCCACTGATCGGGCACCGGCGAGGAGCCGCGCGTGGGATCTTCCGCTTCTTCGACGTGGTCATGCAGTTCGGCAGGATAAGTGCTCATGGCA
>CADEDU010000139.1 GCA_902826155.1 uncultured beta proteobacterium
TACCGATCTTCGTTTCTAGCTCTCCTGGACTTTCATTCGATGCAAGACGATTCGCGCACGCCCGCTTCACCGCCTACCGAACAGCCTGGCGAGGCCGCTCCACCAGCGGCCGCAACAACCGAGGTGACACCGGCCCCGGCCGCCGCGATGCCTGCTGCGGCGACACCCTCGACGCCGGCCGCGGCGACACCCTCGACGCCTACCGCGGCGACACCCTCGACGCCTGCTGCGGCGACACCAGGTAGCAAATCCGGCAAGGCAGGCATGCGCGGTAAGTGGACGCCGCCACCGGCGGCGCCGGTGGTTCCACCTAACAATGTCAAAGAGGCGAACGACGAGACCATCGCCGAGGCGGTCGAGCTGCTGCGTCGCGGCGAGCTCGTCGCGTTCCCGACCGAGACGGTGTATGGACTCGGCGCCGACGCTTCGAGCGCAGAAGCAGTGGCGAAGGTGTTCGCGCTCAAGGGGCGGCCGGCGTCGCACCCGCTGATCGTTCACATCGCCGATGCATCGCAGCTCGATCGTTGGGCGCGCGAGATCCCGGCCAATGCCCGCACGCTCGCGCGAAGATTCTGGCCCGGGCCGCTCACCCTGGTGCTCAAGCGCGCAGAGGGTGTGTCCGATGCAGTGACCGGCGGACAAGACACGATCGCCTTGCGCGTGCCGTCTCATCCGGTGGCGCAACAACTGCTGCGCGCATTCGAAGGCGGTGTGGCGGCGCCCTCGGCGAACAAGTTCGGCCGCGTGAGCCCGACGCAGGCGATGCACGTGTTCGCCGATTTTCAGCTCGCGGTGCCGCTGATCCTCGATGCGGGTCCGGCCACCGTGGGCATCGAGTCCACCATCGTGGATTGCACCGTGCCCACGCCGCGCATCCTGCGTCCAGGCGGTGTGTCGGCGGCGGCGATCGAACAGGCGCTTGGAATCACGTTCGATGACGCTGCGAGCACGGCCAGCGAAAGCGGTGAGGCCGTCGATGGCAAGCCGGCGCCGCGCGTCTCGGGCAGCCTGCCTGCGCACTACGCACCACGCGCGCAGTTGAAGATCGCCAACCGCATCGAGATCCTCGAGATGATGGGCGCGCACAAGGGCAGGCGCGTCACCGTGTTCGCGTTCGAGGTGTCGGTGCCGCGGCTTGCTCAGACCAATCAGCGCGTAGTGCCGGTGGTGCCAGGCGAGTACCAACAGGCGCTGTATGCCGCGCTGCGCGAGTTCGACGCGATGGGTGCCGACATCATCATTGCCGAGGCGCCACCGAAGACGCCTGGCTGGGCCGCCGTGTGGGACAGGCTCAATCGTGCCGCCGCCGCGCACGCCGACAAGCCCGGCAAGACCAACAAGTCGAAGGGAGCAGGGCGAGAAGCTGGGGCCGACGACGCGCAGCCTGCCGACGAAGCACTGTCGGACTCGCCGCCAGCGTGATCGCGCCGGCTCGCATGCGCTGATCCGTGCACTTTGCCGCTTCCCGCTGAACGCTCGGGCGGGGGGATGGGTGGATCCCGCCCATAGAATCGCCGCGGCGTCGCGACCCGACGACGCCCGGAGCCGAGCATGCCCCCTGTCCCTGCCGCGCGCGCGTTCGATCGAGCCGCGCTCCCTAGTCATTTGCCCGCGGAAGTCGCGCTCGGCCTCGAAGAGTTCTGTCGCGCGAACATCGAGGGCTTCGGCGACGCGCTGAGTGCGATCGTGCTGTTCGGCTCGGCCGCGGAAGGTCGGCTGCGCGCGACCTCGGATGTGAACGTGCTGGTCGTGCTGCGGCGGTTCGAGCAGGCCAATGTCGATCGCGTGCGAGAAGCGGCGCGCACCGCGCTGGCGGCCATCCAGCTGCACGCGATGTTCGTGCTGGAGCAGGAGCTGCCGGCTGCCGCCGAGGCGTTCGCGGTGAAGTTCCAGGACATCCTCAACCGGCGCGCGGTGCTGGTGGGTGACGATCCGTTCCGCGGCGTGACCATCGCGCGCCAGCGCATCGTCGAGCGGCTGCGTCAGGACCTGCTCGATACCAGCATCCGGCTGCGCGCCACCTACGTGCTGGTGTCGCTGCGCGAAGAGCAGCTCGCGCGCGTGATCGCCGAGGCCGCCGCGCCGTTGCGTGCCGCGGCTGCCGCGATCGCCGCGCTCGAAGGTAAGCCGGCCGAACATCCGAAGGAAGCGCTCGCCGCGCTCGCTGCGAACCTGCCCGGTGGCCCGTGGACCGACGTGTTAGGCGGCCTGTCCGATGCCCGCGAGGATGCGAAGCTGCCGCCCGGCGTGGGCGCGAAGCTGCTGATGCGGATCATCGATCTGGCGGTGGCGCTGCGCGAGCGGGCAGCGCAGGTGCGGGTGTAGGCGCATGGTGAAGTTCTTTCCCTTCAACCTGACCGGATCGCAGTTCCTGCTGTTCTATATCGCGTTCAGCCTGGCCCTGGTGATCGCCGCGCGCATCGGCTACTGGCTGCGCGAGCGCTCATGGTCCGGCACGCTGCCTTCGCTGAACGATCCGTACGCGATCGCGTATCTGCGCGGCGGGCCCCACGAGGCGGTGCGCGTGGCGATCCTGTCGCTGGCCGACCGCGGTCTGTTGATCGACGACGGCCAGCGCCTGCGCGCGCAACCCGATGCGGCGAACTTCGCGCGCCGGCCGATCGAGCAGACCACGCTGCGCCACTTCAACCAGTCGCGCGAGCTCGACGTCGACGAGGTGGCGAAGGACGCGCGCGTGAAGAGCGCACTCGAGGGCATCCGCGGCGAGCTGGTGAATCAGGCGCTCATGCACGAGCCGGGCAACTTCTCGGGCAGCGCGCGCGCGCCGATCATGCTCACCGCGATGATCCTGGCGCTCGGTGTTCCGGTCACGCGGGTGCTCTGGTCGGGGCCGCCCTACGTTTTTCTGGTCGGGCTCACGATCTTTACGCTGCTGTTCCTGGGGCGCGCGTACGCCAAACGCATCACCACCCTGGGCAAGCAGAAACTCAGCCAGTTGAAGGTACTGTTCAAGCGGCTCAAGAACCGCGCCAACGACTTGCGCGGTGGCGGCCAGACCAACGAGCTTGCACTGCTCGCCGGGGTGTTCGGCATGAGTGCCGTGCCGACACGGCTGCAGCCGATGGCCGACCGGATGAAACCCAAGAGCGATGGCGGCAGTAGTTGCGGCAGCGGTGGATGCGGGTCGAGCTCCAGTGATGGAGGTGGCTGCGGCGGCGGTGGAGGGTGCGGCGGAGGATGCGGATGAGCGCGAACGATCGCGTCGGCATCGGCTGGCGCCCCGAACTTGCGGCGAGCCTGTATCTGCGCCTGGGCGAGCTCGATGCGATCGAGGTGATCGCCGACAACTACTTTCGTGCATCGCGGCGTGAGCGTTCGGCACTGCGATCGCTGGCGCGCGACGTGCCGATGTTCCTCCACGGCGTCGGCATGGGGCTGGCCTCGGCGCACGCGATCGACGGCGCGCGACTGGATCCGCGGTTGGACAATATGGCGCGTCTGGTGGCGGCGATCGAACCCGAAGCGTGGACCGAGCATCTCGCGTTCGTGCGCGCCGGCGGCATCGAGATCGGCCACCTCGCGGCACCGCCGCGCACCATCGAGAACGTGGCTGGCGCGCTCGCCAACATCGAGCGTGCGGTCGCGGTGATCGGCGCGCGACCGCAGCTGGAGAACATCGCCACGCTCATCGACCCGCCCGGCAGCGCGCTCACCGAACCCGAATGGACCCGCGCGATCCTCGATGCGAGCGACGTGCCGCTGCTGCTCGACTTGCACAACCTCTATGCCAACGCGTGCAACTTTGGGCGCGATCCGGCGAGCGATCTGCTGGCGATGCCGCTTGAGCGGGTGCGCACCGTGCACATTTCGGGCGGCGTATGGGTGCAGGCACCGAGCGGCAAGAGACGATTGCTCGACGACCATCTGCACGATCCGCCCGCGCCGCTGTTCGATCTACTCACGCTACTGGCCGAGCGCGTGCCGCAACCACTCACCGTGATGCTGGAGCGCGATGGCGACTATCCGCGCATCGACGCATTGATGGCGCAACTGCGGGCGGCGCGTGAGGCGCTCGCGCGTGGCCGTCGTGCCCGACACGAACCCTCTACCTGGAGGCAAGCCGCCTGATGAGCACTGCAACCCTGGAGATGACGCTCGCGCAGCTGTACACCGATGACGAATTTCGCGAGCGGTTTCTGCAGAACCCGGCCGACGCGATCGCACCAATCGCCTTGAGCGACGCGGAGCGCAGCGCGCTCGTGAGCATCGATCGCGACGGGCTGATGCTCGCCGCCGCGAGCTACGCGCGCAAGCGTGCGCAGGTGGCGCGCACCCGCACCCAGCAGCGCGGGTGGCTGGCCATCGCGCAACGCATGGCGCGCTGGCGGCGGACGTAACGAAGTTCAGCCGCGCTTGTAGGAGACCAGCTCGCGCGTGTACCAATCCTGCTGCAGGAACGCCCCGATCACCGCGCCGGCACCTTCGCGATAGTGCTCGCGCACCGTGAGCTTCACCGCTGCACCCAGCTCGGGCACATACCACTCGGTCTCGTGGCGGAGCGATTCACCGCGAAACGCATCGGCATCGCCCAGGTTCATTTCACGCTCGATGCGCAGCGCCTTGAACTCGCCGGCGGGCACGCGCACGGTTTCCCAACCGACTACGCGTCCGGAGACGCGCACGCTGCGATTGGACTGAGTTGCCGGATCCATGCGATTCACGACCTGCGTCCAGCGCTTGCCTTCGGTGAGCGGGAACGGGCGCAGCGCCAGCGACGGATTCAGCTCGCCTGCCGCACGCGCGTTGATGGCACCGGCCTTGAGCGCGCCGGCGTTGTCGAGCGCGGTGGTGCCGAGCACGCGACCGTCGTTCGCGCGCGTGGCCAGTTGCACCAACTCGCTCGCACCGGTGACCTCGCTGACGATGGTGCCGCGATCGAGTCGGGTGAAATTGTCGGTCTCGCGATAGGTCCACGAGTCGCCGGCCTTGTACTGCGGGGCCGATATGCCCTGCGCGTGCGACCACGACGAGGCCAGGGAGACAACCAGGGCGCTCAGCGCAACCGCGCCGCGCAGCATATTGCGTCGATGCATGGAGGTTCCTTCCGTCAAATGCCCACGGGCGGGGCGAACGAGTGCATGTACGCGCGAGCCGCGCGGCCGGATGACACCCGCACCCGCAGTTGGCGCGCCGCGCTACGTTTCAAATGGCATCGAATCGGTTCAGAAAAACGCGGAGGGCGCGCTGAAGGCGGCGAACTGCGGAACGCACTGGCCGAGCGCCGTTCTGCAATTGTGCGCCGCACGCAATGTGGCTACAATCCCGCCTCCGCGTGGGGTGGTAGCTCAGCTGGGAGAGCGTCGCGTTCGCAATGCGAAGGTCGGGAGTTCGATCCTCCTCCACTCCACCAACGAAAAACATCGAAAGGGCCCGTAGCCGGGCCCTTTTTCATTGCGTGCCGGCCACCGGCGCCGTGCCCCGCCTGATCAGATCAGCGGATTCATCGACGTCTTGAGCAGTGCGCGCTGATCGATCTTGAAGATGTCGGCGAGCCAGTCGGCCATCAGCTCCTGGCCGATGGTGGGGTTGTCGTGCTGGCAGTGCTCGGCGCCGGTTTCATCGGGCGTGACGAAGCGCAGCGTCACGTTCTTGCCCCTGGCCTTGGCGTACTCGTAGACCTTGGTCGCGTGCGACATGCCGAGCACGTCGTAGCCGCCGTGGACGATGAGATAGGGGCAGCGCATGTCGTCGAGCACGCCATTCAGCGTGAACTGTTTCGCCCGCTCCTTGGCGGCCACCATGGTCGGCTCGCCGAACACCCACTTGATGTGCTCGGCCAGGCCGTGCGATTCGTCGGCGTTCTTCCAGAGATCGTAGATGTCCCAGATCGCGCCGTGCGAGATGCAGGCCGCGAGCCTGTGTTCCTTCGAGCCGGCACGCGCGGCGTAGTAGCCGCCGAGACTGGAGCCGCACACCGCGATGCGGCTCGCATCGACATCGCCGCGCTTGAGCAGCCAATCGATGCAGCGACCGATCGGCACCTCGTAGTCGGGACGGTTGGGCACCTTGTGCCGGCGCAGCGTGCCGCCCTGGCCCGGCCCGTCGATCATGAGCACCGCAATGCCGCGCTGAAGTGCCGCGTGCGCCTGCATGAACCACATTTCGTCCTTGATCGAGTCGAGCCCGCCCATGCAGATGAGCACCGGCTGGCGTGCAACCGGATACGGCGCCCGCACGAAGTAGCCGCAGATCGGCACGTTGTGCTCGAACGGAATGTCGACCACTTCGCCCGGCGGATTCAGGTGGGCGATGAACTTCTTGCTGCACGCCTCCATCTTCTCGAACGTGACCAACCGGCGCGGATCGTCGGGCGCGAGAAAGAACTCGGCCTGCCGAAAGTAGTCGGCGGCGCGCAGCCAGCAGTTCATCGCGGTGCGGACATGTCCGGCGCGTTCTTCGTCGAGACCGCGCGACCAGTTGCGCTCGGCCACGACGTTCCACTCCTTGTGCCAGCTTTCCGTGTCGCCGGGGACGATGCGCGAGGCGATCAGGAACACCTCGCTCACCGAGCCGCCGCCTTCCTGTGTTTCGCCCAGCCCGCGTCGGAATTGATATGCGAACCACGGATGCTCGGGCCAGTGATGCCAGCCGTACGGCTCGTAGTGGGGCAGCCGATTGCCGGTGACCTTTTCGATCAGGTTGTCTTCGGTGAGAACGTTATCGCTGGCCATGGACATTTCTCCTCGATCGATCCATCGACGGCGAACCATCGAAGGCAAACCCTCGACACAAGCATTGGAAACTGCTCGCGGAGCACGCGAGCAAACACCGCGCGCGTAGCTTAGCCCGAGTCGGCGGCCGGGCGAGTCACCAGATAACGTGCCCGCGCCATGGCCACGCGCGGACCTTGCGGGTGCGGTGCCTCGTCGTCATCGGCATCGAACGATTCATGGTGCGGCACCACTCCAGCCAGCGCGACCCCAGGCAGCGCCACCATCTGATCGATCGGGCTGTTCACGCCGCGCCCGCCGCGATTGAGCACGTGGGTGTAGATCATCGTCGTCGAGACGTCTTTGTGGCCGAGCAGCTCCTGCACCGTGCGGATGTCGTAACCCGCCTCGAGCAGATGCGTGGCGAAGCTGTGGCGCAACGTATGCGGCGTGGCCGGCTTGTGGATGCCGGCGATGCGCAACGCCTGCCGCATGGCGCGCTGGATCGACTGCTCGCTCGCGTGATGCCGGCGTACCGCACCGCTGCGCGGATCGGTGGAGAGCTGCGCCGACGGAAACACGTACTGCCACGCCCACTCGCGCTCGGCATTCGGGTACTTGCGAGCGAGCGCGAACGGCAGATACACATGCCCGCGCCCGGCGCGCAGCTCGGCCGCATGCAGCGCCCGCACGCGTTCGATGTGCGCGTGCAACGGCGAGGCCAGGCTCGCGGGCAGCATCGTCACCCGGTCGCGGAAACCCTTGCCCTCGCGGATCAGGATCTCGCGCCGCGCGAACCCGACATCTTTCACCCGCAGCCGCACGCACTCCATGATCCGCATGCCGGTGCCGTAGAGCAGCCGCAGCACCAGCCCGGTCGTGCCCTCGAGCGGGGCGAGCAGGCGCTGCACCTCGTCGCGCGTGAGCACCACCGGCAGGCGCTTGCCGCCCTTGGCCGACTCGACGCCGTCGAGCCAGGGCAACTCCACGCCCAGCACCTCGCGATAGAGAAACAGGATCGCGCTCTTGGCTTGGTTTTGCGTGGAGGCCGCCACGCGCCCCTCGACCGCCAAATGCGTGAGGAACGCCTCCACCGCATCGGCCCCCAGCCCGGCCGGGTCGCGCCCGCCATGAAACCAGACGAACCGCCGCACCCAGTCGACATAGGAGTCTTCGGTGCGAATGCTGTAGTGCTTGAACCGGATGCGATCACGCAACCGCTCGAGCAGCCCGGCCGCGGTGTCGCTGCGCTGCGTCATATGCCTACCCCCGGTGAGTCCACCCTTGTCGGCCCTGAGAGGCCTGAGTAAAGTCGGGAAGCATCAGCCGAGTAAACAAATGGAATCCGACTGGAATTCGACAGAACCAGTCGAAAGCACCTGCCGTCCCGAGCAAGCCCCCTCAGGACCACTGTACATCCTTACACTAAACCGACGCAATACACCCCGTCACTTATGACGCACCCAATCCCGTCACAAACGACGCCCCACACCCCGTCGTTTAGGCAACAGACTTCTAGTTAGCGAGCATTCGTGAACCAGTTCCGCCTTTCGACGTCCGAGTCTTCGCGGCTCTACATTTTGGCGGCGGTCTCTTTGGTTGTTTTTCTCGCGCCCGTGCTCACCGTTGCGTACGTGGTTGCGGCAAATGGTGCGTCCGGTGTTTACGGAATCGAAGACTCGGTTGTTATCCCTGTCGCCGAGGCTCTTGTTGTGGCGCTTTTTACATTTGCATTATGTAGTCCAGTTGCGGCGCTGAGCTTTAGCGTGGCGGATGCGCCGTATTCCGGAAAGCAGGTGCCGCGTCGAATTGCGGCGTCATTGCTTGCGCTTCTTCCGTTGCTCGTTCTTGTTACTCAGCTTGTCGGTTGGGCGAATCCGCAGCACTATCCAATTGCGGTGGCGTATGGTCTGCCTGTTGGCTGGGTTGCTTGGACGCTTCTGCGGGTATTTAGGGCCAATGCTCGCTAACCCGTCGTTGCAGCCGACCTCCGCAAGCGGGCTTTCGCCCGCTTGCTCCGGCGGCTGAACTTTGAGTTAGCCCTCAGAGGTATGAACTACGTCTTCCCTCAATGCCTCGCCGGTCGGGTGGCCCCCGCTGTGTACTCGCGCTGGCTTCAGCGCAAGGCAGAGGCCCACGTTAAGAGCGATCGGAGGCGCGGCAATCCAAACGCCACGATTTCCACGTACAAGCAGGCGATTCACAAAGCTGTGGTCGCAAGCGGCGGTCGCGATGCATACACCGGGGAGAATCTGGACTGGTCACTGATCAGCCAGTACGACAACGAGAAGTCTAAGCAACTCGGACGGTCGTACAAGAAGGAGCTTGCAGCTCTTCCAACGCTCGATCACGTTGGTGACGGCCTGGGTGAGCCCGACTTCGTAATCTCATCGTGGCGCACGAATGACGCCAAACACGATCTCACACTGCAAGAATTTCTCGCGCTCTGTACTGCTGTTCTAAAACATCATGGCTACGTCATCGCTGAGGGCTAACCCTTCGCTGCACCTGACTTTCGCCAGCCGGCTGCGCCGCCTGTCGCCCGCAGGTGAGCTCAAACGTTAGGCCGCATGAAACAAGCACTACACGCGCTCGTCGCCTTCTTCCTCGCACTGCTGCTGGCGGACCAAGCGAGCAATGCATTGCTCAACGCAGCAAGAAGGCAACACCTCGCCCATCTGGAGCGCGGCGCTTGGTGGCCGCAGGGCTACGCGGCGTTGGAACTTTGGGAACTGATCGTCTATGTGGTGCTCTTTGCCCTACTTGGTGCGGCGTTTGGCTTGCTCTTTAAGCAGAGAAGATTCGCCGCTACGCTCGCTGTCCACTTGGGTGTGGCCTTCTCAGTAATTGCGTTCGTCGTCGAACCGGACTTGCCTTTTGTAAGGTACTCTCACGCGCCCGCATGGCTCTGGGTTCTGTCGTGGTCGGCCTTCTACATGCCAGCGCTGGCGTGCGTCTTCGGGGCACTCTTGGCTTGCAGGTTCACTGACCATACGCAACGCGCCAAGCATGCGGCCTAACCCGTCGTTGCACCCGACGCTCGCCAGCCGGCTTCGCCGTCTGTCGCCCGCGGGTGAACTCCAACGTTGGGCGTCACCTTGAGCCTGAGAGGCAGCGCCGAGCGGGTTGCAGTTGTCGCACAGTACACATCACAATCGATCAAGCAAACCAAGTCGGAATCGGCATGCCAAAAGTCAGCACCAAACTTGAAGCGCACATCCAGCATCACAAAGATGGAAGTCTTTGGGTCAAGGGTCAAGCACTCGATGGGCTTCCTACTGGCTTCTGGGAGTGGTTCCGCAAGAATGGTGTTCGCATGCGCTCTCGATTCTTCGAACGTGGAGAACAAGCTGGGGAATGGACGACCTACGACCAATCCGGCGCCGTCTACAAGGTGACCACCATAAAGCCGAAGGCAAAGGCCAAGTGAGGTGTTCCATGTATCCACTCTTGTCTGAGCTTCCGGTTCGCTCTGAGTCGCCTTGTCCACGAGAAGAGAAACCCGAGTCACTCGAAGCAGTGGCGCCCAACCCTTCGCTGCACCTGACTGGCTCCAGCGGGCTTCGCCCGCTTCCACCAGCAGGTGAGCTCAAACGTTGTGCGTCACGCGCCTTGCATGCAACGGCAAGTCGCAACGGTCCGATCCCTTCTGTACCGAGGGAGGTATGTGTGGAATCGCCATACATTGCGAAGGCATCGAGGGCCCACGTCGTGCGTGGCTCGCTGGGGCGTTGGTCGCGGTGCACAGAGCGCGGCCGGGGGCGTCTTGTATATGCGGGCCGCGCGGCACACATCGGGCGGTATCCAGGTCCGTTGTCGCGGCCGGGGTTGCGCAGCACAAATGCCGAGGGCTTCTTGCAGTCGTCGGGGGCCGCGCTTGGCGGCGAGGCGATTCCGAGCGGTGCTGGCCCACGCGAGCCGGCGAGCAAGGTACCCCTTTACGACCAAGCTGTGCCCACACAGCCGCACAACACGTCGCTCAAGCGGACCAGCCGCGAGCGTGGCTCCGTTCAGCGTTCGCGCAGTTCACATCTCATTCAGTGCAGTGGCACCGTGCCGTGCGCGGCTGTCCGCTTAGCTCTGCGTTAGGCCGCATGGCAACCGCCGCGTCATCGATTCAAGCCTTTGAAGAACTGGCCCTTGGCTTCTGCGCCTGGAGCGAGGGCAAAGCTTTGGGGCCGAAGGCAGAGGTCACTGCCTCGGTTTGGCTTGCGAGGCTGCACGCGGCGGCTCTGCTCCTGCCCGAAGTCGATCCGGACAACGAAGATGGCTTGCCAGAGCTTCCGCCTGGTGTGCTCGCTGCCGCTGAGAAGAACTTCAAGCCGTTCGCTGGCTTGTTCTACCGCACGGTGTTTGATCCGAATCCTCTGAACACGGAAGAACCCGTGATGGGGGACCTTGGCGACGATCTCCTCGACATCTACAAAGACATCAAGGCCGGCTGCCTATTGCGCGAGCAGGGCCGCAGCCAGGAGGCTTTGTGGCATTGGTCATTCATGCACGAGGTGCACTGGGGTCGGCATGCTGTTGGAGCGCTTGCGGCTCTTCATGGGCAGCGTTGCGAGCCTACAGAGTGAGAATGCGGCCTAACCCTTCGCTCGAGTGGACGCGCTCCGGCATGGCACTTGGCCCGCGCGGCGCTGTGGTACATGTTGCGCCTCGCGGGCCAAGTGCCATACCTCCGCGCGCCCCTCAGCTCAAACGTTGAGCTTGTAGAAAAAGGTAGTTTTGCGGGGAGAACTTTCCCTCTCCGAT
>CADEDU010000140.1 GCA_902826155.1 uncultured beta proteobacterium
AGCCCAAGCGTCCGAAAGAGGAATGACCCGGATATCCATTGATTCTTGCGATCGTCGAGCTGCTGTCTCGGGCAGGACGGCGAGACCGATGCCCTTTTCCACCATCTGACACATCAAGTCGGACCCGTTGAGGCGGATTCGCAGCTTGAATCGGCGCCCGGCGCGGAAGGCGTGATAGTTCAGCAAGTCCTGCATGGGGCTGCCCGCTGCAAAGCCGATGAATTCTCGGTCGAGAGCTTCGCGGAATGCAATTTTGCGATGCCGACTGAACGGATCCCGACGTGGCGTCACCAAAACCAAGCGGACCTCCGAGAAGGGAAAACTCTCCAGCGCCGTGCCCGGACTTAGAGTGTCTCCGACAATGCCGATATCGCCGCGGCCCGCGTCGATCGATCGAATAATTTCGGCACTCCCGTGGTGTTCAAGGTCCACGTCGATATTCGGGTGGTCAGACAGAAAGGCTGCCAGGGGGGCCGGCAGAGATTCCATCGCGCCAATGTTCGACAACAGGCGCACATGTCCCCTCAGTCCCGTGCCGAATTTGTCCAAGTCGCCGCGCATCTGCTCCAGCTGCTGCGTCACGATCCACGCGTGATGCAGCAGCACTCGTCCAGCTGAAGTCAGCTGAACCCCTCGGCGCTGCCTTTCCAAGAGAGGAGCGCCGAGCGCTTCTTCCATAGCACGGACACGTTCACTCGCCGACGCCAGTGTCATGTTCGCGCGAGCGGCCCCATGCGTGATGCTGCCAGCCTCGGCGACGTACGCGAACAAGCGCAGATCTGTTAGGTCGAACCTTATGGACATCGTGAGGGACCAGCCTTCAGTTTTGCCTGAGGCACACTTAGCACATTCCGAATTGTGCGTCTTATCTCGCTCGTTCAAAGTCTAGCTCGAACAGCACACTGGTCTCGGCCTGATCTTTGGTGACGCGGGCGATTCTGTCGATGATCAGACCTGGACCGCCCAAACGCAGTGAGGTACTCATGTCCGCACCGATGATCAGATTCGATGATGGCGCCGTGTATGAACGAATGATGGGCAAATGGAGCGCGCTGATTGGTGATGCATTTATCGACTGGCTCTCGCCGCCGCCGAATTTGCGATGGGTCGATATCGGTTGCGGCAATGGTGCGTTCACACAATTGCTGGTCGAGCGTTGCGCACCAGTGGGCATCGAAGGCGTGGACCCGTCTGAAGGTCAGCTGGCCTTCGCGCGAGAACGGCTGACGACACCTGTCGCGCAATTTCGACAAGGCGACGGGATGGCATTGCCTTATCGCAATGACACCTTCGATGCGGCTGTGATGGCGCTAGTTGTGTTTTTCATTTCGGACCCTGCCAGAGGTGTCGCCGAAATGGCTCGGGTCGTGCGGCCAGGCGGCCTCGCGGCCGCGTATGTGTGGGACGTCGTCAACGGCGGCGCCCCGTCCGAGGCCGTCATCATCCAGATGAAAGAAATGGGGTGTACCCCGCCTCGGGCCCCGAAAGCGGAAGCCTCGACGCCTGAAGGACTGAAGGCGCTGTGGACACGAGCGGGTTTCGCCCAGATCGAAGCGCGAGTTGTCAGCACGCGACGGACGTTCGACGATTTCGAGGACTATTGGTCCACAACGATCGCGGCGCCCAATCTCGCGCCGATGCTCACAACAATGGCGGCAGCCGACGTGACGGAACTCAAGTCTCGGGTTCGCGAGCTGGTGCATTTCGAAGTGAGTGGGCGTGTCTCGATCGAGGCGCGCGCTAATGCGATCGTCGGCCATCGGCCCGGATAGGGCCTGAGCTTGCGCCCTGGAGCCGCCGGTGTGGGGCGGCCCTCATGAGGCACTTTCCCCGAAGTCATCACGATCTATTGCCGTACTGACCATAGGAGGTTTGCCATGCCCCGGCTGCTTGCTTCGCTATTCGTCATCTTCTTCGGCGCAACCGCGACCCACGCCCAATCATGGCCGGCCAAGCCGGTGCGTTTAGTAGTTCCGTTCCCAGCAGGCGGCGGCACGGACATCCTCGCGCGCGTTCTGGGCGAACGGCTCGGCGATAGCCTCGGCCAGCACTTCATCGTCGAGAACAAACCCGGTGCCAGCGGCACGATCGGCGCGGCGGCCGTGGCGAAGGCTGCGCCCGACGGGTACACGTTGCTCATCAGTTCACCGACCGAGGTCGTGATTGCGGGCTCCATCTACCCAAAGATGGCCTACGACCCCCAAAGAGATCTGGCGCCGATCTCGCTGCTAGCCATCGCGCCGCTCGTCATCGTCGCGCACCCGAGCGCTGGCATCGCGACACCGCAGCAGTTGCTTACAGAGCTAAAAGCCAAGCCAGGCAACCTGGATTACTCGACACCCGGAATCGCCAGTCCGCAGCATCTGGTCGGCGAGTACATCAAGTTGGTCGCAGCAGTCGACATGCGACATGTCCCCTACAAGGGCGTTGCGCCCGCGGTCCAGGACGTGGTGAGCGGCCATCTGCCGCTGACCATCACTGGCCTGCCGCCGGTCGTCTCGCATCTGAAGGCGGGCACGTTGAAGGCCGTAGCGGTGACGACCGGCAAGCGCACCTCACTGTTTCCGGACGTGCCGGCATTCGCGGAACTCGGAGAGACATACAAGGACATCGACGTCAGCGTCTGGTTCGGCTTCCTCGCACCGGCTGGCGTTTCCCAAGACATCATCGCGAAGCTTCACGCTGCCACAATGAAGGCCCTTGGCGATCCCATCGTCCGCGATCGCCTTGCCCAGCAAGGCGCGGAGCCGGTTGGCAATGCACCCGCGGAATTTCAGGCCTTCATGCGTGCTGAAACCGAAAAGTACGCGCGCATGGCCAAAGCCACCGGCGTGAAGGCGGAGCCGTGAGGCCAGCCGAGTACCAGGCAATGCAGGTGAAGATTCAGATTGGCCGCCGAGCCGAAGCGCTGAATGAGCGTCACCGCGCTGGTGTCGGCCGCGGTGCGTTTCAGGCCGGCTCGCTTGGTCAGAAAGGCCGCGATCACCCGGTGGGCTCTCGGCCTACGTGTGATTCGACCGTTCCAGAAAAAACTTCGGCCGCTCGTGGCGGCCGCCATGTTCTGAAACTGCTTGATTCTTTGGTCGGGGCGAAGTGATTCGAACACTCGACCCCCTGCACCCCATGCAGGTGCTATAGCGTCTAACTACTTCCTACACCGTCCAACATCCAAAAAAAAACTTTCGTCAATTCATGAGCTTGGAAGGCTCATCGTGTTTTGGCGTCCAATCGCGTCCGCTACCATCGCTTGCATCGACCGTACCCGAAACCGTACCCGAATCGCGCAGCTAAAGGGGTCGCAAAACGATGCAGGGGGGTCGCAAAGCGAAAGGATTGCATCGTGGGAGGACGCAGCGAGAATCGCCTGACTGCCGTAGCGCTGCGCGCGCTTCGTCCCGGTGATGAGGAGCAGACCCGCGCCGATGGCGGCGGTCTTTGGCTACGCGTTCGGCGCGCGCGCGACGGCGGTGCCATGACGTTCTACTATCGCTACGAGTTCGCCGGGCGCGAGCGCCGCTACACCATCGGCAACTACCCCGCGGTTTCGCTCGGTGAGGCGCGGCTGCAACGCGACCACCTGCGCGCGAGCGTGGGCCATGGTCTCGATCCGGCCGCGCAAAAAAACCGCGACAAACAAGACCGGCGCGCGGCCGAACAGGTCGCGCAGTCGCGCCTGACGGTTCGACGGCTGTTCGAGCGCTGGGACGAACAGTATCTCCAAACCAATCGAAAGGACCACGGCAAGGAAGCCCGTCGCCTGTTCGAACGCGACGTTTTCGGAGAGATCGGCGCACGCCCGGCAGAGTCGATCCAGCGCCGCGACATCGTCGAGTTGCTCGATCGGGTAGTGCGACGCGGTGCCCGCCGCGTCGCCAATATGTTGCTCGCGCATCTGCGTCAGATGTTTCAGTTTGCGTTGGTGCGCGAGTTGGTTGCCACGGACCCGACCATCGGCATCAAGAAAAAAGATGTCGGCGGCGAAGAAAAACAGCGGGATCGAACCCTTTCACCGAGCGAGCTTACCGAGCTCGCGCGTCAACTTCCTTCTGCCGCGCTCGGTGTCCGCGTCGAATCCGCCATCCGGATCATGCTCGCTTGCGCATGCCGAGTGGGCGAGCTGTCGCGGGCGAGATGGGAACACGTCGATCTCGAAGCGCGCACCTGGGTCATTCCGGCCGAGCACGCCAAGAACGGACAGCGTCACCTTATCCATCTGTCGGCATTCGCGCGCCTCGCATTCGAGGCGCTACTCGCCGTGCGCACCTGCGCGTGGATCATCCCGAATCGGTCTGATGACGGCCCGATCGAGCAGAAGGCGATCGGCAAGCAGATTCGCGACCGCCAGCGTTCGAGCATCGTGCACGGCCGCAGTGCGAAGCATGGTTCGCTCGTACTGGCAGGCGGGACGTGGACCGCCCACGACTTGCGCCGAACGGCTGCCACGCTGCTGGGCGAGTTGGGCGTTCGACCCGATGTCATCGATCGGTGCCTCAACCACATCGAGCCGAATCGCATGATTCGGACGTATCAGCGCCAAGAACTGCTTGCCGAACGGCAGCGAGCGTTCGAGACGCTCGGCGCGTATTTGGAAACGCGGTTTGCCGAAGAGCCGGCCAAGGTGGTTCTTATCGCGGAGGCCAGACGGCTTCCGCAAGGCGTGTCTGGTAACATATGTACACCTGCGTACACAAATAGACACTAATGGAAACCATTACGGTTGGCATCCGAGAGTTCCGAGAGAAGCTCGCCTCGTATCTGGAATCTCGCAAACCGGTAGCCATCCTGCGGCACGGCGAGACCATCGGGTATTTCATTCCGGCACGGCCGCGCCCCAACAAGGCTCAGCTCGAATCGTTCCGCGAGGCGGCCCACCAGCTCGACCAGCTGATTGCCTCGATGCACATCACCGAGGATCAAATGCTCGAAGAGTTCAAGGCCGTGCGCTCGAGGGCGAAGAAGAAGCGTGGCGCGTAGAGCCCTCGTTCTGGACGCGAACATTCTCGTTCGCGCGGTCTTGGGCAAACGCGTACGGCAGATTCTGGAAATGCACGGAGAAGGCATCGAGTTCTTCGCCCCGGACCTTGCGCTCGCTGACGCGCGGGAGCATCTACCTACGATTTTCGCCAAACGCGGCAAGAATCCGAAGCCGGCTCTTGCGCTCCTCGAACAACTCCGCCTGTTCGTGGATATCGTCGATGCGGAAGTCTACGCACCCTTCACTGAGATCGCTCGTGCGCGAATCGAGGCGCGGGATCCGGATGATTGGCCCGTTGTTGCCCTAGCCTTGGCTCTCGACTGCCCCATTTGGACTGAGGACGCGGACTTCTTCGGGACGGGAATCGCGACATGGACCACCGATCGAATCGAGCTTTTCTTGCGATCGGACTAGCTAGCCGCCTGGCGGCACGACCCTCCGGATTCCTTCTAGCCCGCCCCGAGCTACGCCAGATCGTCGAACGCGTTCTTGTGGATCAGCACGCGCCGACGCGGGCGAAGTCGCGCCACCGACGGATCGACGGTACGACGAAGCACCTCGTGTTGTTCGGTGATGAAGTCGGTCGGCAATTTCTTCTCGGAATCGAAGGCTTGTGCGAGTTCCTCGGCAGGACGCTCGATCGCCCGACAGTCACGCAGAAACGATCGGAACCGGACCGCGCCTAGCGCCTTCGTGTCGGTGAATATGAAGTGAAAGTGCTCTCCGGCGCCTCGGAGACATCGAGACAATAAACGCCGCGGCGACCCAAGTCGTCCCAATACGTGACCAGTGCTTCGTAGCGCTCACGCTCGTACTCGAAAACGCGGTGCTGAAGCGCATCGAGCAGCGCCTCCTGCCCGCCCGCATCCACCCGCATGTCCCACTCGAAGCCCGCGCCCTCGCGCTTGCCGTGGCTCTTGCCTCGGAGGTACCGATGTGGGACGCACTCTCGAACTAGATCGGACGCGTAGTCGCGCAATTCCATCGCGAGGTAGTCCGCCCCCATGGAGAGCGAGGCATAGGCGAACCGCTCATCGATGAACAGGCGCGCCCACGTTCCATAGAGCGAACCGCGGTACGGCTTGCAAACATAAGCCGAATCTTCGCCCGCACGCGCCGCCTCTTGGAATCGATAGTCGTCCTCGTCGTAGTCGCGCAGCGTCTCGAAATCGAGCAGGGTCTTACCCTCGCCGAGCCACTCGTTGAGAAAGAACGAGTCCTCGCCGATCCCAATCAGCGGCAGGATCGTTTCGTTCCAAACGTTCTGCTCTTCGATCGGCAAACGATCCGCGGCGCGCGCTGCCGCCTGCAGCGTTCGCGATTTTCGCCCGAACAGCTCCACAAGAAGCACTTGGTCGAGGCGGGCCTGGTCGTCCTGCGGAATCGCCACGCCGTAGCGTTCCTGCAGCGCGGCAGACCAGCCGAAGAACTCGGGTCGCACTTTCATGACGGCGCGGCGCAAGGCTGGTCGCCAGCGGCGAAGTGGAAAATGTGTCGGCGTGTGCATCGATTCGGGCCCAGCCACAAAGTTGATAGCCCAGTGCTTCGTATGCTACCGCGCGATACATGCAACGCCACGCGTTCGCGAACGCACGTCGCCCGAATCGAACACACTCCCCCGCCTTGATTTTCGCGCTTTCGCTACGATGCGAGCCATGCCCCGCTCGAAATCTTCCGCATCGGGTAGTGCCGCCGCACGCGGTCGCCTACGCATCGGCGACGATTGGAATGCCATCACCATCATCGCGCTCTCGCAGAGCAATCCGCTCAAGGCGATCGCCGAGCTGGTCGAGAACGCCATCGACGCGCACGCTAAGCAGGTCACGATCACGCGCGGTCGTGAGCAAGGAAAGCATTTCCTGGCGATTCGCGATGACGGCGATGGTGTTCCACAAGATAACGAGGGGCGGCCCGACTTTCGCTACGTCGCCACGCACATCTGCGATTCGGTCAAGCGCCGTTTGAAGGCCGACGGCGCGCAGGGCCTGCAAGGCGAGTTCGGGATCGGTCTGTTGTCGTTCTGGACCATCGGCGAGACGCTCACCATGAGCTCGGCCGGCACCGATCAGCGCAGTTGGCAGATGGTGATGCGCAAGGGTGATCCGGGTTACACCGTCAATCCGAAGCGCACGCTCTTCGCCGAGCGTGGCACGGAAGTGCGCATCGCTCCACTACTCGAGGGCATTCGCTCGCTCACTGGTGAGAAGATCCAGTGGTACCTCGCCTCCGAGCTGCGCGATCGCATTCGCCAATCGGCAGTTCGAGTGACCGTGATCGACAAACTCGCGCGCAAACAGTACGCCGTCGAGCCGCGCCAGTTCGAGGGGCGTCTGCTGCACCAGCTGCCGCCGTTAAGCACGGCGCTTGGCGATGCGTACGTCGAGCTGTACCTAAACGAGCCCGCCGACACCAATAAAGTCGCGCTGTCCCGCCACGGAACACGCGTGCTGGAGGACCTCACCGCGTTGGACGAGTTCGCCAAATCGCCGTGGACCACCGGCTGCCTGCAAGGACTAATCGACGTCCCGTTCCTCAACCTCACTCCGGGGACTCGCTCCGGCATCATCCACGATTCGAACTACGCCGCGCTGTTGGAAGGCATCCAACCGGTCGCATCGGCGCTCGCCGAAGTGCTCGACGCACAACAACGTGCCGAAGAAGAGCAAGCCAGTCGCGAGTTGTTGCGCACCATCCAGCGCGCCCTGCGCGAGGCGCTGCTCAGCTTGCCCGCCGAGGAGTACGATTGGTTCGACATTCAAGCGCGGAGCCATCGGGCGAGCAGCACCGGCGCATCGCCAATCGAGAGCGAGTCATCCGATGCGACACCATCTACCCCCGAGGCGATGCCAGGCATCGCGGCCGCGGTAGAGGCGGACACCCCGCAGCGCCAATTTTTCGAGTTCGCCGGACCGCTCTTCAGCGTTACTGTCTCGCCCGCTTCGAGTCTGGTTCGGGTTAACGCATCGCGCGTCCTACGCGCGCTCCCGCGCGATCGGGCGCGACGGCGCGTGGAAGAGGATCTGCGCTTTCGCTGGCACCTCGTCGAAGGCGCGGGCCAGCTCGAGCACGCCGACGATCAGGAAGTGCGCTTCGTCGCGCCGCCCGAGCCTGGGCTCGTGCGCCTGCGCGTCGAGGTCGAGCAACGCGATGTGCGCTGCGAGGCGGAGGCGCTGGTGACCGTCACCGAGGAGTTGCTCCCCCAGATGACCGCAAACACGCTAGGTGCCCAGGGGCTCCCCGGCTACACCTTCGAGCCTGCACCCGGCGCGCTGTGGCGGTCGCGTTTTGATGCGGCGCGCAATCTCATCGCCATCAACAATGCGCACCGCGATTTCGTCTACGCTGCGCGCGGCAAGACGTTGAAGCTCCGCTATCTGGTGCGCCTATTCGCCAAGGAATTGGTTCTGCGCAACTTCGTCGGGTTACCGTCCGATCAGCTGCTCGAGCGCATGGTCGAGCTGTCGCTACGGACCGAGGAACATCTCTGAGCAGGCGTACGCTGTCGATCGATCCAATATATCGCGAGCGGTGATTCGCAGCGCGGCGGCCCCTCCACCTGGCTGAATTCGATTGGCGCATCCAGCGGACTGCGAACGCCACCACGCAACGGATCGAGCACGTGCGTGTACATCATCGTAGTCGTAACGTCCTCGTGACCGAGCAATTCTTGCACCGTTCGAATGTCGTAGCCCGATTGCAGCAGGTGCGTCGCAAACGCGTGGCGAAACGTGTGAGCGGTCAAGCGTTTGCCCAACCGCATGCGGCGCGCCGCGTTGGCGATCGCACGCTGGATCGAACGCTCGTGCAAGCGGTTGCGCATCGGACGGCGCGTCTGCGGATCACGACTAAGCGTGCGCGAAGGAAACACGAACTGCCAACCCCACTCGCGGCGCCCATGATGATTGCGCCGCATCTCGTAGGGCGGCAACGGTGCATCGCCCAATCCCATCGCGATGTCTTGCCGGTGTAAGGCGCGAACGCGCTCGAGGTGCTCGCGCAACCGCTCGATTGCCGCGCTCGGCAACATCGTGACCCGATCCTTCGCGCCCTTACCCAGTCGCACCGTGAGTTGTTTCGTTTCGAAATCGATATCGTGAACGCGTAGATTGAGTGCTTCGCCCACGCGCAATCCCGCCCCATACAGCAGCTCAACGACGAGCCGAGGTGTGCCTTCCAGTTGCTGGAGAATACGCGCGACTTCATCGGTGCTGAGCAAACTCGGCCTACGTACCGGGCGCTTGGCCCGATCGATCGTGCCGCTCCAAGACAGCGGCTGCACCAAGACCTCGCGATAGAGAAACAGAATCGCCGAGAGCGCCTGGCTTTGTGTTGCCGGGCTCACCTTCCGGTCGCGCACCAAATGATCCAAGAAAGTTCGTACGTCGGCGGCGTCCATCTCACGCGGGTGCCGCCGTCCGTGAAAACTCACGAAGCGCCAAATCCAGTGCACGTAACTCTCTTCGGTGCGCGGGCTGTACCGGCGTCGGCGAATCGTCAGGCGAACCACCTGCAGCAAGGTTGGCGGTTTGTCCGCAGCTTCGTCCATCGCCCCCCTCCCCACTCATGAATCACGATGCCGACGAATCCTAAGCCATCAAGTGGCTTGCCAGGTGAGCTATTCGCTCGTCAGAATACGCGTAACAAATCTGCAATCCTCATACGCGAAGTTTCTGAATACGCGACGTTGATATGCGACGGGAATCGCTTCAGCAAATACTCGACGGTGCTACGCGACAATTTGGTCGTTCAATTAAAAGTTGGGCATCACGTCACCATACCGACGCGACGGCTTAGGGAAGCCCCTAGGCACTTTGTGCTATCGCATTGGGACGGTGCTGCGCTGCCCCTTGTCTACGACCACAAACTCCAGGAACACCAACCGTTCGGTTGCGCTCGGGTTACGGTGAGCATGAATCATCCCGGGACGAACGTGGAGGCTGTCACCTGATTTGAGAGTGACAGCCTCCTTTCCCTCCTCCTGCCAAACGCCTGATCCTTCGAGCACATAGAAGACCACGTGGGAAGGGTGGTAGTGCTTCGGATTTTGACCGCCGGGCGCATACGTGGTGTGCAGCACACGAAACTCCTTTCCCGGCATGGTTGCATCATCAAACACGTGCCGCGCTATAGCCGTGATCCCAGCACGTTCCCCGTGCGCACCGGCTAGAGCCTGAGCAAACACGATTGCGGGCGTCATCAAAGCGGCACTCAGGGCGATTAGCTTGCGCATCTCTTTTTCCTCACACGGGTGTATTGGACCGTAGGAGCCTACACTGGAGGATATAGTTCCGGTATCGTATCTGAGCGGTCTTCTATCAAGTTTATGTTATAGCCAATGAAAACACTGAGCGGCGCAGCGAGGCGAGTGACTTTACGGGAACTACGGCTGCTCCTCGCGGTGGCGCAGTCGGGCAGCATCCTGAAGGCCGCAAATGAGATCGGGCTTACGCAACCTGCGTTATCGAAGTCCATCGGAAATCTGGAAGGTATCTTCGGCGTACGGCTGTTCGATCGCACCAACCGCGGTGTAATCCCGACTCCGCACGGCGAAATTCTGCTGCGCCGTGCAGCCGGAATTTTTGAAGAACTCCGTCAAGCCGTAGATGAACTGGGATTCCTGACCGACGCGAGCCGCGGCGAGTTGCGTGTCGGCGGCACACCAACCATGTGCGCCGGACTACTACCTCGCATTATCAGTTCCGTCCGGGGCGCCCGCCCCAAGTTCCAGTTCCACGTCGCAGAGCTCGAAACAGACAAGTTGGGGAGCGAAGTTCTAACTCGATCTCTCGATATTGGCATTGGTCGCGAGCACGCTACCGGTGCCAACGGCACGCTAGCGTTTGACCGACTGTTTGATGATCGACTGTTCATCGTCGCGGGCGCGCAGCATCCGTTGGCTGGGCGACGATCAATCACTTTGGAAGAAACCGCGGCTCACCAGTGGGTGCTGCCGGCGACAGAAAGTTCCGTAACGGCGCAGCTCAAAGGCGAGTTTCATCGGCAACGACTAGAACTACCAGGGTCAGCAATCACCACGATGTCCATGCTTGTCCGATATGAGCTGATCTCGACGAACTCTTTCCTCACCGTGATGTACGGGTCAGTGCTTCGATTCGGAAATGCGCCCAAGTTTCTGCACGTCCTCCCGGTGGATTTGCCAACCGGAATACCCATAGGAATGGTTCGCCTGAAGAATCGGACCCTTACGCCAAGCGCCGAGGTGTTCATCCGGGCGACTCGGGAGTTGGTACGGCCCATGCCCTCACTGAGCGCAAGAGGCCTCCGTCATAGCACGCGTTGACGCCCAACCATTCATTCCAGCGGACCGCCTCCGGCGGCCGCTGAATTCAAACGTGTGTGCCGGGCATGGCACAGAACTGGTCGGGTGCAAGTCCCGACGCC
>CADEDU010000141.1 GCA_902826155.1 uncultured beta proteobacterium
GCGACCGACAACCTTCCCAGAACGGTTGCGAGTCGGGCGTCACGCGCGGGAGCGGCTTGTCGGGGCGATCGGTCATGTTCGCGCTCACGTTTGATTAGTCAGGATCACGGCGTCACCCCAGCAGGTCGCCCATTGCAAATGCCTTGCATTGGAAATCTGCCGGTCGTCCGCATCGCCACGCAGCTGTCGCACCATTTCGAGAATCGAGTTCCATCCACCGACGTGCGCTTCCGAAAGCAAGCCACCGGAAGTGTTCATCGGCAACTCGCCGCCCAGTTCGATGCGCCCGCCTTGCACCCACCGCGCCGCTTCACCGGGCTCGCAGTAGCCGAACCGCTCCAGGGTGAACAGCACCAGCGGTGAGAACGCGTCGTACGTGTAGAGGGCGGCAATGTCGCTTCTGCCTACACCCGCCATCGCGAACACTTCGTTGTCGGCCTCGCGCACCCGGTGCCGCTGGTTCGACTGCTGATGAATACCCAATCCGGGTGGCGCGAAGATGAACTCGTCGCGACCCGTGCGCAGCCCTTGCATGCCGGCGACGTAGACCGGCCGCCCGGGCAGGTCGCGCGCGCGATCAGCCGTGGTCACGAGCGTCACCGCTGCCCCATCAGTGACCAGGCAACAGTCGAACAATCGTAATGGATCGACCACCATGCGCGCCGCCTGATGATCGGCCAGCGTCATCGGCTTGGTCATGGTCGCGTAGGGCGACCGCTGTGCATGCTTGCGAAACGCGATCGGCACCGCGGCGAGTTGTTCGCTGGTCGCGCCGTACAGCGCCATGTAGCGCTGCATCGCCAGCGCTGCGCCTCCAGCGGGTGCGGTCAGACCATAGGGCGGTGATTCACCATGCGTGCCACCGTCTTCGCGCGTGCCCTCGGCATCGCCCGGTCCACCGAGGATCTGCCGTTCGCGCGTGAAGCTGATCGCCGTCACGCAGGCCACGACATCGGCAAGTCCGCAAGCCACCGCCATCGCCGCCTGCTGCAGCGCGCTGGTGACGAACCGGCCGTGCAACCACGTCTGCCCGACCCAGCGCGTCTGCAAGCCGTAGGCCAGCGCGATGCGGTCGTAGTCCAGGCCGAGCGGCCAGCCCATGTGCACGACGATGCCGTCGATGTCAGTGCGCGCGAGGCCCGCGTCGTCCAGTGCCGCTTGCAGCGCCGCCGCGCCGAGCTTGAGCTGCGAATCGGGCAGATAGCGCCCGTAACGACTCTGGCCGATGCCGACGATTGCCGCCTGACTACGCAGATCGAGCGGCATACGTTTGCATCCGATTCATCGTTTCGTCGCGCATCGGCTTGGTTCAGCCCTTGTTTCAGCCCTCGGTTCAGCCCTTGTTTCAGTCATTAGGGCGCAGCACGATCCGGCCCACAGCCTTACCCGACTCGACCAATTCGTGCGCCCGGGTCGCTTCCTCCAACGGCAACGACTCGGAGATCACCGGCTTGACCTCACCACGCGCCATCAGTCGCAACACGTCTTCGAGCTGCCTGCGCGACGTGCTCATCACCGAGTACATCGACTGGTTTTTCAGGAAAAGTTGCGCGGGATTGAACGGCACGAACTCTCCAGTGAGCTGGCCGATCATGATCCAGCGTCCGCTCTGCCCGAGGCTGCGACGCATCGGTTCGAACAGCGGTGTGCCGACGTTGTCGACCAGCACGTCGACGCCTTGGCCGCCGGTGAGCTTCCTGACCTGCGCTGAGAAATCTTCGCCGCGCGCGTGCACCACGACGTCATGCGCACCCTGGGCGCGGATCAACTCGACCTTCTCCGGCGAGGTAGTCTGCGCTATCACGTAAGCCCCGGCCAACCGCGCGAGTTGAATGGCGTGCAAGCCCAGCCCGCCGCCCGCTCCGGTGATGAGCACCGACTCGCCCATCTGTAGCTTGCCGACGTCACGCACGCCATTGAGGATCGTGCCGATCGCGCACGCCGCAATGGCCGCGCCATCGAGCGCCACGCCCTCGGGCACCAGGGCAACGTTGTCGTCTTCGACCGCCACCAGCTCCGCGTAGCCGCCGACCATGCCGTAGTCGCCGAGGAACTTGCGCTCCTGGCATTGCGATTCGCGCCCGGTCCGACAGAAGCGGCACGCCCCGCAGATGTGATAGCGCTGCGCGGTGGCGACGCGATCGCCCGGCTTGAACATCGTCACATCGCGTCCGACCTCGGCCACCGTGCCGGCGATTTCATGGCCGAGGATGCAAGGCATCTTCACGCCGGCGCGCAACGTGCCGTTGCGGGTGAGCACGTCGTGAAAGCACACCCCGCAACTATCGACGCGAATGATCACGTCCTTGGGCGAGGGCACCGGGTCGCTGACGCTTTGCATCCGCAGCGCTTCCAATCCGCCCGGCTGCTGTACCACGATCGCTTTCAAGTTTCTGCGCTCCTCACCAGGGCGGGACTTACGGGGACTGGACTTACAGACGCGGTACTTACAGCGGCCGGAATTTGAGCAACGTGACTTCAGATGTGACGGCAACGAAACTCGCTTGCACCCGCATGCCAATGCGCGCACCCGTAGCTGCCGCGCCGCCGGCGGGCACATCGACCAGGTTGGAGAACAACTGCACGCCTTCGTCGAGCCGCACCTGCACCACGTCGTACGGCACGTCGGCCGCGAAGCTGGGCCAGTAGGCCTTGTGGAACGTGCAGAACGACTCGACCGTGCCCGCGCCGCTCACCTCACGCCAGTCGCTGCGATCACTCAGGCAATGCGCGCAGTTACGCGTGGCGGGAAAGCGATGCCGTCCGCAGTCCGAGCAACGCTGCAGCATCACCTTGCCTGCGCGTAGCCCCTCCCAGAACGGACGATTCGGTCCGTCGATGCGCGGCAGCGGTTTGGCGTACGGGGTCGTACTCATCGCGGCGCCTTCCCGTACACGATCGAAGTGATGACGGGCGCCGCGGTCATGTATTGCACCAGTTCCGCGTCCTTCACCTGCCGTGCGCCGCACTCGCCACGCACCTGACGTACCGCCTCGACGTTGAGCGCCCAACCTTGCATGTACGACTCCGACAAGTGTCCGCCGCTAGTGTTGGTGGGGAACTCTCCGCCAAGTGCAAGCCGACCGTTCTCGCCGAAGCGGCCGCCTTCGCCCACCGGACAGAAGCCGAAGCCTTCGAGACAGAACAGCACCGTCGGCGTGAAGTTGTCGTAGATCATCAACGCATCCATGTCGTGTGCGCCGGCCCCGGCCATCGTGTACGTCTGCTGCGCGACCTTGCGCATCGGGCCGCACCAGAAGTCTTCCGGCGGAAAAGTCGAGCCCGAGAACTGCGCCGCCTGGCCGAATCCGCGGATGTACGCCGGCGGCTTGGCGGAATCGCGTGCGCGATCGGCGCTGGTGAGGATCATCGCCACGCCGCCGTCGTTGATCAGGCAGTAGTCGAGCAGATGCAGTGGCTCGCAGACGTAGCGCGACGCTCGATACTGCTCCAGCGTGAACGGGTCGCGCATCACCGCGTTCGGGTTGAGCGCAGCGTGACTGCGGAACGCGGTGGCGATGGCACCGAGCTGGTCCTGCGTGGTGCCGTACAACCCCATATGCCTGCGCATCATCATTGCGTGAAATGCGCCGGGCGATGTCATGCCGTAGGGAAACCACAATCCAGGTCCGCCGCTGCCGTAGATGTCGGTATCCCCGCCGTACTGATCACCCGTCGACCGACCGTTGTTGCCGTAGATCAACGCGACCGTCTTCGCCATGCCCGCCGCGATGATCGCGACCGCCGTCTGAATGCAGATTCCGGAGAACCGTCCATGCCCGGGCGTGATCGTGGTGTAAGCCGGATCGAGGCCGGCCAATTCGCAGAAGCGCTGATAGTCCGGGATGCGGTTGAGGATGACCCCATCGATGTCGCTGCGCTGCAAGCCGCAGTCGGCAAGCGCCTCTTGCAGCGCCCAGATGCCAAGGTCGTACGGGTCGTATTCGGGCAGCCGGCCGTAGCGCGTGTGGCCGACGCCAACGACTGCGACTGCACCGGCAAGATCGTTGTTGGGCATGGCCTCAGGCGGTATGGGTAAGGAGATGCGGGTAGGCGATACGGCTAGGGGTATGAGTACTAGCGATCATCCAGCGAATCGCGTCTCAGGCAAGCCCTTTACGCCCGGCTGGCATGCGAGCAGCGAACCGGCGAGCGGCTGGGATTCGAGCGCGCCGGCATCGAGATCCATCGTCGCCGTGGTGACGTAGAGCGTGGACAGATCCGGTCCACCGAACATCACGCTGGTTGGCCGCTGCACCGGCAGCTTCACGATGCGCTCGAGCCTGCCATCCGGCGCGTAACGATGAATGCACCAGCGATCGAACTGAACGCTCCACACGCCTCCTTCGGCGTCGACCGTCAGTCCGTCGGGTCCACCGTGTCCGGCCTCGACCTCGACGAACACGCGCCGATTCGATACGAAACCGCTGGCCAGATCGAAATCGTAGGCATAGATCCGCCTCGATGGCGTGTCGGTGAAATACATCGTGCGATCGTCCGGACTCCAGCCGATGCCGTTGGCGATCGTCGCGACGCCGCGGTCGGCGCAGACCGGCCGCAGGCTCGCATCGATGCGATATAGACCGCCGATCGGGGCGCGCAGCTTGCGATCCATGGCCCCGACCCAGAAGCGGCCCGCGCGATCGGTCTTGCCATCGTTGAAGCGCAGCACGTCGAAGTCCACGTCGACCCGGTCGACGAACCGCGCATTAGCTTCGGGTTGATCGAGCGTCGCGAGCCCCGAACGGAACGCGATCAGGAACCCTCCGTCGCGGCGTAGGCACATCGATCCGACCAGTTTCGGCAGCGGCCAGTGCGCCGTTGTGTTGCGGGCCGGATCGAACCGCCACAATGCGGGCGCTGAGATGTCGACCCACCACAGCACGCGCTCGACCGGACACCACAGCGGACCTTCGCCGAGGGTGTTGCGGCAATCGACCGCGCGTTCGATCGACGTCACGCCTGTCTCCTTTGTATAGTCGCGATCAATCGTACTGGCGAACCACCATGCCGACAACCTCTGCTATCGAATCGACTGCGGCTGCATCCGCGTCGCAATCTGTTGTGATCGCGCAATCTGACCGCGAACGCGCGAGTGCTTCACTTGCACGCCGGATCGCGCAGTCCGCGCTTCGGTGCGATGTCGCCGCGCTCGAGCCCGCGGTTATCGACAAAGTCCGCACCTGCCTGTTCGACTGCTTCGCGGGCGCGTTGGCCTCGCGCGATCTGCCCTGGAGCCGCCAGGCCATCGACTACGCGTTCGCCATGGGCGATACCGGGGCCACCGTGATTGGCGAGACGCGCACCGCGAGCTGGAGCGAAGCGGCTTTCGCCAATGCAAGCATGGCACACGGCCTGGTGCAGGAGGACATGCACACCGCGAGCGTCAGCCACATCGGTGTCGTCATCATTCCGGCGCTGCTGGCGCTTGCTGAGCGTAGTCGATCGAACGGCGAAGACTTCGTCGCGGCGATGGTGGTCGGATATCAGGTCATGGCGCGCCTGGGCCAGGCGGTGGTCAATCGCGAATCGGCCCTGACCTATCGCCCGCTGGGGATGACCGGCGCGGTCGGCGCGGCTGCTGCGGGCGCTCGCCTGTTGCGATTGAGCGAAGCGCAGACAACGAACGCGATCGCGCTCGCTGCCAATACGGTCGCTGGGTTCAACGAGTGGCCGCGTTCCGGTGGCAGCGAAATGTTCTTCCACCCGGGTTTCGCTGCGCGCAACGGCCTGACGTGCGTACTGCTCGCGCAGGCCGGTGCCCGAGGAGCGGAGTCTGCGCTCGATGGTCAGGGCGGCATGCTCGCGGCGTTTCGCACGAGTAATGAGGCGCGACACCGGCTCGACGCGAGCGACGCGTTCGATGCTCCATGGGAGATCATGGCGGTGTATCACAAGCCCGCGCCGGTCTGTAACTTCGCGCAGACGCCGGGGCAAGCCGCGCTGCACCTGATCAAGGAGCATCGCTTCGATGCGCATGATGTGCGCGCAATCACCGTCAGGAGTTTCCCGCAGGCGATCGACTATCCAGGCTGTGCACATCGAGGGTCGTTCTCGTCAGTGCTTCAAGCCAAGATGAGCATTCCATTCGCCGTGGCCAGTGCGCTTGGCACCGGGCAGCTCGACGAGGCGAGCTATCGGGATCCGGCCACATCTGCCGCATTGCCGTTGGCTCAGCTCGTGCGGCTCGAAGTCGATCCGGCGTTTTCGCACGCGTTTCCGCAACAACAAGGCGCCGAAGTCATCGTCGAGCTTCGTGATGGCCGGCGGCTTGCAAAGCGGCTCGACGCACTGATCTCGCTGGAGCCGTCCGAGGTTCGCGATCGATTCCACCGCGTCGTCACCGCCACGCTCGGGCCGCAGGCCTGCATTGAGATCGATCAGGCGATTCGCGACGTGGCGCGCTGCGATGACCTGTCAGCCTTCGCGCGTGCGCTGCGCGCGGCCAGCTAGCCGGGTGCCTTCGATGGCCACCATGCCACGCGCCCGCACCATGCCGGACCTGCTCGCGGAACTCGCCGCGCGGTTCCCCGAACGCGAAGCGTTGGTAGGGAACGATCAGCGGTTCTCGTTTCGTACCTTGCGCGAAGAAGTACGCACGATTGCGCGAGGACTCGCGGCGCTGGGCGTGCGCAAGGGCGACAAGGTGGCCATCCTGATGGGTAACCGTCCGGAGTGGGTCGTCGCCGATTTCGCCATCTGCTCGTTGGGTGCCGTCATGGTCGGCGTCAACACCTGGGCCAGCGCGCGCGAGCTGGAGTACATCCTTGCCCACTCCGATGCGAGCGTGCTGATCACCACCGGCCGATTTCTCAAGTACGACTACCTGGCCATGCTCGGGGCTATGCAGCCTTGCGCCGAGCGTTTGCCGCTGCTGCGCGAGATCGTGCTGGTGGGCGAGCCCGGAGGCGAATCTACGGACAAACCAGCGTACGTCGCCAATCTCGCGATACCAAGCTGCCGCCCGTACGCTTCGCTGCGTGAGTTGGCCGCTTCCACATCGAAGCAAGTGCTGGAAGCCGCCGAGCGCGCGGTGGACAAGGACGATCTCGCCTATCTGCTCTACACATCGGGATCGACCGCGTTGCCCAAGGGCGTGCAGCTACAGCACTATGCGCTGATCGAGAACATGTGGCAGATCGGCGAACGCCAGCACACCACCGAGCGCGACCGTCTGTGGCTGGCAGTCTCGATGTTCTGGGGCCTCGCGTGTGAAAACGCCCTGTTCAACCTCTACACGCATGGCGGCTGTGTCGTGCTGCAGGAGCATTTCGACGCCGGTGAGGCGCTGGAAATCATCGAGCGCGAACGGTGCACGATGTTCTACGGCACACCGAACATGGGTCAGGCTCTGTACGAGCACCCCGATCGAGCCCGTCGCGATCTGCGTTCGCTACGCGGTGGAGCAAGCATCGGCACCCCCGAACAGATGATGCGCGTCGTGGCGCTCGGCGCACACGAGATCTGCAATATCTACGGACTGACCGAAACCTACGGCAACTGCAACGTATCGGACGCGAGCGAGCCGCTTGAGCTGCGCTTCCGATCGGTCGGCCGTCCGCTGGATGGCGTGATCCAGCGCATCGTCGATCCCGTCACCGGGTTCGAGCGCCCGATCGGCGAAGTCGGCGAGATCCGCGTGAAGGGCTACGTCACCAACGGCTACTTCAAGGATCCCGAACGCACCGCCGAGTCATTCGACGAGCAGGGATTCTTCAAGACCGGCGATCTCGGCTTGATCGAACCGTCGGGTCACTTGCATTTTCGCGGGCGACTCAAGGAAATGATCAAAACCGGCGGCATCAACGTTGCGCCGATCGAGGTGGAAGAAGTGCTGATGCAGCATCCAGACGTGCAGCTGGCGTTCTGCACCGCCGTCCCCGATGCGACGCGCGATGAGATCGTTGCGGTGGTGGTCGTCCCGAAGCCAGGCGCAACGCTCGACGAAGCATCGATCCTCGCCCACTGCCGCTCGCAGATGGCCGCCTACAAGCTGCCTCGGCTGGTGCGATTCGCGACGGAGTCAGAACTGCCGCTCACGACGACCGGCAAGCTGCAGAAGAATCGGCTCGCCGAGGTGTTTTTCGCACGCTAGTCCTGCACTGGAATGCGGGCCTCCTTGACCACCCGAGCGAAGCCCGCCAGATCCGCCTGATAGCGCGCACTGAACTGCTCGGGCGTTGATTGCACCGGGTCGTATCCCCAACTGGGCAGGCGATCCTTCAGCTCCGGACTGAACACCGCGCTGGTCATCTCACGCTGCACCTGCCCGACGATTTCACGCGGCGTGCCCGCGGGTGCGAACACCCCAAGCCAGCCGGCATACTCGAACCCCGGAAGCCCGGATTCGGCGACGGTCGGCACGTCGGGCAACACCGCCGTGCGGCTCGAACGCGTCACCGCGATGCCGCGCAACTTACCCGATTTGATGTGCGGCACGACCGCCACGGTCGGCATGAACGCGAGTTGCACTTCGCCGGAGAGCAGCGCCGGATTGAGTTGAGCGTCACCCTTGTAAGGCACGTGAAGCAGGTCGGTTCCGGTCGTGGTCTTGAACTGCTCCATCACCATGTGCGGCGCGACACCGACGCCGGTCGAACCGTACGCGATCGCACCGGGCTTGGCCTTCGCTTGCGCGATGATGTCCTTCACGTTGGTCGCCGCGAACTGCGGATGCGACACCAGTACCAGGTAGGACGAGGTGAGCTGGGTCAAGGGAGCGAAGTCCTTGTGCGCGTCGAACGGCAGCTTGCGATACACGCTCGGGCTGATCGCCAGGCCGTTGGTGGTCACCAGCAGCGTATGCCCGTCGGGCGATGCCTTGGCCACTGCGTCGGCGCCGATGTTGCCGCCGGCACCCGCGCGGTTCTCCACCAGGATGGGTTGCTTCCATTGCTCGCCGAGCTTCTGCGCCACCGCGCGTGCCACGGTGTCGACCGCGCCGCCAGCTGGAAACGGAACGATCAACCGCACCGGCTTGGCCGGAAATGTCTGCGCGATGGCGCACACGCCAACGCTGGTCAACGCGAGCAATGCGGCGACGCGCATGAGAATCGATCGAACTCCCGGCATGTTCGCTCTCCGTGCAATGAAGTTGCGGGCACATCGTAGCGCGGCGCGGCGGTCAGTCCCAAGGCCGGGTCTACGACATGGATGGGACCTGCGCTAGGATTGATCTAGCTGCGACAAGGCTTGACCACGCAACGCCGCATCCAATCTACAGCGAAGGATGGCAGATGGCCGTAGAGCAAACCACCACGAAACTACGCCTGCAGGGCATCGAGCTGGAAGTGCGGCGCAAGGGGCGCGGCCCCGCCATGCTCGTCCTGCACGGTGGCGGCGGACCGATCACCGGATTTCCGTTCGCGGAACGACTCGCCGAGCGATTCGAGCTGATCGAGCCGGTGCATCCGGGTTTTGCCGGCACGCCGTTGCCCGAGCAGTTCGACAACCTCGAAGACCTAGTCTATCTGTACCTCGATCTGATGGACGCGCTCAAACTGCAGAGCGCCACAGTGATGGGTACCTCGCTCGGCGGCTGGGCCGCATCGGAAATCGCGGTGCGCAACACCAGCCGCATCGGCAAGCTGATTCTGGTCGATGCTGTGGGTGTGAAGATCGGCGGACGCGACGAGCGCGATATCGTCGACATGTTCGCGACCTCGCAGACCGAACTGAATCGCCTCATGTGGCACAACCCGGCTCTTGCCCCCGATCCGGCGAAGCTCACGGTCGATCAACTGAAGATCATCGCGAGCAATCGTGTGGCCCTGTCGCTCTACGGCTGGGATCCGTACTTGCACAACCCCAAGCTCAAATCGCGGCTGCATCGCATCGACGTACCCACGCTCGTGATCTGGGGCGCAAGCGATGGGCTGGTCAAACCCTCGTATGGCCGTGCCTACGCGGAGCTGATTCCGGGCGCGAAGTTCGTGCAGATCGAGCAGGCCGGCCACGCTCCGCACGTCGAACAACCCGAAGCGTTCGCGAAGCATGTGCTCGCGTTCGCAGCCTGAGCCCGGTTGCGCGCGCGCCTCTGACCGACGTCATCCCACCGCATTCGGAGCACTCCCGTGAAGACCTGGTTTTTCACCGAAGACGCCTACCCTTACCTGCCCGATCCGGCCCAGTACGAGTCGATCCGGGTCAATCTGCCGAATCGTCACTACGATCCTGCCAAGGGGGCGGATCTGTATCACCAGTACCTCGACATGTGGCTGGCGGCGGAATCGAACGGCCTGGAGATCATGGTGAACGAGCACCACCAGACCGCCACCTGCGTGGTGCCGGCCGCGCCGCTGATGCTCGCCATCCTGGCGCGGCAATCGAAGAGCGCTCGATTGCTGATCCTGGGCAACCCGATCGCCAATCGCAATCAGCCGGTGCGCGTCGCCGAGGAGATGGCGATGATCGACGTGCTCTCGCGCGGACGGCTGGAGTGCGGCTTCGTGCGCAGCGTGCCCTGGGAGTCGTCCGCGGCCAACATCAGCGCGTTGCGCGGCGCCGATCGCATGTGGGAGGCCCACGACCTCATCCTCAAGGCGTGGACCACGCACGATGGCCCGTTCAACTTCGAAGGCCGCT
The DNA here is from genome assembly GCA_902826155.1 of uncultured beta proteobacterium. The sequence goes on from CADEDU010000141.1 coordinate 10,585, forward strand.
ACTACCACCATCGCCAGGTCAACATCTGGCCGCGGCCGTTCCAGCAGCCCCATCCGCCGATGTGGGTCACGATCGGCAGCGGACCGAGCGGCGTGCCGGTGGCCAGGCGCGACTACGTCGGCGCGGTGTTCCTCGCCGGCTACATGAACGTGCGCAAGATCTTCGATGGCTATCGCGATGCGTATCGCGAGCACCACGGCCGTCCGGCCAACCCCGATCGGCTCGCCTATGCCGCGCTCATCTACGTGGGTGAGACGCCGGCAAAGGCGCGCGCCGGCGCCGAGAAGATCCTGTGGTACATGAGCTCCAACAAGGTCACCGCCCATCACTCCAATCCGCCGGGTTACCACGCACCGGATGTGGCAGTGCGATTCATGCAAGGGGCCGATTCAGTCGTGCCGCAGAACCCCGATCTGGACGATCAGATGGCGCGCGGCAACGTGTTCGCCGGCACGCCGGATCAGGTGTACGAGCAGATCAAGTCGATGTACGAATACTCCGGCGGCTTCAAACACCTGATCATGATGGGCCAGGCGGGGTTCCTCACGATGGGGGAAACGCTGAATTCGATGAAGCTCTACGCCAACGAAGTGGTACCGAGGCTCAACGAGCTCACCGCGAAGTACGACCACGATCGGATGCAGGGGCTGCGCGCGTCACTGCCCGACAAGCAGCACACCCAGCTCGGCTCGTTCGGGTTGGAGTTCGTGCGCTGATCGA
>CADEDU010000142.1:0-6570 GCA_902826155.1 uncultured beta proteobacterium
ACGACACCCAGCGGCGCCGCGGCGGCGCACTTTGCAGTGGTCCATGCCGATCCGAGCACGCCCGACGTTCCGGAGCTGATCGCCGACATGTCGAACAAGGTCGCCAGCGGCTATCTCGTGGGCGGTCTGTCGAGCGCGCACGGCAAGACGTTTCAGCTCGCCGATGAAGTGCTGAGTGGCGGTCTGTCGGGCGTGGTGTTGTCGTCGGCGATCCCGGTGCACACGCGATTGACGCAAGGCTGCTGGCCGCTGCCGGGCCGCCATGTCGTCACCGAGTCGCAGGGCCATATCATCGCGAAGATCGATGGCCGCCCCGCGCTCGATGTTTTCAAGGAAGCGGCAGGCGAAGAACTTGCCCGCGATCTGCGTCGTGCGGCGTTCACGATCCTGATCGGCTTGCCGGTCGCGGGCTCCGATACCGGCGACTATCTGGTGCGCAATCTGGTGGGCATCGATCCCAAGAACGGTCTGATCGCCATCGGCGGCGAGGTCGAGAATGGGCAGCCGCTGTTGTTTTGCCAGCGCGATGGCGATGCTGCGAAAAAAGATCTGCAGCGCATGCTCGGCGAGATCCGCGGCGCCACCGCGGGCAAAGCCAAGGGTGCGCTCTACTTCGCCTGCGTCGCGCGCGGCGAGCATATGTTCGGCAGACGTTCGGCCGAGCTCGAGTTGATTCGCGCCGAACTGGGCGAGCTGCCGGTGGTGGGATTCTTCGCCAACGGCGAGATCTCGCACGATCGGCTCTATGGCTATACCGGCGTGCTCACGGTCTTCACCTGAGCGCGCCGCAGCGACACGACACCACACCACACGAAAGGAGAGAGCAATGCCCAAGGCGATCCGCATCCACAAGACTGGTGGACCCGAGGTGATGCAGTACGAAGACGTGAATCTGGGCGAACCGGGGCCGGGCGAGGCGCGCGTGCGTCACCACGCAATCGGTCTGAACTACATCGACGTGTATTTCCGCACCGGCCTGTATCCGTCGACCCTGCCGGCCGGGATCGGCATGGAAGGCGCGGGCGTGGTCGAGGCGGTGGGGGCAGGCGTGACCGAAGTGAAAGTCGGTGACCGCGTTGCTTACGCCGGTCCGCCGCCCGGGTCGTATAGCGAAGCGCGCAACATGCCGGCCAAGCTGCTGGTGCAATTGCCCGCGGCACTGTCGTTCGAGCAGGGCGCGGCGATGATGCTCGCCGGCATGACGGCGCAGTACCTGTTGCGGCGCACGTACAAGGTGCAATCGGGCGAGACCGTGCTGTTCCACGCGGCGGCCGGCGGCGTCGGTCTGATCGCATGCCAATGGCTCAAGGCGCTCGGTGCGACTGTCATCGGCACGGTCGGTTCCGACGAGAAGGCGAAGATCGCCAAGGCGCATGGCTGCGATCACCCGATCGTCTACACCCGCGAAGACTTCGTCGCGCGCGTGAAGGAGATCACCGGCGGCAAAGGCGTGCCGGTGGTGTACGACTCGATCGGCAAGGACACCTGGCCCAAGTCGCTCGATTGCCTGCAGCCCTTGGGCATGATGGTGAGCTTCGGCAATGCATCCGGACCGCTGCCGCCGATCAATGCGCTCGACCTGTCGGTGAAGGGGTCGCTGTTCTTCACCCGTCCGACACTCAATACCCACACCGCCAAACGCGAAGATCTGGTGGCGATCGCCAAGGATCTGTTCGACGTGGTGAGCAGCGGCAAGGTCAAGATCGAGATCAATCAGCGTTACGCGCTCAAGGACGCGGCGCAGGCGCATCGCGATCTCGAAGCGCGCAAGACCACCGGCTCCACCGTGCTGTTGCCGTAACGGCGGCGCGCGTCCGCGGATCAATCCGTGCGTGAGCTGTTCGCTCCGATCGAGCCCTACGACCGCGGCAGGTTGGGGCTCGATGCGGTCCATACGATGTACTGGGAGCAGTCGGGCACCCGCGCGGGTATTCCAGTCGTGTTCCTGCACGGTGGGCCGGGCGGCGGCGTGGTGCCGAACCATCGCCGCTTCTTCGATCCGGGCGCTTATCGCATCGTGCTCTACGACCAGCGCGGTGCGGGGCATTCGACGCCGCTGGGTGAGCTGCGCGACAACACCACCTGGCATCTGGTGCGCGATCTGGAGACGTTGCGCCAGCATCTGGGCATCGAGCGCTGGCTGGTGTTCGGCGGTTCGTGGGGCAGCACGCTCGCACTGGCCTATGCGCAGTCGCACCCCGATCGTTGCCTGGGGCTGATCCTGCGCGGGATCTTCCTGGGTCGCGGCACCGAGATCGACTGGTTCCTCCACGGCATGCGTGCGGTCTATCCGGAAGTCTGGGAGAAGTTCGCCGGGCAGTTGCCGCAGGCCGAGCGAAGCGATCTGTTAGGCAACTACTATCAGAGGCTGACCAGCCCCGATCCTTCGATCAACCAACCCGTAGCGCTCGCCTGGAGCATGTACGAGGGTGCCTGTTCGACGCTGCTGCCTTCGGCCGAGACCATGAGCCATTTCAGCGAGGCGCACGTCGCGCTGGCGCTGGCGCGCATCGAGGCGCATTACTTCAAGCACGCCTGCTTCCTGCAGCCCGATCAACTCCTGGCGGGTGTGGACCGGATCCGCGCGATTCCCGGCGTGATCGTACAGGGGCGCTACGACATGGTCTGCCCCGCGCTGAGCGCCTATGAATTGCATCGCGCCTGGCCGCAGGCCGCGCTGCACATGGTTCCCGATGCCGGCCATGCCGCCTGGGAGCCGGGCACGCTCGATCGTCTGCTGGGTGCGACCGAATCGTTCAAGCGCTCGCTCGCTGGCAGCCGCTGAGCAGGGCTTGCCCCGCGAGTGGCGTGTGAGCCGATAAAATCACGCTTTATCTTCCGCGCGACCGTCGTCACGCCATGACGATCGCCTGCCGACCACGATGACCGTCAATGCTCACGCCAAAGCCGTCCCGCCGCATTCCGTCGCCTGGTTGCGCGCGCGCTTTGGTGATTCGCGTCCGTACGAGCCGGTCACCATCGGCGATGGCCATCGCTTCCGCGGCGCCGACGCGCTCCGGCCGGCGTCGGTGCTGATCCCGGTCATCGATCGCGGCGCTGCGCTGACGGTGCTGTTTACGCGTCGTACGGCCCATCTGAACGATCACGCCGGGCAGATCAGCTTTCCCGGCGGGCGTGCCGAGCCGGAGGATCCATCCCCGCACCACACGGCGTTGCGTGAGGCCGAGGAGGAAATCGGCCTGGCGCCACGCCACGTCGATGTGCTGGGCGCGCTCAACGAGTACACGACGGTGACCGGCTATCGCGTGACCCCGGTGGTCGGGCTGATCACGCCGCCGTTCGATCTCACTCCCGACGCGTTCGAGGTCGACGAGATCTTCGAGGTGCCGCTGGCGGTACTGCTCGATCGGCGCAATCATCTGCGGCACACGATCATCCACCAGGGCATCGAGCGCCAGTACTTCGCCCTGCCGTACGATCGCTACTACATCTGGGGGGCGACTGCGGGCATGCTCATGAACTTCCACCGGTTCCTGGTCGAGCCGGAGCATCTGACGTGACGCTCGTTTCGCTCATCCTGGTGCTGCTGTTCGAGCAGTGGCGTCCGTTCGCCGAACATCGCCCGCTCTACGCGCTGCTCGCGCGCTACGCGCGATTCCTGCAGCGCCACTTCAACGCGGGCGAGGCGCACCATGGCGTGGTGGCGTGGTGCCTGGGGGTGATCCCGCCGCTGCTGGTCGCGTGGATCGTCTATTGGCTGCTCGCCAGTATCCATCCGGTGCTCGGCCTGCTCGTCAACGTGGCGGTGTTGTACGTGACGATGAACTTCCGCCTGGCCTCGCAGCGCTACCTCGAGATCCAGCGATCGTTGAACGATGGCGAACTCGAGCGCGCCCGCGAGATCCTGGCATTGTGGAGCGGCAAGGCGCACACCGGCGTGGACCGCGACAGCATCACGCGCCTGACGATCGAGCAGGCGATCGTAGGTTCGCATCGGTTCGTGTTCGGCGTGGTGTTCTGGTTCGTGGTGCTGCCGGGACCGCTCGGGCCGGTGTTGTATCGCATCGCCAGCTACCTGAGCGCGCGCTGGGGCAGCGTGGCCGAGCAGGAGTTCGGCCGCTTCGGCTGGTTCGCGCGCGAAGCGTTCTATTGGATCGACTGGATCCCGGCGCGACTCACCGCGGTGGCGTTCGCGGTGGTGGGCAATTTCGAGGACGCGGTCTATTGCTGGCGCACCCAGGCGGCGCGCTGGAGCGATCAGTTGCTCGGCGTGGTGCTGGCGAGCGGTGCGGGCGCGATGGGCGTGCGGCTGGGCAATCCGATCCGGCACGAAGACGGCAGTATTGAAGACCGACCCGAGCTCGGTTCCGGCGAGGAGCCCGATGCCGCCTTCCTCGACACCACGGTGGGCCTGTTGTGGCGCGCGCTGGTGCTGTGGCTGGCACTGATCCTGATCGTCACGATGGTGCGCGCGCTCAGCTGATCGGGGCGAGCAGGCCGCTCAGGCGCGTGTTTCCGCGCGCAGGATGCGCTGGGTCAACTCGAAGCGTTTCGGGTCGAGGGCGCCGGTGTCCAAGGCCGCCTTGAACGCGCAGCCCGGTTCGCTTTCGTGCCGGCAGTCGTTGAAGCGGCATTGACCCAGCAGAGCTCGCCGCTCCGGCAGCGAGTGTTCGATCTGCGCGCGCGAAAGATGCGCGAGCCCGAATTCCTGCAGTCCGGGGCAATCGATGATCGCGCCGCCGCCGTCGTCGCTGGCGCGGTACAGGCGCGCGGCCGTCGTGGTGTGCCGGCCGCTGTCGAGATGACGCGAATACGCCTGGGTGCGTGCATTGGCCGCCGGCGTGAGCGCGTTCAGGATGGTCGATTTGCCCATGCCCGACTGACCGACCAGCGCGCAGACTCGTCCGGCAATGCGCGTGGCGAGCGGCGCGACTTCGCGCTTGGCGCTGAGTTCCAGCACGTGATAGCCGGCACGATCGAACGGGCGCAGCCGCTCGCGTGCCGCGGCGCTTTGCGGCAGGTCGACCTTGTTGAGCACGATCAGGGTCTGCAGGGACTGCTGCTCCGCGGCGATCAGCACGCGAGCCACCAGCTCGTCGTCGAACGTGGGTTCGGTCGCGACGATCAGCACCACCAGATCGAGGTTCGCGGCGATCAGCTTGCTGCGATGTGGGCTGGCCCGCATCAGCAGCGAGCGCCGTTCGGCGATCCGCTCGATGACGCCTTCTTCGCTCGCGGTGGGTGCGAACGTGACCTCGTCGCCGCATGCCAGATCGACGCGTTTGCCGCGGACCACGCAGTCGAACACCGCGCCGGCACTATCCTCGACCAGAAACCGCCTGCCGAATGCCGCGGTGACGATGCCAGCCGGCAACGGGTGCGGCCTCAGGCCACGGCACCGGCCTGGCGCAGGCGCGCGATGCGCATGCTGGCCGGCGGGTGCGAGTCGTAGAACGCCGAGTGCAGCGGATCGGGCGTGAGCGTGGCGGCGTTGTCTTGATACAGCTTCACCAGCGCGTGGACGAGGTCGCCCGCGTCGGCCTGCTGCGCCGCGTAGGCGTCGGCTTCGAACTCGTGCTTGCGTGAATAGAGGCTGCCGAGCGGCGAGAGCAGGAAGGTGAATGCCGGCAGGACCAGGAAGAACAGCACCAGCGCCATCGCGGTGGTGCGCGTGTCGACGCCGAGACCGGCGAAGAACCACGGCTGTTTGATCAGATAACCGAGCAGCGCCAGGAACGCGAGGCTCGCGCCGAACAGCCAGATCATGCGCTTGACGATGTGACGCAGCTTGAAATGGCCGAGTTCGTGCGCGAGCACCGCCTCGATCTCAGCCGGGGTCAGCCGTTGGATCAGCGTGTCGAAGAACACGATGCGCTTGGCGCGCCCGAAGCCGGTGAAGTAGGCGTTGCCGTGGCTGGAGCGGCGCGACCCGTCCATCACGAACACACCCTGCGAGCGAAAGCCGCAGCGTCTGAGCAGTGCATCGATGCGCTCGCGTAGCGTTTCGTCCTGCAGCGGGCTGAACTTGTTGAACAACGGCGCGATGACCGTGGGATAGAGCACCAGGATAAGCAGGTTGAAGCCGACCCAGACCAGCCAGGTCCAGAACCACCATGCATCGCCCATCCTGTTCATCAGCCACAGCACGACGAGCAGCAGCGGAATGCCGAGCGCGGCGGCGAGCACGGTCTGCTTGAGCAGATCGGCGACGAACAACCCGACCGACATCCGGTTGAAGCCGAAACGCGCTTCGATACGGAAGATCCGGTACAGGCTGAACGGCAGGTCGATCAGCGCGGCGATCACCGCGACGCTTGCAACCAGCGCCACCGCGTGCGCGTAGCCATTCACGTCGAGCAGCCGCGCCCAACTGCTCGCCAGCCATTCGAGCCCGCCGCCCAGCGTCAGGGCGAATGCGAGCAGCGCGCCGATCAGCGCGTCGGTCGCGGACAGTCGCGTGCACGTGACGGTGTATTCGGCCGCTTTGCGGTGCGAGTCGATCGAGATCGCGCCCTCGAACTCCTTGGGCACGGCGTCGCGATGCGCGGTGACGTGGCGCATCTGCCGGCGGGCGAGCCACAGCCGCACCAGCGTGGCACTGATCAGGGC
>CADEDU010000142.1:6670-11113 GCA_902826155.1 uncultured beta proteobacterium
GCTATGCGACAATACGCATTCTACCGTCTCGCCCCGAGAGCCCGCAGAGCCGTTCATGCCGCAAGATCAGAACAACCTCATCTGGATCGACATGGAGATGACCGGACTCTCGCCCGACGGCGATCGGATCATCGAGGTCGCTATCGTCATCACCGATTCGCAGCTTGCGATGCTCGCCGAGGCGCCAGTGCTGGTGGTGCATCAGCCCGACACGGTGCTGAACGGCATGGACGAGTGGAACAAGGCCACGCATGGCCGCACCGGACTCACCGAACGGGTGCGCGCCTCACGGCTGAACGAGGCGCAGGTCGAGCAGCGCATGCTCGAGTTCCTGGCCGCGTACGTACCGATCCGCACTTCGCCGATGTGCGGCAACTCGGTCTGCCAGGACCGGCGCTTCCTGGCGCGCTACATGCCCAAGCTCGAGGCGTATTTCCATTACCGCAACCTGGATGTCAGCACGCTCAAGGAGCTGGTGCGGCGCTGGCGGCCGGAGCTGACCAAGGGGCTGGTGAAGAAGGGCAAGCATGAGGCGCTCGCCGACATCTACGAGTCGATCGACGAGCTGAAGTACTACCGCGAGCATTTCATCCGCGCTTGAAGCGTCGGGCATCCGCGCCTGAATCGACGGCGCCTCAGCGCTCCCTCAGCGCCTTGATCGGCACTAGGCGTCGAACGGGACCAATTTGCCCGGGTTCATCAGATTGAGCGGGTCGAAGGTGCGCTTGATGCTCGACATCAGCGACACCGCCTCGCCGTGCTCGGCTTTGAGCCACTCGATCTTGCCCGAGCCGATGCCGTGCTCGCCAGTGCAGGTGCCTTCCATGTCGAGCGCGCGCTGCACCAGCCGCGTGTTGAGCGCCTTGGCTTCCTTCAGATCGGCTTCGCTGTCGGGCCGGACCAGGATCACCAGGTGGAAGTTGCCGTCGCCGACATGACCGAACAGCGGGATTGGCATCGACGCCTTGGCGATGTCGGCCGAGGTCGCGGTGATGCACTCAGTCAGTCGTGAGATCGGCACGCACACGTCGGTCGAGACGGCGCGAGTGCCCGGCCGCAATTGCAGGCTCGCGAAGTAGGCGTGATGGCGCGCCGACCACAGGCGGTTGCGGTCTTCCTGCCGGGTGGCCCACTCGAAATCCTGTCCACCATGTTCGGCGGCGATCTGCTGGACCAGTTCGGCCTGCTCGGCGACGCCCTTGGCCGTGCCGTGGAATTCCAGGAACAGCGTCGGCTGCTCCTTGTGGTTGGTCTTGTTGTAGGCGTTGAGCGCTTTCATCGTCGTTGCGCACAGCGCTTCGCTGCGGGCGATCGGAACGCCGGCCTGCAGGGTCTGGATGACGGTGTTGACCGCGCCCTCGATGTCCTTGAACGAGCACACCGCTGCCGACATCGCTTCGGGCACGGCGTAGAGCCGCACCGTCACTTCGGTAACGATCCCCAGCGTGCCTTCGGCGCCGACGAACAGACGCGTCAGGTCGTAGCCCGCTGCGGACTTGCGCGATCGCCGCGACGTGCGGATGACACGGCCGTCGGCCAGCACCACGGTGAGGGCCAGCACGTTCTCGCGCATCGTGCCGTAGCGCACGGCGTTGGTGCCCGATGCACGGGTCGAGGCCATGCCGCCGAGCGTTGCGTCGGCGCCCGGATCGACCGGAAAGAACAGGCCGGTGTGGCGGATCTCCTCGTTCAGCTGCTTGCGGGTCACGCCCGCCTGCACCGTGACGTCCATGTCCTCGACGCTGACGCGCAGCACCTTGTTCATCTGGCTCATGTCGACAGTGACGCCGCCCGAGTTGGCGAGCACATGACCTTCGAGCGAGCTGCCCACGCCGAACGGGATCATCGGCGTCTTGTGCCGGCGGCAGATGTCGACGATCGCGCGCACTTCGTCGGTGGTGTGCGGAAACACGACCGCATCAGGCGCGGCGTACGGATAGTAGGACTCGTCCTTGCCGTGGTGCTCGCGAATGCCGCGCGAGGTGGTGACGCGTTCGCCCAACAGATTGGTCAAGGCGGCGAGCAGATCGTGGTCGAATTCGCGCGGTTTGTTCATGGATGACGATCTCCGGTTCAATCGATGCGATGGAACAGCACGTACCGTTCGCGATCGCGCGGCCGTGCGCCCTCCCAGATGCGGTACCAGTCGGCCTCGAGCGGCTCACTGGCGCTGACGTCCGACTGGACCAGCAGAAGCTTACACGTTGCCCCCGCACCGGTTTCGACCCGCTCGGTCAGCAGGCCGCCGTGGTAGTGGAACGCGGCGCGCTGCACCTCGCCGAGGCCGCGGCTGGCGACGCAACTCGACAGGACGCGCGCCTGAGCGCCGATGCCCTCGGCGACATGGCGATACGTCTTGCCGTAGTCGATCCACGCGATCCACAGTGTCATCGCGAGGCCCCAAGTCAGCGTCATGCCGGCGGTCCAGAACGGCAGGCTGCGCAGCGTGGATGCCTCGCTGCGCGCCACCAGGACGATCCAGCCGATGGTGTAAAGCGTCGCAACCACGACTGCGAACCACGACAGGGTCGGCTCGAACCCGGGCTCGAGCTTGGCGACGTTGGCTGCGAGCTTCGCCGGGAACCCGGTCTGCATCGCAAACCACATCACCCAAAGCGCCGCACCGATCAGGCCGAAGGTCATCAGGCTGAACCAGCTGAGCGCGTTGGCAGCGCCACGGCGCAGGTTGATCGCCACGGCACCTGCCGGGATCGACAACGGAACCAGCAGCGTGAGCGCGTCGAGTTCGCGCGGCGACGGGTTGAGCAGCAGCAGCACGAACGCCACCAGCGCCGCCACGAGCGGAACCGCGAAGCCCGGGTTGCGAAGCATGCTGCGCGAGGTCCACGCGGCCCACAGCGTCAGCGGCCATGCGGGCCATGCCATCCATGCCAGCGTCTTCAGATCGTCGAGTGACGTGTCCAGCCGCGGCATGCCAGTCACGCGGCCGAGTTGCCAGGTCCACCACTGCTGCAAATAGTCGGGCGCGCTCTGCGCCAGCACGAGCGGCCAGGGCAGCATCCCCAGGATCATCAGCACCAAACCGAGCGCGACCGACTTGACGTAGTTGCGCGCGTTTTCCTGGATCGCGATCGGTAGCAATAGCAGTACCGCGATCACCGGTGCAAGCCAGGCTGCCAGCCCTTTGGCGAGAAAGGCGCCGCCCGCGCCCAGTCCGAAACACACGCCGGCCTTGAGCGGCTTCTTCCACGCGATCGAGATGCCGTAGTAGGCGATGGCAAGGAAGCCCAGCATCGCGGTCTCGGCGAGCACCTCGTGTGCGTGGACCAGCAGGCCGACGCAGCCGATGAACGCCAGCGCCGACAGGTCTCCCGAGCGCTTGCCGTACAGCTCGCGGGCGGCCAGCCGGGTGAAGTACAGCGCGGCGGTGACCGCGATCAGGCTTGCCAGCCGCGCGCCATCATGCAACGGCAGCGCGAACGCCGCCGCCCGTGCCAGCCAAGCCGACAGCCAGAAGTAGAGCGGACCGTCTTCGAGATACGGCTCGGCGGCCAACTGCGGCGCCAGCCACGCGCCGCGATCGAGCATGCCGTACACGACGCCGAAGCCGATCGCGTCTTCGGTCTTCCAGGGATCGTGGCCGAACAGGCCTGGCAGCAGGAACGCCAGCGCGAGCGTCGCTAGGCGCCAGCCCGAGAGCGGCAGCGCGATGGTGCGGCGAGCGGTTGCGGCAGCTTGAGCGATGGTCGACGTCCTCGATGGCCGTCCTCGATCTTGCCAGAGCGCTTGCCCGATGCAGGATGCGAGTGCGGACCCCTAGAAACACAAAAAGGCAGCCGAAGCTGCCTTCCTGCGCCGAATCGTCGCTGGACTTACGCGGCGCGTTTGGACGCGTACTTCTGGCGGAATTTTTCGACCCGGCCGGCGGTATCGACGATCTTCTGCTTGCCGGTATAGAACGGGTGGCACGCCGCGCACACCTCGATCTGCAGCGGCTTGTTCATGGTCGAGCGGGTCTTGAACGTGTTGCCGCATGAGCAGCTCACGTTGATATCGAAATACTCGGGATGAACACTGGTTTTCATGGGGTCCTTTCGTTGCTCGGTTTCGCGGCGCGCCGGCGCGGGGGGCCGGCGATCGGAGCGCGTTTCGAGCGGGCCGCGATTCTAGCGCTTCACCCGCCTTGCTGTCAGCTCAACCCCGGCGCATCGAGTCGAAGAACTGCTCGTTGCTCTTGGTCGCGCGGATCTTGTCGAGCAGGAACTCCATCGCCTCCAGATCGTCCATCGGGTAGAGCAGCTTTCGCAGCACCCAGATCTTCTGCAGGATTTCCTGTTTGATCAGCAGCTCTTCGCGACGCGTGCCGGAGCGATTGACGTTGATGGCCGGAAAGATCCGCTTCTCGTACATGCGGCGGTCGAGGTGGATCTCCATGTTGCCGGTGCCCTTGAACTCCTCGTAGATCACGTCGTCCATGCGCGA
>CADEDU010000143.1 GCA_902826155.1 uncultured beta proteobacterium
TGAGCAATACAAGGCTGACGAGCGTGTTATGCAAGTCTCTGGCCACATGTTTTCCGTCGAATGTGTACACGGCGATGAGCACGCGTTCTTTCTTCCCTTTGTTACCTCGTGGGGCTGGGCAACTTGGGATCGTGCATGGCAGGAGTTTGACCCATCAATGAAGGGGTATGACCGCATCGCCAGCAGCGCAGAGCGGCGCAAACGTTTCGACCTAGGTGGAGCGTACCCGTACTTTCAAATGCTCAATCGCCAAAGGGCAGGCAAAATCGATTCTTGGGCGGTGCGGTGGTACTTGAGCGTCTTTGATCGCGATGGTTTGGTGCTTTATCCGCGACAAAGCCTAGTGAGCAATGAAGGGTTCGACGGTTCCGGTACCCATTGTGGGATTGACGACATTGGCTCGATTCCGCTGTCGACTCTCGTCGATCATCCGATCGAACGCCTGCCGTCGAGAATTGGAATTGACCGAAATGCGTTTGAGTCTGTCACTGCGCTGCTTCGCTCACAAAACTCAGTGCTTCAACGCGTCTCCCGGCACTTGCGCCGTCGCTGGGCATAGGTGATGTCCCGGATTGCCAAGCAGCTACTGAGTAGTCTCGCGCGATGCCGCTTAAGGTCCCGCTTCGACGAATTGCGAGTAGGGCGCGACAGCGGCGTCTACTTTTGGCGCGTCCGCTCGCGGGGTGGAGCGCGGTTGCAAGTCGGGGATGGCTCGCGAGTTGAGACGAGGCTGTCGTTGGAGCGCTCCGGCGCAAGTCTCGTCGTCGGACATCGATCGTTTATCGGCGAAGGCCACATCAGCTGCGCGGGTCGAATTGATGTAGGCGATGATGTGATGATCGCTTGGGGCACTTCGATTTTCGACCACGGATCTCATTCTTTGCGTTTCAGCGAACGTTCGCGTGACGTTATTGACTGGCTACGCGGTGAGAAGGACTGGACTGGGGTACCCATCGCCTCGGTGCATATTGATCACAAGGCGTGGGTTGGATTTGGCAGCATTCTTCTTCCCGGAGTGCGCGTTGGCGAAGGTGCGATTGTCGGTGCGGGCAGCGTGGTGACACGCGACGTGCCACCATGGACCATCGTGGCAGGAAACCCCGCGCGAGTAGTCAGGGAACTTCTGGAACATGAGCGCTGATCGTTTCGGCACTTGGGAAGCCGCAGTTCGTTGGCTGCTTACTCAGCCCGAGCACCGCGAACTTTGTCGTGCCTGCTACTACGATCGGCCGGCTCTCGACGCTGCGAAGCGATTCTGGGCTAGCGAGGAATGGCAGGCTCTGCGCAGCTACATGCCGCATGCCTCAGGGAGAGCGCTGGACGTCGGTGCAGGGATGGGCATCGGATCGTACGCGCTGGCTCGCGATGGTTGGGACACGGTCGCCTTGGAGCCTGATCCGAGCGCGCTGGTTGGTGCGGGAGCCATCCGACAGTTAGCGAGTGAGGCAGGACTCGCAATCGAGGTCGTGCAAGAGTGGGGCGAGACTTTGCCCTTCGCCGACGCGAGCTTCGACCTTGTTCATGCTCGTCAGGTTCTTCATCACGCTCGCGATCTACCTAAATTTTGCCAGGAGGTGCGTCGAGTGCTAACGCCTGGTGGTGTTCTTTTGGCCACTCGGGAGCATGTGATCTCCTCTACCGAGCAGCTGCCGAAGTTTCTTTCGAGCCATGCGCTTCACAGGTACTACGGCGGCGAGAGCGCGTTCACGCATCGCACTTACCGTCGCGCACTTCGCGATGCAGGGCTGCGGGTCGAGCATGATCTTGGCCCCCTCGAATCAGTCATCAACTACGCCCCTTTAACTCAAGCGGTTCTAGTCGACGAGATTGTGAAGCGCGCCCGCCGAGTACCTGCGGGCGAAATGGCAGCGCGAGCGTTGCTGGCGCGTCCGTGGCGGGCGGCGGCGCTTAGAGCCCTATCTCGCTTGGACCGTAGACCAGGACGCTTGCACACTTTCGTCGCCCGCAGCACGGCAGGCAGGCCCAATTGATTATCTGGGTAACCGGCGCGCGAGGGTTCATTGGTCGCCACGTCGTTGCTGCCTACTCAGCGCAAGGCCACGTTGTTGCTGGCCTGGGGCACGGGGCATGGACTGAGACGTCGCAGCGGCAGAGTGGGCTCAACCTTTGGTTGAACGGTGATATCACGCACGCAAACCTCGACGCCCTAGCGGCCGCCGTTGGTTCGCCACACGTCGTCGTGCACCTCGCAGGTGGGAGCTTGGTGGGACCGTCTTTTGCGCAGCCGGCCGAAGATCTGCGTCGCTCGGTCGTTGCGGCGGCGGAATTGGCGGAATGGGTGCGTCTGCGAGCGTCAGATGCCCGCCTGGTCATGAGTTCGAGCGCCGCCGTGTATGGAGCCGGACATACTGGACTGATCGGCGAACGCGCCACGTGCCAGCCGTTCAGTCCCTATGGTTTCCACAAGCGGATGGCAGAACTGGCGCTCGAGTCTTATGCGCGCAGTTTCGGGCTGCGGGTTGCCGTGGTCCGCTTCTTCTCAGTATACGGACCGGGGCTACGTAAGCAGCTTCTTTGGGATTGCTGCAATCGGCTGGCAGCAGCGCCAGCGCAACTCACACTTGGCGGTCAAGGTACCGAACTGCGTGACTGGCTCCATGTGGCGGATGCAGCACGCCTGCTCCAACTCGTAGCGGCGCACGCAGACGCTTCCTGCCGCGTCATCAATGGCGGGACGGGGGTGGGGACATCGATTCGCTCCGTCGCCTCGGGTTTGAGCCGCGCTTGGGGCATGGAGCAGTTGCCTCTAGAGTTCAGTGGTGTTGCGCGCGCCGGTGATCCAGCTTCACTGATTGCCGATGCGTCCTCGGCGTACTCACTCGGCTGGACGCCGCAAGTGACGCTGAGTCAGGGTCTCGAGAGCTACGTACGCTGGTTTCGCGCACAATCCACGGCACTTACGACCCCATGAAGGTCGCCTTCACACCCTTTGAGGATGTTTCCTGGACGGGTGGCCTGCACTATCTGCGCAATCTGTTTTCGGCACTGGCCGAAGTGCCGGGCCGACCATTGGAGCCGGTCCTGTTCATGGCGCCCGGCACGCCCGAGCGTGGCTGGAAGATGCTCGAACCCTTCTTGTCGAGTCCGCCAGTACTGGTGCGCAATTGGCAGGGACGCCGTGGCGTGCGACTCGCGAGAGCTACGCTTCGTGGCTGCGACCGTGCCTCGGAGGAAGTATTCAGAAACGCTGGTGTTGATCTCGTGTTCGAGAATGACACGTGGTTCGGTGCCCGCTTCGGCCTACCTACACTGGCATGGATTGCCGATTTTCAACACTGCCACCTCCCGCAATTGTTCTCCCCGCTGCAGCGCTTCGCGCGAACTGCGAAATTCAATGCGTATTGCAAGCATGCAAGCGGCGTGATGGTCAGTAGTCAAGACGGGCGCAACGACTGCGAGCGCTTTTTTCCAATTGCGCGTGGCCGCGTGGACGCCGTACCCTTTGCGGTCGACCTATCCCCCACCGTGCTAAGAGCAGAGACCGCGGCGATACTAAATCAGCACAATCTGCCCCCGAAATTTTTCTATTTTCCAGCTCAGCTTTGGCGCCACAAGAATCACGCAAGGCTCGTGGAAGCGCTAGCGCTACTGAAGGCGCGTGGAGTTTCGGTCGTTGTCGTCGCGACTGGTAATGCAGCCGACGCCTTTCGACCTGGATACCCCGCGCAGGTTATGCAGGCCGTGGTCAATCAGGGTCTGCAGGAAAACCTAAGATTCCTCGGTCATGTCCCTTACGGACACATCATGCCGCTAATGCGCACTGCGGCAGCCGTGATCAACCCGTCTCTCTTCGAGGGCTGGAGCACAACGGTTGAGGAAGCAAAGGGGCTAGGCGTGCCACTCGTGCTTTCTGATTTGCGTGTGCATCGTGAGCAAGCTCCGCCCGATGCACGATTCTTCCACCCAGAGTCGGCAGATGATATGGCGCGGGCGCTCTCCGAGGCGTGGCAGGCGTTGGAGCCGGGGCCACGTGCGTTAGCCGAGGAGAAGGCCCTTGCGGACTATGGACTGCGGCGGGTCGATTTTGGTCGCCGCTTCGTCGAGGTGGCGCAGAGCGCAGTGGCGCGTCACAGCCAGCACCGACGCTATTCTTGAGTGCAGCGCGCTGTGAGTTCGGAGCGACCCGTCTTGCAGAAGCTCGCGATTCCAGCGAATTTTGCCGCCTTGTCGGGCTAGGAAATCGCCTCCAAGTGAGGGTCGTGCACGTGAACCTCGCCGGACTTCGTCAATGAGAATGCGCGAAGCACAATCGCGAAGATGTCCCGCAGTGGAAACGCTCCTGGAAGTTCCTGTTTTGCCAATCCAGTGTCACAGTAGTAGCCCACACCGTGATGATGCGTGTTCTTGTACTGGGCCATCGACACCAGTTTGTCGAAGTCCTTGATAACGACCGAGCCGCTGCGAACGGACATGCCTGCAGGGACGCTCTTGGCAGTGGGCTTTAGCTGCACGTATACGTCCGATCCGCGATTCTCGATGTGGAAGATCTGCGCGCTGGTGCGTTCGGTGCGTTCGGCCCGGTCTGCGGTCTCGAGGTAGAACACGTCGTTGCGGCCTTCGGTTTCCACCGCCGCCAGGACGCGCTCGGCAGCGGCAGCTTCATTCACTGAGTCAAAGGCGATCACGAAGTCCTCGGTCATGAGGTTGTACTGTCGACGGAACTTCAGTCCTATGCGTTCGAGAAGCGTTTGTTGATCGTTGAGGCGGTAGTAGAACGTTTCTCGCTCATGCGGGTTCTGATGGAGTGCACTCGCGATCATGAGCCGCACACCCTGGCGTTCTGACAGAGTGAGCAGGTCAGCGAGAAAAGTGTCGTAGGTCTTGAGGATATCCAGCAGCGGATCGCAACTGGCCGGCACATGCCATTCCGGATTCTTGCGCGGCCCGGAGTAGGCGGACGATGAATACAGGTAGTGGTGTTGCAGATGGGCGCCGCCATTCAGGAACAAGGTCGCGAAGTCGGGGCGGAAGCGGCTCCATTGGGTCAGGAAGGCATCACACAAGAGCCGATCACAGACGATGGCGCGGTACCAAGTCTTGCCACTGAAGTAGCGCAGTGACTCACGCGCATATGCGAACCAGTTGTTGAGTCGTGCATTGTCCAATGCGCCGACCGCAAGATCGATGAGCGACTGCAGCGAGATCTTTCCCGACGCGTAGTCGTCGGTTACCTGTTGCAGGGCGCGGTTGATGCGAAGAAGGCTCGCCGGGCCGTTGGCCGGCGTCTTGGTCCACGGGTCGGGAATGAAGAACGGCGATCGCTTGGTGTTGTTGGCTGCGTTGAATGCGCCAATGGCCGCGACAGTCAGGCCATGGTCTTCGAGAGTTTCGTAGATGAGGCGGTGCTTGGTCTTGACGATGTCACCGAGTCGAAACACTTGGTGGTCGGCGTAGTCGAGGCCCGTGTGAACCGTGGGCCATTGAATCCACGGATTGGCCAGGTGATGCTCGGACTCTGATGTGGTCTGGCAGTAACCGTGACGTTCGAATAGGCGCCCGAAGCTCGGTAACTCGCCTCGGGCAATGTAATGGTCGATGTAGTCGAAGTTCAGCTCATTGAGCTGCAGGAAGATGAGGGGCTGAGTCACTTCGGGGTTCCTACCAGTACGGTTTCTCTTGCCTGCGTGCGTCGATGCCATGCAGTCGCAAGCGCCACCGCTGCCAGCAGGGCGAGCATGGGCACGATTGGCATGTGGTAGCGCGCCAAGCCAATGACGAACAAGTGCGGAACGAGCAAGGCGAGTACGCCAATGCCAAGTGTTCCGACCGCAAAGAGTTCGCGGCGTACCAGCCAGGCGCCTGCAATCGCCAGGAGTAGAAAGGGCGTCGTGACGAGCACGTTCAGCAACGTGGCTTTGGGTGTGCGGCCCTGAATCCAGAACGCCAACGAGTTATGGGCGAGAGAGGCGAGAAGGAGCTCGGGAGACTGTTGGTAAGCCTTCAGGCCGCGGCTACCAAGTTCCCGATAGAAATCCACCTCGTCTCGCGCTGAGTAGAAAAGTGGGAAGTAGCCAGCAACGTGTCGGAGATTCAGTTCATCGGCGATTCGCAGTTGCTCGGCTGCCGCGCGATTCAACACATCCATGACCCGTTCGCCGCTGGCTTGGTGCTTCACAACGTAGACGCCTTGGAAGATCGCGAGTCCGCTGGTCGTCATGGTCGGGACGAACTGTCCCGAAACATTGAAGTTGCGAACGATCCATGGAGAGAGCATCAAGGCTGCGCAGACCCCAGTCACGAGCATGCGTCCGAGCGGGGCACGCAGATTGGTGGCCCGGTAACGCTTTGCGAGGAGATAGACGGCGAATAGCCCGGGAACAAGCAACACAACCGAACTGCGGGTCAGCAGTGCTGCGCCGAAGGCAGCGCCGAGGATCACGTAGTCTGTAAGACGCCTGCGTTCAAACGCTCGGATGGCAAGCCACACACAAAGCGTGTAGAGCAGCATCGTGAAGCACTCGACGCCACCGCGGCTTTCTGCAACCAGTACGGCGGGGTGGAGCAGAACTACGGCAGCTGCGAGTGCGCCAATGACTGGCGAGCGGAGCAGGCGTTTTCCCAGGTCGTAGGTCAGAAATGAACTAGCCAGCGACATCGCCACGTTCAGAGCCTGAACCGCGAACAGATTCTTCCCAAACAGAGTGAACAAGACGGCCAGTACCAGTGGCCAGCCCGGCTCGCGGAGCATCGAGGGGCCGGTTTCCGCGCGAACGCGGTAGCCGTTACCAGCGACGAGGTTCTCTGCAAGCCCGTCGTAGTGATCGGGGAAATTACCTGCGTTGTAGTTGTCGCCCATCGCGCCGAGCACCAGCGGGAATACGCCAAGCGACAGGCCGATCTTGGCAAGAACGATGAGTGCGAGGCCGCTCGCTACGAAACGAGCAGGTGCCGCGCGCTGCGGCGGCTGTGAAGGAATTGCGATTCGACTACTCAGCATGACGATCGCCGGAGGGGGCATCGCTGCGAATCGAGCGATTGACGAGAGGCTACTCAATCGGAAAGGCGTGAAGGAGTTCGCGTTGACGTTCTTGTGATGGATGTCTCATCAACGCAATGTGCACCGGAATTACGCCGCATTACTTCCTGTGGCGCGATCGGTTGAATCGATACGTTTCGCCGCTGTTCGCTTCCTCGCAGTCGTTCCCTCTCAGCAAGCGGCGATGAAAACAACGACCCTCCGCTCAGGTATCACTCCGTACGTTCACATCGCGCGCCCCGATCACTGGTTCAAGCACGTCTTCATGATTCCTGGCGTGCTGCTCGTGTTCTATGCGAGCCCGCAGCTGATCGAGCCGCACGTGTTTGTACGCGTGGCCGTGGCCTTTCTGGCCGCATGCCTGATCGCTTCGAGCTATTACGTGCTGAACGAGATCCTCGACGCGCCCTACGACGCGAAGCATCCGGTCAAGCGCGATCGGCCGATTCCCTCGGGGCTGGTGCTCGTGCCCGTTGCGTACCTGGAGTGGGCGGCGCTCGCCATTGCCGGACTGGGTCTGGCGAGTCTGTTGGGCAAGCAGTTCTTCGCGGCGTCGCTCGCGCTGTGGATCATGAGCCTCATCTACAACGTGCGGCCGGTGCGGGCGAAAGACCGCGCCTACCTCGATGTCCTGGTCGAATCGGTCAACAACCCATTGCGGCTGGCAATGGGCTGGTACGCCACCGGCACCGACCTGGTCATTCCGCTGTCGATGGTCATGGCGTTCTGGATGCTCGGCGGCTTCTTCATGGCAATGAAGCGCTTCGCGGAATACCGGCTGATCGGCGCCGAGCAGGCCGAGGCCTACCGCGTCGTCTTTCGGCGCTACAACGACGTGCGACTGCTGGTTTCGGCGTCGTTCTACGCCGTGGCGTTCGGGCTGTTTCTCGGAATTTTTCTCATTCGATATCGCATCGAGCTGCTGGTGATCGTGCCGTTCGTGGCCGGCATGATCGCCTGGTACATCCATCTGGGTTTTCTCCCGGAAAGTCCGGCGCAGTACCCCGAGCGTTTGCACAAGCAGCGTGGCTTCATGGTGTACATGGTGGCGTGCGTGTGCGCGTGTATCCTGGCGCTGCACGTCGATATTCCGTTCCTGCACACGATCTTCGCGCCTACCGAAACGCTGTTGGGGGCTGGTCGTGGCTGAGGGTCGTCGCATCGCGGTCTTCGATCTCGACGAAACGCTCACCCGCCGCGATACCTATCTTCCGTTTCTGATCGGATACGCCCGCAGGCACCCGCGCAGATGGGTGAAGGTTGCGATGCTCCCGCTCCAGTTGCTCGCGGTGTGGCGCTGGCGCGACCGTGCGTGGCTGAAAGAGCAGTTCCTTCTAGCGTTCATCGGCGGCGAACCGCGCGCGAAGGTTGAGGCTTGGGCTGCCGATTTCGCCGAGCGGCTGGCGCTGTGGGGGCTGCGCGGGCAGGGCGTTACGCAGCTTCGTGAGCATCAGCGCGCGGGCGATCGGGTACTGCTCGCTTCAGCCAGCTTTGATGTTTACGTGAATCACCTCGGCACCAGGCTCGGGGTCAGCGAGATCGTCGCGAGCAAAGTCCGATGGGACGGTCACGACCGCGTGTACGGGCTAGACGGGGGCAATTGCAAATCGCACGAGAAGCTCTCGCAGATCAAGTCGCGGCTCGGCGACGAAGCGAGCGGCGAAGGGGTTGTTGCTTATTCCGATTCGCATGCCGACTTGCCGCTGCTCACTTGGGCTGAGCAAGGCGTCGCAGTGTGCCCCACGAGAAAGCTCGCCCGCGAAGTCGCGACGCGCCGATTGGTGGTAGCGCGCTGGTAGATCCAGACGCCTTCGCCGGGCCGCGATCTCGCGCTCCGTCTCGTTTCCAATGACTGGCCTTCGGAAGAACTCGAAAGGTGCGCTGCATCCGGTCGCGCGCGAACTGCATTTTCGCTGGGCGCTCTACGCCCTCGCTCTCTTCACCACCTTCCTCCTCTACGCCAGCCTCCGCCCGTTTCGCGGCTGGCGCGTGCCGTCGCATTCGGTGTTCGACTTCCTGATGCGATCCGAGGTGGTGCATCTCGAGCACCCCGACGTTGTCCTGAACGTGTTGGGCTATGTGCCGTTCGGGTTTCTGCTCATGCTGGGGCTGGTGCGGCGCTGGCGTGAGCCGATAGCGATCGTGCTGGCGGTGTTGATCGCGGTCGCGGTGAGCGTGACGGTCGAGGTGACGCAGAACTTTCTGCCGACGCGGTTTCCGTCGCGGGTCGACATCGTCACCAATTTCATGGGCGCTTCCATCGGCGCCACGCTCGCGATCGTGCTGCTGCCGGTGCTTTCAAAGGCGCTGCGGCGTGCGCCCGGCCGCGCGCATCGCACGCAGCGCGGCTTGCCTCGCGAGCTGGGCGTGCTGCTGATCGGGGTGTGGTGGTTCGCGATGCTCGGCGTGCCTGAGGTCGCGAGTAATCTGGGCGTGATCCACGCGCTGAGCGGCGGGGTACAGCTTGCGCCCTCTGCCCTGGCCGACCGGTTTGGGTATCAGATGGCCAGCGGCGCGCTTGGTCTGGCGAGTGCGGCGGTGGTGATCCGCGTGTTCACAATCGACAAGCCGCTGGTGTTGTGGCTCACCTTGTTCGCGCTTGGTGTGGCGCTCGCGGTGCGGAGCGCGGCCGTGGCGCTGCATGTGGGCGGTGCGCATGCGCTGGCATGGATCTCACCCGGCACGGTGGTCGGTCTGGCGCTTGGCGTCGCGATTGCAATGTGCCTCGCGCGGCTGCGGGGCCCGGTGTTCGTGGGGTTAGGCGTGCTAATCCTCGCTACCGCAGTAGCGTTCGCGAACGTGGTGACGTCCGGCGTGTTTGGCGCACCCGTCAAGCCGCTGCCGTTCGGCGATCTTGCGCGCGTGGCCGATGTGGCCGGCGCGCTGTGGCCGTTCGCGGCGATGGGGTTGGTGGCGTGGCGGGGGTGGCGTGTGAGTGTGGGAATTCCCGCGGCGGGGAGTGGAGCGTAGGTCACGACAATCCGAGGCGGCTGTCTACAGAGCCTCAAGTAGCCTGCATCGACTCGGCGAGCCCACCGCGCCGGAGACCCTCGATCGACGCCTCGCCGAGGCCCGAAAGGTCACGACGGGCAAGACGAGCGGCGCAGCATGGTCCGGCATCCGTCGATCCACCGACGCACCGAAAAATCCAGCCGCACGGCGCGGAAATTCCGCTACGATCTGACGCACATAACAACGACTGCTTGCGCGGCTACGGGTGCTTCCCGGTTGTCCTGCTTCCCAGCTTTGACCCGTATTGCCCGGATTTGCCAGTCATGCTCGGCCTGGCCCAGGCCGGTCTTTCCTCAGGGGGAATCGATGCGTCGGATGGTGTTGTTGTTCGTGCTTGCGCTGCTCGCGCGGCCGGCTTTCAGCGGTTATTCCAGTCTCGTCGTCTTCGGCGACAGTCTTTCCGACGGCGGCAACGCCAGCGCGCTCTCGGGCGGCAACTTTCCGCCCACGCCGCCGTACGCGGGGCAGTTCTCCAACGGGCCCACGGCGGTGCAGTATCTGGCCGGCAATCTCGGTATCTCGAACTTCTCGCCCTCGGTGCTTGGCGGCACCAACTACGCGGTCGGCGGGGCCACCACCGGTCTGACCAACTTCAACTTCCAGGTGAACAGCCCGGCCGGGGTCAATCAGATCGGCTCGCTGCAGTTCACCGGCATGCAGGCGCAGGTGGGCTCGTACCTGGCCTCGGGCAACGTCAGCGACCCCAACTCGACGCTCTACGTGGTGTGGGGCGGGCCGAACGACTTCTTCCTCGCGCAGGCCCCGG
>CADEDU010000144.1 GCA_902826155.1 uncultured beta proteobacterium
ATCTGAACCGATCCGAACCGATTGCACAGCCTTGGCGATGACCACTGCCCTGCGGTTTCGAGACGATGCTTATCTGCGTAGCTGCGAGGCGAGCGTGATCGCGTGCGACGCTCGCGGCATTCAGCTGGACGCCACGGTGTTCTACTTCACCAGCGGTGGGCAGCCGGGCGATGCCGGCACGCTCACGACCGCCGATGGCACGATGATCACGATCGTCGACGCCATCAAAGGCGATGCGCCCGGCGAAGTCATTCACGTGCCCGCGCCCGGAAGTACGCTTCCGGCGGTGGGTGCGCGGGTCACGGCGACGATCGACTGGGACCGGCGCCATCGCCACATGCGGCTGCACACCTGCATGCATCTGCTCTGTGCGGCCGTGGGGGCGCCGGTGACCGGTGGCCAGATCCATGGCGATCGCGCGCGGCTCGATTTCGATTTGCAGGGCGGGCAACTCGATGCAGCGCAGATCGAAGCGCGGCTGAACGAGTTGGTCGCCACCGGCCACGCCGTAGGCACGCGCTGGATCACCGACGAAGAGCTTGCGGCCAATCCCGAGCTGGTGCGGACCATGAGTGTGCGTCCGCCCGTTGGCGCGGGGTCGGTACGGCTGGTCGACATCCCCGGCGTCGATCTGCAAGCCTGCGGCGGCACGCACGTGCGCGATACCAGCGAGATCGGTCGCGTCAAGGTGCTGGAGATCCTGTCCAAGGGCAAGCGCAATCGGCGCGTGATCATCGGCTTTGCCGAGCATTGATTGCGCGATCGGCGATGGCGAGTGCGGGTTCCATGGGTTCGTCGGCAAAGAGTACGTTCTCCATCCGCGACGCGACGGCTAGCGACATCGCGGCGGTGACGGCGATCTACGCCGAGCACGTGCGACACGGCACGGCGACGTTCGAGATCGAGCCGCCCGATCACGTCGAGATGCTGCGTCGATTCACCGAGCTGAGCGCGCAACGCTGTCCGTGCTTCGTTGCGGAGCGGGCGGGCGCCGTGCTCGGGTACGCCTATGCCGGGCCGTTCCGCACCCGGCCGGCTTACCGATTTACCGTCGAGGACTCGATCTATCTCGACGCGGCGGCGCAGCGTCAGGGTGTCGGCCGCGCGCTGCTCACGCGTCTGATCGACGCCTGCACCCTGTGGGGTGCGCGGCAGATGATCGCGGTCATCGGTGATCGGGCCAATGCCGGATCAATCGCGCTGCACCGCGGCTGCGGATTCGCCGATGCCGGCGTGCTCGAAGCCAGCGGGTTCAAGTTCGGCCGCTGGGTCGATACCGTCTTGATGCAGCGGGCGCTGGGTGAGGGCGCGCAGACGCAGCCGATCGATCGCCGGTAGGGAGTCTGTACTACCGCGGGAACGCGGCGCTATGATCGCGGTGCGCTTCCCTCCAACGCAGCGCACGCAAGCATGCGAGGAACCGATGCGACGAGTACACGATATGGGCGGCCTGCATGACGGGCCCGTACCACGCGAGGAGCACGACTGGGAGCCCTACGCGAAACGCACCCAGGCGGTGAACACCCTGCTTCGCTTGCCGAGCCGGGGTATGGTCTCGCTGGACGAAATGCGGCGCAACACCGAGGATCTCGCCGATTCGTACGGCAAGCTCAACTACGACGAGCGCGTCGTGCATTCGCTGGCGCAGGTGCTGCTGCAGCGAGGCGTGATCACGATCGAGGAATTGGGCGGCAAGATGGCTGAAATCGAGGCTCGCCAACGACAGCAAGGTCAATCGACATGAGCGCGAATCCATCTGCGGTACCAGCGCGGTTCAAGCGGGGCGACCCCGTGCGCGTACGGCGCACCTTTCCGCCGGGGCACATTCGGACGCCGTACTATTGCCGCGGCCATACCGGCACGATCGAGCGCATCTGCGGTGCGTTTCCGAATCCGGAAGAGCTGGCCTACAACCGCTCCGGCCTGCCCGCGCAGCCGCTGTATCGGGTGCGGTTCAAGAGCACGGACCTGTGGCCCGACTACCGCGAAGACCCGACCGACGTCGTCGAGATCGAGATCTTTCAGCACTGGCTCGAACCTGCCTGAAACCGCCGCGACTGCTCGAAGGCTCCCATGAACACACATGCCGACGCGCCCGCCGAGGAGGACATCCACGGCTACTACAAACGGATGCAGGCTGCGGTCGAAGAACTGCTGATCCTGAAGGGCATCTTCACGCAGGCCGACGTCGATCGCACGGTCGAAGAAATGGACGGACGCGACTATCGGCGCGGCGCGAAAGTGGTCGCGCGGGCCTGGGTTGATCCTGCGTTCAAGGCGCGCCTGCTTGCCGACGCCAAACAAGCGGTGGCCGAACTCGGCTATGACAACGGGCCGCTGTTGCATCTGATCGCACTGGAGAACACGCCGCAGCTTCACAACGTCGTCGTGTGCACGTTGTGTTCGTGCTACCCGCGCATGCTGCTGGGGCTGCCGCCGGCCTGGTACAAGAGCAAGGAATACCGCAGTCGCGTCGTGCGCGAGCCGCGCATCGTGCTTGAAGAGTTCGGACTCAAGCTTGCAGCCGGCACCAAGATCCGCGTGCACGACTCGTCGGCCGACATGCGCTACATGGTGTTGCCGATGCGGCCGGCCGGAACCGACGGCTGGAGTGAAACGCGTCTGGCCGAACTGGTGACGCGTGACAGCCTGATTGGTACCGAACTGCCGCGAGCGGATCTCTGAACAAGGGGCTCGCCCCCTCGTAACTCCCGGAAAAGTATGAGGCCTCCGCATCACCGCGATAGGCGATGCGGAGTGGCCCTAGCTAAAAGCTCCAGTTCACCTCGAACTGCATCCCTTCGTGCAGCGTCTCGCCGATGCCGCTGACGATGATCGCGTTCTGTCCGAACGTGATGCCGCCGCCCACGCGCGGATTGGCGCGATAGGTGGCGAGCGTTCGTAGCGGCTCCGCGCCGCGCGCGCCGGTGGTCTGGTCGGTGGTGGTGATTTCGCAGCGAGTGCACGGCTTGACCACACGCAGCGTGATGTTCCCTGAGGTGAGCGTGTCGATGTAATCCTCCTCGTATGCGTCCAGGCCGGTGATCACCAGGTTCGGCCGGAAGCGGTTCATCGGCAGCGGCTCGGGCAGGCGAGTGTTGAGATCGGCGAGCGACGCTTCGCCCATCAGCAGGAGCGGAAAGCCGTCGCTGAATCGATTGAGCGCCACGTCGGCGCCGGTCCAGGTCGCATCGCTCGCACGCCGGACGGATTCATCCCACCGGACCAGCCGGAAGTGCCCGCCGAGGCATTCGGCCAGCCAGCTCGCGGCGAGCTCACCTTCGTCCAGCGCCTGGATCCGCTCGCCCCAGATCGATACCGACGCGCGCATCGATGGCGCGCGATCCAGCGCAATGATGAGATCGGGGAGCCCCGGTGAAGTCATTGTTAGCGATGCATGATCAATCCTGCATGCGATGCGAGCGAGCTGCGGATGCGTGCGCTGCGTGATGAACTCACCCGCCTCGTCGACGAGCATCCAGCTTCGGTCCCAGCTCAGGCCGGTTGTCGTGAGTCGTGAAGATCGAGCTGGAATCGACCCGCATGATTTGACCGGATAAGCGCAAAGTTGAGACAGTTTTGTCGTGAACATAAGGTTGTACTGTTTCCTTACGCCGTCAGTCGATATGGAGCATCCCCTACATACTCCTTAAAAAATAAGCACTAACAACAGAGTTCGATCGATGTCTTTGGATGTTGCAACAAAAGAAGAACATTCTTTAACAAAAATGTTGTCAGAATACGTCTACGACATACCGAGTTAGTTGTTAAATGCACGCCGCACGTTTTGTATCCATGTAGTTGATGGGGTGTGCACCTTCTGGTCGGGAAGCCGTGTTGCAACGAATCGCCGGAGTGGCAATGCGGAGTAGGTGGTCGTCGAAATGGGCAACGAACAAGACCAACTGTGACCGAGGATTACGTTGATCGAGCCAACAAGCCCAATAAGAGAGACGAATCGATGAGCGATACAGTAGTGAAGTCCGCCGCGCGCGTGCTCGAGGTGTTCGAGTTCTTCGCGGGCCGCAAGGCGCCGGCGACCGTGGGCGAAGTGTGCGCGAGCCTCGGGTACCCGCAATCCAGTACTTCGGTCCTGTTGAAGAGTCTGCTGACATTGGGCTATCTGTCGTATGACGGCACGACCAGGCGTTACGCCCCTTCGGTCAAGGTGGCGCGGCTCGGAAGCTGGATCACCAGTTCGGCCGACGGCCTCAATGAGCCATCGCAACCCGGTTCCAGCTCGGACCACTCCTCGCCGATGGCATCGCTCTGACCCGGCGATGACCCTCAGCTCAGCATGACGCGAAGGGCGCCGATGGCGCCCTTCTTCATTTCGGGACCCGGCCGGATATTCCCGCGACCCGGCGCATTCCCCCGACTCGGCACATGAGTACGGTTGGGGCGTTGTCTTTCGGCGAACGGGTCGAGACAATCAGGCATGCGCATACGAGTGTTGTCCGATCTGCACATCGATTTCGGCGGGGAGTATTTCCCGCCTGACTGCGGCGAAGATCTCGTCATCCTGGCTGGGGACATCTGCGAGGGGCTCGCGGGGGTCGATTGGGCGCTGCGGGCGTTTCCCCGGACGCCGATCATCTACGTGCCCGGCAACCACGAGTTCTACGGCGCCGAGCGCGATGCCTTTCGTGCCGCGCTGCGCGATAGGGTTGCCGACCTGCGGGTACCGCGCCTGCATCTGCTCGACGACGCGGCGATCACCTTTCAAGGGCTGCGGCTGATCGGGTCGACACTGTGGACCGACTTCCGCCTGTATGGTGAGTCGGCCGCCGACGTGCAACGCGCGATGGCGGCCTGCCAGCGCTATCTGCTCGACTTCCGGCACATCCGTGTAGCCGACGCGAGCGCGGGCCCACGACTCATCGTGCCCGAGGACACGCTGATCTGGCATCGCCAGGCACGCCAATACCTTGGGCTGGCGCTAGCCTCGGGCGACCCGGCCAAGACGATCGTGATCACGCATCACGGACCGCATCGCAAGAGCCTCGCCCCGCGCTTTGCAGACGATCTGACTTCGGCAGGTTTTCTCTCCAACCTCGGGCCGCTGGTCAGCCGCGCGAAACTGTGGATCCACGGCCACACCCATACGAGCTTCGATTACGCACTGGGCGAGGCGCGAGTGGTGTGCAATCCGCGCGGCTACTGTCAGCCCGACGGCTCGGCGTGCGAAAACCCTGAATTCCGCTGGGACTTCATCGTCGAGCTGTGAGCGCGTCAAAGGATGCGTGCGCCAGCTCGGGGAACCACGCGCCTCGTTCTAAGGCGCTCCGGGATGCTCACGGAAAAAATAAACCTCGGGGCCGAAGAGGAGGATGGGAGAGAGTAGCCCCGAGGTGTTCCACAGAGGAGCCTTGCCATCAGCCGACCGACCTCGGAGGTCGACTGGATGAAACCTTCACGCGCACGTAGTTGTTGCTACGAACCCGGCCGCAACATCGAACCAGGTGCGAGAGACCCGATCGAGGGCAGCGTCATCGTCAGCACGACCGCGACCACCACCGCGACGACGATTACGCCGACGTATCCAATCGTCTCGAGCCAAGGTCTCGGCATGCGCATACGACCCTACACGTGTCGTGCCTAACAAACAGCGAACCCGATGGATGTTAGGCAGCACCCCTATATTTGTCCAATCGAATTTGTGGATCTAAACTATCGATGCCATGGATATCCGAAACGTCGATCTGAACCTGCTCGTCGTACTCGACGCACTGCTCGCCGAGCGCAGCGTGACGCGTGCCGCGCAGCGGCTGCACCTGTCGCAGTCGGCCACCAGCGCGGCGCTTGCGCGGCTGCGCGACGTGTTCGGTGACCCGCTGTTGCTGCGCACCGCGGGCGGCATGCTGCCCACCAGTCGTGGCGCCGAACTCGAACTGCCGGTGCGCACCTGGGTGGCCGACATCGAACGAATGGTGCAGGCCACGCGAACGTTCGATCCCCGCGCCAGCGCCACGACGTTCACCATATCGGCGTCGGACTACGTCGAGTTCACGGTGTTGCCCCGGCTGATCGATTTCCTCGAAGCCAACTCGCCGAGTTCGCGGCTGGCGGTCAAGCCGATGGAGATCGAGGCGATCGGCCGTCTGCTCGAAGCGGGTGAGATCGACCTGGCGCTGATGAGCACCGCCAACGCGCCGCCCGATGTGCGGTCGCGGCCGCTCTACACCGAGCGTTTCGTGATCGTCGCCAGACGCGAGCATCCGCGTGTGCGGCGCACGCTCGACCTGGACACGTACTGCGACCTGGACCACGTGATGGTGTCGGCGCGCGGTGGCGGGTTCACCGGCGCCATCGACGAGGCACTGGCGCAAGTCGGGCGCAAGCGTCGGGTGAAACTGTCGGTCCCGCACTATCTGCTGGTGCCCGAGGTGGTGATGCGCACCGACATGATCAGCGCGCTGCCCGAGCGGCTGGCCCGCGCCTATTCCGACCGCCTGCGCATCGTTCAGCCACCGGTACCGGTGCGCGGTTTCACGATCGCGCAGGTCTGGCACGAACGCACTCACCGGGACCCTTCGCAGATCTGGTTGCGCGAGTCGGTGGTAAAGCTGGTTGCCAAGCTCGGTCGCCTGCCTGATCCGGCCGCGTCGAGTGTTTCACCCTCGGCGAAAGGAGCCGCGCGTCTTGTGTCGTTGTAAGACCGTCGCCACCCGCAGCCCGCGTTGCCCAGGCCCGTCGACTGCACGCGTTCAGCGCGTGCCCGCGCGACTACAATGCACACTCGTATCGCAGAATCTCGAGCGGCCCCGGCGCGATCGCCCGGCTGCTCCCCAGGAGCCGTCATGCGAGATTATTGGTTGAGCAAACTGTTCTTCGATCTGCAGACACCCGCGGCGGCCGACGAGTACCGCGCCGATCGCGACAAGGTGCTGCAGCGCTACCCGCTGAGCCCCGAAGCGAAGCAGGCGATCGTGTCCGACGACGTCGAGGCGCTATCCAAGCGCGTCAACCCGTACCTGCTGCGGTTCTACTTCGTCATCGCGGGCATGTCGGAGGCCGACTTCGTTGCGCGGCTGCGGGCAATCAAACCGCAACAGGAGGCGGCTCATGGCTGAACTCGTCGGCGTCTATGCGGCGAGCCACGCGCCGCTCCTGGTTCGTGCATTCGATGCGGCCACCAAGGAAGCCGGTGCTGCCGCGCTCGCGGCGTATCGCGAAATCGGCCGGCGCATGGCCGCGGCCAAGCCCGACATCCTGGTGATCGTGTCGCCTGATCACTGGGTGAACTTCTTCATCAACAATCTGCCGTCGATCTGCGTGGCGGTCGGCGAGGAGCACGTGGGTCCACCGGAACCGTGGATGAAGGGGTTCCCGTATCGCACGCTGCGCGGCCACCCCGCGTTCGCCAATCATTTGATGAAAACCGCGTTCGATCATGATTTCGAGCCCGCGGCCTCGCATCGACTGGAGCTCGATCACGGCATCTGCATTCCGCTGTGGAAGATGGAACTGCCGCAGGCGCCTGCGCTTGTGCCGGTGATCATGAACACCGTCGAGCCGCCGATGGTGAGCGTGCGCCGCTGCTTCGCGTGGGGCGATCTCATCGCCCAGGCGGTGCGTTCCTTCCCGGGGAACGCACGGGTGGCTGTGCTGGCCACCGGCGGGCTCAGCCACTCGATCGGGGAGCGCGACATGGGCCGCATCGACGAGCCGTTCGATCTTGAGTGCATGGAGCACTTCGCCAAGAGCGATCGCGCCACGCTGACGAGGTTTCTCGATGCGCGCATGGAAGCCGCCGGCAACGGTGCGGCCGAAACGCGCAACTGGGTGGTAGCCCATGCCGCCGCCGGCGAGCGCGGCTTCGAGAAGATCCTCTACTACCCGATCCCGCAGTGGTACGTCGGATGCGGCTGGGCGGCGTGGAACGTCGGCGCGCACTGATGGAACCTGCTATCGGCTCGCGCGCCTATACGGATGGAGCCGGGCATCCACGACGTGCGCGCATCGGCCCGACAGCGCCACCGCCTCGACCATGAATCCCCCGCGCGCGACCGCCCTGCCGCAACCGGACACGCGCGCACTCACGAGTTGGCGCAAGTTCTGGGCTGAACGCTTCGGCATCGCGCCGTTCCTGCCGATGTCGCGCGCCGAGATGGAGGCGCTCGGCTGGGATGCCTGCGACATCATCATCGTTACCGGCGATGCATACGTCGATCATCCGAGTTTCGGCATGGCGATCGTCGGCCGGGTGCTCGAAGCGCAGGGCTTTCGCGTCGGCATCATCGCGCAGCCCGACTGGCGCAGCGCCGACGCGTTCAAGGCGCTCGGCCGACCGAAGCTGTTCTTCGGCATCACCGCCGGCAACATGGACTCGATGGTCAATCGCTATACGGCCGACCGTCGCATTCGCTCCGACGACGCCTACACGCCCGACGGTGAAGGCGGCAAGCGGCCCGACCGCTCGGTGATCGTCTACGCGCAGCGCGCGCGCGAGGCGTACAAGGAAACGCCTGTGGTCGTCGGCGGCATCGAAGCGAGTCTGCGACGCATCGCGCACTTCGACTACTGGTCGGAGAAGGTGCGTCGCTCGATCCTCGTCGATGCGAAAGCCGACGTGCTGCTCTACGGCAATGCCGAGCGCGCGATCGTGGAACTGGCGCATCGGCTCGGGCGCGGCGAGTCGATCGACACCATCACCGACTTGCGTGGCACCGCCTTCATGCGGTCCGCAACGCCGGAAGGTTGGATCGAGATCGACTCCTCGACGATCGACACGCCCGGCCCGCTGGCACCGCCGGCGGATCCCTATGCGATGGAGCCGACTTCGGGCACCGCAGCGCATGCCGCCAAGCCCACGGCGCAGGTCGTGAAGTTCGTCCATCAGGTGAAGAACGCCGATCGCGCCCGCAGCGTGATTCGTTTGCCGGCCTACGACGCCGTGGTCAGCGATCCGGTGCTCTATGCCCACGCGTCGCGTGTGCTGCACGTCGAATCCAATCCGGGCAACGCGCGCGCGCTGGTGCAGCGTCATGGTGACCGCGACGTGTGGATCAATCCGCCGCCCGTGCCGCTCACCACGGCCGAGATGGACTGGGTGTATGAGCGGCCCTATCAGCGCGTGCCGCATCCGTCGTACGGCAAGGCGAAGATCCCCGCGTACGAGATGATCCGCTTCTCGATCGCGATCCAGCGCGGCTGCTTCGGCGGATGCACGTTCTGCTCGATCACCGAACACGAGGGCCGCATCATCCAGAGCCGCTCGGAGGATTCGATCATCCGCGAGATCGAGGCCGTGCGCGACCACGTGCCCGGCTTCACCGGCGTGATCTCCGATCTGGGTGGACCCACCGCGAACATGTGGCGCATCGCCTGCAAGTCGCGCGCGATCGAGGCGGCGTGCCGGCGGCCATCGTGCGTGTATCCGGGCATCTGCCCCAACCTGAATACCGATCACGCGCCGCTCGTCAAGCTCTACCAGCGTGCGCGCGCCGTGCCCGGAGTGAAGAAAGTGCTGATCGGTTCGGGTGTGCGCTACGACCTCGCCAACGAATCACCGGCTTACATCAAGGAACTCGCGCAGCACCACGTCGGCGGCTATCTGAAGATCGCCCCCGAGGCGTTGAGCGAAGGCCCGCTCAGCAAGATGATGAAGCCCGGCGTCGGCACGTATTACCGCTTCAAGGAGCTGTTCGACAAGTACTCGCGCGAGGCGGGCAAGGAGCAGTATCTGATTCCGTACTTCATCGCGGCGCATCCGGGCACCACCGACGAAGACATGCTCGAGCTCGCGCTATGGCTCAAGCAGAACGGCTTTCGCGCCGATCAGGTGCAGGCGTTTCTGCCTTCCCCGATGGCGACCGCGACCGCGATGTATCACTCGGGCCGCAACCCATTGCGCAAGATCACGCCGGACAGCGAACAGGTGTTCATCCCGAAGGGCTTGCGCCAGCGCCGGCTGCACAAGGCGTTCCTCCGCTATCACGATCCGGAGAACTGGCCGATCCTGCGCGAGGCGTTGCGTCGCATGGGGCGTGCCGAGTTGATCGGACCGGGGAAACACCATCTCGTGCCGGTGCATCAGCCGATCGGCACGGGTGTTGCGCCCGAGGGCAAGCGGCGCGGTGCCACGCACGTCGAGAAGATCGCGCGCAGCCGCGACAACAAGCTCGCGCGGGGTGGCGCACCGGCTGCGGATCCACGTGGCATCAACCTGCGCGGCAATGCAAAGCGCGCCGTCCCGGTAGACCAGCCCGCCGCGGCGAATAGCAATAAAGCGGCGCGCGCGGCGCCGTTTCGCACCCAGCACACCGGCTTGCCAGTGATCGCCGAGAAGACCGGCAAGTCACCCAAGCTGGCACAGCGGCGTGCACAGGCCCGCGGACCGCAGCGAGGGCTCAACCGGCCCGGCAGTCCTGTCGGGCGCGGTAAGCGGCGCTAGC
>CADEDU010000145.1 GCA_902826155.1 uncultured beta proteobacterium
CGAAGTAAGCGCCGTGGAGCCTTGCTGCGCGATTCCTTGAGCGAGTTGCGTCAGTGATCTGGGCGCCCCGCTCAGTGCGCCCACGAACACGCGCGCCACGCGCCGCTGCGGATCGAACAGCGCCGCAGTTGCCGCTTCCGGAAACTCGCCGGTGCGCTTGCACAGTTTGAAGTAGCCCCAGCGGGCGCTGGCCGACGGGCGCGGGATCTCAATCGCGGTGATCATCTCGTCTTCGCGCAGGGCAGTGGTGAACGCCGCCTGCATGAACTGGTCAGCGGCCACCGTGCGTGTGCCACCTGGCCCCTCCATGTGCACGGTCGCGCCGAGCGTCGCCAGCGCCAGCGGCCAGTCCGCGGCCGGATCGGCATGGGCGAGGCTGCCGCCGATCGTGCCGCGATTGCGCACGGCGCGGTAGGCGATATCCCCAGCGACATCGGCGAGCATCGCCGCACCATCGAGCTGCGGGCGCGCCAGTTCGATCGCGGTATGCGTTGCGGCGGCGCCGATGCGCACATTGCCGTCGCGCACTTCGATGCTACGCAGCGTCTCGATGCGCGCGATGTCGATCACCAGCTTCGGGCGCGCCAGACGCAGATTGAGCATCGGACCAAGCGATTGTCCGCCGGCGAGCAATTTGGCTTCGCCTTTGGCGTCGGCCAGTGCGCGCAGTGCCTCGGCTACGTTTGCCGGGCGGACGTACTCGAAGACGGCGGCTTTCATGGGCGGTAGTCAGTGATCGGTCGGTGACTTACGCCCCCGCAAGCGGGTGATGAAATTCCCTTGGCCTGCGCACGCGGTGGCTCGGCATGCTCCGCCGGTCGCATCCCCGCAAGCGGGGCCCCTGCTCCGCGGCTCCTCATGCCACCTTCCGCTTCGGCATTTCCCGCCGCGCGCGCTCGATCGCTTCCAGCACCTTGCGCGCGCTGAGCGGCGTCTCGTTCACTTCGGCGCCAAGGTCCTTGAGCGCATCGTTGACGCCATTGAAGATCACCGCCGGCGGGGCGATCGCGCCGCCTTCACCCATGCCCTTGATGCCGAACAGCGTGTACGGCGACGGCGTCTCGGTGTGAAAGATGCGGATCGCCGGAACTTCGGTGGCACCGGGCATGGTGTAGTCCATGAACGTCGAGGCGAGCGGCTGGCCGTTGGCGTCGTAGGGCGACTCCTCGTACATTGCGGTGCCGATGCCTTGCGCCACGCCGCCTATCGTCTGGCCTTCCACCACCATCGGATTGACCAGGGTGCCGCAGTCCTCGACGATGACGTAATCGAGAATCTCCACCTGTCCCAGTTCCGGATCGACCGCCACGACCGCGCCGTGCGATGCGTACGTGAACGCGCCAGTGTCGACCTTCGGCTTGTAGCCGACGGTGGCTTCCAGCCCATTGCGATCGACATTCGCCGGCAGGCGCTCCGGGCGCAGATACCACGCCGTCGCGATGTCCTTGAGCGACACGCGCCCGTTCGGCCCGATGACCTCGCCTTGCTCGAAGCGCGCCTGCGCGGGATCGCATTGCAGCAGATGCGCACCGATCGCCACGTAGCGCGGAATCAGCTCCTGGCAGGCGCTGCCCACGGCGCCGCCAGCCATGACGATGCTGCGTGAGGCGTAGGTGCCGGTGGAAAACGGCGTGATGCCGGTGTCGCCGTGCACCACGCGGATCCGTTCGATCGGCACACCCACCACCTCGTGCGCGACCTGCGCGAGCGTGGTCTCCATGCCCTGGCCGTGCGAATGCACGCCGACGCGCAGCTCCAACCCTCCGTCGGGCGTTGTGCGCACCGTGGCCTGGTCGAATCCGGGCACCAGCGGCAGCCCCCACGAGGCGAACACGCTGGTGCCGTGTGCCGACTGCTCGCAGTAGCTGGCGAAGCCGATGCCGATCAACCGGCCGTCGGGCTCGCCTTCCTTCTGCCGTGCGAGCCACGCGTCGTAGCCGAGTTTCTCGCGCACCATGGCGAGCGCGCGCGGATAGTCACCGCTGTCGTAGTGTTTGCGCGCGACGTTGTTGTACGGCATGAGTTGCGGCGGCACGAGATTCTCGGCACGCACTTCGTACGGGTCGCGATCGACCGCGCGCGCGATGGCGTCCATCAGCAGTTCCATCGCGAAACACACGCCGGTGCGCGCCACGCCGCGATAGGGCAGGAACCCGGGCTTGTTGGTGGCGACGCAGCGCGTCGTCACGCGATAGCCCTTGAATTCGTACGGGCCGGGCAGATTGCCGGTGGCCTGACCAGGCTCGAGTCCGATGGTGAACGGCCAGTTCGAATACGCACCGCCGTCGATTGTGATTTCGGCATCGAGCGCGAGCAGCCGGCCTTTCTGATCGGCGTAGCCGGTGAGCTTGTAGTCATGCTGGCGGCAGTTGGCGCCGGCGGTGAGGTGCTCGCGGCGATCTTCGACGTAGCGGAACGGCCGCTTGTACTTGAGCGCGAGCCACGCCACGCACAGCTCCTCGGGCCACAGCACGCACTTGAGCCCGAAACCGCCACCGACATCCGGCGAGACGACGCGCACCATGCCTTCGTCGATGCCGAGGAACTGCGCGATCCCCACGCGAATCACGTGTGGCGACTGGGTGGAGGTATAGACGACGAGCTGCCCGGCGCGATCGTCCCAGTGCGCGAGCGTCGAGCGACCTTCCATCGGCACCATCGCCTGACGCGCGAGCGCGATGTGACGGGTGACGACCACGGTGGCTTTGCTCTTCTCGGCTTCGAAGCCGTTCTCCAGGCTGAGCGTCACGAAGACGTTGTCGTCCCATTCCTCGTGCACGCGTAACGCAGTGTCGGCGTGCGCTTTGTGCGCATCCACCAGCGCCGGCAACTCGTCGATGTCGATGCCGATTTGCTCGACGATATCTTCGGCTTCGGCACGCGAGCGCGCGAACGCCATAGCGATCGGCTCGCCGACGAAGCGCACCTTGTCGTGCGCCAGTGGATGCTGCGCGGCGAGTTTGAACGTGGGCAGCGTGGAGGGCGCGACGATCTCCCTGATCGAGGCCACGTCGGCGCGCGTGAACACGACGCTCTCGAAGCCCTGCGGCTTGGTGATGTCACGGAGCCTGCCGTGCGCGATCGGACTGCGCAGGAACGCCACCTCGCGCTGACCCGGCAGGATCATGTCGGACACGAAATTGCCGCGGCCGTGCAGATGACGAACGTCTTCCTTGCGTGGGACGCGGGCGCCTATCCCGGAGCCGGGCTTGCCGTGTAGTTCGGTCATGGCGTGGTCTGCCCGGGCAAACTCTCAGGGGGATTCTCAAGGGGGTCGCCCCCTTGAGACCTCAATCCGGAGCCGGGCTTGCCGTGTAGTTCGGTCATGGCGTGATCTGCCCGGGCAAACTTTTTCTCATACCGGCATCACCAGATCATTGGCGATCAGCGTCGTGTCGTAGATGCAGCGGCGTTCCTTGAGCAGTAGCGCGCTGCCGTTGCGCACGAACGTGTCGTAATAGCGGCCCGCTTGGAGCAGCGTCGTCGGCCCCTCGACCAGCGTCTGCAGCAACTGGTAGCTCGACTGCGCGCGGATCTGCTCGCCGCTTACCGCCAGCACGATGACGTTGGTGACGAAGTGCTGCAGATAGCGCGGCGCGAACATCTGCGTGTGCTTGATCGCGAAGGCGCGGTCGCGAATCATCGCGCGCCCTTCGGCGTAGATCAGACCGACCGGCATGCCGACCTCCGCGTTCTCGCGCGCGGTAACGACATACAGGCAGTCTTCGGTGAAGAACTCGGGCCAGCGTTCGAGATCGCCCAGATCGAGCAGATCGCAGTACGTGCTGTGAAATTCCTCGACCTCGAATCGCGCAACGCGCGCAACGCGCGGATCGACGGCCGTGCGCTCGTAACCAGGAATCTTCATCGGCAACCTCTGCGCGCCGTACCTGGGGAATGCGGAGTTCCCACATATCCAAGGGAGTGACGCGTGGTCGGGTACTCCTTTTTGAAGGCGTTCACAGTGCCATCGCCTCGCGGTAGTGCCGGTACATCGCGCGGATGCACGACTCGCTGATGATGCCGCCGGTGCCCTCGGAGTTGCCGCCGAGCTTGATGTACCCGCGATCGGTGGGTGAGCGGCGCACGCCTTCCTGCAGGAACTTGATCGCCTCGTTGTCTTCCAGGCCGAGGAACCCCGAGGGCCCCATGAGGTTGCCCTGACGCAGGCGGTGCCGCGTCATCTCCTCGGTGTCGGTGTCGTAGCCGAACATGGTCCAGATCATGATCTGGCTGTGCGGGCCGTTGGGCACGATTTGGCGAATGCCCAGCGTGTTGAGCTCGCGTTGCACGATCAGGTTCGGCCAGATCGTCTGCATCGTGACCGTCCACGGCGAATCGAACTCCGGCACGAAATCGAGAAACCGGCGGTCGGCCAGTTGCAGATCGGTGCGATACGCGCGCATCTGTTTGGCGCTGTCGGCATCGACGACCTTGCTGACGTCGTCGGGCTTGCGCGAGGCCATGGTGCCGTGCCGCCCGCTCGGGTCGGCGATCATCGCCGTCTTGCTGCCGGCCACCAGCAGGCCGAAGGTCACCAGGAACGAGTGCAGCAATGTGGCGTGATACGGGTCCTTCAGATTCTCGTGATAGAGCTTCCAGTTGCCCGGCAGCTCGTTGCGGTAATAGCCGAGGATCTTCAGCTGGCGGCCTTTGAACACCACCTCGAAATCCTCGAGGATCTCCGGCGAGAGGTAGCTCTCCACCGATTCCATGTCGTTCGCGAACGAGGCGAACACCACGCCGTGCAGCACCTGCACGCTCAGCTTCCTGAGCGCATGATCAGCGGGTTTGAAATCGGCGGGCATGCCGCTGTCTTTCTCACCCTTCATGCCGCGGCGGAACGGCACGCCCTGCAGGTTGCCGCGCAGATCGTACGACCACTGGTGATACGGGCAGACGAACTCGTTCGCGTTGCCGCGCGACTGCCGGCAGAACTCGACCCCGCGATGCGCGCAGCGGTTTTCCACCACGTGGACGCTGCCGTCGGTGTCGCGCGCCACCACGACCGGTGTGGGTCCGACGTACGAGCGCTTGTAATCGCCCGGGTTCGGGATTTCCGCTTCGAGCGCGACGAAATTCCAGGTGCGCCCGTGGAAGATCCGTTCGATCTCGCGGTCGTAGATGGACTGGCTGGTGTAGAGCCAGTCGGGCAAAACCTGCAGGCCTTCGGCGGGCCATTCGTACGACTGCGGCTCGCGCTCCTTTGAACCGGAGCCGAGCGGATGAATGACGGTTTGCGTAGTGCTGAACATGGATCCTCCGGAAAACCCGCCGTGCGCGGCGACAGGTGCAGACAGCTATAGGTTACGCAGAAACTCGCTCACGTAGAAATTCGGCCGGATGCACGCCGCGCGTCAAGGGCGCGATCGAGAAAATCGAGTCGATCCTGTCCCCAGAAACGCTCGCCGTCCAGTACATACGTTGGGGCGCCGAACACGCCGAGCGATTCAGCATCGGCGCCGTACTGGCGATAAAGCGTCTGGACCGCATCGCTGGTTTCCGCGGCAACCAGCGCATCGCCGTCCATGCCGTTCTCGCCGGCGATGGCGCGGCGCACGTTCGGATCGGCGGTATCGCGTTCCTCGGCCCAGAGCGCACGCAGCAGCGCGTGCGAAAGCCGCAGCGCGTCGTCACCGCGCAGTTGTGCGGCGATCACCATCCACCCTGGCGGCTTGTTCCATCCGGGCGGCTTGCCGTCCTGCGGGTAGTGCCTGGGCTCCAGCACCAGCGGCATCTGCAGGTACTTGCGCCAGCGATCCAGCTCGAGCGCGTGGTAGGTGCGGCGCGGTTGCGGACGGGTACGAATCGGCACGCCGCCGGTGCGTGGTACGACGTCCTGGAAGTCGAACGGCTTGAGCGTCAGGCGCACATGATGCCGCTGCACGATGTGCTGCAGACGTGGTCCGGCGAAGTACGCCCACGGCGAGGACAGGCTGTAGTAGCAATCGAGCGGAATCATCGGCTGATGGGGATAATTCGAAGCTTTCGCGAGGCGACGGGCGACGACGCGATCCGCCGCCCACGCATGGCGCCCGAGCGGAGCGTTCAGGCGCACGCGGATTATCGATCAGCTCGGGCGCTCGCGGCCATCGCGACCCGCTCGTCGTCGTCTTTCCTGGTACGGATCGTCCATCAGGGCCTCATCTGGCAATGAATCTGGAACAGCTCGAACAGCAGGTGCGGCGCGATCTGGCGTGTCTGAACTATCCGCCGGCGAATTGGGTGCCTGCCGAAAGCGCAGGCGGGGTGCCTGCGGCAAGTGCAGGCGGGGTGCCTGCGGCAAGCGCAAGTGCGAGCGAACCCGAGGGCGCGCCGCTGCTCGACGTGCTGATCGTCGGTGCCGGCATGTGCGGCCAGACTGCGGCGTTCGCACTGCGACGCGAGGGCGTGGCGAACGTGCGCATCATCGATCGCGCCTCGCGCGGCGACGAGGGTCCGTGGGCGACGTACGCGCGCATGGAAACGCTGCGCTCGCCCAAGCAACTGG
Source organism: uncultured beta proteobacterium (assembly GCA_902826155.1). Next base: position 6,491 of record CADEDU010000145.1, read on the forward strand.
TTGGGCCGGATCTGGGCATTCCGAGCCTCACCTTCCGGCGCTGGTACGAGGCGCAGCATGGCGAGGAAGGCTGGGCGGGGCTCTACAAGATCCCGCGCGTGATCTGGCGCGACTATCTGCTGTGGTTGCGCGACGTGCTGGCGCTGCCGGTCGAGAACGGCACCGAGCTGCTCGGGCTCGATCTGCGCGCGGGCTGTGTTGCCGCCACGCTGCGCGGCTCGCGCGGCATCGAGACGGTGCATGCTCGACGCATCGTGCTGGCCGCTGGACGCGACGGAGCGGGCGGCCTGCGCTGGCCGAACTTTCCCACTTTCGATCCGCGCACCGCACGTTCGGAGCGCGTGTTCCACGCCAGTGCAGACATCGATTTCAGTCGTTTCGCCGACCGCCGGATCGCGGTGTTAGGCGTGGGCGCGACCGCGTTCGATAACGCCGCGACCGCACTAGAAGCCGGCGCGGCGACCGTGACGATGTTCGCGCGACGTCCATTCCTGCCGCAGGTGAACAAGTCGAAGTGGGCTTCGTTTCCCGGCTTCCAACATGGCTTCGCGCAGGCCGACGACGCGACGCGCTGGCGTTTTCTCACTTACATCAACGACGAACAGGTACCGCCGCCGCACGAGAGCGTGCTGCGTTGCGATCGTCACCCGGGGTTCCGCCTGCGTCTGGGTGAACCCTGGCGCGATGTGCGCGAACAGGCCCATGCGATGGAGGTGCTCACCGATCAGGCGACGTACCTGTTCGATGCGCTGATCCTGGCCGCCGGCTTCGACGTCGATCTGCGCGAGCGGCCCGAACTCGCCGCGCTGCGCGAATCGATCCTGTACTGGCGCGATCGCGTGTCGGTCGAGCAGGCGCAGTTGCACCCGGAGGAGGCGCGCTTTCCCTATCTGGGCGCGGGCTTCGAACTGCAGTCACGCACCGGCGTGAATGAGGACATCGCGCGCATCCACGTATTCAACTGGGGCAGCACGATGAGCCACGGTCCGATTGCCGGGGATATTCCCGGGCTGCGCGTGGCCGCCGAGCGTCTCGCACGCGCCGTCACCGGCGCGCTGTTTCTCGAGACGCGTGAGCAGTTGTTCGAGGCGTTGCAGGCGTTCGACGAACCCGAGCTGCAGCCGACGCGCTGGTTCGTGCCGCGCGCGGAGCGTTGACAGGGATCAATCGATCGTCGCGCCCGAGGCCTTCACGACCGCGGCCCAACGCGCGCGATCGGTCTTCACGGTCGCGCGGAACTGCTCGATCGTCTCGTAGCGCGGCGTATTGCCCATGTCGATCAGACGCTGCCGTACCGAGGGTGTCTCGAGCGCGGCCTTGACCGCGAGATTGAGGCGCGAAGCGATCTGCGGGTCGAGCCCCTTCGGACCGAATAGTCCGAACCAGATGTAGCTTTCGTAGCCGGGCACGCCCGATTCGGCGATGGTCGGAATGTCGGGCACTGCCGCGACGCGATCCTTCGTCGTCACACCGAGCAGGCGCACCTTGCCCGCTTTCCACTGGGTGAGCGCGGTCTGCACTTGATTGAAGATGCAGCACACCGTGCCGGCAAGCACTGCCTGCATCGCTTCGGGCCCGCCCTTGTACGGCACGTGGACCATGTTCAGCCCGGCTTTGGTGTTGAACTCAGCGAACGCCAGATGCGTGCCGGTGCCGTTGCCGGTAGAGGCGTAGTTGTACTTGCCCGGATTGGCGCGCACGCGCTCGATGAATTCCTGCGTGGTGCGCACGTCGATGACGTTCGGATTGATGGTGAGCGCGTTCGACACGTCCGCCAGCGGCGCGATCGGGGCGAAGTCGGCTTCCACGTCGAACGACAGCTTGCGGTAGAGCGCGGCATTGACACCGTGGGTCGCGGCCGTGCCCAACAAAATGGTGTAGCCGTCCGGGCGTGCCTTGGCGACCAGCTCCGAGGCGAGGTTGCCGCCCGCGCCGGTTCGATATTCATTGACGATCTTCGCGCCGAGCGCGCGCTCGATCGGTTCCTGCAGGATGCGCGCGACGACGTCGACCCCGGATCCGGCCGGGAAGCCCATGACCATGGTGATCGGTGCGCTGGGCCATTGCTGCGCCTGCGCATGCGAAAGCAGGCATGCGGCAATCAGACCGAGGAGGCGTCGGCGTTTGAGAACCATGCGCGGGAAGAGGAGTGGAGAGAGGGGCGGAAAAAGGAGCGGCGTCATGACAATAGCCTCCGGTTCGCTTTTAGCGCCCACGCATGCGATCGAGCAGTTTGCCCAGGATGCCGTTGGGCATGTAGATGATGAACAGGATCAGCAGCATCCCGTAGATCAGGTTGTCCACCGCGTTCAGCTTGTTGCCGATCACCACACGCAGCCCCTCGGCCAGCAGCAACGTGAACACCGCGCCCACCGTCGGACCGAGCTGCACGAACATGCCGCCGGCGATCACCGCGAACACCATCTGCAACGAGATGCCGATGCCGGCTACCGTCTCCGGATTGATGTAGAGCTGGTACTGGCCGAAGAACGCGCCGCCGAGCGCCGTGAGCGCCGCCGAGAGCATGGTGATCTGCAACTTGGTCTGCGTGACGTTGACCCCGACCGAAGCCGCGGCGTCCTCGTCGGTGCTGATCGCCTGCATCGCGTAGCGGTGCATGCTGCCGTCGACCTTGCGCCAGACCCACAGGCCGATCAGCCACAGCACGAGCGCGATGTAATAGAACACGATCTTGCTCTGGAACTGCAGCGCGTAGATCGATACGCCTTCGCTGGCCGAGAGCGCCGTGTTGGGCGTGGCACCGAGCGAACCGCCAGTGGCATCGCGCAGCGCGACGATGATCTGGCTTACCACTGCGGTGAGCGCGAGCGTCACCAGCGCGAAGTAGTGACCGGTGATACGGAATCGAAAACACGGATAACCGATCACCACCGCCAGCAGCACCGCCATCGCCACTGCGATCGGAATGCCCAGCCACGGTGTGAGGCCGAAATGATTCCACAGCATGACGGTGACGTATGCGCCCACGCCCATGAACGCGCCGTGCCCGAACGACACCAGCCCGAAGCGGCCCATGATCGCCCAGCTGGTGTAGATGAAGCTCCACAGCAGCACCTGGTTGGCCAGATGCAATGGATAGTTGCCCAGGCCGAGCCACGGCACGATCGCGAGCGCGATCGTGCCGACGATCCAGGCCGGCGCCGCCTTCATCGCTTGCTCCCGAGCAACCCCTGCGGGCGCACGAACATCATCACGATGAAGAACACGAACGCCATCACGTAGCCCCACTCGATGTGGAAGAAGAATCCGCCCACCGAGATGAACTGCGCGAAGATGAAGGCGGCGACGAATCCGCCGACCATGTTGCCTAGGCCGCCGAGCGTGCAGATCATGAACGTTATCGGCCCGAACGACAGGCCGATCGCCGGATGCACGTCGTACTGCAGCACGAGCAACGATGCGGCCAGGCCGGCGAGTGCGCCCCCGACGATCGAGGTGACCACGTAGATGCGCGCCGGGTTGACGCCCATGAGCGGCATGATCGCGCGGTCCTGGCTGATGGCGCGGATCGCGGTGCC
>CADEDU010000146.1 GCA_902826155.1 uncultured beta proteobacterium
CGTTCACCACGATCGGGAAGAAGCAGATCAGGAACGCGGTGATGATCGCCGGCACTGTTCCGATGCCGAACCAGACGATCAGGATCGGCACCACGGCCGCCTTGGGCACGCTGTTGAAACCGACCATCACCGGATAGATCGCGTTGTACATGAACCGCGACGAGCCGATGACGAAGCCCAGTACGATGCCCACGACGATGCCGATGCCGAACCCGATCACCGTGCGCCAGAGCGTCTGCCACGAATGCCAGGCGATCGGGCCCGGAAACTCCAGCAGCGAACTGACGATGGAACTCGGCGGCGGAATGATGAACTCCGACACCTGAAACACGCGGCAGATCAGTTCCCACACGAAGACGACCGCCGCGATCACCAGCCACGGTGCGAGCAAGTCCAAGGTATTGCGTCGGGTTGCCACGGATGCTCCTCGATGGCCTGGCGCTCGGCTCAGGTCTTGCGAATGCGGCCGATGTGCTCGCGCAGTTCGTGCACGATCGCGGTGAAGGTGTCGCTATAGGTGATTTCGAGATCGCGCGGCCGCTCGAGCGGGATCTCCTTGCGCAGCAGCATGCGCCCCGGGCGCTTCGACATGACGTACACGGTATCGGCGAGGAACGTCGCTTCGCGCAGATCGTGCGTCACCAGCACGACCGTGAACCGCTTGGCCGACCACAAGTCGCGCAGCACGCACCACAGCTCCTCGCGCGTGAATGCATCCAGGGCGCCGAACGGCTCGTCGAGCAGCAGCAGTTTCGGGTCGTGGATCAGCGCGCGGCAGATCGAAGCACGCTGCTGCATTCCGCCGGAGAGCTGCCATGGGAATTTCTCTTCATTGCCCTGCAGCCCGACCGTCTTCAACAGTGCGCGCGCACGCTCGTGAAACTGCGCCTTGCTCGACTTGAGATTGGAGCGATAAGGCTCGACGATCTCGAGCGGCAACATCAGGTTGTCGAGCGTCGTGCGCCAGGGCAGGAGCGTGGGAGCTTGGAACGCCATGCCGACGATTTTCAGCGGGCCGCGCACGACGCCGCCGTCGACGGTCACCGACCCTTTGGTCGGCGGACGCAGCCCGGAAACGAGCTTCATGAACGTCGACTTGCCGCACCCGGACGGGCCGACGATCGCCACGAACTCCCCCTCGTGGATCGTCAGATTGATGTCTTCGATCGCGTTGCCGCCCTCGGCGTCGTACGCCAGATCGACCGCCTTGAAATCGACCATCGTCCGGGCACTTGAAGCCACGGCGGTATTCATACGGCTCCTCTGCTGATCGGCGCTCGGATTGGTGTTGGTTGAACTGAGTTCGGCAGGTGCGCGGACCCGAGCTGGCCCGCGCACGAGCAGATGCGCAAACTACTTACCGAAAATCCTGCGTTCGGCTTGCGGCGGCAGGAAGCTGTCGTTGAACAGACTGTCGCTCTTGGGGATCTGCTTCAGGTTGAACGCTTCGGCCACCTGGACCACGGTCAGGGCGAAACGCGGTTTCTCGATCCCACCGATGCCTTGCGCACGCGAGACCGGCGTGCTGATCACCTGATCGAGCGCCATGCGCAGGCGTCGCTTTTCGAGCGGCACATTGATCAGCGGATCGCGTTCCTTGAGCACCGTATCGATCGCCGCATCGGGGTTCTGCACGACGTCGCGAATCCCTTTGGTGAGCGCGCGCAGGAATCCGGCGACCGCCTTCGGATTCTCGTTGATGAATTTCTGCGAGGCGATCACCGCGTTGCCGTACAGCGACACGCCGTGATCGGGGTACTTCAGCATCACAACGTCCTGGTCCTTGATGCCGCGGGCGTTCAGATTGAGCAGGCTGGTGAAGGTGAAGCCGGTGATCGCATCGACATCGCCTTTGACGAGCATCGTCTCGCGCAGCGGGGGATCCATGCTGGTCCACTTGACCGCGCCTCCTTCGAGGCGATTGGCCTTGGCGAAGATCGGGAAGGCCTTGCGACCGGCGTCGAACACCGGCGCACCGAGTGTCTTGCCTTTCAGATCCGCCGGCGACTTGATCCCGGATTTCTTCAAGGCGAACACGGCCGCGGGCGTCACGTCGTAGAGCATGTACACCGCTTGCATCCGCGAGCCGGGATTGTCGGGGTTGTTGCCGATGAACTCGACCATCGCTGCGATGTCGGCGAAGCCCATGTCGTACACGCCGGAGGCCACGCGCGTCACCGCCGCGCCGGAGCCGGAGCCCGCGTCGATGGTCACGTCGAGCCCTTCGGCTTTGTAGTACCCCTTGTTCACACCCATCAGGAACAGCGCCGCCGGCCCTTCGAAGCGCCAGTCCAGGATGAAGCGGATCTTGGTGGGTTGCTGCGCCAGGGCCGCGCCGGACGCACCGATCAACAGCGCGGCAGCGGTCAGGCCAGCAAATACCCTGCGAATCCAGTTGTTAGTGCGCACGTGCCGTTCTCCTCTTTTTTGGCAATCGCTGGTGTCGTGAACCCTGATCCTGGCCGTCACGGTTGGATTCACGGCCACGGGATACGCGGACTCGCCTTGCGGCGCGGCGTTGATTGACCGGCAGACGCGATCCCGTGCAAGCCGGCGGATTATACGAGCGGGTCCGATCCAGCACGAGAAGTTCGACGAACCGATCGGGCCCGCCGACGCGATGCGGGGTCCGAGTGGTGTGATAGCGTCCGGCCACATCGGATTTCGGGCGCCATGATCGTGCACGAGTCGCGCTCGATGCACCGCCCTCGCGCACCACCATGAGGAGTCGTTCGATGACGGCGGTTACATACGAGTCGCAGGACGGAATCGCGCTGGTGACGATTCGTCGCTCCGAGCACAGGAACGCGCTGAACAATGCCGTCGCCGAAGGGCTCGCCGACGCTTGGCAACGTCTGCAATCGGGTGAGGATCGCGTAGCTGTGCTGACTGCAGCCGGCAGCGATTTCTCGGTGGGCGCCGACATCAACGATGTGCCCGCGGCATTCTGGAAGTCGGTTCCCGGTGTCGGCGTCGATCTCGACAAACCCATCGTTGCGGCGGTGCAGGGCTGGTGCATCGGCGGCGCGGTGGCGATGGTGCAGATGTGTGATCTGTGCGTCGCCGACCCGGAGGCGAAGTTCTACTACCCCGAAGCGAAGCTCGGCCTCACCGCGGGGTTGATCAGCGCCATCGTCGAGCGCATGCCGCACAAGATCGCCATGGAGTTCATGCTGGTGGGTGATCCGATGCCTGCGCAGCGTGCCTACGAGATCGGTTTCATCAACCGGGTTGCGGCGCCCGGGCAAGCGCTCGAAGAGGCGATGCAGTACGCGCGCAAGCTGGCGGCCAACGCGCCGCTGGTCGTGAGCACGCTCAAGCGTCAGGCGCTTGCGACCATGCCCAAGAGCCCGCTGGAGGGCTACTACCGGCTCAAGGGCGCGCTCGATCGCATCGCCGGCAGCGACGATTTCAAGGAGGGCGTCGCCGCCTTCAAGCAGAAACGCAAACCGCGTTTCAGCGGCAAATAGACCGGATGCGTCGCGCGGCAAGGTGATCGCCGATGCGTGACGCCGGCGCGCCGTGTTCGCGTATGCTCCGGCGGTCAGGCAACGGCACATCCAGGCCTGCATTTCACGCTCCATCAGAGAACGGCACTTCGCTCACGCATGGCCCAGCATTCACTCGCCGTCGACATCGGCGGCACCTTCACCGATATCGTGTTGCGCGGCGCCGACGGTCGCCTGACCGTCGACAAGACCCTCACCACCCCCGACGACCTGCTCGACGGCTTCTTCGGCGGCGTGCATGCGGTGCTCGCCAAGGCGAAGCTCACGCCGAGCGACATCGACGGCGTCATCGTGCACGCCACGACCGTGGTCACCAACGCGTTGATCGAGCGCAAGGGACCGCGTACGGCGCTGCTCACTACGCACGGATTTCGCGACGTGCTCGCCATCCGCAACGAGCACCGCTACGAGATGTACGACCCGCAGATCGAGTTCCAGCCGCCGCTGGTGCCGCGCGAGCTGACCTTCGGTGTGAACGAACGCGTGCTCGCCGACGGTGCGGTGCTGCAGGCGCCGCTGCGTGAAGACGTGCGGCGCATCGCCGCGGAGCTGCGTGCCCGGCAGGTGCGATCGGTGGCGATCTGCCTGCTCAACAGCTACGTCAATCCTGCGAACGAACGGGCCGTCGCGACAATCCTGCGCGACGAACTGCCCGATGCGTTCGTGTCGCTCTCGGCTGAAGTGGCGCCGCAGATCCGCGAGTATCCGCGCACGTCCACCGTGGTGATCAACGCCTACACCATGCCGATCTCGCTGCCGTATCTGCGCGGATTGGCCGAGCGGTTGAAGCGCGAAGGCTTCGTCAATCAGCCGCTCATCATGCTTTCCTCGGGCGGCATCATCGGCGCGGAGATCGCCGGTCGCAATCCGGTGCGAATGATCGAGAGCGGTCCAGCCGCCGGGGCGCTGGCGGCGAGTCACTATGCACAGGTGCTGGGCCTCGATCGGCTGATGTCGTTCGACATGGGCGGCACCACCGCGAAGGCATGCCTGATCGAGAACCGCCAGCCGCTGGTCACCGGGCTGTTCGAGGCCGATCGCAAGTACCGCTTCAAGGAAGGTAGCGGCATGCCGGTGACGATCCCATCGATCGACATGATCGAGATCGGCGCCGGCGGTGGCAGCATCGCGCACACCGACGAGTTGGGCCTGCTCAAGGTCGGACCGGAAAGCGCCGGTGCCAAACCCGGGCCGGCTTGTTACGGTCGCGGCGGCACGCAGCCCACCGTCACCGATGCCGATCTGGTGCTCGGCTTGCTCGATGCCAACAATTTTCTCGGCGGCGACATGAAGCTCGATCTGCCCGCCGCAGAGCAGGCGATCGCCGCATTGGGGCGCACGCTTGGCACCGATCTGCACCAGACCGCACGCGGCATCTATCGCGTGGTGGCCGAGGCGATGGCTGCGGCGACGCGCGCGCATGCGACTGATCGTGGCGTCGACTATCGCGGCCTGGCGCTGTTCGCGTTCGGCGGTGCCGGCCCAGCGCACGCGTGCGAAGTGGGCGCGCTGCTGCAATCGCAGGCGGTGATATTTCCGCCGCAGGCGAGCGTGCTCTCGGCGTTCGGCACGCTGGTCACGCCGGTGCGGCTCGACCTGGTCCGCAGCAGCCTGGGCAAGCTCGACGCGATCGATTGGTCCCGACTCGATGCGATCTTCGACGACATGACGCGCGAGGGCGTGGCCGCGCTGGAGCAGGCGGGCGTGCGCGGGGCCGACGTGCGTATCGTGTTCGGCGCCGATCTGCGCTACTTCGGCCAGCAGAACGAAGTCACGGTCACGTTCGAGCTCGACCCGCGCAAAGCGCGCGACGTGAATGTGATCCGCGCCGTGTACGAGCGCGCTTACCACGCGCAGTACGGCTTCAATCCCTCGCACGTGCCGATCGAGATCGTGAGCTGGCGTGCGACGGCACGCGGGCCGGACGTGCCGTTCCATATCGCGGCGAGTCTGTCTGCCGGTGTCGGTCAGCCGAAGACGCAGCGCGCGGTGGCGTTGTGGCCGAATACGGGCGCGGTGCCCGTGTACGATCGGCAGGCGCTTGGGGCAGGGCAGCGACTGGCCGGCCCCGCGATCATCGAAGAGCGCGAAACCACCATCGTGATTCCGCCGGACTGGAGCGCGGTCGTCGATCGCGTCGGTTGCGTGGTGGCGACGCTGATCAGGTGAAGGGTGATGAAGGTGGACGCGAAACACATGGACGGCATCGAACTCGAAATCCTGTGGTCGAACCTGATCTCGATTGTGAGCGAGCAGGCCAAGGCGCTGCAGCGCATCGCGTTCAGCCCGATCGTGCGCGAGGCGGGCGATCTGGCGAGCGCGCTGTTCGACGCTCGCGGCCGCATGGTGGCGCAGGCCAACACCGGCACACCCGGACACATCAACTCGCTGGCTTCCGCCGGCGCGCATCTGCACCAGTTGTTCGAAGGCAAGCTTGCCCCGGGTGACGTGGTCATCACCAACGATCCGTGGATATCGGCCGGCCACTTCTTCGACATCACGCTGCTCACCCCGGTGTTCAACGGCGCCAAGGTCATCGCCTACGTCGGTTCGACCATCCATCACACCGACATCGGCGGCTACGGCATCGGCGCCGGGGCGCGCGACGTGCACGAAGAAGGGCTGTGGATCCCGCCGTTGAAATTCTTCGATCGTGGTCAGCCAAACGAAACGCTGCACGACATCATCCGCCGCAACGTACGTACGCCCGACCACGTGTTCGGTGATCTGGCCGCGCAAGTGTCGAGCGGTGCGGCCGGCGGCGAGCGATTGCTCGCGATGTGCAAGCGCTATGGGCTGGACGACATCGAGGCGCTGTCCGACGAAGTGATCCGTCGCTCCGAGGAGGCCACGCGCGCGGCGATCCGCAAGCTCAGGCCTGGTACCTATCACGGCGAGAGTCGGTTCGACGTGCCCGGCGGTGAAATCATCACGCTCAAAGCGGCGGTGACGGTCGATCACGACAAGGGCGAGATCGTCGTCGACTTCGCCGGCAGTTCGGGCGCGAGCACCGCCGGCATCAACGTGGTCATGAACTACACCCACGCCTATTCGACCTTCGCGATCCGCAGCTGCCTCAACCCGGAGCTGCCGAACAATCATGGCAGCCTCGCGCCGGTCAGGGTGATGGCACCCAAGGGCTCGATCGTCAACTGCGAGTACCCGGTGCCGGTGAACGCGCGTCACGTGGTGGGCATGTACGTGCCGATGCCGATCCTCAAGGCGCTGTATCACGTGATGCCCGAGCGCGTGCTGGCCGAAGGTGCGGGCGCGGTGTGGACCATGCAGATCCAGGGCAAGCGCGACGACGGCTCGCCGTTCACCTCGTCGATGTTCAATTACTCCGGCGGCATGGGCGCGCGCGCGACCAAACCCGGGCCCGATGCGACGTGCTATCCCACCGGTGTCGCCGCGGTCCCGATCGAGATCCTCGAGGCGGCGATGCCGATCGTGTTCGACCAGAAGGAACTGCGCATCGGTTCGGGCGGTGGTGGCCGTACGCGCGGCGGTGATGGCCAGGTGATCCAGTGGCATATGCGCACCAAGGACCAATGGCTGCTCAATGCCGTGCCCAGTCGCATCAACGCCGGTCCAGATGGGCTGGCGGGCGGTGGTGCCGGCGAACGCGGCCATTTCCTGGTGAACGGCAAGCCGGTCAACGAGGCGCGCAAGATGACGCTGCAGCCCGACGATGTCGTGGTATTGGAGACGCCTGGCGGCGGCGGGTACGGCGCACCGGCGTAAGAATTCTTTCGAAAGCACTGGAGGACGGACAGATGAAGAGCTTGACCGTATTGGTTGCGGCCACGCTGGCGTCGCCGCTGGCCTATGGGCAGCAGACGTACAAGATCGGTGCATCGGTAGGTCTTACCGGTTACGCCGCCACCGTCGATCGCGCCTGGCGAGACGGCGTGCAGATCGCGGTCGATGTCGTCAACGCCAAGGGTGGCGTGAACGGCCGCAAGATCCAGTTCATCGCCGAGGACAACCGCTCCGAGCCGCAGGAGGCAGTCACCGTCTATCGCAAGATGATCGCCGACAAGGTCGATGCGTTCCTGTCCGGATGCGTGTCAGCGGGCAACTTCGCCGCGGCGCCGATGGTGGTGCGCGCACAAGTGCCGATGGTGCTGTGCTCGATCCTGCCGCAGAACGAAGAGCACGTTAAATGGGCGTTCAGCACCATCCCGCCGGCTCGCTTCGAAGTCGAGAAGCGCATGGAGTACCTGAAGGAGCACACCGCGATCAAGAAGGTCGGCGTGCTGCACGATCCCACGCCGTACGCCAATCTGCAGAAAGTCGCTGCGGAGAAGGGCGCGTCGACTTACGGCCTGGAACTGGCGGGCATCGAACAGTACAAGCAGGACGACGCCGACATGTCGGCGCAGATCGGCAAGCTCAACGCGGCTGGTGCGGGCGCGCTGCTGAAGATCGGCATCGGCGGCTCGACGCTCACCATCGCCAAGAACATCAAGGCGCTGGGGCTGAAGACGCAGATGCTCACCTCGGTGGAGGATCTGGCGGTGTTCCGCCCGGTCGCCGAGGTGCTGGGCGATCAGTTCTTCTTCGTCGCCGCGCCGTCGCAGGTGTACGACGCGTTGCCCGATGGCGCGCTCAAGAAAGCGATCAACGATTTCCTCACGCCATGGCGCGCCAAGTACGGCGATCGCGATCCGAACTGGGCTGGCCGCGGCTGGGATGCGGTGATGATCACGGTGGCGGCGATCCAGAAGGCCAATTCGTTCGACGGCCCGAAGGTGCGCGACGCGATCGAGGGCATGGCCGGTTTCCAGGGCACTACCGGCATCTACGACTTCTCGTCGACCAATCACTACGGCATCACCAAGAATCCGTACGTGCTGGCCGCGATCGCGGGTGGGAAGGTGAAGATAGTGAAGTAGGCATGCGAGCGGAGAAGCAGGGGCCCCAAAGGGGATGCGCCCGGGATGCATGCCTGAGCCGCCGACAGTGAGGGCTGTGCAATGAACGGTGGATCGGAAGGCGGCCGAGTCTCGTACCCCGTCGACAGGCTGCAGCGACTATGACCCCTCTGCTCCACGTCCACGCCCTGACCGCGCGCTACGGTGCGGTCGAGGCGCTGCATCCGACCAACCTGCTGGTCAAGCCGGGCGAACTCGTCGCGGTGCTCGGACCCAACGGGGCTGGCAAGTCGAGTTTATTGCGTGCAGTGATGGGGCTGGTGGCTGGGGAAGGTTCGGTCCGCTTCAATGGCACCGAGTTGCCGCGCAGCGATCCGCGCGCGGTGGCGGCACGCGGCGTGATTCTCGTCCCCGAAGGACGCGGCATCTTCGGCCCGATGAGCGTGCGCGAGAACCTCGATCTGGGCGCCTATCTGCTCGGCAATGATCGCGCCGAGATCGCGCGCCGGCTGCAACGCGTGTTCGATCTGTTCCCGCGGCTGAAGGATCGGCAGTCGCAGGTCGCCGGTTCGCTCTCGGGCGGCGAACAGCAGATGCTCGCCATCGGCCGCGCGCTCATGGCAGGCCCGAAGATGCTGCTGCTCGATGAGCCCTCGCTCGGCTTGGCGCCACGTCTCGCTGCGGAGATTCTCGCCACGCTCGGCCGTTTGAACGAGCAAGGCCTGGGCATCCTGCTGGTTGAACAGAAGGCGCCGCTCGCGTTGAAGCTCGCCAAGCGCGCGTATCTGCTCGCTGTCGGACGCATCGTCGCCGAGGTGACACCCGATCAGATCGCATCGCCCGCCGCACTTGCGCAGTACTACCTCGCGCACGGTGCGGCCACCTCCGCGCCAGTGAGTGCAACCGAAGCTTCGGTGGACGCCCCGGTCGGCCCGGCGTCCTCGAACGCTGCGGCCTGACCGCCTGTAGTCGATGCGCATCAGCTCGCGTACCTGGACTGCTGCGTCTTCCGCCGTCGCGCTTGCGCTGGTGGCGTACGCGTTCCTCTCCGGCGGTTATCTCATCACGGTGCTCGGATTCGCCGCGATCTACGCGATCTTCGTCACCGGGCTGAATTTCTTCATGGGCTACACCGGACAGGTCTCGTTCGGCCAGAACGCCTTCGCGGCGATCGGCGGCTATACCTCGGCGGTGCTCACCGCAACGTACCATTGGCCCGTACTTGCGGCGCTGCCGCTGGGCGTGATCGCCG
>CADEDU010000147.1 GCA_902826155.1 uncultured beta proteobacterium
AAGTGGTATCCGTTCTATGCCAAGTGCGTCGAGCTCGATATCCCGGTGCAGTTTCAGGTGGGCCAGTCGCTGGTGTATGCGGCAGAAAGGCCGCTGCGCAGTGTCGGTCGTCCGATCACGCTCGATGCAGTGGCATGCGATTTCCCGGAGCTGAAGCTGATCGGCATTCACGTCGGCATTCCCTGGACCGACGAGATGATCGCGATGGCCTGGAAGCATCCGAACGTGTACATCGGCTGCGACGCGCACAGCCCGAAGTACTGGCCGCAATCGTTCGTGCACTACATCAACACGTTCGGGCAAGACAAAGTGATCTTCGGCACCGACTATCCGGTGCTCGACTTCGAGCGCACGCGCAACGAGATCGAGGCGCTCAACCTGCGCCCTGAAGCGCGGCGCAAGCTGTTCCGCGACAACGCGCTGCGCATCTACAAACTGAAATAGCGCAGATCGGGCCTCAGCGCCGGTCGATGAACTTCTTCATCTTCCACGCTTCGCCCGGATCGACCAGCGCCCCGGCAGCGACGTACTGGACCTCCGGCGTCACGCCGACCGCCGCGCGAATGGCCTCGATCAGTCTGGATTCGGCCGCGCGGTCGGCTTGATCCGCAACGCGCACGACCAATGCATCGGTGGCGATCTCGCCTGTACCGCGCTTCTCGACGCTCGCCTGAAACGTCCGCCCGGCCACCCGGGATTCGATCGCTTCGACGAGCACCGCCGGATTCACCAGCATGCCTTTGATCTTCACCAGCGCATCGACGCGACGTGGCGTCGCGGTGAATCGATCGGTCCAGCTGCCGCAGTGAGGACAGCGCTCGCGCGAACGCACCGAGATATCGCCCAGTGCGTAACGCAACAGTACGGTTCCAGTCCGGCTGAGGTGGCTGATCACGACAAGGCCCGAATCACCATCAGGCAGCGGGCTGCTGGTGTTGGGATCGACGATGTCGACGTGAATCTGATCGGGAGCGGGATTGTGGTACCCACTGCCGGGTGCGCACTCGACGAAGCCGCCCTGGATCTCGGTGGCGCCGTACGACACATGCACTGCTGCGGTCGCGCCCACGCGCGCCAGCGCGCTGATCAGTTCGGCGCGCGCCGGTTCACCCAGCCCTTCGCCGGTGACGAACACCAGGCGCACCGTGCCGAAGTCGGCGCCCAGCTCCTGCGCGCGCGTGACCAGATGCGCGATGTAGCTCGGAACACCCCACAGAATCGTGCCGCGGCTGCGCTCGACCACGCGCACCACGCCGTCGGTGTCGTTGCCGACGGTGAAGGTCTCCGACGGGCGGCCGGGCATCGCCGCGACAACCGGAATGCTCATGCTCGCCGCGCCATGCAGTGCGCGCGTCCAGCCTCCGTGCGGTGCGCGGGTCAGCGGAAACAGATTGACGATGGTGTCGGTGGCGCGTGCGCCGCGCAGTCGCAGCATGTTGCGTTGCAGCTGCAGTAGCTGGAAGAAATCGAACGTGGTCGACACGAACGGCGTGGGCTGGCCCGCCGTGGAGCCGGTGGTGTACATCGTGTCCCAGACGGTGCGCATCTCCTCGGGCAGACCGTCGGTCGCGAGGCGAAAACGATCCGGGTCGCGCATGTACACGTCTTTGCCGGTGAGTGGCAGCCGGGCCAGATCGTGGATCGATCCGAAGTCGGTCCGAGTCAAACCGAGCGAACGGGCCATCTCGCGATAGTGCGGATGGCGCGTGAGTGCCCATTCGATCTGCCGCGCGAAGTTGCGCGCCTGCGCGGCCTCGATCGCCTCGCGCGGCGCAAAGAGCAGATCCTCCGGTGCCGGGGCGGTCATGCGGCCGGTACGCGCGTACCCAACGCTGCGCGGGTCCGCGCAACGAGCGGATTGTCGTTGGCTTGCGGTGCGGTGAGGTACCGCATCGCGGCGGCCAGATAGCGGTCGCGCCACAGGGGCGACACATGGCCGTAGTCTTCGAACACCGCGGCGCTGTATTTGTAGTCGTGCGCGTTGTTGCCTTTCAGCGCGATCAATCGTTGCGCGGCATCGAGCAGCGCCCTGGCATCGGCACCGGCGCTGCGCAGATAACCGAGCGTCATGCGCACGGCCGCAGCACGATCGCGCGCGGCCTCGGCCATGATCGCCTCGATCGCGTTTCCCCGGTTCGGGGTCGCCATCGCCTCGAACCGGTCGATGATCGGTGCCCGCTTCTCATCGTCGCTCAGCGTGTCGTCGCGAAAATGCGTGAGCATCGCGGCGTTCTGCAGCAGTAGCAGTCGGCGCAGGCGATCGTCGCTGTTGGCGCGATACAGCACCTGCAGCGCGTTGGTGGTCGTGATGGCGTGCAGCGCGAGAATGCCCGGCCGCTTCATCATCAGCTCGGCCGCGAACAGATGGCACGCATCGGCGATCGCCTGCGGCGCCACGGCGCGGTTGAGCAGTGCGACGACCTGCGCGCTCGCATCGGCATCTGCACCGGCTCGCAGCGTGTCGAGCAGCTCGATCGCAGGTGCCATCTCCAGCTTGCCTTCCTGCCAGCCAGGGCGGATGCGATCGACGACCGTCAGGTTGTGTCGCCAGGAACGATCCGCGGGTGCGTCGCTGGTTGCCGGATGCGACCAGCCGCGATAGTCGAGCTGCGCATAGGCGATCGATCGCACCACCGCCTCGGCGTGCTGCCAGCCGATGGTCTGCAACGTGCGCCACGCATTGGCGACGTAGATGGCCTTATGGCCGATGTCGCGATAGTCGCGCGCGCCGTAACGGCTGAGCAGCGCCAGGCATTGCGAAGCGGGCAGGTGGCGGACGATTCCCGCGGCGGCGACGTCGGCAGCGGGCTCGTCCCACGCTTCCATGGCCCGCTCGAACGCCTGACGCGCCTGATCCGCGCCGGGCACGAGCCGCTCGTTGACAGGGGGCAGTTGCCAGTCGCCGGCGAGCACATCGCGAAACTGCGATGCCTTGAAATCGTCGACCGCCCAGAAGAGCGGCAGCCAGCGATCGGCTGGCGGCAGATTGCGGCTGGCCAGATGCACCGCATGCACCACCAGCACTGCATGGAACTTGAAGCCGACCGGACGCGGCTGGATGTTGCGCACACCGGCGAGCAGCAGCGCGGCGAGCAACTGGTCATGGTCGAGCCCGGACCGCACGCGCGCGCCGAGCGCTTCGAGCACTTCGCTGCGCGATGTGGTCTCGATCAGGCGAACGAGCGGCTCGATCGTGGGCGCGAGTCGCACCGCGTCGGATTGCGCCAGGGCGATCGAACCGATCGAGGCGCTGCCCAGTGCCGCGGCACCCGCGACCGATGTCTGCAGGAAGCGGCGCCTCGATTGCCATCCATCGCCGGTGCGAGGGGGGCGTGGCTCTTTCATGATGTGGCACTCCGATGATTCGTCGCTGCGGATTGGCGCTGAGGAGTCTGACACCTGTGCATCTCCGCGACAGGTTGTGTGCAGGTTCCTTGGCGCGTTGCGTTCATTCGACGCGGATGCCGGCGTCGTTGATGACCTTGTTCCACTTGGCGAGGTCGTCCCGAATGCGCGACGACAGCTCGGCCGGCGTGGAGGTCGCGACGTCGTAGCCCTGGCGTCGGACGCCCTCCTGCACGGCGCTATCGTCGAGCGCAGCGAGCAGTGCGGTGCGAATGCGACCGACGATGTCGGCGGACAGCCCCGCGGGGCCGACCAGTCCGAACCACACCGAGGCCTCGTAGCGCCCGAATCCCTGCTCGGCGATCGTCGGCACCTCGGGCAGCGCCGTCGCGCGTCTGGCCGACGTGACACCCAGCGCCTTGATCTTGCCGGCGCGAATCTGCGGGACGGCGGTGGGCAGCGAGGCGAACAGCAACGGAATCTGCCCGCCGATGAGATCGGTCATCGACTGGGCGCCGCCCTTGTAGGCGACGTGCACGATGTCGAGGCTGGCCATCGACTTCAGCAATTCTCCGGCGAGATGTCCGGAGCTGCCTGTGCCCGACGATCCGAAACTCAAGGTACCGGGCTTCGCGCGTGCCAGTTCGGCTAACTCGCGGATCGAGCCGGCCGCAAGGTTGGGATGGGCCACCACGACGTAGCCGCCGCTCACCACCAGGCTGATCGGGGTGAACGCCTGCACCGGGTCGAATGGCAGCTTCTTGGTATTGGGCACGACGGTGAGGGGCCCGGAATCGACGTAGTGCAGCGTGTAGCCGTCGGGGCTCGCCTTGGCGACATGGTCCGCTGCCAGCGTCGCGCCGGCGCCTGGCCGGTAGTCGATGACGATCGGTTGGCCGAGCTGCTTTTCCATGCCGGGAATGAACACCCGCGCCACGGTGTCGGCGCCGCCGCCGGCCGGAAAGCCCAGGACGAGCCGGATCGGCTTGTTCGGATAGGCCCCTTGCGCGTGCACCGCACCGGCAGCCATGAGTGTCGCGATGGACGTGAGCAGGAGCAGCGCGGTCATCATGATTCCCATGAAGTTCGAGTGTTGGCGGGTGCTCATGCGTATCAACTCGGATGGCTCAGTCGATTGCAGGGGCCTGCGGCGGCGAGTGATCGTGCATTGTAGGGACGATCGGTGTTGCCGATAATCGCGATCGACATGAAGCCGACCACAACGCCGCCGCGCCCTCGATTGCCGGGACGTGCGCGACTGGATGATTGATGCGCAATCCCGCGACCGCTATCGGGCTGGTGCAGCTTTGCCTCGCGCTCGCCTGGACGGCCTACGCTATCTATCTGCCATTGCTCGCCGCGCAGGCCGGCATCGCGCGCTCGGCCGTGCCGTGGCTGCTGGTGATGGATCAGGCGATCTTCGCGCTGGCCGACTGGGCCAGTGGCACGCATGCCGACAAGGTGCTGGGCGCGATGCGCAATCTCGCGCCGTGGCTCGTGGGCATCACCGCCGTATCGACGCTCGCGTTCGTGGCGATGCCCTGGCTGGTCGCGCCGCTTGGATCGTCCGGATTCGTCCTGCTCGCGCTGTTGTGGGTGGTGACGACGGCCGCGTTGCGCGCGCCGCCGATGGCGCTGCTCGGCAACTACGCGCCGCCCGAAGCGCGTTCGGCGTGGGCGGCGACCGGTTTGCTGGGGCTTGGCGTTGCCGGGGCGGTCGCGCCGTACCTCGCGCTGCAGTTGCGCGATGTCGACCCGCGTTGGCCGTTCCTGCTCGCCGGTGCGGCGGTGTTGCTCGCCTCGACGACCTTGCTCCTGGTCGAGCGGCGCATGGTGGCGAGCGCGTCGGAGCCGCAGGCCGCGCCGGAGAGTGCGCAGAATCCGCAGAGTCCGCAGAATCCGCAGAGTCCGCAGAATCCGCGCGAGCCCGTGGTTCCGAGCGCGGGCTGGATCGCTGCGCTGGCGCTGTGTCTTGCGCTGGGGTTTCAGGCGCAGGTCCTCGCCTTGCCGATGCAGATCGCGCGGTTCGCCGGCGCCGGCGAACTCGACTACTTCATGCCGGTGTTCTGGATCGGCTTTTGCGTCGCGATGTGGCCCGCTGCGCTGCTCTGTCGCGATGATCGCCTGCGTCGGACCCTTGCATGGGCCGCGCTCGTCGGAGCCCTCGCCTCAGCCGCTGCTGCCGTCGCCAGCGCCGGCGCCGTGCTGGTCAGTGCGCATCTGATCGCGGGTGCCGCCTGGGGCGTGCTGTTCACCGGATTGCTCACGATCGTGTTCCAGCATCGTGGAGAAGGCCGCGTTGGCGAGGCGGCCGGCATCGTGTTCGGGGCGATCGCGGCGACAGCAGCGCTGCGTATCGCGGCAGTCGCGCTGGGGTGGCCGAAGGCCGAAGGCACGGCGACGATCGTCGCGTGGGCCGGCACGATCGGCTGGTTAGGCGCCGCGGCTTATCTGCTCCTCGCTGCACGGCCGCGTCGCACAGGTAACGGCTGACCGGATGAAGGCGGCAGCCGCATGATTCTCGGCGACCTCTACGAGCGCAACGCGATGCAGGTGCCCGATCACCCGGCGATCCGCTTCGAGGGCCGCACGATCACGCATCGCGAGTTCCTGTCGCGTGCGTATCGACTCGCCAATGCGTTGCTTGCACGTGGCGTGCGCAAGGGCGATCGCATCGTCGTGCTCGCGCAGAACCGGCCCGAGTATCTGGAGATCTACGCGGCGTGCGAGCTGGCCGGGTTCGTCACCGTGGGCATCAACTATCGACTGGCGGCGCCCGAGCAGGCGGCGATCCTCGCGGACTGTGAGCCGGCCGTGTTTGTCTTCGAGCAGCAGTACGCCGCGCGTGCGGCCGAGTTGCGCGAGGCGTTGGGTGAGCGGACGTTGCGCGTGTGCCTGGGTGGAAGTGGGCAGGGTGGCGAACCGTACGAGTCGATCGTGCGCGATGCGAGCACGGCGCGTCCAGCGTCGCGTCCGGCGCCCGACGACACGGCGTTTCTCATCTACACCAGCGGTACGACCGGGCGCCCCAAGGGCGTGATGCTCTCGCATCGCGGGCATCTCGAGATGACGCGCGTGCTTTCAGCGGCGCACTGCGCCGGCCCGGACGATCGCCAGCTCATTGTCATGCCGTACTACCACGTCGGCGCGAAGATCGAGCAGATGTGCTTCACGCTGGTGGGCGCCACGATCGTGCTGCATCGCGCGTTCGATGCGCGCGAGGTGCTCGCATCGATGCAGCGCGAGCGCGTCACGCAGGCCCATCTGGCGCCGACCATGGTGCAGGCGATGCTCGATGTGCCGCAATGTCGCGATTTCGATCTGTCGCGGCTTCATACGATCTGTTACGCCTCGGCGCCGATGCCGGTGGCGCTGCTGCGCCGGGCGATCGAAGCATTCGGACCGATCTTCATGCAGGTCTACGGACTGACCGAATCGTCGCTGCTCAGCGTGCTGTACAAGCATCAGCACCTTCTCGAGGGATCATCCGAGCAGGTGCGCCGTCTCGGCTCCGCGGGCCATGTATGCGTGGCGAACGAAGTGCGGATCGTGCGCGACGACGGCACCGATTGCGCGACAGGCGAGACCGGGGAAGTGTGGGGCCGCTCGACCGCGACGATGCAGGGCTACTGGCGCAATCCCGAGGCGACGCGCCAGGCGTTGACCGACGAGGGCTGGATGCGCATCGGCGACATGGGTTATCTCGATGACGAGGCTTTCCTGTTCATCGTCGATCGCAAGAAAGACATGATCATCTCCGGCGGCGAGAACATCTACTCGCGCGAGGTCGAGGAGGCGCTGATGATGCATCCGGCCGTGCGGGAGGCGGCGGTGATCGGCGTGCCCGATGCGAAGTGGGGCGAATCGGTGAAGGCGTTCGTCGCATTGCGCCCCGGGCACGCGGTGACCGAAGCAGCGTTGATCGAGCACTGCCGCACACTGATCGCCAGCTACAAGAAGCCACGGTCGGTGGAGTTCCTTACAGCGCTGCCGCGTCTGTCGAGTACCAACAAGATCGACAAGAAGACGCTGCGCGAGCCGTATTGGGTCGGGCGCGAGCGGCAGGTTTAGGCCGGGTGCCGCGGGGTGTTTTGCAACCGCCCGTTGCCCGCCAGGGACCCGCCAGCGCCAACTTTCGCGCGAAACAGCCGCGAAGTGCGGTGCGATCCGCAAAGAGCGCGTACAATGCACGCAGGTTCTGGTGGCGTGCCGTCCGGTTTCACGTTGCCGCTCCTTTCGTGGTTGCCTCTTCTTCCCCGTCTCGCTCGAGCTTCCCGCTCGCGAAATGCGGCCTAAGCAGCGCCCTCGAATTTCTCAATAGCAGTCGCTCGATCTGAACCGGTTCCTCGTTGCGCCAACCGCGCACCTGGCTGGTCGAGCAGGAGATACATCATCAACGCGTTACTCGAAAGGCTCGGGGCCTTTATCCCTGGGCGCACCCGCACACCCGCTTTCAATTCCGATCACGCGCAAGCGCCGATCCAGCACCAACCCCAGCATCAATCCGACTCGAAGGCCTCTTCGATCGCGGCCGATGCAGCGGCTACGGCTGATCGATCGATCGCGGGCCCATCACCCACCGCAACTGCGGCGGGCTTCGACGCACTGGGTCTCGTGCCGCAATTGCTGCGCGCGATCACCGACGAAGGTTACGACCAGCCCACGCCGATCCAACAACGGGCGATCCCGGTGGTGCTGTCCGGCCGCGACGTGCTCGCGGCAGCGCAGACCGGCACCGGCAAGACGGCCGCCTTCGTCCTGCCCATCCTCCAACGTCTGACAAGCGGCGGTCATCCGGCGCCATTGCGTGCGTTCGGCGTGCGCACGCTGATCCTCACGCCCACACGCGAGCTCGCTGCGCAGATTCATGAATCGGTGCGCTCGTACGGCCGCCATCTGAAGCTGCGCTCCACCGTGGTCTACGGCGGGGTCGGCATGCAGAACCAGGTCAATGCGCTCAAGCGTGGCGTCGACGTGCTGGTCGCCACCCCGGGGCGACTGCTCGATCATCATGGGCAGAGGACAGTCGATCTGCGTGGGGTCGAGATTCTGGTGCTCGACGAAGCCGATCGCATGCTCGACATGGGCTTCATTCATTCGATCCGTCGTGTGCTTGGGTTGTTGCCGCGCACGCGCCAGAACCTGTTGTTCTCGGCGACGTTCTCGCCCGAGATTCGCGACCTGGCTGGCGGCCTGCTGACCGATCCGGTGACCGTTGAAGTCCCGCGTGTGCAGCAAACTGCCTCGCTGATCGAGCAGGCGGTGCACTACGTCGACGAGGGCCGCAAGCGCGAACTGCTGGCGCATCTGATCGAGTCGGGTGAATGGAATCAGGTGCTGGTGTTCACCCGCACCAAGCATCGCGCCAACCGGCTGGCCGAGCAGCTCGACAAGCAAGGCATATCCGCCGACGCCATTCACGGCAACAAATCGCAAGGCGCACGCACACGTGCGTTGGCCGACTTCAAAGCCAATCGCGTACGGGTACTCGTTGCCACGGATATCGCGGCGCGCGGGATCGACATCGAAGAGCTGCCGCACGTCGTCAACTTCGACCTGCCGCACGTGGCCGAAGATTACGTCCATCGCATCGGTCGTACCGGGCGTGCCGGTTCGAGCGGTGCGGCGGTGTCGCTCGTCTCGGCGGAAGATCGCGGCAACCTCACGGCGATCGAAAAGCTGGTGAAGACCGAGATCGCCGTGTGCGAGGTGCCGGGCTTCACGCTCGACCCGTCGAAGATGCCGCGAGCCAGTGCGCCGACGCGCGAGGCCAATCGTCGCCCGCAACGGCCGCAACGCCCGTCGCGTCCGACGACACGACAAGGCAAGGCGCAACCCCAGCGGGGCGGGCGCGGCAGGCGCTAGTAGTCTGCAGCCTACCCGTCGTAGTGGGGTGAGTGAGGCAGGGTGGAGCGGTGCCTGGTAGCGCCCGTTGTCTTGTTTTTTAGACACACGGGTGCTCTAATCGCCGCCGACCTCCTTCGCGGTTGACCGATGAGCACCGAGCCCTTCGCCAGCGCCCCCTTCATCGTCGGCACGAGCGTGCCGAACACCAGCGCACCAGGTAGCAACCCGGATCTTCCGGTCGAGGAGACGCTGACCAAAGTCATCGCCCACACCTGGTTCAATGACGCGTACAAACATCTCGTGCTCACCGCCTCGGCGAAATCGCTCGCCGCGCACC
>CADEDU010000148.1 GCA_902826155.1 uncultured beta proteobacterium
CACGGTGGGAAGGTGCAGTCCTCATCCTCTATTACGCGGCTTACACGGCCTACCTCGTGCTGGCCGCGCAACAACATGACGCGCTCTCCGCGTACTCGGGCGTCATGCTCTCGTTCGTGGTCCCGATCACGATCGTTACGGTGATCGCAGTCATGGTGCGTCAACCCGCGGCGGTCGCCGCACCCCCGCACCGATGAGCCTGGCAGCGTCCGGCACGGCCGTGCTGGTGTTGCTTCCGTTCGCGGCTGCAACACTGATGATGGCGACCATCTCGCCGCGCTCCAGACGTGGCGCCGTGACCGGCGCAGCGCTGGCTACGCTGGCAGGCTGCGGCATTGTTGCGGGGCTCGGACCGGAAGTTCTCGCGGGCAACGTCCTTCGCTGGCAGATCGAGTGGCTGCCGCAGATCGGCCTTGCGTTCGGATTTCGCATGGACGGCCTGGCGTGGATGTTCGCCTGGTTGATCTGCGCGATCGGTGCACTGGTCGTGTTGTACGGCGCCTACTACCTTGCGCCGGAAGATCCGCCGCGGCGCTTCTTCGTGTTCCTGTTGTTGTTCATGGGCGCGATGTTGGGCGTCGTGCTCGCCGACAACCTGCTGCTGCTCGTGGTGTTCTGGGAGCTCACCAGCCTCACCAGCTTCCTGCTGATCGGCTACTGGCATCAACGCGGCGAGGCACGCGAAGGGGCGCGGATGGCGCTGACCATCACCGGTGCAGGCGGCCTCGCGTTGCTGGCTGGTGTGCTGCTGATCGGCAACATTGCAGGCAGCTACGACCTCGATGTCGTGCTTGCGTCGGGCGATGCGATCCGCGCGCATCCGCTTTACCTGCCGGCATTGGTGCTCGTGTTGTTGGGATGCTTCACGAAGTCGGCGCAGTTTCCGTTCCATTTCTGGCTGCCGCACGCAATGGCCGCGCCCACGCCGGTGTCTGCGTACCTGCACTCAGCGACGATGGTGAAAGCGGGCGTGTTCCTCCTCGCGCGGCTGTATCCGGCACTGGGCGGCTCGGAGCCGTGGTTCTGGATCGTGACGCTCACCGGCCTGGCCACGCTTCTGGTTGGTGCCTACGTGGCGATCTTCAAGCACGATCTGAAGGGCCTGCTCGCTTATTCGACGATCAGCCACCTCGGATTGATCACGCTTCTCTTCGGCCTCGACGAACCGCTCGCCATCGTCGCGGGCGTGTTCCACATTCTCAACCACGCGACCTTCAAGGCGTCGTTGTTCATGGCCGCCGGCATCATCGATCACGAAACCGGGAGCCGCGACATGCGCCAGTTGAACGGACTCTGGAGGTACATGCCGTGGACCGGCGCGCTCGCGATCGTGGCGGCTGCGGCGATGGCAGGCGTGCCGCTTGCAAACGGATTCCTGTCCAAGGAGATGTTCTTCGCGGAGACGCTCGCCAAGGAAGGGCATGGGCTCATGGAGCTGGTCCTTCCGGCCGGCGCGCTGATTGCCGCGATATTCAGCGTCGCCTACAGCACGCGTTTCATCCACGACGTGTTCTTCAATGGTGAACCGGTCGGACTGACACGCACGCCGCATGAGCCGCCGCGCTTCATGCGCGCGCCGGTCGAGTTGCTGGTCTTGCTATGCATCGCGGTCGGCCTTGCGCCTGCGGCGGTGATCGGTCCGATCCTCGCCAGCGCCTCCAGGGCGGCAGTGGGTGCCCCGCTGCCGGAGTATCAGCTCGCCCTCTGGCACGGCTTCAACGCGCCGCTGCTGATGTCGGTCGCTGCGCTCGTCGCGGGCTTGCTGCTCTATTTCGGCCTGCAGCGATTCATCAACCTGCACCGCATCGTGCATCTGCCGCGGGGCGGACGCGATATGTTCTTGTTCCTGATCGATCGGATCGTCGGCGCTGCGATCGCGTGCACGCGCGCGATGCAGAACGGGAGTCTGCAACGCTACCTGCTGCTACTGGTCGTGCTGGCCGTGCTCGCGGGGTCGCTGCCGTTCGTGCGGAGCGGATCGTTGCTCGAGCCGATCGCTTCGAGCACACCCGCGGGCGCGGTCGAGCTGATCGTATGGGCAATCGGGGTCCTGACGGCGGTGGCGACGGTGTTCGTTCATCGGCAGCGTTTGCTCGTATTGGTGCTGCTTGGGGCGACCGGCCTGGTTGTGACGCTGGCGTTCGTCTACCTGTCGGCACCGGACCTGGCTCTGACGCAGGTGCTGGTCGAGGTCGTGACGATTGTTCTCATGACGCTGGCGTTGCGCTGGCTGCCCGCTGAAGGTGCGGCCGAAACAGGTGCGCGAGCCGTCGCACGACGTTGGCGAGATGCCGCCGTGGCGATCGTCGCAGGCCTGGGGATCGGCGCACTGGTGTGGGTGGTGCTGCAGCGGCCGGTGGATTCGATCGCCCCGTATTTCCTGGAGAACACCGTACCGTCGGGTGGCGGGGCGAATGCGGTCAACGTGATCATCGTCGACTTCCGCGGCTTCGACACGCTCGGCGAGATCACGGTGCTGGGGATCGCCGGCCTGATCGTCTTCGCAGTGCTGGCAACGATGCGCAGGCGCTCAAGCACGTACGCCGCAGTCGATGGCGGCGACAACGACGGGCCTGGCTCATCGCTGATGCTCGCACTGGTCTCGCGCATGCTCTTGCCTCTGGCTGCGATGGTCTCGATCTACCTCTTCCTGCGCGGTCACAACGAACCGGGCGGCGGATTCATCGCCGGGTTGGTCCTCGCCATTGCGCTGATTCTCGTTTTCGTCGCGAACGGCATGCGCTGGGTGGACGCGCGCATGCAGATCGACTTCCGCGGGTGGATCGGCTGGGGGCTGCTCATCGCGGGCCTTACCGGCGTGGGCAGCTGGCTTGTCGGCAGTCCATTTCTCACCAGCAGCTACGACTACCCGGTGATACCACTGATCGGTGCTGTTCCCCTGGCCAGTGCGTCCTTGTTCGACCTGGGGGTCTACCTCACCGTGGTCGGCGCGACCGTCGTTGCGCTGTCGGCCGTTTCCCGATTGCGGGCGCCCGATGCGGTGAATCCGGACGATATCGCGGGCATGGCGAGCGAGCGATGAGCATCGAGTTCCTCATTGCGTCGGCGATCGGCGTGTTCGCGGGCGCAGGGGTATATCTGCTGCTGCGCGCGCGCACCTTCGATGTCATTCTCGGCTTGACGCTGATTTCCTACGCCGTGAATGTATTGATCTTCGCAATGGGGCGCGTGCGGATCGGCATGGCGCCCATCGTCGCTCCCGATCGCGCGCCTTCGCTGGCGAGCTACGCGGATCCGCTGCCTCAGGCGCTGGTGCTCACTGCTATCGTCATCAGTTTCGCGATGACCGCCGTGCTGCTGGCGATCGCGATAGCGGCCCGTGCAGCGACCGGGACCGATCACGTTGACGGCGTCGAGTGCGGGGCGGCGCAGCGCGATGCGGGCGACGCCGCCGATGATGCAGGGGCACGGCAGCGATGATCTGGTCGCACTGGATCATCGTGCCGATCGTGCTGCCGCTGCTGGCGGGCGGCTTGATCCTGCTCCTCGATCGCAGCCGACCGTGGGCCGTGCGTGTGCTGAGCCTGGCCGCGACCTTTGCACTTCTGGTCGTCGACATAGGACTGCTCATCCATGCCGCGCGTGGCGGTGTGGACGCGTACCTCCTGGGCAATTGGCCCGCACCCTACGGCATCGCCTTGGCGCTCGACCGATTGAGCGCCCTGATGCTGGTACTGACCGCCGTCGTCGCGATCGCCAGCCTGCTGTATGCCTGCCGCGACGAAGACGAGCGCGGCGCGCACTTTCACGCGTTGTTCCAGTTCCAGTTGATGGGCCTGAACGGTGCCTTTCTCACCGCTGATCTGTTCAATCTGTTCGTCTTCTTCGAGGTGCTGCTGATCGCCTCGTATGGCCTGCTGCTGCACGGCGGTGGCGCGACCCGTCTGAGGTCGGCGATTCACTACGTCGCCTTCAACCTGACCGGTTCGGCTTTGTTCCTGATCGCTGTGGCGGTGCTCTACGGTATTACCGGCACGCTGAACATGGCCGATCTGGCCCGCAAGGTGCCGTCATTGGCGGGCACTGAGGCGGTCCTGGCGCAGTCGGCCGGACTGCTGTTGCTGGTGGTGTTTTCGGTCAAGGCCGCTTTGCTGCCGCTCTACTTCTGGCTGCCTGATGCGTACGCCGCGGCTGCGGCGCCGGTGTCGGCGCTGTTTGCGATCATGACGAAGGTCGGCGTCTACGCGATTGCGCGCGTCTACACGCTGGTGTTTGGCACGACGGCTGGCGCTGCGGCGCACCTGGCCACGCCCTGGCTGGTATGGCTCGCGTTGGCCACGCTTGGGCTGGCGGCGATCGGTGTCGTGGCCGCTGTCCGGCTGCGCGCGCTGGCCGCATACCTCGTGGTCGCTTCGGCCGGGACCTTGCTGCTGGCGCTGGGTCTGGCGACACAGCGCACGGTTGCAGCCGGACTGTTCTATCTGATTCCGAGCACGCTGGTCGCAGCAGCGCTGTTCCTGTTGATCGACGGCGTTAGCCGGGCGCGAGCCGACAACAATGATCGCATCGGCGCTCAAGCCTGGCATCGTCCACGCGGCACGCTCGCCTTCACGTATTTCGTGTGCGCCATCAGCGTCGCCGCGTTGCCGCCATTGGGAGGCTTTCTCGGCAAGGTGCAATTGCTGGCCGCAGCGTCGGACACACCATTGCAAGCCTGGGTGTGGGGGCTGGTGCTGGTGTCCGGCCTTGCGGTCGTGGTCGGATTGAGTCGCGCCGGCAGCGCCGTGTTCTGGAAAGCGCCCGATGGTGACGGCGCGCATCTGCGGGCCGCTCCCGCGCAATATTTCTCGCTGGGCATCCTGCTGATGTGCCTCGTCGCTGTGAGCGTGCTGGCTCAGCCCCTGGCGCGCTACACAAATGCCACGGCTGATCAGCTGTTCGCGCCGCAGGCGTACATCGATGCCGTGCTCGGGAAGCAACCGGTCGCCCCTGCCTGGAATCCGCGCGAGGGGATGGTGAAATGAGATCGACCAGTCCGCTCGGTCGAAACTGGTTACCGGCGCCGATCCTGTCGTGCGTGTTGTTCGCCGTCTGGCTGCTGCTCAACAACGCCTTGAGCCTCGGACATGTGGTGCTCGGCGCTTTGCTGGCGATCGCCTTGCCTTGGTTCACCGAGCGGCTGCGTCCGGACCGCCCCGCGCTCACACGGCCGGGCGTGATCCTGCGACTTGGCGCAATCGTGCTGTGGGATATCGTGATTGCGAACATCGACGTTGCACGGCGAATCCTCGGTCCGGAACGCGCGATCGAGCCTGGGTTCGTGTGGGTTCCACTCGCGCTCCACGACCCGCATGGGATCGCCGCGCTCGCCGGGATCATCACGCTCACGCCCGGTACGCTGTCCGTCGACGTCACGGCCGATCGGCGCTATCTGCTGGTGCACGCCTTTCATGTCGGTGACGAGGCGGTGCTGATCGATGGAATCAAGACGCGCT
This sequence comes from uncultured beta proteobacterium, assembly GCA_902826155.1. Next base: position 5,457 of record CADEDU010000148.1, read on the forward strand.
ACGAAGCACCGCTTCGGGAGATCTTCGACGCATGAATCCGCTCACCGCACCGCTCATGTTCGGGCTGACCGTCGCCACCGCGCTCTTTGCGCTTGCGCTGGCCTTGACGGCATGGCGCTTGCTGCGCGGCCCGGCGCTGGCTGATCGCGTGCTCGCGCTCGACACGCTGTATGTCAACGCGCTCGCGTTGCTGGTGCTGCTCGGTATCCGCTTCGATACCGCCGTCTACTTCGAAGTCGCGCTGGTGATCGGATTGCTCGGGTTCATCGGCACTGTCGCGATCGCGAAGTTCATGCTTCAGGGGAACATCGTCCGATGAGTGCGACGCAGCTCGTGATCGAGTGGTTCCTCGCGGTACTGATGATCGTCGGCGCCGTTTTTGCGCTGATCGGCGCGTGGGGGCTGGCGAAGCTATCGGATTTCCTCAAGCGAATTCACGGCCCTACCAAGGCCACCACGCTGGGGGTCGGATGTGCACTGCTGGCGTCGATGGGGTACTTCACCCTGGTACGCGGCATCCCGAGCCTGCACGAACTGCTGGTGACGGTCTTCCTGTTTCTCACCGCTCCGGTGTCGGCACATCTGCTCGCCAAGGCAGCCATGCAGCGCGATCCGCGACTGCGACCACCACGTCGGCCCGACTAAGCGTGGGTGCGGCGATTGTCGGGGCGTGATTGTGGTCAGTGCGTCGCCGACGCGCGACGCGCCGGTCGGGGCGCGCTGCTTCGCGCGGCTTGGTCCTGCTCGCGCCAGTACGCCCATAGCCCTACGGCACTTACCAGAATCGGCAAGGACATGAGCAGAACGAACTCGGGTTCCAAACCCGCAAACCCGCTATGAATGTCGGCCAGCATGATGTCTCCTTGCTCCAGGGGTGATTGCGAACGTGTGGCAGTACGCCGAGAGTCTGGTCGCCCAGGGCCTGCCGAAACATGACGCCCGGATTACGAATTCGATATTTACGGGTCGCGCGCTCAGTGACGAGCGCGATGTCTAGGCTCGGGTCATGCCCAAGCTGCGATTGCGATGCCGGCTCCGAATACGAAGAAAGATGGCCAGGCGCCAGGCGCCGTGAACCGCGACGAAGCCAAGCGCCGCGCCAGTCACGGCGATGATTGTCAATCCGACGATCAACGGGTGCCCGATATCGCCGATCCATTCCATTGCGCGCTCGATCGATGGCAACGCCGCAGCGGTCGTGCCGACCACCGCGTTCGCCTGGTCAGCGTCCGGCGAGTGCCCAAGCAATGCTGCGCCGACCTGATATGCAAGCAAGTAGATCGGTGCGAAGGTCAACGGGTTGGTGACCAGGGTGCAGGCGACGGCTACCGGGAGATTGGCCCGGACCAGCAGCGCAGCCGCGCCGGCGAACAGGATCTGCGCGACCGGAATCAGCAGTCCGAAGAACAGACCTACGGCGACACCGAGGGCGACGGTGCGCCGGTTGAGGTGCCAGAGCCATGGCCGATCGAGCAGAGGGCCGAGCCAGCGCAGCGCCCGATTCGCACGTGCCGATTCAGGCGTGGGCAGGTAGCGGCGCAGCCGCTGGCGGGCCGACTGCGGCTTTCTGACGTTGGTGGAGTCCGGCATCAGCACGGCAGGAACTCGTTGATGTCCATCTTGAACTGACGTCCGTCAGTGACGACGAGGGATCCATCTCCCTCTAGGCGATACACCAGATCCTCGATGACGACCTGCGCCGGCAGGACCTTCACGATCTGCAGCACCGACCAGTCTGCGTGCGAGGGAGGGTGACTCCGCGTTGCGTGCTTGCCGCATCGACGGGCGCATCGCCGCACTCCGAGGGCGCGGCGACGGGCCCAACGAGCGACCCTACAGTGGGCTTGAACGATCGAGGATCTCGAGCTTCGACATCGAACGCGGCGCTGGTACCTGTTCGGGAACCGTCACGGTCGCTGCGTTCGCCTGCTGTGCGGCGCGCACCCGCGGATCGAGATCGGTCCAGCTGTCAGGAACATTTGCCATCGCAGTCGTGGAACCCAGGGCGAACACGGCAACGGTAGCGGCGACGAATCGGTTCAGCATATTGTGACTCCTCGAGTGTGGGACTTCACGGTGGGATAGAGCATCTGTAACTCAACGCTCAGCATCTGTAATTGACTGCTTGTGCGTTCCGCGCAGATTAGCGCTGCACGCCCGACTCGAAAGTGACGCCTGGATTACGAATTCGACAGATCGCGCGGCACGTCGCGAATGCGCACGTGCTGGTCGACGGCGCTGACCCACACGAGACCGTCTCCCTTTTCTCCGGAGTGGCAAATGCCGGTGATCATGCGCACGATTTGATCGACCGATCCATCAGGCGCGAGCACCATGAGCCGGACTTTCGGCGAGTACTCGGTGAGCTCGCGCTTGATGCCGCCGCCGGCCATGGGCGCGGCGGCACTCTCGACGCTGAAGCCCTCGACCTTGTCGATCGTCATTCCGGGAAAGCCGGGCATGTGTCGCGCCGCGGCGCGGATGCGTGGCAAGCGATGCGGTTGAACCACGGCAGTGATCAGTTTCATGCCTCGACTCGCTTCTCTTCGAAGAATCGGTAGAGCGTTGGCACCACGACCAGCGTCAATAGGGTGGAAGTGATCAGGCCGCCGATCACGACGATGGCAAGCGGGCGCTGCACCTCCGATCCCGGGCCGGTGGCGAACAGGAACGGAACCAGGCCCAGCATGGCGACGGTGGCGGTCATCATCACCGGGCGAAAGCGCATCGTCGCGCCTTCGATCACGGCATCGCGCACCGACATCCCGTCTTCTCGCAGCTTGCGGATATAGGACACGAGCACCACGCCGTTCAGCACCGCGATGCCCCACAGCGCGATGAAGCCCACCGACGCCGGCACCGACAGATACTCGCCGGTCAGTGCCAGCCCGACGATGCCGCCGATCGAGGCGAAGGGCAGCACCGTGATGATGAGCGTGGCAAAGCGGAGCGAATTGAAGAGCAGAAAGAGCAGGAAGAAGATCGCGCCGATCGTGATCGGAATGATCACCTGCAGATGGCCGAGCGCGCGCTCCATGTTCTGGAACTGGCCACCCCATTCGAGGCTGTAGCCCTCCGGGATCTTCACCTGGCGTTCGACCGCCTGCTGCAGCTCGGCCACGAAGCCGCCGAGATCGCGGTCCTTTACGTTGATGCCCACGACGATGCGGCGCTTGCCCATCTCGCGGCTGACCTGCGCGGGACCCTCCTGCACTTCGATGCGCGCCAGGCTTTCCAGCGCGACCTGCGCGCCGTTGGGTGCGGTGAGATGGATCTGGCGGATCTCGTTCACGCTGTCGCGCAGCCGCTCGGGCAGGCGCACCACCGCCTGGAAGCGTCGCTCGCCCTCGAACACGTCGGTGGCCACCCTGCCGCCGATCGCCGTCTCGATGACGTCGTGCACGTCGGCGACGTTCAGTCCAAGTCGGGCGATTGCCTTGCGATCGATCGCGATGGTGAGGTACTGCTGGCCGCCGACGCGCTCG
>CADEDU010000149.1:0-1838 GCA_902826155.1 uncultured beta proteobacterium
GCAACCCGACAGAGCAGCGGACCAAGCGCTTCGCCGAATGGATGACGGTCGTGGTCGGCCTGGTCGGTATCAGCCTGGCGCTGCTGCTGTCGCGCCTCAACATCCATTCGCTGCTCGACCTCGCTATCGAGATGGCCGGGCTGCTGGGCGGTGGCATCGCCGGCGCGTACACTCTCGGCATGTTCACGCGGCGCGCCAACTCCGCGGGCGTGTTCATCGGCGTTGCGACGGCAATCGTCGTGACCGTGGTGGCATGGTGGAACAGCCTGGTGCATCCGTACTTCTATCTCGCCATCTCGATCGGCACGTGCATCGTCGTGGGCTATGTCGCGAGCCTGTTCTTCCCGGCGCCGACCCGCTCGCTTGCGGGCCTGACCATCTTCAAGGACCATGCGCCGGTGATCGCTGAGGGGAGCGCGCACCGATCGACACTCAGTTCCTGAAAACCTTCGTCACGGTTGCCGATGAGGGATCGATGGCGGCGGCGGCGCGCGTCCTGAATATCACTTCGGCCGCGGTTTCACAGCAAATCCACACGCTGGAGCGCGAGATCGGCGTGCCGCTGATCGTGCGTGTCGGGCGCACCGTGCGCATGACCGAGCAAGGCGCGCGAATTCTGCTGCGCGTGCGCGAGCTGGTGCGCGATTTTTCCGACCTGCGCAGCGTCGCGAACGAAAGCCCGATCGCCGGCGAGCTGCGGCTCGGCGCCTGTCCGACCGTGCTGGCGGGGATGCTGCCGGGAATCCTGGCGCGCATGGTCGGCAAGTTTCCGCAGATCAACGTCTACATTCAGCCCGGCTATTCCGCGCCGCTGTACGCGTCGGTGGAGGCGGGCGACCTCGACGCGGCGTTCGTCTTACAGGCGCCGTATCCGTTGCCGAAAACCTGCGATTGGCAATTGTTGCGCGAAGAGCCGTTGATCGTGCTCGCGCCGCATCACATGGGCCATCGCGGCGCGCACGACCTGCTGGCGAACGAGCCGCTGATCCGCTACGACCGTAACCAGTGGGGCGGACGTCAGGCGGATGAGTACCTGCGCAAGGTCGGCATCGTGCCGCGCGAGCGCTTCGAAGTGAACGCGTTGAATGCGATCGCGGTGATGGTCGACCGCGGGCTCGGGGTTTCGCTGGTGCCCGATTGGGCGCGGCCGTGGCCGGAAGGATTGAAACTGGCGCGGCTGCCGCTGCCCGAAGAGTCGGTGCCGCGGCGCATCGGCGTGATCTGGTCGCGGGCGAGCGTGCGCCTGCGGCTGGTGACGGTGCTGCTGCAGGAGAGCATCGCCGAGTCGGCTTAGGACACAACAAATACTAGGCTCTGAACAAACCCCGGGCCGGTTCTATTCACTCGACCGCGCTTCTAGATTGCCTCCGACAAAATGCCTTTACAGGGGGAGGCGACATCATGAGCAGAACTTTGCGTGCAGCGCTGCGTTGTTTCGCAGGCTCGATCGGCGTACTCGCGGCGCACGGCGCCTTGGCGCAGGACACGGCACCGCTGGAGCGTGTCGAAGAGGTCATCGTCACCGGCACGCGAGCGCCGAAATCCGTCGACAAGATTCCGGGAGCGATCAACGTCATTTCCGAAGAGGAGGTCGCGCGCACCCTGAATCTGACGCAGGACCCCACGGCTGTGCTTGCGCGCACCGTGCCGGGCTACTCCGAGTCTTCGCAGACGATGAATACGCTCGGCGAAACTCTGCGCGGGCGCGTGCCGCTACGCCTCTTCGACGGCATCCCGCAGAGCACGCCGCTGCGTGACGGTAGCCGCAACGGTGTCTTCACCGATATGGATGCCATCGGCCGCATCGAGGTGATCAACGGACCGTCGGCCGCGGAAGG
>CADEDU010000149.1:1938-4194 GCA_902826155.1 uncultured beta proteobacterium
ATATGGATGCCATCGGCCGCATCGAGGTGATCAACGGACCGTCGGCCGCGGAAGGCATCGGCGCAGCCGGCGGCATCATCAACTACATCTCCAAGACTCCTCGGGAGGAGGGTACGAAGATCAGCGTGATCACGCGCTTGTCCTCGCAGTTCGACGATGACAGCGACAGCTGGAAAGGCGGCGTGGAAGTGGCGCACAAGCAGGACGCGTTCGATCTGCTGTTCTCCGGCTCGTATGGCGATCGCGGCATCACCTACGACGCCAACGGCCGGCGCATCGGCCTCAGTGCCAGCAGCTCGGTGGCGGACTCGACCACGCAGAACCTGTTCCTCAAGGCCGGCTATACCTTCGGCGCCGACGAGTCGCAGCGCCTGCAGTTCACGGCCAGCAACTTCGAGATGAAGAGCAAGGGCAACTATCACTGGGTGGAGGGCAGTCGTGCGCTGCGCATCCCCGACACGGCCGAGTCCGGTCCGCCGCTCGGCACGGGCGGCGTCTCGCTCGCCGGCGACGAGTTCAACGAGTTCAAGCAGTACGTGCTGCGCTACACGAATGACGCGCTGTGGGGCGGCAGCCTGGCAACCGATGCGTACTATGCGGACCAGCAGATGCGCTTCCCGGCGGACAATGGCGCCGATCGTCAGGATCCGCTGATTGCGCCGCTCGGCACGCTGGTCGACGCCTCGGAGATCTCCTCCGAGAAGAAAGGTGCGCGCGCATCGTGGACGCGTCCCGACGTCTTCGGCGCCACCGGTCTGGAGCTGCACGTCGGCCTGGACTACGCCGAAGATACGACCGATCAGAACCTCGCGCTCACGGGTCGCATCTGGGTGCCGCCCATCGAGTACAAGAGCATGGCGCCCTACGTGCAGCTCTCGTATGACATCGGACCGGTGACGCTCGCGGGCGGCGCGCGCCGTGAGGACGGCGAGCTTTCAGTGAACGACTACACCACTACGTTCTTCCGCAATCGTTCCTTCGTGTCGGGCGGCACGCTGGACTACGAGGAGGAGCTGTTCAACGCCGGCGTGATCTGGCGTGTCGTCGACGGCTTCTCGGCGTTTGTGTCGTACAGCGAAGGCTTCACGCTGCCGAACATCGGCATTCCGCTGCGCAACGTCAACACGCCGGGCCAGTCGGTCGCCGGCATCCTCGCGCTCGAGGCGATCATCTTCGACAACAAGGAAATCGGCTTCAACTGGCGCGGCTCGTTCCTCAATCTCAGCGGCTCGTACTACAAGTCGACCTCCGATCTCGGTTCGTCGCTCGCCGTCGACCCGGTGACGCGTGACTTCGTGCTGGTGCGCGCCCCGGTCGAGATCAAGGGCTACGAGGCAACGGCCGAGCTCAACGTGATCGACAACTGGAAGTTCACCGCTCTGTACTCGCACACCGAAGGCAACACCACCCAGGCAGGCCAGCCGAACGGACCGCTCAGCCTCGAGTTGGGCGTCAACAACATCAGCCCGGATCGGCTGACCGGCTCGGTGCAATGGGATTTCCTGCCGAACGGCTCCGCGGCGCTCGGTGCGACGTCCTACATCGGCCGCGACATCAACGAGGGCCGCGCGGGCGAAGAGCACACGCACGGCTACACGATCTACGACTTGACGGTGAGCTATGACACCGAGCGGTGGGGCGCCTTCTCGCTCGGCGTCGAGAACCTGACCGACAAGTTCTATTTCCTGTCGTTCTCGCAGATCGATTTCTTCCGCAACTACTTCGCCGGCCGCGGCCGCACGGTGTCGCTCAACTACCGGATCGACTTCTAGGAAGAAGCCAGGGTGTCGACTAAAGTCGGACCTGCAGGCGGGTAATCCTGCAGGTTCGGCGCCGGCTCGACTGCATGCCATGAAACAACCTCGCGATGCGATCCTGGTCGCGGGATCGGCCAATCTGGATTTCGTGGTGCGCGCGCACCACGTGCCTGCGCCCGGCGAGACCGTGCTCGGCCGGGAGCTCGCGATCGTTCCCGGCGGCAAAGGCGCGAACCAGGCCGTCGCGTGCGCTCGCGCCGGCGGCGTCGCGACTCGCATGGTCCTGGCGCTCGGCCAGGATGCATTCGCTCCGCTGCTGGAAAAGTCGCTGCGCGATGCCGGCGTCGCGCTGCATATCGTGCGGGCCGAGGCGGCGAGCGGCGTCGCACTCATCTGCCTCGCTGACAACGCTGAGAATGCAATCACGGTCGCGCCCGGCGCCAATGCAATGTTGCGCGGCTCGGATCTGCCGTCGCTCGATGGCGTCGGCTATCTGCTG
>CADEDU010000149.1:4294-8732 GCA_902826155.1 uncultured beta proteobacterium
CGTCGCTCGATGTTCCATGCGCCGTCGTCACGCTCGGTGCGCGCGGCTGCTGTGCGACGGAGCGAGGGACGTTCTATCTGCAGCCCGCCTTCAAAGTCGAGCCGGTCGATACGACCGCGGCGGGCGACACTTTCTGCGGCGCGCTCGCAGCTGCGCTGTGCTCGGGCGACCCCCTACCGCAGGCATTGCGCCGTGCGAGCGCCGCCGCAGCTCTCGCGACCACACGCGTCGGTGCGCAGTCGAGCATCCCCGGCGCGCAAGAGGTCGAGGCCCTGTTGCAGTCCCACGGGGACGAACGGCCCGGGGCGGCCGACGAGCTTGCGCAGTACTGCGGCGTGCGATCATTCCACTCATGATGCGACCGACGACCAGCTTCAAGTTCTCGCATGCGCTGACCGGCCCGTACCTGCCGCCGCCGGGCTCGCCGCCCGGCTGGCCGTTCGCGGGCATCGGTCACTGGACGATCGACGTCAACGCCAACAGCGAGGACTGGATCCGCGGCCTGCGCGAGTGGCGACACGAACATCTCGTCCGGCTCGGCTACGACGATGCGCTGTATCGCGATCCGCGGTTGCAATGGGCACAGCGCAACTTCGTGCATGCGCTCGCGATGGTCGAAGACCGTTATCTCTACGATCCGGTCGCAGGTCGCTACACCGTGCAGCGCTATCTCGACGACCTGGAGAGCCGTTACGGCGGCATCGACAGCGTGCTGCTCTGGTACATCTACCCGAACGTCGGCGTCGACGATCGCAATCATTTCGACTTCGCGCGCGACCTGCCGGGCGGCCTCGCCGGGCTGCGCGGTGCGGTCGCCGACTTTCATCAGCGCGGCGTCAAGGTATTTCTGCCGACGATGCCGTGGGACAACGGTACGCGGCCGCACAGCGAGCCGGACTGGGAGCTGATGGCTGAGCTCGTCGCCGCGACAGGCGCTGACGGCATCAACGGCGACACGTACAGCGGCATGCCTCGCGCATTCTTCGACGCATGCGAGAAGCGCGGGCACGCTGTCGTGCTGGAGCCCGAGTCGACGGCGCAGGCCGGCGATCACATTCTGAATTGGAACGTGCAGAGCTGGAGCAAGAAGGTCCCGCAGGAAGTGATCCCTGCGGTGCTGAAGCTCAAATGGCTCGAGCCGCGGCACATCGTGAACATCGAGAATCGCTGGAGCCGCGATCGCAACAACGATCTGCAGCACATGTTCTTCAACGGTGTCGGCTACACCGCGTGGGAGAACGTGTGGGGCATCTGGAATCAGCTCACGCCGCGCGACGCCGAGACACTGCGGCGGATCGCGACGATCCAGCGGCAGTTCGCGCCGCTCATCGTCAGCGCGGATTGGACACCATACGAGAAGACGCTGCAGGCCGGTGTCTTCGCCAGCCGCTTCCCGGGCGCGAGTGGGACGCTGTGGACGATCGTGAATCGCAATGAGCATGACGTTACGGGCGAGCAGCTAGCGATCGCGCACACCGACGGGAACGCGTACTTCGACGTGTGGAACGGCGTGCGCCTGGAGCCGCGCATCGAAGGCGGCAAGGCGCGCTGCACGCTGAAGCTCGAAGCGCATGGCTTCGGTGGGATCCTCGCGGTGGCGGACGGTGCGCAGCGGGGGAGCCTGGCGGGCTTTCTCGAACAGATGCACAAGCTCGCGCGTACGCCATTGCGCTCACTCTCTGCCGAATGGCGCTCGTTGCCGCAGCAGCTCGTCGAGATCCAGCGAACCCGCGACGCAGCCGAAGCGCCGGCGGGCATGATCGCGATTCCGGCAGCCGAGTTCGACTTCGCGGTCCACGGCGTCGAGATCGAAGGCACGACGTGGGAAGGACTCGACGTGCAGTATCCGTGGGAATCGAGCGCGCGTCGCGCGCATCGCGGGCGTGTGCGCATCGGCGCGTTCTACATCGACCGCTATCCGGTCACGAACGCGCAGTACAAAGCGTTTCTCGATGCCAACCACTATCGCCCGCGCGACGATCACAATTTCCTGCGCCACTGGGAGCGCGGCGCGCCGCGACGCGGCTCGGAGAACAAGCCTGTCACATGGGTGTCGATCGAAGATGCGCGCGCGTATGCGGAGTGGGCGGGTAAGCGCCTGCCGCATGAATGGGAGTGGCAGTACGCCGCTCAAGGGAACGACGGTCGTCGCTTCCCGTGGGGCAACGAATGGAATGCAGCCGCCGTGCCGCAGGCCTCGACTGCACGTGAGGCGCCGCCGCCTGACGATGTGGATGCGCATCCGTCAGGCGCCAGTCCGTTCGGCGTGATGGATCTGGTCGGCAACGTCTGGCAGTGGACCGACGAATACGTCGATGCGCACACGCGCGCGGCGATCCTGCGTGGCGGTAACAACTACCAGCCGCAGACGTCGCACTGGTATTTCCCGCAGGCGTACCGGCTCGACCAGCACGGCAAATATCTGCTGATGGCGCCGTGCAAGGACCGCTCGGGCGGCATCGGCTTTCGCTGTGTCGTAGACGCCGCATGATGACGCAGCGAGCAGCAACGACTCTGCAGACACGCGAGCCCGCGTTGCAATTCGCTGCTCCGGGCGCCGTTCGCTTGCGCGGCGTTCTTGGCGAGGCACTTGCTGCCAATCATCGCGGCCGGCTTACAAAATTCATCGTCGATGAGACGAGCCCGCCGATTGCGATCTTCGCGCCGTCACGCGTGCAGACGAATCTGGCTGGCGATTGGTATGGCGAACACGCCGGCAAGTGGTTGTACGCGGCTTCGAAGGCAGCTGCACGCGTCGGCGACGCCGCGTTGCTCGATCGAGTCCGCCGCGTTGCCGACTACCTCGTCGGCTTGCAGGGCGCGGACGGTTATCTCGGCAACTATGCGCCAGAGCGGCGCTTCATGCGCAAGCAGCCACCGAAGCCCGTGACATGGGACGGCGCGCCGCAGTTCCGCACGTGGGACATCTGGACGCACAGCTACCTGATCCTCGGATTACTCGAAGCGCGCAAGCATGTTGGAAAGGGCGCCTACCTGGAAGCAGCATGCAGGATCGGCGATCTGTGTCTGCAGACGCTGTCCAGCGGTGACATCGATATCACGGATCTCGGTAATCATTTCGGCATGTCGGCGACCGTGCTGCTGGATCCCGCGCTCGAACTGCACTTCGCGACGGGCGAGCAGCGCTTCCTCGACCTCGCACTGCGCATCGTGGAGCAAGCAGATCACAACCCGCGGTTGGCGCTGCTCACGCAAGCGCTTGCCGGTGCGGATGCGTCGGAGATCGCGACCGGCAAGGCGTATCAGCTCGTGTGGAATCTGCTCGGGCTCGCGAAGCTGCACCGGGCGACAGGCGACAGTACGTACCTGCGCGCGGCCGTGAATCTGTGGCGCAACATTCGCGATCATCACCTCACGCTGGGTGGCGGACCGTGGGGCGGCGTGGGGCATCGCTCGCGCGAGGTCTTCAATCCACCCACCGTGTTCAGCCCTCATGGCTATGTCGAGACATGCTCGACGCTGGCGTGGATGCAGCTCAATCGCGAATTGCTGGCGATTACCGGCGAGGCTGCGTACGCGGAAGAAATCGAGCGCAGCGCGTACAACGATCTGCTCGGCGCCCAAGCACCCGATGGCGAGGACTGGTGCTACTACTCGTTCCCCAACGGGCGGCGTGTGCACACGACGTATTGGCGTTGTTGCAAGTCGAGCGGTGCGATGGCGCTCGAAGAGTTGCCGTCGGTCAGCTATGCGACGAGCGCAGACGGCGTGCGGGTCAATCTGCTCGGTCCATCGGAGGCTGCGTTGCAAGTACGCGATGTCGGCATCGTGCGGCTGGAGCAGCGCACCGAGTATCCGTTCGGCGGCGAAGTTGCGATTCATGTAACGCCGGAGCGAACGGGGACGTTCAAGGTACAAGTAAGAATCCCGCAATGGGCTGCAGGCGCGAGTGTGCATGTCACCAGTGCGAGTGGCGGTGGCCCCCTCCCCATCCCTCCCCCGTCGAACGGGGGAGGGCAGGGTGGGGGCGCTGGCGCCGGCGCTTGCCTCTCAGTTACTCGCGAGTGGCGCAAGGACGACGTGATCACTCTGTCGTTGCCGATGCGGCCGCAGCTGCACTTCAGAACCCAGAGCAGCACGCAGGAATCGCGTACGCCCGACGATGCGCCGGTGCGCCAGGAAGTGATGCACTTCGACCATCTCGCCGTGACGCGCGGCCCTCTCGTGTACTCGACCGGATTGATCGACGGCTACAAGATCGAGGAAACGCTGCGCGTACCTGCACCGACGGATACGACGTGGATCGAAACCGTCACGGCTGCGAGCTCGGCTGACGGCGCCGATCTGCGCGTCGCCCCGCTCGGCCGTCCGGCGCTCATCTTCTCTCCTTACTATCGCGCGGGTGGACGTCGCGACCGCACCTGGCGGCTGACGTGGATGCCGCTCGCGCCGGAATCACAATGACAGCTTCCTCACC
>CADEDU010000150.1 GCA_902826155.1 uncultured beta proteobacterium
CGGCTTGGCCGTGCCGCACGCATTCGCTTGCCGCCACCGAAGCAACCACCTGGATCTCACCGTATGCGAACCACACCATCGTCCGCCGCGTTCGTCGCGGCGAGCCTTCTGCTCGCTGAAGCCGCACTCGGTCAGGCGCCGGCACCTCAACCCGGCACCGACGCGGCCACACTGCCCACGATCGAAGTGGTCGGGCGACGGCAATCGGGCACCTATCACGCCGAGGAAGCCGTCGGCACCAAGACCGAGTTGCCGTTGCGCGAACTGCCGCACGCCGTGCGCATTCTCACCCGCCAGACGCTCGACGATCTCGGCGCGACTCGCCTGGACGACTCGCTCGACTACGTCGGCGGTGTATCGAGGCAGAACCACTTCGGAGGCCTGTGGGACAACATCGCGATCCGTGGGCTGGCTGGTGACATCAACAACGGCATGCCCCTGCTGCTGAACGGCTTCTCCGGAAATCGAGGCTTCAACGCGCCGCGCGACACGGCAAACCTGGAACGCATCGAGTTCCTCAAGGGGCCGGCGGCATCGCTGTACGGCACGACCGAACCCGGCGGCACGCTCAATCTGGTGACCAAGAAGCCGCTATGGAAGCCCGGCCATGCGATCGAAGCGTACGTGGGGAGCTACGACACCTATCGGCTCGCGGTCGATTCGACCGGCCCGCTCGGCGGCAGCCTCGCGTATCGGTTCAATGGCGCGTTCGAGGACCGCGGCGGATTCCGCGATTTCGTCGACACACGTCGCACGTTCCTCGCGCCGGCGTTCACCTGGCGACTGTCGAACGCGACGCGACTCGACTACACCGGCGAGTGGCTGCGACACAAGACGCCGCTCGATCGCGGTGTGGTCGCCATCGACAATCGCCTCGGCCAGGTGCCGCGCGAGCGGTTCCTGGGTGAGCCTGCCGACGGCGACGTAACGGTCGAGAACCAGACCCACCAGGTCGTGCTCGAGCACGACTTCACCACTCGCTGGAGCAGCCGAGTCGGCCTGTCCTACAAGAGCGGCAAGCTCAACGGTTTCTCGACCGAGGCCCAGCCATCACTGCAAGCCGATCAGCGCACGCTGCGGCGGCAGCGACGCTTCCGCGCCTACGACTCCGACGACTTCGCCGTGCAAGGCGAGCTCATCGGCAAGCTCAACACGGCCGGATTCGATCACGAACTCCTGCTGGGCGTCGAAGCGTATCGATTTCGCCTCGACCAATTGATGCTGCGCGTGAATCCCACCGTAGCCGCCCCCTACGCGATCGACGTGCTGGCTCCGGTGTACGGTCAGGCGCAGCCCACACCGCTTCCCAACACCGAAACGCGCGAGGACCAGAACAACATCGCGTTCTACGTGCAGGACACGGTCAAGCTCGGACAAAGCTGGCGTCTGTTACTGGGCCTGCGGCACGATCGCGTCGATCAGGAACTGCTCAATCGACGCACCGGCTTGCGGACGCAGCAGTCCCCGAACGCGACTTCGCCGCGCATCGGACTGAGCTTCCTCGCCTCGCCGCAGTGGACGCTGTTCACAAACGCCGGACGCTCGTTTCGCCCCAACAGCGGCGTCGACGCCACTGGCGCTGCGTTCGATCCGGAATCTGGCACCGCATACGAAATGGGCGCGAAATGGGAATCGGCCGATCGCACCATCGGCAGCACGCTCGCGCTGTTCGACATCCGCAAGAAGCGCGTACTGACGGCTGACCCGGCCAACGCCGGATTCTCGATCACCGCAGGCGAGGTGCGCAGTCGTGGCCTGGATCTGGACCTCTCCGGCCAGATCACCCGCGCCTGGCGGATCAATGCCAGCTTCACCTACCACGATGCCGCCGTGGTCAAAGACAACACGCTCGAGGTCGGCGGACGGCTGCTGAACATTCCGCGCATTAACGGCAGCTTGCTGCTTGTCTACGAAGGCGCAGTCGGCCAATCCGGCCGCTACGGTCTTGGCGGCGGCTTCACCTACTCGGGGCGACGCCTCGGCGAAGCGCGTACCCAGGCACAGGCCGATGCGGGCACCCCGGCGTTCGAGCTGCCGGCCTACACGGTGGCGAAGCTGGTGGGCTACTGGCGCATCAGCACCAATCTGCGCCTGTCGATCGACGTCGACAACCTGTTCGACAAGACCTACTACACCAACTCGTTTCAGCGCACCTGGGTTGCGGTCGGCGCGCCCCGCACGATCACACTTGGTGCGCAGTGGCGGTTCTAGGCACGCGCTGATTCGCGCGCACCTCAAGGCGGCAGAACTAGCCGTGCGCCCCGGGATCAGCACACAGCCATCGCATCGCTGGGCTTGCCACGACCGCATGGTCTCGATCCGCGGCAGCACGACGTATAGACTCGGCGGACCCTTCCCGCGTGTTCTCGCAGTCGCCGGCAACTCAATGCGGCGGCGACCGCGCGGGACCATCCCGCGAGGATTCGAGCATGACCGCACGCACCAACCCCTTCAGCGTCGAAGAAGCCACCATCGCCGAGTTGCATGCGGCCATCCAGGACGGCCGCACGACCTGCGTCGACGTCGTGCAGCAGTACCTGGCACGGGCGCGCGCGTACAACGGTGTGTCGAGCATGCTGGTGACGGCGGACGGCAAGCCGATCGCGCAAGCGCAGGGCACCGTGCGCGCGCAAGCGCCGATCCGCTTCCCGACGAAGACCGTGCACGCGGCCGAGGTGCTCCCCGATCTGGACCAGTACCAGGGGCCGCCGCTCGAATTCGGACGCATGGAACCGACCGCCTCGGACCCGGGCGTGGCGCAACAGTTCGGCATGATCGTCGGCATCGCGAACGCCGGGCAACTCAACACGCTGGCGACGATCAACATTCGCGGCGAGCGCTCGGTGACCTGCAAGGGCGATTTCGATCGACATCCATCGCAGGGCCCCCTGCCCAAGGGTGCGCCGCCCGCGTGCGAGTTCTTCCGACACTATCCCGACGCGCTGGAGCGTGCCGCCGAGCTCGATGCCGCCTACGGGCGCAATCCTGATCTGACCGCGATGCCTATGTACGGCGTGGTGTTCTCGTTCAAGGATCCGTTCGACACCAAGGACATGCGCTCCACCGGCGGCGGCGATGCGCGCTACGACATGGATGCGCCGGCACGCGATCACGCGCTGGTCGAGCAGTTGCGCAACAAGGGCGCGATCATCTACGCCAAGGCGCTGTCCACCGAATACAACGGACGCGCGGGCGATCCGGGCGGCAAGCACAAACCGGAGAAGGTGCTGCCCTCCACGCTCGGCTATCAGCGCAGCACCTGGGCGGGCAACCCATCGAATGTGTACGACACCACGCGTGCCGCCTCGCTCGGCTCGAGCTCGGGCTCGGGCGTGTCGGTGAGCGCGAATCTGGTGATGGCGAGTCTGGGCGAGGAAACGCGCGCTTCCACGCGCGGACCGGCCAATCACAACGCAGTGGCGCTGATCCTGCCGCACAAGGCGATGATCGGGTTCGACGGAGGCGCGATCGGTGCTGACATCTACTGCGATCGCACCGGCATTCTGTGCCGCCGGATCGAAGACAGCGCCAAGGTGCTCGATGCGCTGAAAGACCCCGAGCACGGCTACTACGATCCGCGCGACCCTTACACCACAGTGCCGCGCTCATCCGTTCTGCCGGAGGGCTATGCCGTCCATGCGCGCTCGAACGGCGCGCCCGGTTCGCTCAAGGGTATGCGCATCGGCGTGATCCGCGAGTCGATGGCCTATCCGCCGGGCTCCAAGACCGAAGAGCCGATCGTCACGGCCGCCGCGAAAGAGATCACAGCGATCCTGCGCGACAAGCTTGGCGCCACGCTGGTGGAGTCGTCGCACCGCCATTGGCAGCGCGATCCGGAGATCGAGCCGATGAAGACCGATTTCCGCCGCGCGCTCGCGAAGCTCGTGCCGGTGTTCATGCCCGACATCCTGTTCCGGCTGGGCAGTGACGGTCAGCCGCTGTTCAAGGAATTCGCCGCGACGATCCAGCCCACCGAGTTTGCCCCGGGCAAGGTGTTCGGCAGCGGCACGATGAAGCCGATCGACTACTGCGTGGCGCTGGCCGAAGGCCGGATCGAGCCGCCGCTCAATTTCGATATCGCGACGATCCAGGAGCAGCAACTCGCCGCCACGTTCCGCTTCCATATCCCGCAGTATCTGTCGCGGCGCGCCGAAGACTGGAAAGCCAAAGGCGTGAACGAGTCGATCGTCGATTTCGCCTCGCTCAATGCCCGCTCGAAGTTCTGGGGCGACGATCAGCGTTCGGCGTTTCGCAACTGGGACGATCTGGCCGATCCGCGCAATCCGCTCGATGGCCGTCAGGGCGTGAACGAACGCATCATGCTGCGCGAGTTGCTGCGGCGCGTGGACATGATGGTGATCATCGAAAACAAACTCGACGCCCTGGTGCGGCTGCACACGCCGTTCCCGCCGGGGATCATCGGTGGCGCGTATCAACCCGGGCTGCCCGGCAACCTGCGCCCGGAAACCTTCTACGGCCCCAATGCCGGCCTCACCGAAGTGCTGATCCCCGCCGGATACGTGACCACGGCGTACGACCCGGTGTTCAAGCTGAGCGACGATCGCAAACGCTACGTCGTAGCGCCCTCGGACAACCCGACCGCACTAGCCGCGCCCGGCCTGCCGTTTTCGCTGGTGTTCCGTGCCGAACCAGGCAAGGAGGATGTGATCCTCAAGGTTGCCTCGGCCTACGAGGCGGCGTCGCGGCGACGCGTGCCGCCGCCGGCTTTCGGGCCGCTCCCGCGCTGAGCCGGTAGCGCTTCGATCCGTCAGGGCCACCACGCCTACAGGTGATTGGCCATCGTCACGCCGTTGACGAACAGATCCTTGATGGAGTCGAACTTGGTGGCGACGTGCAGCTTGTCGCCGCGGCGTTCCAGTACCAGGAACCCGGTCTCGCCGACGCGATAGTCGCCGATGTCGTGCGAGTCGACGACGCGCTTGCCGTACAGGTCGAGCGTATTGCCGTGACCGGAGATGATCAGGTTGCTGCCTGCGGGAATCGACGTGCTCATCAGCACTTCGCGCAAGCGCTGGGCGAACTGCTCATGGTCGGAACTGCGTAACGCCGCCGGATGCAGCAGCGCGGGTTCCACCGCATGGAGCTTGCCGAAGGCCAGCGTACCGGTCTGCTTCGCGCGGCAACTCGGACTCGACAGGACCGGGCCGACCGGGATCTTCAGGTGACGGAACGCCTCACCGATCAGTTTCGCCTCTTCCTTGCCGCGATCGGTCAGACACACCGCACGCTTGTAGGAGGCGGATTCGCCGTCAGCCTTGGTGAGCAGCTCCAGCGCGTCGAACGCGGTGACGTCGTCCCAGCGCTCGCGCTGCGCGTGACGCATGTACAGGATGTAGCCACCCTTGCGCAGCTCGTCGAGCCAGTGATCGTTGTGCGCGGCATCACGCGCGAGCGTGGCACGCAGCGTCTCGGTGTAATGGGGCTGGCTGAACGGCCAATCGCCCCGCGAGGACTGATGCGCGCCCAGGTAGAACGCGCCGGCTAGAGCCGCCGCGACGGTCAATGACTTCAGGAGGAATGAAAACCGCGCGGTCCCGCGCTGCGCCGTCACGGGCCTGCACCGCCCGTGCTGGCGAGCCCGATACGCCGGTGTTGTGCGCCCATGCGTCATTGTTGTTCCCGATTATCGACCGACCGTGTTTGACCGGCGCGAGCGCGCCGTGTTTCACGGTCGGATGAATTTTCGGGTCCGCCGGTACCGGGCAACAGTGCCGATCGGCACTTTCGGGGCAGCGCGTCGCCGCGCGAAAGCGTCCAATGAACATGCCTGGGCGTTCGCTGATGCCCGTTGCAGCGATCCCTCCGCAGCCGCGCAGCCGCCCGCTACTTAGGTGCCTCGACGACGCGCGTGTCGAATTTCGCGGGCGACACGATCTCCAGAATCTCCAGATCATCGGACACGGCGATCTCGCGATGCGGGATGCCCGGCCGCTGATGGATGCAATCGCCCTTGCGCAATGTTCGTACGCCTTGACCCTCGTACTCGAACGTCGCCCAGCCGTTGAGAATGTAGACGAACTGGAAGTCGCAGTCGTGCACGTGCCATTCCTGCACCGCGTCCTTCACCTTCTTGCCGTTGTTGCGAATCACGTGCGCGACGTAGTCGCCCTTGGTGGCGCCGTGGATGCCCAGATCGCGGTATTCGAAGATCTCGCGCAACCCGGGTGTCCAATTCGCCCCTTCGGACACGCTGTGGTTGAAGTCCCATGCCTTCTTGTTCATCGATTGCCTCCTCGCAAGTGAAACAGCCGAAACGAGAATAGCACCGACTCAGCCCGTCACCGCAGGCGCAGCATCAGGTGCCGCGCGCAGCGTGCTCACGGCCGCTCGCGAGCGTTTCGATCACCAGTGCGGCGATCGCGATCACACCACCGACGATGGCCAGCGGCGGCGGACGCTCGCCCGCCCCGAGCCACGCCCAGGTGGAGCCGAGCACGATCTCCACGACCAGGAACAGCGTCATCTCGGTCGGCGAGAGCACACGCGCGGCCACCATCGCCATAACGCACGGAACCGCAAGTTGGAACAGGCCCAGCCCGGCGAGGATGGCAACGTCGCGCGCGCTTGCGGTGAGGGGAAATGCGAGCGGAAGCATGACCAGTGCGGAGATCAGCGCGCCGGTGAACACCGCAGGCGTGAGATCGACCACGCCGCGGTACTTGTGCGCGATCACCCAGGTGAGACCGGCGCCGATCGGCACCGCGAGCGCGATAAGGTTGCCGACCAGATGCGAGGCATCGCTGCTTGCCCCGAACATCAGCACGATGCCTGCGAGCGACAGTGTCGCCATCGCCCAGGTGCGTCGCGCCACGCGCAGCCCGAGGAGCACGAACGCCATCGCGCTGGTGAGCAGCGGCGCCAGGCTCTCGACGATCAAGGTGTTGGCGACCGTCGTGTAGGTGAGCGCGATCATGAAGCAGGTGAACTGCAGCGCCCAGGTGAAACCCGAGGCGATGCCTGCGCCGCCGCCACGCGCAAAGGTGGCCAGCACCTGTCCGCGGTACATGAACACGATCAACACCAGCATCGACAAGGCCGCGAACGAAGAACGCAGAAAAGGGACCTCCCAGCGTCCGGCCGATTCGATGAAGCGCGTGGCCACGCCCGCGACGCTCCACAGGCAGGCGGCGACGATCATGAGCAGCACGCCGGTGCTGTGGCGCGGGACTTTCATGGACGAATGGAGCGGGCGGGTGCGGGCAAACCGCGAATGTAGCGCGCCCGCGGCCGTACGGTCGATGCGGCAGATCAATCCGCGAAGCGATGTTCCGCGCCACCCCCGGATGCGCTGCGGCTTCATCCCCGGTCGACTGGTCGTCGTGTTTGCGATGGCCGATCCGGCGGCGTACATTTCATCAATCCAACAGATTGTTCAGTTCGTTTTGATCGGATTTCGCGATCGATCCATGGTCCACCTACCCAGCTTGCGCCAGCTTCGCCATCTGGTGGCACTCGCCGACATCGGCCACTTCGGCCGCGCCGCGGCCGCCACTCACGTGACGCAATCGACGCTGTCGGCCAGCCTGATGGCCCTGGAGGAACTGCTCGGCGCACCGCTGGTCGATCGCACCAGTCGCAAAGTGGTGTTCACGCCGCTGGGCAATGAGGTCGTCTTGCGCGCACGCAAACTGCTGATCGACGCGGAAGACCTCGCGCTGGCGGCCAAGGCGGCCGCCGAACCGCTGTCGGGCCTGCTCAAGCTCGGCGCGATTCCGACCATCGGCCCGTTCCTGCTGCCTGCCGTCCTGCCCAAGCTGCGCCGGCAATTTCCGCGGCTGAAGCTCTACCTCCGTGAAGACCTCACCGCGCGCCTGCTCGATCTGCTCGAACGCGGCGAGCTCGATGTCGCGCTCATCGCCCTGCCCTATGAGGCACCCAACATCGAGGCTCGCGCGCTGTTCGACGACCCATTCGTCGTCGCGATGACCAAAGACGATCCGCGGGCACGGCTGCGTCGCATCAGTCCGCAAGCGCTGGGCGACGGTCCACTGCTGTTGCTCGCCGAAGGTCATTGCATGCGTGGTCACGCGCTCACCGCCTGCCGCCTGCCGCGCAGCCTCGACAGCGAGGCGCTCGAAGCCACCAGCCTGCTCACGCTGGTGCAGATGGTCGAAAGCGGGCTTGGCACCACGCTGCTGCCGCAACTGGCGATCGACGGCGGATTGCTGCGCGGCGCGAAAGTGATCACCCGACCGCTCGAGGCAAGTGCCGAGAAGCGCTCGATCGGCCTGGCCTGGCGCAAAGGCACGCGGCGTGCCGACGAGTTCGCGCTGCTGGGTAAGGCGATCGTGGAGGCGGCACGCCGGCATTGACCGCCGCGGGTCATGCTGCACCGCTCGTCGCCAGCGTTGCGTGATCGCGCTACGATCGTCGCCGAACCCGCCTCGCCGCGGAACGCGTCCGGCTCTCTGCCGGTCCAACCTCGACCTAGCGCGGGCTCTGCGCCGCTTTAACCAGGAGATGTCCCACCAGTCTGTCCATTCCCGTTCA
>CADEDU010000151.1 GCA_902826155.1 uncultured beta proteobacterium
ACCTCGGCGGCGAACGAGGCGAGCTGATCCACCATCGTGTTCACGACGCCGCTGATGCGCAGGTATTCGCCGCGCACCGGCCGCCCGTCGACTTCCGCGTTCATCGACTGCGAGAGATTGCCGCGCGCGACAGCGCCGATCACGCGCGCCACTTCGGAAACCGGATATGACATAGCGCCGACCAGGCGATTGATGGAATCCACGCAATGGGCCCAGGAGCCGGTGGCCCCCTGTACGTGCACGCGTTCGGCGATCAGGCCCTCGCGTCCGACCATCTCGCTGACCCGCTCGAAGTCGCGCGTCATCGCGTCGTTGAGCTCGACGACTTCGTTGAAGGCGTCGGCGATCTCGCCGTCGATGCCGGTGAGATCCAGCGGCAGCCGTACCGAAAAATCTCCACGGCGCAGCAGCCGTAGCGCCCTGAGGATCTCGCGGCGCTCCAGTTCGGGCGCCGCGTTACCCCGCGGCCCGTCGGCGGCCGCTGCTGTTTCCATGATGGCGCTTGCCATATTGTTTTCCGTCAGGCTGCAGACATTTGCTGGAGCGCTGCCTGCAGCGCTGTCGCGACGTCGCTTTCCGTGTACGGTTTGGTCAGGAAGCCGAGCGGCTGCGCATCGTGCAAGCGCGGACCGACGTCGGCGAAAGAAGCTCCGGTCATCAGCAGCGCCGGGATGCCGTATTTGTTGCGCAGGGCGATCGCGGCGTCGATGCCGTCGCCCCCGTCGCCCGCCAGGCCGATGTCGACGATCGCCAGGTCGCTGGGCGTGCCTGCCGCGATGGCGAGCGCAGTCCGCAGCGAAGGTGCCACGCCCGAAACGCTGTGGCCGAGATCCTGCAGGACGCCCTGCAAAAACAGGCTCACCAGCGATTCGTCCTCGACGATCAGAACCCGCATCCGCACCGCCCCCATGTCCCGCACCGTATGCCTCGGCGTAACGGGCGCAATGCGCGGCAGCCGGTAAAGGTTCCAATGCCGTACACTGCAGCCTGCGAATGGGGACGGACAACAACTCAATGAGCGCCGCTGGTGTGGGCTCCGCGACCATCCTGCTGGTCGAGGACGAGATCCTGGTGCGCATGTTCGCGGTGGACGCGCTGGAAGACGCCGGTTTCCGCGTGCTTCAGGCCGGAACGGCCGCGGAAGCCATGCAAGCGCTGCGCGCAGCCACCGGGGTGCGGGCCGCGATCATCGACATGGGGTTGCCGGATCGGCCCGGCGATCAACTCGCGGCCGAGGTGCAGGCGTTACACGGCGCCCTGCCGATCGTAATCGCCAGCGGCCGCAGCGGCCGGGAGCTGCGCGAGAAGTTCGCGGGCAATCCGCGGATCGCAGTCTTGGTGAAACCGTACACGGGTCCGCTGCTGCTGGAAGCGCTGGCGGAGCTGGGCGTCGCGGCCGGTAGCTGATCCCTATTTCTTCTGCAGTCGCCAGATCGAGTTCTCGACGTCCGACGTGACGTAAATCGTGCCACCCGCGCCGACTGCCACGCCCGACAGGGTGATCGGGACGTTGGGCAGGCCGATCGGTAAATCACGGGCGACCGTTGCGACGGCGCCGCTCTCCGGGTCGACACGCACCAGCCGGCCCTTGCCCGCTTCGACGACGAGCAAGCTCGAGCCGTCCAGCGCGATTCCCTGCGGACGGTCGAGACCCTTGGCGATGACGCGCCGGAACCCGCTGTTCACGTTGATCTCCGAAACCTGCCCGGCTGCCATCTCGCTGACATAGACCGCGCTGTCCCCGGCTACTGCGAGCCCGAGCGGTGCCGCCAGGTTGTCGAGGATCTCGTCACGTTCCTCGCCTGCGCCGTTGCCGGAGATTCTGCTCAGCTTGCCGCGCGTCGTCTCCGCGACGACCAGCGCGCCCGTAGGCATCTCGATCGCGTTGCCTGCGTGAGTATCGTTCCAGCTCTGCACGAGCCGCATGGTGGCGCGCTCGTAGCGCTGCACCGGGCCTTCGTTGTTCGTCACGACGATGTAGCGCTGATTCGCGGTGACGGCGACGGGATAACCGATCTTCGTGCCAGCGGCATGCGAGCGCGCGACGTCCGTCACTTTGCCTCGTGTTGCGTCGACGGTGCGCAGCGCGAACACATCCGCAACGTAGAGCGTGTCGCGACTGCCGTCGATGGCCGCCGCGATGCCGAGCGGAATCGCGAGCGTGCCTTTGACGACCTGCCGTGCCGTGCCCTTGGCGACGTCGACTTGCTGGATGCCGTTGTCCGCCATGTTCGAGACGAACACGCGGTCGCGCGAATCGATCGCGAGGTTGTCGAGCGCAGTCGCCAGCTTCGCGACGACCTGCTTCTTGCCGCTGCGGATGTCGACGCGCACGACCTCGCCGCGCGCCGTGTCGAGCACGTACAGATTCCACTTCGAATCGAAGTTCGCAGCGGCCGGCGTGTCGAAGCCCTCAGCGACGACGTCGAGCTGGCCATTGTCGGGATCGATGCGCACGACCTGGTGCTTGAACCACAGCGGGCCGTACAGCTTGCCGTCGGGGCCGATGTCGAAGCCGTTGAAGCCGCCGAGATCCTTGAGGATCAGCCGCGGCGGTTTCTCGCCGGCCGGATCGATTTCCCAGAGACCGTCACCGCCGAACACCTGCGCGACGAACAGCCGGCCGTCCTTGCGCACGTTGATCGAATTGACGCTGACGAGGTCGGCGATCTTGCGAATCGGCCCGTCGCCTTTGCGCGCGCGCACCACTCCGTGCTGGATCGACGTCCACACGACCGTGCCGTCGGCAAGAAACACCAGGTCGTCGGCCATGCCATCGGGCGCGCCGACGAAGCTCGTGGCCGCACCGGTCGCGGTGTCGACTCGATAGATGCTGTGGCCGACGACGCTGCCGGCATAGAGCACGCCCTGCGCGTCGAAGGCGAGACCGTGCACGCCGTGGAAACTGGACGCGGGCACCAGGCGGTCGAGCTGGTATTGCTCGCTGGTCGGCTCCGCGATCGCCGCGTGCACCGACAGTGCCGCGAGCGCGGCCCACCACCGGCTCATTTGTCGCCGCGCGTGCGCCGCGCCCTCATCCAGATCACGACGATGACGACAGCGACGATCAGCATCAGTACTGCGATACGCATCCAGTCATTCCTGCAGTGGCACTTTGAAGCGTTCGGTCAGGGCGGCGAGATCTTCCGGCGTGTCGAGATCGATCGCGGCATTCGCCATCGGCACGCGGATCAGTCGATAACTATTGCGCTCCAGAACTGCGCGCGCACCCCGGTCGCCGCGCAGATCCGCAAGCTCGGAAAAGCAGATGCGCGGAAAGATCGCCGGCACCCCGACGTGCTGATCGTAGACGCTGGCGGCAATCAAGCTCTCTTCGCCCTTCCACGCCGCGCTCAGGCGCTTGAGATCGTCCGCGTTGACGCCGACCTGATCGCCGAGCAACACGAGCACGGCATCGCAACCGGGCGGCAGCGACTGCACGCCGAAGCGCAGCGACGCGCTCATGCCCTCTTCCCAGAACCGGTTGACGATGACCGATGCCGGCGAATGCGCCAGCAGATGTGTCATCTCGCGCGCATGCGCGCCGACCACGACCGTAACCGCATTGCCGGCCAGGGCAACGGCGTTCGACACGACGATGTGCAACGCCGGCCTACCCCCCAGCTTCACCAGCTGCTTCGGCTGCCCCAGGCGAGTGGATGCGCCGGCGGCCAGGACGAGGACATGGAGGGACATGGATTACGGATGTGTCAGAGGGTTTCGAATCCCGCCGCGATCCCCATACTATAGTTCCAATGGCTATTCGTCCCGTCCTGAAAATGGGTGATCCGCTGCTGCTGCAGGTCGCGCGGCCGGTGCAGCGGTTCGACTCGGTCGAGCTCGCCACGCTGCTCGACGATATGCACGACACCATGGAGGCGCAGAACGGCGCCGGGCTGGCGGCGCCGCAGATCGGCGTCTCGCTGCAGGTGGTCGTTTTTGGCGTCGCGCGCAATCCCCGGTACCCGCAGGCCGAAGAAGTGCCTTACACCGTGCTGATCAATCCGACTCTGGACGCGGTTACGGATGAAATGGAGGAAGGCTGGGAGGGCTGCCTGTCGGTGCCCGGCATGCGTGGCCTCGTGCCGCGTCATACCCAGCTGCGCTATCGCGGCTTCGACCGGAGCGGTAAGCCCATCGACCGCACCGTGAGCGGCTTCCACGCACGGGTCGTGCAACACGAAGTCGACCATCTGAACGGTATCCTGTACCCGATGCGCATCCGCGACCTGCGGAACTTCGGTTTCAACGAGACGCTGTTCCCGGGCCAGGACCTGCAAGACGACTAGAGCCGATTGCCGAAGAGTTGGAGTTTTCCCATGGCTGCTGTCCCTCAATCCTCGATTTCTTTGCGCGACATGGCGCTGTTTCGCGAGCAGGCGTTCGTGGGCGGGCGCTGGGAGAGCGCTGCCAACGGGCAGGTGAAGCAGGTCTTCAATCCGGCGACCGGCGAGCGCATCGGCACGATCCCCAACCTCGGCGCTGCCGAGACGCGGCGCGCGATCGAAGCCGCCGACAAGGCGCTGCCCGACTGGCGCGCACGCACGGCCAAGGAACGCGCGCAGATTCTGCGCAAATGGTTCGACCTGATGATGGCGAACCAGGAAGACCTCGCGGTGCTGATGACCATCGAGCAGGGCAAGCCGCTGCTCGAGAGTCGCGGCGAGATCGCTTATGCGGCGTCGTTCATCGAGTGGTTCGCGGAGGAAGGCAAGCGCGCTTACGGCGATGTGATTCCCTCGCACGGTCGCGACAAGCGCATCGTCGTGCTGAAGCAGCCGATCGGGGTGACCGCGGCGATCACGCCGTGGAATTTCCCGGCGGCCATGATCACTCGCAAGGTCGGGCCGGCACTCGCGGCGGGCTGCACGATGGTGATCAAGCCGGCGGAGCTGACGCCGTATTCAGCGCTCGCGATGTGCGTGCTCGCCGAGCGCGCCGGCATTCCGGCGGGCGTGCTCTCGGTCGTGACGGGCGACTCCAAGCCGATCGGCGGCGAGCTCACGAGCAACCCGCTCGTGCGCAAGCTGAGCTTCACCGGCTCGACGCAAGTGGGCAAGCTGCTGATGACGCAATGTGCTGCGACGGTGAAGAAGGTGTCGATGGAGCTCGGCGGCAACGCGCCGTTCATCGTGTTCGACGACGCGGACCTGGAAGCAGCGGTTGCCGGCGCGGTCGCATCGAAGTATCGCAATGCCGGTCAGACGTGCGTGTGCGCGAACCGCATCTTCGTGCAGGCCGGCATCTACGACCGCTTCGCACAGCGGCTCGCGGAAGTCGCATCGGGCCTGAAGGTCGGCAACGGCCTCGACAAGGACACGAAGCTCGGGCCGTTGATCGAAGAGAAAGCCGTCGCGAAGGTCGAAGAGCACGTGCGCGATGCGGTCAGCAAAGGCGCGAAGATCGTGGTCGGCGGCAAGCGCGTCGAGGGCTCGGGACATTTCTACGCGCCGACGGTGCTCACCGGCATTCGCTCGGACATGCTCGTGATGCACGAGGAGACGTTCGGACCGGTCGCGCCGCTGATGAAGTTCGACACCGAAGAAGAGGTGATCCGCCTCGCCAACGCGACCGAGTTCGGCCTCGCCAGCTACTTCTACACCCGTGACGTCGGCCGCGCGTGGCGCGTCGCCGAGGGCCTGGAAAGCGGCATCGTCGGCATCAACGAAGGCATCATCTCGACCGAGGTCGCGCCGTTCGGCGGCGTCAAGGAAAGCGGCATCGGCCGCGAAGGCTCGAAGTACGGCCTCGAGGAATACCTCGAGATCAAATATCTCTGTTACGGCGGCGTATGAAAGCCAGTGTCAGGTGGGTCCAGGACGTGATGTTCGTCGGCGAGTCCGGCTCGGGCCACGCTGTGGTGATGGACGGCGCGCCCGACGCGGGCGGGCGCAATCTCGGGGTGCGGCCGATGGAGATGCTGCTGCTCGGGCTCGGCGGTTGCACGGCGTTCGACGTCGTGATGATCCTGAAGCGCGGCCGCGAGCCGGTCGAGGATTGTGTCGTCGACATGGACGCGGAGCGTGCCGAGACCGAGCCGAAGGTGTTCACGCGCATTCAGATGCGCTATCGCATCAGCGGGCGCGGGCTGGATCCGAAGAAGGTCGAGCGCGCGGTGAATCTGTCCGCGGAGAAATACTGCTCGGCGACCGCGATGCTGGCAAAGACAGCCACGATCACGCACGAAATCGAAATCATCGATCTCTCTCACTCAGGAGCGACACCATGAAACGCAGTGCATCCGCAGTCTGGAAGGGCGGCCTCAAGGACGGACGCGGAACGATCTCGACGCAGAGCGGCGTGCTGCAGGACACGCAGTATTCGTTCAGCACGCGCTTCGAGGACGGCAAGGGCACGAATCCGGAGGAGCTGATCGCCGCGGCTCATGCGGGCTGCTTCACGATGGCGCTGTCCGCGCAACTCGACACTGCGGGCAAGAAAGCCGAGAGCATTCAAACCGAGGCTGTCGTCACCATGGACAAGACCGACGCTGGCTTCACGATCACCGCCGTGCATCTGAAAGTGCGCGCCAAGGTGCCTGGCGCTGCGCCGCCGGACTTCCAGGCCGCAGCCGACGCCGCCAAGAAGGGCTGCCCGGTGTCGCGCGTGTTGAACGCGCAGATCACGATGGAAGCGAAGCTCGAAGGCTGGACCTGAGCGGAACCGCTGTCTGCGCACCCGGCTCGTTCGCGTAACGCTGATCGCCGGTGCAGCGCTCGCTGCGCTGGCGCTCTTCGGTTTGTGGACCGTCTGGCGACAGCCGACGTATCTGCCGCCGCGCGGCGACGAGATCGCGATCCTGCTGGAGCTGGCAGGCGTGTTCCCGGACAACTACGGAATCATGTGGCGCGAGCACGCCGCGCTGCGCTCGACGGATCCCGAGGCCAGGGTCGATCCTTCGATCCTGAGCGATGCGCTGTTCATGCACCGGCTCACGACCGGCGGCGAAGGCGACGTGCGCATCGAGGTCGAGTATCGCTTCTACGCACGCGATCTCGATGCTGGCGGCGATCCGCCCTTCAAGTGCGCGTGCGACGCGCCGGACAGCACCGCGCCCAGCTGCCTCGGCCGGCTGGCGTTCGGCAACTACGAGTTCTCGATGAGCGCGACCTACAACGCCGAGGCGTGCACGGAGCCGTTCAATCCGAAACGCCGCGAAGAATTCGGCCGCGCGATGCAGACCGCGGATCGACTGATCCGTCTGTACCTTCAGCCGCTGCGCCGCAAGCCCGAGTGGTTGTGAATCGACTTAGCCGTGGGATCTTCTGGCCCACAGGTAACTGGCCAGTCCCAAGCTCGCTCCCGCCAGCATGATGACGGCCAGCGTGCTGACCGTGCCGTCGTTCCAGGCCGCCACGGCGAAACCGTTCGCCATCGCTAACGCCGATTGGATTGAGCCCATGAGCGCCGACGCTGCGCCTGCATCGGCGCCATGCGGCGCCAGGGCCAATGCCCCCACCTGCGGCGTGACTCTGCCGACAGCGACGAAGAACGACAACTGGAGCGCGACGACCATCCATAGCGGCACGGCCGACATCGACGTCACTGCCAGCAAAGCTGCGCCGATCAGCGGCGGGATCCACACATAGCGTGCAAGGATGTCGCGCGGACCGATCGTCCGCAGCGCGACGATGTTCAGCCGGCTCGCTGTCATGAAGGCGAGGCCGTTCAATCCGATCAGGGCGCCGAACTGCTGCGGCGACAGCTCATAGCGCTGAGTCAGCACCGTCGGTGCCCCCGTCACATAGCTGAAGAGCGCGCCCATGCCGAAGCCGCCGACCAGCGAATAGCCGACGAGCATGCGGTCTGCGCCGAGGCGAACGTAGGTCCGAAACACGTTCGCCAGGTTCAGCGGCGTGACTGTCGACTCCGGACGCGACTCGCGCAGCAGGAAATGTGTCGCGACGAGCAGGACGATGCCGAGCGCGGCCTGGAACACGAACGTCCCGCGCCAACCGAAATGCGTCACGACGAAGCCGCCCGCCACAGGCGCGAGCACCGGACCGAGCGCCACGATCATCATCAGCAACGAGAACGCGCGCGCGGCTTCGTGTGGCTCGCAGCGGTCGCGCACGATCGCGCGTCCGATCACGAATCCCGCAGAGCCGCCGAGCGCCTGCACGACACGCATCGACGTGAGCGCCGACATGCTGCCGGCGAGCGCACAGCCCGCGGCGCCCAGCGCATAAAGTGCGAAGCCAAAATACAGCGGCGGCTTGCGGCCGAAGCGATCGCTGATCGGTCCGTAGAACAGCTGGCTCACCGCGAGGCCAACCAGGTACGCGGCCATCGTCGTCTCGACGCCGCGCACGCCGAACTCGCGCTCGATCGCCGGGAAGCCCGGCAGATACATATCGATCGAGACCGGACCGACGGCGGCCATGGCCGCCACCAGCAGCAGCCAGCGGGGGACGCCGTGCGACGAATGCATTCGCTAGTAGACCACCACGCTGCGGATCGACTCGCCCGAGTGCATCAGGTCGAACGCCTTGTTGATGTCGTTGAGCG
>CADEDU010000152.1 GCA_902826155.1 uncultured beta proteobacterium
ATCGACGACACCCTGGTGTGCGGACCGCAGACGCCGGCCGAGCCTTTCGTGCCGTTCTGGGCCCGGCGGCGCTACGCCGAGCCTGTGCGCGCTGGAACGGGCGGCTTGCTGCGCGCGCTGCGCGAGCGTCGCTGCCGGATCTGGCTCTATACGAGCTCGCGTCGCCCGCAACGCTATCTGCACGGCTGGTTCCGAAGCGCCGGCGTGCGTCTGGCCGGGGCCGTCAATCTGTGCGAGCACGAACGAACGCTCGGCTGCCGCGGCCCGTCGAAGTTCCCGCCCGCGTTCGGCATCGATCTGCACGTCGACGATTCGCTCGGCGTTCAGCTCGAAGGTGCGGAGCACGGATTTCGGGTCGTGCTGGTGGAACCGTCGGATCGACAGTGGTGCGAGACCGTGTTGCGCAGTGTCGATTGGATGCTCGCGCAGCGACGCGAGGCGCTCGGTGCACCGCCGGTCCTGCCCCGGACCGCGCCAGCCCCTGCCTAGCGCCACACCGCCCGCACTCGCGCCTTCGATATCCACGCGGCGACCCATCGCGTTCGCGCGCATGTCAACCCCGGACACGACCCTCGTCCGCCACTTCCGCCAGATCCTGCTCTGGCCGGTGGAACTCGTGCTGTCCGGCGAGGGCACCTCCATTCGCCAGCACTGGGAAGCGTTACAGCAATCCAACGGCGGGCTGTGGAAGGAGATCGATGATGAGTTCACCGGCGATCCGCGACAGTTCCAGGAGCGTCACTACCACGAGTTCGTCTCGTTCTTGCCCCACGTGCAACGCTTTCTGTATGGCGGCGAGCTGGGTCGCACCCGTACCGACGGCTACGGCGAGTCACCGATGCGGGTATTCCGCCGCACCGACATTGCACGCGTGCGCGTGGCCTTCGACGACACGCCCGAGCCGATCGAGTTCGAGATCGCGCACGTCGATCTGTACTTCTTCTACGACCTCGACATCGCATTGCTCGCCGTCGAGATCTACGCCGACGATCTGCCGCTCGCTCTGGCGCAGGAGACGATGTTCCGGCTCGGTCGCGCCTACCCGGCGTTCTGGGAACGCGACGGCCGTGCCGGCAACTGTCCGCGCAGCGTGCAATGGCTGGCCGCGAACGGCGCCGTGCTCGCGAGTTCGGACTACGAGCAGCGTGCTGACTACCTGAGCTACGTGTGCGAGCACCGCGCCCCGCGGCTGGCTGCGCATTGGGAGTACCTGCTGCACCCGATCGCCAGCCATCATCTGAACGCGGGCGAAGGCATCCGGCTGCGACAGCTCGAGTACTACCGCATGCCGCTGATGGCGTATCTGTCGCTGGACGACCCCAGACAGCTGAGCCGCGCCGATTTCGTGAGGCTCGCATTCGCCTCACCGCCCGGCGATTCCTCGACGCTGCCCTACTCCGCGTATTCACTGCGCGACTTCGAGCCACGCTACTGCTTCGACCGCGACTGGCATGAGGGCGCCGACGGCAACGCGATCCGATATTTGTGCTGCGGCCACGCGTTCGTGGTGGTGGGACCGGCCTCGAGCGCCTACTTCACCGACGCGGAGAACGGACTGCTCGCGCAGTTTCGCCACGCGCTGTTCCTGCTCGGGCTGATCGCGCACGTGCACAAGGCCGCGCTGCTCATGCTCTCGGAGCGTCTCACCATCGCCATCGGCCAGATGGAGATCTCCGATGCGCAATCAGTGCGCGTGTTCCGGCGCTCGATCCGCCAGTCGCTCGAGACGTTCCTGCGCTTCACGCACCGCTACTGGTTCCACGAAGTGTCCGATCAGGCGCATGCCCGGCAGCTGTTCCGGATGTGGACTGAGCATCTGGGCTCGGAGCGCCTCTTCAGCGAAGTGCGCGAGGAGATCCAGGACATGAATCAATACCTGGAAGCCGGCAGCATGCGCCGCCAGACCAACACCATGGTCCGGCTGACGGTGGTGACGACCTTCGGTCTGATCGGCACGGTCGCGACCGGATTCCTCGGCATGAATCTCATCGCCGCCGCGGATCAGCCGTTGGCGAACAGGTTCGTCTACTTCCTGATGGTGCTGATTCCGGCGATCGGGCTGACGTTCTACACGGTCCACAAGTCGGCGCGCTTCGCGGAGTTTCTGGAGGCGCTCGCCGATGAGCGACTGGCACCACGCGACAAACTCGGGGCACTGATGCGGGTGTGGCGCCGCGAGCATGTCGCTGGACGGCCACTGGCTCCTCACGCCGCACCTCGATCCTCGCATCGACCCGCATATCACGCTGCACCTCGCCCCATGCCCCACGAAGTGCCGCGCCCATGATCATGCGCCTGTTCGCCGTGGCGATCGCTTCGCTGCTTGCCGCCTGCACCGGCACGATCGGCTCGATGAAGGACGAGCGCCTGCTCTACAACGAAGCGATGAAGTCCGCCGCCGAGGAGCAGTTGCTGCTGAATATCGTCCGACTGCGTTACAGCGACACCCCGAGCAGCCTGACGGTCTCCTCGATCGCCATGCAGACCGAAACGCAGCGCTCGTTCGGCATCGTGCCGTTCTTCGGCACCGCCAACAACGAGAGCGAACTGCGTCGCTTCACCGGTTTGTTGCCGCAATTCCAGGTGCAGTCGATCAACCGCCCGACGATCTCGCTCACGCCGCTCGACGATCAGGACTTCACCCGGCGCCTCTTTACACCGATGACGGCCGAGGGCGTGCTCTATCTCGCCAAGACCTCGTGGCCGATCGCCACCGTGTTCCGGCTGTGGCTGGAGAACCTGAACTGGATTCCCAACGCGTCGAGTGCAAGCGGTCCGACTCCCGCGCGCGCTCCCGAGCTTTCCGAGTTCGAGCGCGGCATGCGCGCGCTGCAGGCGCTGCAGGATCGCAATCTCATCGTGTTCTCCACCGAGGAGCGCGAGGAGGCGCTTGCCAGCGACATCGCCGCGGAGCGGGTCACCGCCGCCGATCTGATCGCCGCCGCCAAGGAAGGCTTCGAGTACCGATCGAGCCAGGACGGCAAGAACTGGACGCTGATCAAGCGCCGGCGCGTACCGGTGATGCGCGTACACCCCGACGCGATCCGCGCGACCGACATGACCGAGATGGCCCGGATTTTCCGGCTGCGGCGTGATGCGACACGCTTCGAGATCGAGATCGAGAAGGTGGATCCGTTCACCTATCCGCCGCGCGGCATGGAGACCATCGATCTGGAGACCCGGTCACTGTTGCAGGTGCTCTACTTCGTCTCCAAGGGCATCGAAATCCCCGCCGATCACCTGCAACGCGGATTCGCCGTGCACACCCGGACGGCCGACGGCAGGCCGTTCGACTGGAGCGAGGTCACACGCGGACTGTTCAAAGTCAGCTCAGCCATCGCCGATCAGCCGCCGACAACCGCGCACGTGGCGGTGAAGTACCTCGATCATTGGTTCTATATCGACCGGCGCGATGCAGACACCATGTCGACCTTCTCGCTGTTGATGGAGCTGGCGCGGCTGGAGTTGCCAGGAGCGGGTCGCGCGGGCGGGCCGACGCTCACGTTGCCGTTGGGTGGGCGCTAGCGCTCGAACGGGGTCGCGCGATCGGCGCGCCTCACCGGCCTGATTTTCGCTGCAGAGGTCAGTCTTCACCATCTTCGGCGTCGTCGCTGTCAGCGTCGCGATCGTGCCCCGACGAGTGGTGGCGCGGCAGCACGATCTCGAACAGCGTGGTCGTGTCGCTCACTTCGTTGGCCACCGCGAGGTAGTAGCTGCCGCGAGCCTTGAAGGCGACGAGCCCTTCCGGTGAGACGTCGCCGTCGCTGACGATCATGTCCAGGTATGTGACCTTGCGCGGATCAGTGATGTCGTAGATCGCAACCGCCGATTTGGTAGTGCGCTCCAGACCGATGAAAGCGAGCACGCGCCCCTTGATGCGCAGCCGTGCCACGCCCTCGGGCTCCACGCCCTTGTTGTCGCTGCGGCCATCGTCGTAGATGCCCAGCCGGATCGCCTCGCGATCGAGCTGGCTGCCGCTGTCGAACACGATGTTGCCGTGCGTGTCGCGGATGGAGAAGGAGCGCGCACCGAACGCCACCAGCGGTCCGCCTTTGCGCGACTCGACGTTGGAGAAGGTCAGACGGGCGAGGTCGGAACTGTCGGGCACGTACTCGATCGTCGCATCGCCGGCACCACCGCGTCGCTCGTCCTCGCCGTCGGCGCTGCCGTTGTCGCGTGAATCGCCTTCGTTGGCCATGACCAGGTAGGTGCGGCCCCGATGTTCGTAAGACGCGATGCCGTCGGGTTGATACAGCCCTTGCACCGCGACGCTGCGCAGCTCGATGCGCCCGTCGCGATCATTCGGGTCGATCTCGTTGCCGGGCAGGCTGAAATCCTTGGTGCCCAGGCTGAAAATGCGTTCGAACCGTTGCGTGCGCAGGTTGAGCACGGCGATGCCGTTGGCTTCCTGCAGTCCGACATAGGCGTACCTGCCCTCTTTATCGACGGTGATGTACTCGGGTTCCGGTCCGTAGGCGCTGTAGCTCGCCGGCTGCGTCGGCACGGTGCCGTTGGCCGGGAACAGCCGCAAGGTGTCGTAACCCGGGATGCTCGGATCGATCGGCAAGCTGATCGCCACACGACGGTGCACGTCGATCACGCTCACGCTGCCCACCGGATCAGTCGCACTGAGATTCGCCGCAGGCGGGCGTGGATTGGGTGTACCTTCGTTCGCCACCAGCACCTGACGACCGTTGGGCGTGAAGGTCAGCATGTCGGGCAGCGCGCCGACGGTCACCGGTGCGCCATGTTGGCGGCGCGATCTGGTGTCGTAGAACACCACCACACCTGGCAGGGTTCGGTCCTGCCCATTCTCGATCGCCAGCGCCGCGAGCTCGTCGTGGATCGCAACGCTGTTGACCGATCCGAAGTTGGTCACGTCGATGTGCGCCAGCAACTGGCCGCTCGGACGATCGAGCACATCCACGCCCACCACGCCTGCCACCCACAACGTATCGGTGCGGCGATCGTAAGCGACGATCTCGGCTTTCTGTCCGGTCACGCCACCTTGTGCGTGCGGGTACTGCCACAAACGCCGTACCTCGACATCGGCGGCATGAGCAAGCAGATTGGCGGAAATGAGAACAGCGGCGAGCAGCACTCGCGCGCCGGTGCGCAGCACTTGACGGACAGGATTGAGCGGGAGCATTGCAGATCGGGTGTTGGGCAAGATCGGGGTTTGGCGGGAGCGGTGTTGGACCGCGAAAAGCGGATCGGTGCGAGGCGCTCCGCTGAATCACGCGACGCGCTCGCTTATCGTGCGCAGCACAGATGACAACGCCGTGACACGCCTGCCCGTCGCGCTTCGCGGTGCGGGCAGTTGCCGCAGGGCGCGCTCAGTCGCCACACGCTCGCGATCGCACTATGTCCAGCCAGAAGTATCTCCAGCGCAGTACCTTTGCGCGAAAAAGAAATGGCGGCCGCTAGGGCCGCCAGCAGGGTGCAGTGATCGTTGTTGTTCGACAGGTCGCTCGGCTGAGCGTTTGCGCTGGTGCGTGGTGAGACTGCATTCGACGATACGCGCCGCGTGCGAAATCCCGGTGACGCGGTGATGACCGATTCGTGATCCGGGCCTCAGGCTGCGGGTTGTGAGCTCGGCGCGAACTGCGACCCGTCCGTCGACAGCAGAAGCGGGCGGGCGGGCTGATCGATGCGTGCCCATTCCAGACACCAGTTTGGGGCCACGGACACGCTGCTCCGGGCGCGCAGAACGAAGTCGTCGCCGGGTTCGACAGGGTGGCTGGGCGCGAACGTGGCGCCGATGATCTCGCAGGCCGACGGGCGCCCTACTTGCGCGCGCTCGGGCGGTCGCAGCACGCGCCACCCGGGCTCGGACACATCGCGCCAGGGCTGGTTGTCGGTGCGCGCATCCTGAATGATGCGAAACACCGCCAGGGCGGATTGCTCGCTTTCCCCATGCTGCGCCTGTACCAGCAGCGCGCCCTGCCCGCCGCACAGCGGAAACAGCGCCAGTCCACCCAGGGCGATCGTCCATCGAGTCATGGCCGATGATGCCCCAGCCCGCTGGATATCTCGTTGAACATATAAGAGACCGTCGGCCTGCTCCAGCGCGGGGCCGTGGCGCAACAGCAGCCTCGTGCCGTATCCATGCGGCGCCTCGATCAGGACATCGGACGCATCAGCGTGCGTCCCTGCATCCGCGCTTTCTTGTACCTGCTGCAATTCCCGCATCCTCCGTTGCGCTCGATCCGAGCGTGTGCCGCGTGCTCGACATGGGGTCTCGCACCAGCGTGCGCCACGTCTGTTACGGGCTCATGAACGCCTCTCATGAGACGCTAAACGGCCCACGGCGCTCCATCAGCCGCTGACCCATTCGAATGGTTGCGCCCTCGATGACACTCGCGCACAGCGTGAACCCCGGCGGCGCGAAGACGATGATGGTCGAGCCGTGTTCGAACCAGCCCAACTCCTCGCCACGGCTGACCGGCGTGTCGCAGCGGAACTCGCGCGCACCGCGATGTCGCGTCGACAGTACGGTGTGCAGACAATGCAGCCGCAGGCTCGCCACCAGGATCGCAGCCACCGGCACCATCGTGATCAGCGCCCCGTCCTGCACGCGCAGACGCATGACCGCGCGCTCGTTGCGGCAGAACAGGTTTTCGATCCGCCGCAACGCGATCGGGTTGACGTTCCAGGTGTCGCCGCTGATGGAGGTCACCCGTTCGATCCGCCCGTCATCAGGCGCATGGAAGCGGTGGTACATGTTCGCCGTGAGGCGCAGGGTGACGTAGACGCCACCGCGATAGTGCGCGACCAATGCATCATCGTGCAGCAGATCCTGCAGCGCATAGCTCAGCCCCTTGATCTGCAGCACGCGGCCGGTGTCGATCGATCCTGACGCACCGACGAGCGCATCGCAGGGGCTGGCGAGCACGCGCGCGTCCGGGTCGATCGGACGTGCGGCGGGCTTCAGTTCGCGAATGAAGCAGTCGTGCAGACTGGTGAAAGAGGACTTCTGCGCTTCGTGCAGACGCAAGTCGGCGAACGCGCGCCAGGCCGCCAGCGACAGGTCGCGGATCAGCGGCTGCTCGATCTTGCTGAACCAGCCGAACCAGTGCGTGACCAGCCGCCGCGGAATGCGGTTGGTGAGCAGGAAGTTGACGTCTTCGCGCAGGAAGACGTTCAGCAGGGCTGATCGCAGGGACACGATGCTGTCATGTTGGATGCGTAGCCTGCGCGCCCATGGACACCACCTCTACCCTCGCCTTGTTCGGGCTCGGTGCGGCGGCCACCGCGGCACTGGCGTTGAAAATGAAGCACCGGCTGGAGCTCTCGCGCGCCAAGCACCGGTCGCTCACCGGCCATGCGCGGCTCTCGCGCCGCGTGGCCGGGCTGATTCCCTACTACGCACACGACGAACGTACGCTGTTCGACTGCGACGGCGCGCCACCTGAGCTTGCCGAGCGTCGACGCATCGGGTTCGAGCGTCTTGCCGCGCTCTATCGCGCGCGCTATCCACGCACGCTCGAAGCCAGTGCCGCGATCAAGCCGAGCGTGTCGGACCTGCAGTTCACCAGCCTGTACCGCGTGCCATTTCCGTACAGCCGCTACGTCCAGCAGCGCTTGCCGACGGGTAGCTTCTACCAGTCCTCGTCGGGCGTCATGCTCACCGATCTCGACGGCAACGAGTTCTACGACCTCACCGCCTCCTACGGCGTGAACGTCTTCGGCTACGACTTCTACAAGGGCTGCATCGCACGCGGCAGTACGCTCGTGGAGCGGCTCGGTCCGGTGCTCGGTGCCTACCACCCGGTGCTCGCCGACAACGTGGCGCGCATCAAAGCGATTTCCGGACTGGACGAGGTGTCGTTCCACATGTCGGGCACCGAGGCAGTAATGCAGGCGGTGCGGCTGGCGCGGTATCACACCGGTCGCACGCATCTGGTCCGATTCAGCGGTGCGTACCACGGCTGGTGGGGCGACGTGCAACCCGGCGTGGGCAATCCGCTGCCGGCCGACTACACCTACACCCTGTCCGACATGTCGGAGGCGACGTTGCGGGTGCTGCGCAAGCGTCGCGACATCGCCTGCGTGCTCGTGAACCCGTTGCAGGCGCTGCATCCGAACGCCGCCGCACCGTCGGATTCGGCGCTCGTCGACAGCGCTCGCCGTGCCGGTTTCGATCGGCAGGCGTACGCCGCCTGGTTGCGTCAGCTGCGCGAGCTCTGCACGG
>CADEDU010000153.1:0-1936 GCA_902826155.1 uncultured beta proteobacterium
ATCGCGGTCTCCGCATGACCCGCATGCATTGCCAGTTGCTTCTCCTTCGGCGCCAGAAACCGACTCGCCACGTTCGGCACGCGCCAGACGAAGTGCGGGATCACGACGAAGTCGCCATGCCGGATGCGCAACTCGCGCGCCGCCATCTCCATGACCTGCGGCTGCCCGCCATGAGCATTGACGATAACCAGCTTGCGAAACCCCGAGCGATACACGCTCTCGCCGATCTCGGTCACGGTACACAGCAACGTCTCGCCGCGGAGCGTCATGGTTCCCGCGAAGTGAATGTGCTCGTCGGACTTGCCGTAGCAAAGCGGCGCCAGACCGAACGCCGGAATGGACGGATCGAGCAGCTCGAGCGCTTTGCCCACGACTCCGGCCGAGATCAGGCTGTCCACCGCGCACGGCAGATGCGGGCCATGCTGCTCGATCGCAGCCACCGGCAGAACGATCACCGTGTTGGCCTTGTCAGGCAGTGCCACGATCTCCTGCCAGCTCAGATAAGGCAGGAAACGGTGCGCCGGAATGAAGCCGTTGAGCATGATTACGAGCCTCGCATGGGTTCAGCAAGGATGGTTTCGGCGGCCGTTCGTTGAACCAAGGTGACGCAACGCACGGACGAATCTTCAGCGACGTTCAGCGTCGATACCGGTTGATCGCATCGCGCGTGGCGATTGCGGCCGCCCGCGCCGCATCCGCAAAATGCTCGTCGTTGCTGGCGTAGAGAATCGCCCGCGATGAATTGATCATCAGCCCGACGCCATCAGGGGTCCGACCCGCCTTGACGGTGGCTTCGATATCGCCACCTTGCGCGCCGATGCCTGGCACCAGTAGAGGCATGTCCCCGACGATCGCCCGCACCCGCGCCAACTCCTGCGGGAACGTGGCGCCGACGACCAGTCCGCAGTTGCCACGTGCGTTCCATTTCGTGGCGATCAGTTCTGCCGCGTGTTCGTAGAGCTTGCGTCCGTCGACCTGCAGAAACTGGAAATCACTGCCGCCGGGGTTCGACGTACGGCACAGCAGTATGACGCCCTTGGTGCCATCGGCGTAGTCGATGAAAGGCGCGGCGGAGTCGTGGCCCATGAACGGACTCAACGTCACCGCGTCAGCCCGATAGCGCTCGAATACTTCGCGGGCGTACAACTCGGCGGTGCTGCCGATGTCACCGCGTTTCGCATCGAGAATGACGGGCACTTCCGGATGTCGTGCGTGAATGTGGGCGATCAGCGCTTCGAGCTGATCCTCGGCACTCGCGGCGGCGAAGTACGCGATCTGCGGTTTGAATGCGCACACCAGATCGGCGGTGGCATCCACGATCGCCGCGCAGAACTCGAGCAGCGCGTCGGGCCGTTCACGTAGCGACGATGGAAACCTTGCGGGGTCGGGATCGAGTCCCACGCACAACAACGAATCGGCGAGACGCCAACGCCGTGCGAGTGCTTGGACGAACATTGACGAGGCTCGCTCAGGCGCGCAGGAAGTCGAAGTCGCAGCCGTCGGTGGCCTGCAGCACGTGATCCATGTAGAGCTGCGCGTAGCCGCGCGTCGGACGCGTCACCGGTGGCTTCCAGGCTGCACGCCGTCGCGACAGCTCGGCATCGTCGACCAGCAGATCGACTCGACGATCCTTGATCGACAGACGAATCCGATCGCCGTTCCGTACCAGCGCGAGCGGCCCGCCGATCGCAGCTTCGGGGGTGATGTGCAGCACGATCGTGCCGTAGGCGGTTCCACTCATCCGTGCATCGGACATGCGCACCATGTCCTTCACCCCGGCGCGCGCAAGTTTCATCGGGATCGGGATGTAGCCCGCTTCCGGCATGCCAGTGCCGCTCTTCGGACCTGCGTTCTGCATGATCAGAAAGTCGTCGGGCGTGACATCCAGATCGGGCGAGTCGATACGCGCGGCGAGATCCTCCAACGAGTTGAACAC
>CADEDU010000153.1:2036-8138 GCA_902826155.1 uncultured beta proteobacterium
CTCGTTGAGCCGTTCGAGCGTGATCCTGATGCCGCGTCGCCCGGCGATCGCGGTGAGGTGGATGATCGCGTTGGTCGATCCGCCGATGGCGAGCAGCACGCGCAGCGCGTTCTCGACGGATTTCCCGGTAACGATCTGGCTCGGACGAATCGGCTGCGACGCAAGCTCCACGGCGCGTCGGCCGGATGCCTCGGCCGCGCGAAGCCGATCTGCATGCACCGCCGGAATGGCGGCCGTGCCGGGCAGTGCCATGCCCAGCGCCTCGGCAATCGATGCCATCGTGCTTGCCGTTCCCATCACCGCGCAGGTGCCCGCAGTGGTGGCCAGATTCGCTTCGATCTCGCGGATCTGCTCGGCGTCGACCTTGCCGGCACGGAATTGCGCCCAGAAACGACGGCAATCGGTGCACGCACCGAGACGCTCGCCCTGGAACGACGTCGGCATCATCGGACCGGCGATCAGATACACGGCCGGGACGTCGGCTGACATCGCGCCCATGAGCTGCGCAGGAATCGTCTTGTCGCAACCGCCCACCAGCACCACCGAGTCCATCGGCTGCGCCCGGACCATCTCCTCGGTGTCGATCGCCATCAGATTGCGAAACATCAGGCTGGTGGGGTGCTGAAACACCTCGCCAAGCGAGATCGTCGGAAACTCGAGCGGCAGGCCCCCGGCGGCAAGCACCCCGCGTTTGACCGCCTCGACCAACTCCGGAAGATGCCGGTGGCAGTTGTTGAAGGCCGAGCGCGTATCGGCAATACCCACGATCGGCCGCGACAGCAGCTCGCGCGAATAGCCCATCGACTGCGCGAATGAGCGTCGCAGGTAGAGCGAGAAATCAGCATCGCCGTAGTGCGTCAGGCCGCGGGCCAGGCCATGTGGGGGGGAATCGTTCATGGTTTGCGCCAAAGGAGAGGATGCGGAGAAACAGGTGGGCTTCGCATTCTATGCGCGGACGCCCGCACCGCTACGGCGTCACGCTACATGCGGGATGAACGCGCACTCATCACACAACCCAAGCGTCGCTTCAATGCAGTCGACCGTAGCCGAACAGTCCGATCAGCAAACGCGAGATGCCGTAGGCGAGCCAGATCAGCGTACGCTCACGCAACGGTCGCCTGCGCCAGCGTTGCTTGCGTACCGGCTCGGCACCTTCCGCCATGTACTGCGCCAGGCTCGCGCGTAACTCGATCGCGAAGCGCCGATCGTCGACTACGACGTTCGCTTCACGCGCGAGCAGCAAGCTGAACGGATCGATGTTCGACGAGCCCACCGTCGCCCAGCGCATGTCGGCGACTGCAACCTTGGCATGCATGAAGCTGCGGTGGTACTCGTAGATCTCGATGCCCGCGTCGAGGAACGTGCCATAGAGCGCGCGCGTGGCGTAGTGCAACAGCAGATATTCGACCCGGCCTTGCAGCAGCAGTCGCACGCGGACCCCTCGAGCGGCCGCCTGCATCAGCGCTCGACGAAACCGCCGGCCGGGAAAAAAATACGCGCACGCGATGAGAATCTCCTCGGAAGCCGATTCGATCGCTTCGAGGTAAGCATCCTCGATATCGGAACGATGACGAAAGTTGTCGCGAATGACATAGGCCGCACGCTGCCAGCCTTTGGGGGCCTCGTCGGGCGTGGAGCGGATCGGCACGTCGAGGTTCTGATTGAACGTCGACCACGCCGACAACTGCCAGAGCGAAGCCGCCTGCTCCACCATGTGCGACACGAGCGGCCCCTCCAGTCGCACTGCGTAGTCGTAGCGCGGCGGCTTGTGCCGCGGGGTGTTCATGTCGTCGATGATGTTGATGCCGCCGACGAAGCCGACCCGCCCGTCGATGACCACGACCTTGCAGTGCATCCGCCGCAGCCGGCTGCGACCGATCGAGAGCCACTTCACTTCAGGCCGATAGAGCAGCACATCCACGCCCGCGGCGAGCATATCGTCGTACAGACCCTTGAGATACGGCCGCGAGCCGCCCGCGTCGATCAGCACGTGTACCGACACCTGTCGCTTCACCGCGCGTGCAAGCGCCGCGGCAATGCGTCGGCCGGATTCGTCATCGGCAAAGATGTAGGTCTGCAAATAGACCTGGGTCGAGGCGGACTCGATCGCCTCTTCGAGCGACGGAAAGTACTCCGTGCCATTGCGCAGCAGAGTCAGTCGATTGCCCGGGACGATGCTCACCGCACCTGATCAGCTGATGGCGAGTTGCGCCGACAACATCGCGTGGTCCGAGATGCGCGACCATGGATGGCCATGGTGTACCTGCGAGTAGTCGACGCGAAAGCCGCGCACGTAGATGCGATCGAGCCGCAGGATAGGCAGCGCGGACGGGAAGCTGCGCACCGGTCGGCCGCGGCGATCACGCAGCGCGTCGACCAGGCCGAGTTCGATCGCCAGCCGCCGTCCGACGCGGTTGCGCCAGTCGTTGAAATCGCCGGCGATGATCAGCGGCGCGTTGCGCGGCACCATCTGATCGACGCGTTCGATGATGGCCTTGACCTGGTGGATACGGCCACGTTCGCTCAGCCCCAGATGTACGCACACGGCGTGAATCGGGACGGACGCGCCCGGGATGGCGATCTCGCAGTGGAGCAGCCCGCGTCGCTCGAACGCATGACTGGAGATGTCCTGGTTCTCCGCCTGGGTGATCGGAAAGCGCGACAGGATCGCGTTGCCGTGGTGGCCGTGGTCGTAGACGGCGTTGCGGCCGTAGGCGAAGTCTTCCCAAACGCGGTCGGCGAGGAATTCGTATTGCGGCTCATCGGGCCAGTCGACGTGCCTGCGTGCGTGCAGATCATGTTCACCGAGCACCTCCTGCAGGAACACCACGTCGGCCGATACGCCGCGCAAGCGGTCGCGCAGTTCATGGATGACCATCCGTGAATTGAAGTGCGAGAACCCTTTGTGGATGTTGTAGGTGGCGACGTGGAGATTCATCAATCGAGCACTGCGGCTGCGTTCGGAAGCTGCCATCGAGCGGCGACGATCCGCTCGGGACGGGCGCGATTCTATGAGCAGGTGGTTGGCTTGCAAGCGCTTGGCCAAGCGGACGGCCACGCACCGGATTGGGGCGCGATCCGGGGAAGGAAACTCGTGAGTATCCAACAAAGACATCCCAGCCGGGATGATCGGGCGCAAGGGTTACGAAGTACGGTATCGCGGGCGCTCTCGATTGACAGCGCGAGGACTGCACTCAGATCGCCGCAGCAGTCGCGCGTGGGGTCGCGCGATCAGGAGTGAATTGCGGTAGGCGCAGGCGAGTATGGAAGAGTGCGGTGGACTTTTCGCCGCCGCCGCGCGGATCGATCACGCGCGGAAAGCGGCTTGATCGAGGTTCCCGCGTCAGCACGCTGGAACCATGACAAGACTGGTCAGTGCGGAGGTGGGTGCAATCGCCGCTCGAGCATGGCGATCTCGTCTTTCAGGTGGAGTTTCTTTTTCTTCAATGCGTGCAGATGATCGTCGTTGTAGACCTGCGACTGCGACATCTTGTTGATCGTGTCGTCCAAGTCGTGATGCTCGGTGCTAAGCATGGCGATGCGGGCGAGTATCGTTTCGGCATCTGCTTCCAGATTCATGCGCGGCCTCCTCTCAAAAAGGATGATCGGAAACGTTGAACCAACGACGGGTAACCCTGGAAACGTTCGCTCGGGATCAACCGATCGAACACGGCCGCTCGGCCGTGTGAACAACATACTCCTGCACGCACA
Source organism: uncultured beta proteobacterium (assembly GCA_902826155.1). The sequence continues at coordinate 5,748 of CADEDU010000153.1, forward strand.
AGCTGTGTGCGTTTGCGCAGCGCATCAACCGAAAAAGAATCGACCGGACGCTGATCCAGGTCAAAGCGAGTTCGGGCCGCAAAACGCAACGCGCCGCCATGACCCGCTGCGGCCGGCTTGCCGACTCAAGCGCCAGTGAAGCGAGGCAGCAGCAGAATGGCGTCGCGGTTCGACCAGGAAAAGCACTTCTCGGCGGCGCCTTGCCAGGGCAACCACTGGTATTGCGTGTGTTCCTTGGGCGCGAGTACCACGGAAGTGCCGCGCGGCACCGTCAGCCCGAACACCCGCTCACGGTTGTGGGTGACTCCCGGTGCGAATCGGGAACGCCACTTGTTGTAGATCTCGAACACGTTCTCGATGCCCCAGTCCACGAGTACCCCGGCGCGCGCGTCGATTCCGGTTTCTTCGGCCACTTCCCGGATCGCGGTATCGACGAGTGCCTCGTCTTCGTGTTCGACGCTTCCGGTGACCGACTGCCAGTATCCAGGCCAGGGCGCCCGTTCCATGAGCAACACCTCCAGCTGCGGCGTGTGGATGACCACCAGCACGGAACGAGGGATTTTGTAGCGAGGCGCGTCGTCGGGGCGTTGCGGGATGTTGGTCATGCGCGGGTTTGTAATGGCGATCGGCCGTACGAGGCTTAACGAGGCCACTTCGTCAGGCCGGCGTCCCAGCCTTGGGCGCCATGGATCAGCACCCAGAATGGGCGATTCTCGGTCTTCCAGTAGTCGGTCGCGGCATGCAGCACCGCTAACGCCGACTCATACTCGCCCTGATGCGCAACGGCGAAGTGCTTGGCCTTCTCCAGCACGAGCACGTAGCCGGTCGCATCGAGCCATTCGAGATCGGTCAGGCAGTCGTTCAACGCGTCCCAGTTCTTGCCGGCCCACGCGGGAAAGCGCATCGCCTGGGCGAGCAGCCCGATGAATCCCTCCTTGTCGTGGGTGTGGCCGATGTCGACGCGAAACACCGTAAGACCAGCTGCCTTGGCATCGCGCTCGAGCTCATAGGGTTCGCGCGTGAGCTGGAATACTCCGCAGTGTTTCGCCGTCGAGAGCTGCTTGGCCATAGCTTGCATGGGTTTTCGGGTGCTCAATCGCGCACGCGCTTGAAACTTTCGTAGTGATCGTCGGTGTAGTAGATCTCGCCGGCCTTGCCGGTGACGATACGTCGCGCCCCACGGTCACGCGAACCTGGCGTGGGCACGGTGTACTCGCGGTAGTAACCGCGCTCGTGCGGCGGCAAGCGCTTCTCGAAATTTCCGAATACCGTACCGTCCTTGCGGTACGGAAACGGCCCGCCCTTCTTGATCAGGACGACGGTGTCGCGTGCTTCGCTTGGCAGATCGGCGGCTTCGATCACCGCTACACGCCGCGCCGGTTCACGCGCCGGCAACTCGCCGACGTACGCGATCAGGCCGGCAACGAGCGCCAGTCCAAGCACCAGTGCGAGCACCCGTGTAGCGACCGAGAAGGCGCGCCACTGGACATGCCCGACGCGTGCCTCGTCATGAGCAGGCGATGGCCTCTTGTCGCTCGCGGACCGCAGCTCGGTCATGGATCGCAGATGGCTGCTTGGGGATCGCAGATGGCTGCTCGGTCAGGCCGCAGGCTTGGCCGCCTCGCGCAAGCGGATGTGCAGCTCGCGCAGCTGCTTGTCATCGACCGGGCTCGGCGCTTGCGTGAGCAGGCACTGCGCACGCTGCGTCTTGGGAAACGCGATCACGTCACGAATCGATTCGGCGCCAGCCATCATCGTGACGATCCGGTCCAGTCCGAACGCGATGCCACCGTGCGGCGGCGCCCCGTACTTGAGCGCATCGAGCAGAAAACCGAACTTGCGCTGCGCCTCTTCGGTGCCGATGCCCAGCGCATCGAACACTTTGGACTGCACCTCGGCGCGATGAATTCGCACCGAACCGCCGCCGATCTCCCAGCCGTTCAGCACCATGTCATAGGCCTTGGCGAGCGCCTTGCCCGTGTCGGTGCCGAGTAGATCCTCATGGCCGTTCTTGGGCGCGGTGAAGGGATGATGCATCGCCGCCCATCGCTTCTCGTCGGCGTCGTACTCGAACATCGGAAAGTCGACCACCCACAGCGGTCGCCAACCTTTCTCGACGAATCCCTTGTCGTGGCCGATCTTGCCGCGCAATGCTCCGAGCGAGTCGTTCACGACCTTGGCCTTGTCGGCGCAGAAGAACATCAGATCACCGCTCTTGGCGCCCGATCGTTCGACGATCGCGCGCAGCGCATCATCGGAGAGGTTCTTGACGATCGGCGATTGCATCCCCTCGCGCCCTTTGCCGATGTCGTTGAACTTGATGTACGCCAACCCCTTGGCACCGTAGATGGTCACGAATTGCGTGAAGCCGTCGATCTCGCCGCGGGTGAG
>CADEDU010000154.1:0-2482 GCA_902826155.1 uncultured beta proteobacterium
TGCTGATGACCGGCTTTCCGGTTGCATTCGCGCTCGGCGGCGCATCGCTGTTGTTCGCCGGACTGGGCATGCTGTTCGGTGCGTTCGACTGGCCGCTGCTCGCCGGCATCGCCAGCCGCATCTTCGATGCGATGGTGAACGACGTGCTGGTGTCGATACCGCTGTTCATTTTCATGGGCGTGGTGCTTGAACGATCGCGCATCGCCGAGGATCTGCTGGTCACGATGGGACAGAGCTTCGGCAGTTACCCCGGCGGTTTGGGCTACGGCGTGATCATCGTCGGCGCGCTGCTGGCGGCCTCCACCGGCATCGTCGGCGCGGTGGTCGTCACCATGGGCCTGATCAGCCTGCCGGCGATGATGCAGGCGAATTACGACAAGAAGCTCGCCGCCGGGATCATCACCGCGTCGGGCACGCTCGCGCAGCTCATTCCGCCTTCAACGGTGCTGATCCTCGTGGGTACGTTTCTGCAGAACGCCAATATCCAGGTGCAGAACGATCTGGGCAAATACGGTGCGGCGCCGGTCACGGTGGTGGAGATCTTCGTCGCCGCGATCGTGCCCGGCCTGGTGCTGGTGGCGCTGTACCTGCTCTATGTATTCGCCAACGCAATGCTGGCACCGCAGCGCTGCCCGCCGGTGCCGATGTCTGCGGAGGAGAAACGCACGCTCCTTGGCCGCATGCTGCGCGTGATGCTGCCGCCGCTGGTGCTGATCGTTGCGGTGCTCGGCTCGATTCTGTTCGGTATCGCGACCGCCACGGAATCGGCCTCCGTGGGCGCGGTGGGCGCGCTTGTGCTGGCGGCGATGCGCGGCAAGGTGACGATCCCGATGTTGCGAGAGGCGGGCCGCGCCACGTTGTCGATGAGCACGATGATCTACACCATCCTCATCGGCGCCGCGGTGTTCTCGCTGGTGTTTCGAGGACTGGGCGGCGAGAAGGTGGCCGAAGACATGCTCGGCGCAATGCCGGGCGGCGTGCACGGCGCGGTCTTCGTCGTGCTGCTGCTGATGTTCGTGTTGGGGTTCTTCATCGACACGTTCGAGATCATCTTCATCGTGGTGCCGATCTTCGCGCCGGTGCTGCTCAAACTCGAGGTCGACCCGATCTGGCTGGCGGTGATGATGGGCATGGTATTGCAGACCAGCTACCTCACCCCGCCGTTCGGCTTTGCGATCTTCTATCTGCAGGGGGTGGCGCGCGATTTCCCGATGGAGGCCATCTATCGCGGGGTCGTGCCGTTCGTCATACTTCAATTGTTGGCCATTGCGGCCCTGTGGATGTGGCCGTCGCTGGCGACGTGGTTACCGAAAGCGATCATGTAGCGCGTGCGCCGCTCGTGGCGTCCGTACCTGGTTTCTAGAAGCGCTGTCCGTTCAAGTACAGGAGAGTTCGATGGATCGACGTAAAGCACTGGTAGCAACCGGAACCGGCGGCCTGGCCGCCATCTTGGCGACACGTTCGGGCCCGGCGATCTCGCAGGGCAAGAAAGAGTGGCGCATGCAGTGCACCTGGGCCAAGAACGCGCCGGGCCTTGCCACTGGTGCCATCGTCCTGTCGGATTTCGTCAACAAGGCAACCGGCGGTGCTCTCAACATACGATTGTTCAGCGCCGGCGAGATCACCCCGCCGTTCCAGACGCTGGAAGCGGTAGCCAACGGCACGATCCAGATGGGCCAGGGCTACGCCACCTACTGGGCCGGCCAGGCGCCGGCGGTACAGTTCCTCGGGCCACTGCCCTACGGTTTGACCTCGCAGGAGCAGCACGCGTGGCTGTACTACGGCGGCGGGCTGGAACTCTCGCAGAAGGTCTATCAGAAGCTCGGCGTCGTCATGTTCCCGATCGGCCAGACCTCGGTGCAATCGGCCGGCTGGTACAACAAGGAAATCAACTCCGTCGCCGACTACAAGGGTTTGAAGATGCGTGTCGGCGGCCTGGGCGGCAAAGTGATGCAGGCGCTGGGTGGAACGCCGGTGGCAATGCCGCTGGGCGAGGTGCCGCAGGCCATGCAGTCGGGCGCGATCGATGCGATCGAGTTCGTCGGGCCGTTCAACGACATGTCGTTCGGTCTGTACAAGGTGGCGAAGTTCTACTACTGGCCGGGCTGGCTCGAGCCCTCGGGTCAGTACGACTGCTTCATCAATCCCAAGGCGTGGGAGTCGCTGTCGGCCACCGAGAAGGAAATCATCCGCGCCGGTTGCGCCTACGCGGCTTCGATGGCGCTGTCGGAGATCGTCCACAAGAACGCCGTGGCGTACGGCCAGCTCGTCGGCCAGCACAAGGTGAACATCAAGAAATTCAATGACGACACGCTGAAGGCGATCGGCGAGACCTCGTGGAAGGTGATCGAGGCCGAAGCGGCCAAAGACCCGATGTCGAAAGAAGTGTTCGAGTCGATCATGAAGTTCCGCAAAGAGGCGATGGCCTACACCACCATCTCCGAGCACGACTTCATGCGCGCGCGCAACCTGGGGTTCAAGT
>CADEDU010000154.1:2582-8072 GCA_902826155.1 uncultured beta proteobacterium
CAGCGACACAAAGGACGCGGGCCATGGCCACCAAGAAACCCACCCAAGACAACCTCAACTGGCGCAGCAAGCTCATCACCGGCGGCGTGGCGCGCTCGCCCAATCGCGCGATGCTGCGCGCAGTGGGGTTCCGCGATGGTGATTTCGACAAGCCGATCGTGGGCGTGGCCAACGGCCATTCGACGATGAACCCGTGCAATGCCGGCATCCAGCCGCTGGTCGACTCGGCGATGGCGGCCCTCGAATCGGCCGGTGCCAAGCCGCAGGTGTTCGGCGTGCCCACCGTCACCGACGGCATCGGCATGGGCACCGAGGCGATGAAGTACTCACTGGTGTCGCGCGAAGTCATTGCCGATGCGATCGAGACGTCGGTCAACGGCCAGGCCATGGACGGCGCGCTGGTGATCGGCGCGTGCGACAAGAACATGCCCGGCGGCATGATGGCTCTTGCGCGCATGAATGTGCCGGGCATCTACGTCTACGGCGGCACGATCAAGCCGGGCAAGTGGAAGGGGCAGGACCTCACCATCGTCTCGGCGTTCGAGGCGGTCGGCTCGTTCGCTGCCGGCAAGATGTCGCAGGAAGATTTCGACGGTATCGAGCGCAACGCCTGTCCATCGGTCGGCGCCTGCGGCGGCATGTACACCGCCAACACGATGTCGTCGTCGTTCGAGGCGCTCGGCATGAGCCTGATGGGCTCCTCGCAGATGGCTTCGCCCGATCCGGAGAAAGCCGATTCCGCCGCGGATTCCGCGCGCGTGCTGGTCCAGGCGATCAAGCAGGGTATCCGCTCGCGCGACATCATCACCAAGAAATCGATCGAGAACGCCGTGACGCTGGTGATGGCCACCGGCGGCTCGACCAATGCGGTGCTGCACTACCTGGCCATCGCGGCGGCAGCCGGCGTGAAATGGACCATCGACGATTTCGAGCGTGTGCGCAGACGCGTTCCGGTGCTCTGCGATCTCAAGCCCTCCGGTCGATTCGTCGCGGTGGACTTCCATCGGGCAGGTGGAGTGCCGCAGGTGCTCAAGGTGTTGTTGAACGCCGGCCTGCTGCACGGGGACTGTCTGACCATCACCGGCCGCACGATGAAACAGGAACTCGCGGCGATCCCCGACAAGCCGCGCGCTGATCAGCAAGTGATCCGCACCATCGACAACGCGCTCTACAAGCAGGGTCACCTCGCCATCCTCAAAGGCAATCTCGCTCCCGAAGGGTGCGTGGCCAAGATCACCGGTTTGAAGAATCCGGTCATCACTGGGCCGGCGAAGGTGTTCGACTCGGAGAACGAGTGCATGAAGGCGATCATGGCGCGCAAGATCAAGCACGGCGACGTGCTCGTGATCCGCTACGAAGGGCCGAAGGGAGGGCCGGGCATGCAGGAGATGCTCGCACCCACGTCCGCGCTGATCGGGCAGGGTTTGGGTGAAACGGTCGGACTGATCACCGATGGACGCTTCTCCGGTGGCACCTGGGGCATGGTGGTAGGGCACGTCGCGCCCGAGGCGTACGTCGGAGGACCGATCGCGCTGGTGAAGAACGGCGATTCGATCACCATCGATGCGCACAAACGACTCATCCAGTTGAACGTGCCCGCCAAGGAACTGGCCGCGCGCAAGAAGAAGTGGAAGGCGCCCAAACCGCGCTACACCCGCGGCCTGCTCGCCAAGTACATGAATCAGGTATCCACGGCGAGCAAGGGCGCGGTGACCGACGGCGGAGTGTGAGGGCACGCGCCGCGCTGCTCGTCGCGCTGCTGGCCGCCGGTTGGTGGGTCAGTTCGTCGGCCAGTGCAGCGGCCGATATCGCCGGCGCACTTGCCACGGCACGCGAGCAAGGCTGCGCCGGTCGCGCTGCACCTGGCGTTTCGATTCTGCGTTCTTCGCGCCTCGATGCCGCCGCGCGTGCCTTGGAGCAAGCGGGTGATCTTGGTCAGGCCTTGCAAAGCGCCGACTATCGCGCGCACAAGTCGACCGCGATCGTCGTGCGCGGATCGACCGACGAAGCGGCGTTGGCGCGCGCGATAGTGGAGCGCAACTGCCCGACGCTGCTCGATCCGAGCCTGCGCGAATTCGGTCTGCACATACGGTCTGGTGCCGCCTGGATCGTGCTGGCAACTCCATTCGATGTTCAGGGCATCGACAGTCCGCAACGCCTGAACGAGCAGGTACGCGCGTTCGTGAACGAGGCACGCCGCTCGCCGCGACAGTGCGGCAGCCGCAGCTTCGCCGCCGTGCCGCCACTCGCGCATAACGCCTTGCTCGAGCAGGCCGCCGCGCAGCATGCCGATGCCATGGCGCGACTCGACTTCATGGCGCACACCGGTCGCGACGGCAGCCAACCGCGCGACCGGGTCACGCGCACCGGCTATCGCTGGCGCGCGGTGGGCGAGAACATCGCCGGTGGTCCCACCACGCCGCGCGCGGTCGTCGATGGCTGGCTCGAGAGTTCGGGCCACTGCGCCAACATCATGTCGCCCGCGTTCACGCAGATCGGCGTGGCGTTCGCCGTCAACCGGCAGAGCAAGTACGGCATCTATTGGGCGCAGGTGTTCGGCGCGCCGCGTTAGCCGGGCGATTGGGATGTCGCGAGCCGGCCCGAATGTCTTTCGACCGAGCGCGGCCTGCTTCGCCTAACGCTGGCTTAGCCAGGGCCTGATCCAATCGAGGCCGGCGCTCGTGCCTGCCTTCGGCCGATATTCCGCTCCGATCCAGCCTTCGTAACCCAACTCGTCGAGCAGCGCGAACAAGTACGGGTGGTTGATCTCACCGTTGTCGGGCTCGTGCCGACCTGGGACACCGGCGATCTGGATGTGCCCGATCTCTCCGAAGTGCGCGCGCACCCCCATCGCGATATCGCCCTCCATGATCTGCCGATGATAGAAATCGAACTGCAGCTTCACGTTGGGGGCGCCGACTTCGGCGACGATCTCCGCGCCGTGACTCTGGTAATTGAGGAAGTAGCCGGGGTTGTCGCGCGTGTTCAATGGTTCGATGCAAAGCGAGATGCCGTGCGGTGCCGCTTCACGCGCGGCGTAGCGCAGGTTGTCCAGAAACGTGCGTCGCATCGCGTCACGATCGGCGCCCGGCTTGACCGCGCCTGCCATCACGTGAATGCGCGGACACGACAGTGCCCGTGCGTACTCCATCGCCTTGGCCAGGCTCTCGCGAAACTCGGCCTCGCGCCCCGGTTGCGCGCCCAGTCCGCGATCGCCTTGCGCAACATTGCCTGGCGGCGCATTCAACAGCACCAGTTGCAGTTTCGCTTCGTCGAGTCTGGCGCGCAGCGCGGCCGGCGCGTGCTCGTAGGCGAACTGGAACTCCACGGCCTTGAAGCCATCACGCGCGGCCGCAGCGAAACGGTCGAGGAACGGGACTTCGGCGTACATCATCGAGATGTTGGCGGCGAACTTGGGCATCGCGGTGGTCCCCCGTTGGTGTTTCGTTGTTCAGGATGAGACGAGCTGGCAGCGGGCTCTGCACAATGGAGATCCCGCACATCGGCCCTGACAGTTGCTTGAGGCGCGATGCAATCGAGCGTCACGATGCGAGGATATACTGCCCGAGATGCTGCGCGATGAGCGGCGTCTGCTGACTTCACCAATCAATCGACAACATTCAAAAGAAGGAGATCGACCATGGGCCTCTTCAGTTTCGTGAAATCCATCGGCGAGAAGCTGTTCGGATCGGGGCAAGCCCAAGCGGCGCAACCTTCGGCACCGACAAACGAGGAGATCACCAATGCGCTGACACGCAAGGTGCAGGGTCTCGGCCTAGGCGTCGACGCGCTCGCCATCAGCTTCGCCGACGGCACGGCTTCGGTATACGGAACCGCCGCTTCGCAGAAGGATCGGGAGCTGACCATCCTCGCGATCGGCAATTCCGAGGGGGTGTCGCAGGTGGAAGACAACATCAGCGTGGCGACACCGGAGCCCGAAGCGAAGTTCTACACCATCGTCTCCGGCGATACGCTCTCGAAGGTGTCGAAGCAGTTCTACGGCGATCCGAACAAGTACATGAAGATCTTCGAGGCGAACAAGCCGATGCTCAGCCACCCCGACAAGATCTTTCCCGGGCAGGTGCTGCGCATTCCGGACTGAACGCACGAAGCACGGTTCTGACGCGACGGCCCGGTGTAGTTACCGGGCCGTTTTGTTTCGCCTCCGCGCTATTTCTTGTACACCGACACGCCGGTGATTGCTGAAGTGCCGTACAGGTCTTTGATCGAGTAAGCCAGACCCACGCCTTGTACCCCCGCGCCGACCACGGCGCCGCGTACATCGGCCAAGCATCCCATGACGCACGACAGCGAGCCGTTGGGACCGCCCGCGCTGACACCGATGACGTTGGCGCTCGTCAGCGTGCCATTGAAAAACGGCTTGTTACCCGCCGCGTTCACTTCAAGGGCGATCGGCGAACTGGCGAGCGAACCGGTATCGACGTTGATGGTGAGCGGTGCGCCGCCGGTTTTTGCCGAAGTGAAGTCGACCTGAAATGAGAACGCCACCTTGCCGGTGGCGAAATCGATGGTGAACGGATTGGCCCCGGCTATGAAAGCGCCCGGCGCGAGCGTGCCGTTCGAGAAGGTCGGATTGGTGCCGCCCACATGCGTGAAGTTGATCGTGCCGGTGGTAGGCAATTGCGCTTGCGGCGTGGGATTGCCCGCGAAGATGTGGTAGCCCTCGTTCATGTTGAGGGTCACGCTTTGGTACGTGCCGGCGATGTTTGCATCGAAGGTGCCGGTCCAGCGCGACCACGACATGTCGGTGCCGTAGCTGCCGCGTTCGTATTGCACCGTTCCAGCACCGGCGACAGCGTGGGTCGTGCCGCCGAGCAGCGAGAGTTGAATCGGTGTCGGGGGCGTCCCGGTCAATACCGATAACGCCGGATCCATATCGTCGCCGCTGAAATGCTGATAGCTGGGAGTCTTCACCAGCGTAACGGCGCCGCTGATCGTCATTGGTGGCGGTGGTGGGGGTGGCGGTGTCGTGAGGGTTCCGCCACCGCTCGCTGCTACCGATTGACCCGAATTGTTGACCGAATCTCCCGCTACAACCGGCGGCGGCGGCGGGGCCGGACGCGCATCCGGGCCGCGTGCCTCGTGCTGACCTTGCCCGTTGCGATCTTCACCGTTGCGACCCGTGCCGTTGCGCGCCTCGCCGCGACGTTCGCCGCGAGGTGAAGCGGGCGCGCCGCCGACTGCCTCCTGCGTGCGACGCGGGGGCGCCGACATGTTCGGCGTGGTCATCCCGGTGACACCGGCGGGAACGTCCATCGCGCCCGCGTTGTTCTTGAGCTCCCACACGCCTTGCGTCGCGGTGATGCGGGTCGTGCCGTCGGCGGCGACGTCGATCACGCCAGCCGTGCCGCGAATGCCGAGGGTCGCTGTCGGCGTCTGGATCTCGAAGCGCGAGCGATTGGCCTTGCCGATCAATCCGGAGACCGCACGCACCGTGCCCTTGACGATCGAAAAGAACCCGGACTCCGA
>CADEDU010000155.1 GCA_902826155.1 uncultured beta proteobacterium
TGGTGTTCATGGCCAGGCAGAATCGCTAGCACGCCCCGCACCGCCGTACGGCAACCCATCGACCCGCGCCTCCCACCGTCATGCTCATCGGATTCTTCCTCAAATTGAAGGAGCACCGGCTGCCGGTCTCCATCAAGGAATATCTGACGCTCATCGAGGCGATCAGCAAGCACGTCATCAATCCGAGTCTGGACGAGTTCTACTACCTCGCCCGCGCGACGATGGTCAAAGACGAGGCGAATTTCGACAAGTTCGATCGCGCCTTCGCCGAGTACTACCGCGGCGTCGAAGCCCTCACCGGTCAGACCGCCGAGATCCCGATCGAGTGGCTGCTCAAACAGGCCGAGCTCAATCTGTCGCCCGAAGAGAAGGCGATGATCGAGGCGATGGGCGGCTGGGAAAAGCTCATGGAGACCCTGAAGAAGCGTCTCGAGGAGCAGAAAGGTCGCCACCAGGGCGGCAACAAGATGATCGGCACCGCCGGCACCTCACCGTTCGGCGCGTACGGCTACAACCCCGAAGGCGTGCGCATCGGTCAGACCAAGTCGCGCAATCGCACCGCCGTGAAGGTCTGGGACCAGCGCGAATACCGCAACCTCGATGGCGAGGTGCAGCTTGGCACCCGCAACATCAAGGTCGCGTTGCGCCGGCTGCGCCGCTTCGCGCGACAAGGTGCACCCGAAGAGCTCGATCTGGACAACACCATCACCAAGACCGCGCGCAACGCCGGCCTGCTCGACATCCAGATGCGGCCCGAGCGCCACAACGCGGTGAAGGTGCTGATGCTGCTCGACATCGGCGGCTCGATGGACGATCACATCAAGCTGTGCGAAGAGCTGTTCTCGGCGGCCAAGACCGAGTTCAAGCACCTGGAGTTCTACTACTTCCACAACTGCCTGTACGACTTCGTGTGGAAGGACAACCGCCGCCGCCACAGCGAGCGCACCCGCACCTGGGATCTGATGCACAAGTACAACCACGACTACCGGCTGGTGTTCGTGGGCGACGCGACGATGAGTCCGTACGAGATCCTGCAGCCCGGCGGCTCGATCGAGTACCACAATGACGAAGCCGGAGCGATCTGGATGCAGCGCGTGCTGCAGGTCTATTCGCGCGCGGTGTGGCTCAACCCCGAGCCCGAGGAAATCTGGCCCTATCGCCAGTCGGTCAAGGTCCTGCAGGAGATCATGGGTAATCGGATGTATCCGACCACGATCGACGGGCTGGAACGCGCAATGCGCGTGCTGGCCAAGTAGCACACCCCAACCGCCGGACCCACTGCCTTACACCCGCGACGTTCGCCTCGGGTTCAGCCGCGAGATATTGGTGGTGCGCAGGGCACGCTGCTCGAACTCCGCGGGCGGTACCGGCCCGAGGTAATGCCGCCCCGCGTACTCGACGCAGCCGAAACTCGCGAGCAACGTGAGTTGCTCGGCCGAATCGACGCCTTCGGCGATCGCGCTCACGCCTTCGGCATGCGCCAACTCGATCAGTGCGCGCACATGGCGGCGTTCCTCGGTGCTCTGCACGATCTCGCTCACGAAGCTCGCCGAGATCTTCACCGCGTCGACGCGCAGCCGCCGCAGATAGCGCTCCGCTGCATACCCGGTGCCGAACTCGTCGATGAGCACCTTGACGCCGATGGCGTGCAGGTAGTCGATGTTGGCGCGGCACGCTTCCAGATCGCGTAGCGCGGCACTCTCGCTGATTTCGACCTGAGCGGTGTCGCCCGGCAGTCCTTGCCGCTGCAGTGCCGAGCGCACCGTTTCGACCAGCGACGTCGTGAAGGCCATACCGTCAAAGCTGAACACCACCGGAATGCGCAGTTCGGGCACGGCCCGCCACTCGCGGATCTGCGCGAGCGCGTGGTCGAGAAGCCATTCGGTGAGCGGCCGCGCCAGGCCCACCTCGTCGGCCACGCGCATGAAGCGCTCCGGACCGAGCATTCCGCGCTGCGGATGATGCCAGCGCAGCGACGCCTCCACCGCCGTCACGCGGCCGTCGGCGATCGCCACCCGCGGCTGATAGTGGACACGAAACTCGCCCCGATCGAGCGCCATGCGCAGCTCCGAACCGAGCCAGTTCGCCGGACTCTGCGACGCGTGCAGATTGGTCGAGAAGAACCGGTAGGTATCCCGCCCGGCGGCCTTGGCTGCATACATGGCTGCATCGGCATATCGCATCAAGGTCGAGACATCGGTGGCGTCGTTCGGAAACAGCGCCAGTCCGATGCTGCACGACACGGTCAGGCGATGCCCTTCGATATCGCAGGGTGCCCCGACTTCGGCCACGATCTTCTCGGCGACCGTCCCGGCGTCGGCGGGTGAGCGCAGCCCTTCGAGCAGGATCACGAACTCATCACCGCCGAAACGCGACAGGGTGTCGCCCTTGCGCAGCGCGGCCGACAGTCGCCGCGCCATCTCCTTCAGCAGTGCGTCGCCGACTTGATGACCGAGCGTATCGTTGACGGTCTTGAACCGGTCCAGATCGATGAACAGCAGCGCCGCAAGCTGGCCGGTACGCTGCGCGTGCGCGGTGCCGCGCACCAGTTGTTCCTCGAACAGGCGCCGATTCGGCAGCCCGGTGAGCTGGTCGTGCGTGGCCAGCTCTTCGAACCATTGCTCGGCGAGCTTGCGCTCGGTGACGTCAAGCGCCGTGCCGCGATAGCCGACGATGCGCTCCTCGGGGTCGCGCATCGGTACCGCGTTGACCAGCTGCCACACGATCTGGCCGGTCTTGGTGACTACCCGATGTTCCAGATTGCGGAATGAGCCGTCGAGTCGGCGCGCCGTCTTGACCTCCTTGTGGAAGCGGTCATCTTCGCCCGGTGGCGCGAACTCACTGATCAGTCTGCCCTCCATCTCCTTGGGCATGTAGCCCAGCACCGACTCCACCCGGTTGGAGACGAACGAGAACCGCCATTCGAGATCGGTCTCCCACACGTACTCACCGGCCGCCTCGGCGAAGTCGCGAAAGCGCGCCTCGCTCATCTGCAGCAGCTGCTCGGTTTCCTTGCGCTTGGTGATATCGATGATCGAAGTGACGACGCGCGCATCGCCGGATAGCTCGATCAGCTCGGCCGAGACCAGCACGTCGGCCCACTCGCCCGACTTGCGACGCACGCGCTGCTCGACATTGCGGACCCGTCGGCCGCTGACGAAATCCATCCAGGCATTGTCTTCGGCGACCGACTTGGGCCACACGCCCAGTTCGACGGCGGTACGCCCGAGTGCCTCGTCGCGAGAGAAGCCGAAGAACTCCAGCCATGCATCGTTCAACTCGATGTAGCGACGCTCCGGATACGAGCTGACGATCATCGGCACCGGGCTGGAGTGGAAGACTCTGGAGAAGTTGTCCTTGGCCTGACGCAGTTCGTCCTCATGCCGCTTCATGGCCGAGACGTCGACCACGCTGGACACCACCACGGTTTCACCGCCGAGCTCCAGCAGTTCTCCCGAATACAGGATATCGAGGCTCGAAGCATCGGCGAGCTGGACCCTGAATTCGCGATTGCGAACCGAGCCGGATCGCAGCATCGTCGCGACGACGCCGTGATAGTCCTCGCCCGAGGCGATCACGCCCAGTTCGTGCACGGTTCGCCCGACCACGCTCGATCGGACCGCACCGAACAGCTCCAGCCACGCGGCATTCACTTCGGTGATGCGTCCGTCGGTCAAACGCGAAAAGGCGATCGGTGTGGGATTGGCGTGGAACACCCGCGTGAAGAGCTGCTCCGAAACACGCGCCCGCTCTTCGATGCGACGTTGATCCGAGATGTCGATGGCGATGACGATGACCCGCTCCACCCGGGCCGATTCATTGCGCATCGGCACCAGGGTCTCGACCACGTGCTTCGTGCCCGAACGCAGGGCCAGCTCGTGCTCCTCGGTCAACCGCGCATTGGCCACCACGCATCGCTTGACGCGGTCGACGAACACTGCGGCCAACGGAGCTTCGAAGCACTGCTCCGGGGTGCTGCCTGCCATCGCACGAGCGGGCAGCTCAAGCAACGCCTCGGCGCTGGGGTTGCACGATTCGATGCGATAGAGCCCCGCCTCGTCGATCCGCACCACCAGCATCGCCGCCGAGGAGTTGGAGAAGACGCTCGCGTAACGTTGCTCGCTCTGGCGTAACGCTTCCGCCGCCCGGCGTTCGCTGGTGATTTCGCGCACCACACCGCGATAGCCGGTGAAATGCCCACGGTGATCGATCACCGGGTCGCCGCTGGTGACGAAATAGCGCGACTCGCCGGTGCCGGACCGCCGCGTGAGCAGCAGATCGCGGAAGGGGCGCCGTGCCTGGACGATCGCCCGATGCGCCGACCATTCCGCCTCCGAGAGGGAGAACGGCAGGTCCCAGAAATGCCTGCCGGAGATATCCGCTCGATTGACGCCGATGGCGGCCACGCCGGGCGATACCAGCGTGAAGCGCAGTCCGGCGTCCTGCTCCCAATACCAGTCGTTCGCCAGTTCGGTGAGCTTGCGAAAGCGTGTTTCGCTCGCCGCCAGCGCGCGTGCGCCCGAGCGCCGCTCCATGTTGACGACCGAGAACACCAGCGTCACCAATGCGAAGCATGCGATGAATCCATGGAACAGACCGAGCGCTGCAGCAGGCGTCTCGCCCGTCCCGATGCCGCGCCCGAGCTTGAGGTCGATGAGCGCGCCGATCGCCACACTGAGATTGATCAGCGTCACCTCGCGTGGCGCATACCGATGCGCGGCCCAGATGCCGAACGGAAACAGTGCGAACAGCATGGCGTCACGTGCGGTCGTGAACGACATGAATTTGCCGAGCACGGTCGGCGCGAACAGCAGCATGCCCACGACCAGTAGCGACAGGCCCAGCGCCTCGATCGAGCTGCGGTCGGCGCGCGCCCGGTGCAACCACAACAGCACGAGCGGCATGCCGATCAGCACCCCCTGCGCCATCGCAGCCCACGCCACGAGCCAGCGCGCCCACATCCCGTCGCCATCGTGGAGTCCGCCCGCCACCAGGGCCGTCTCGTGCAGCAGGGCGGATGCGGCGGCGCCGATGAAGATGCCGCCAAGGCAAAGCGTGGCAATGTATTCGACCTTGCGCAGGCGCCAGTCGAGGCCACGCCACTGCATGAAGCTGGCGGCGGCGATCAGGATGCTCGTCTCGCCTACTGCGGCGGCCAGCGTCAGAGCAACGGAGAGCCCGTTCACCAACCAGAAGCCGGTGCTGGCAATGAACAGCGCGATCGCCATGTGATAGCCGTAGCGCACGATTGCCGCCAGGCCCAGCCCGATCGCGAAACAGATCGCCAGCGCCGGCGCCAATGGCCAGCCGCCACAGCCGATCCACTGCAACACGAAGAAGCAGACGGCCACTGCGACGATCCGCGCCAGCTCGATTGCCCAACGGGGCGTATCGATCGGGGGCGCGATCTGGCGCGATGTGTCCACCACCTCCTGGCGGCGCAATGTGCCAGCCAGCGGTGCAGACATGTCCACCTGCGGTGATCGATGCGACAGCATGAGTCGGGAGGGGGAGAGCTCGATCCGCTTCTTGTTGATCTTCATAGTGGACCACGCGTGCGCACGGCATTGCGCGCGAATGGTTCGATCGGACTGCCTCAGCCGACGATCGCTCGATCGGATCGGGGCCGGGCGCCACTACCCCAGTGGCGCCAACAGCGTTGCGATGTCCAGACAGCGTTGCGATGTCCAGACGCGTCCGCATTCGCGTCGGCTGAAGGCGCGGGCGTCGCACCTTTGACATCATCAGTTGCCTCTGCGATTCTTGCGCCGCGCGCGTCATCACATGCGCAATCCCTGTCTGCGCAGCGGCAAAAATGCACAACTCCGTCCAGGACGACGAGCCAGGTCCCGACGCCCGCTGTGCGCCAACTCAACAAAAGGAGCTTCTGCGATGAGCATCAAAGTGGGCGATCGCCTGCCCGAAGGCAATCTCACCGAGTGCAACGAGTTCGACCCGGCCAACGGCTGCCCGATGAATCCGCATCCGATCGCGGTGGCCGATGCCACCAAGGGCAAGAAGATCGCGATCTTCGGCCTGCCGGGCGCCTACACACCGACGTGCTCGGCGAAACATCTCCCCGGCTACGTGGCCAATTTCGACAAGCTGCGTGCCAAGGGTGTCGACGAGATCTGGTGCGTAGCCGTCAACGACGCGTTCGTCATGGCCTCTTGGGGACGCGAGCAGAAAGTCGGTGGCAAGGTGCGCATGCTCGCCGACGGCAGCGCGGACTACGCTAGGAAGCTCGGTCTCGAGCTCGACCTCACTGCGCGCGGCATGGGCATGCGCATGAATCGGTTCTCGATGCTCGTCGACAACGGCGTGGTGAAGTCGCTCAACGTCGAGGGCCCGGGCAAATTCGAAGTGTCCGACGCCGACACGATGCTCAAGCAGGCGGGCTGAGCGCCGACCTCATGAGCGCCGCCTGATCACCGCATCAATCGGGCGGCCGCCGTCACAGGGAGGCACCGTGCGCACAAGATTCCCCGTGGTCGTTCTTGCCCTGGTCTCGATATCAGGGCCCGTCGGCGCTGGAGAACAGACATGCAACGGTCCGCTCGTTCGCAGCGAGGCAGACTTCGTGTTTCGAGCAGCAGGCGCACAGGTCCAAGACAAGAAGTCCGGTCTGATCTGGGCTCGGTGCATCGAGGGTCAGTCTTGGACCGGTGACACATGCGTTGCTGACGATCCGAATGCCGTGAATCCGGGGCCGAGGGTCACCTTTGCTCAAGCTCAGAAGTTGGCAACTTCGAAGAGCGCTGCTGAAGAAGGCTGGCGTCTTCCAACAAAGGCCGAACTGGTGAGCTTGAGGGAGCCCAACTGCCATAACCCGTCCATGAGTCTGAAGGTGTTCCCAACCAAGCCAGCTTGGTCGTCTGGCGGATCCTTCTGGACGTCCACCCGAGAGGGTCAGGGCGTTTCCGTGGTTTCGGCCATCGGCAACAGCGACGCCTGGTCCGCCACAGATGATTCGAAAACCAACCACGTTCGCTTGGTGCGCACTCCGCCCAAGGAGCCCAAGTAGCCACCAAGGAGCGACGGCCAACCCTTCGCTCGAGGCCCGCTGTTTTCCAACTCGGATCCGCAGTGACGAAGCGGCGGTCGCGAAAGTCGAAGTCGCCCACGGCAGCGCCGCTACTTGATGATGGAACCGCGGGCCGCGATACCTCCGTCGATCGTAACGATCGTTCCAGTGATGTAGCTCGCGCGCGGCGAGGCAAGAAACACCATGAGGTCCGCGACCTCCTCCGCCGACGCGGGCCGCCCGCCCGGGTACTGCTTGAAGAGTTCCTGCCAGCGGCTCTCGTCGCCCCACATGTCGAGCGCGCGGCGCTTCATCATCCTGACCATCCGGTCGGTTGCCGTAAGCCCCGGGTTCACGCCGACCACGCGCACACCCTTGTCGAGGCTCACGCTACCGAGCGCTTTCGTGAATGCCATCAGCGCGGCGTTGCCGGTCGAGCCCATGATGTAGCGCGAATCGAAGCTCTCACCGGAGTTGCCGATGTCGTTGATGATCACCCCGCTGCCGCGCTTGCACATGCCGTCGTAGAGCGCGCGCGTGAGTGAGATGTAGCCGAACACTTTGAGGTCGAAGCCGGTCCTTAACGCGGCATCGGTGACGGCGTCCATCGGACCGGCAGGGATGTCACCCGCGTTGTTGATCAGGATGTCGACCACGCCCGTCTGCGCGGCGAGCGTGCACATCCGCGCGTCGTTCGAGAGATCCATGGCGTAGACCTGCACCGGCACTTTGAACTCCGTGGCGATCGAGTCCTTCGCGGCGGCGAGCAGCTCGGCCGACCGCGCCGCGAGGTGCAGCGAACAGCCTTCGGCGGCGAACGCCCGCGCAGCCGCCAGACCGATCCCCTTGGACGCACCGGTGATGAGGACGCTCTTTCCTTCCAGATTCAGTTTCATCAAGCGA
>CADEDU010000156.1 GCA_902826155.1 uncultured beta proteobacterium
ATCGATCAGCCGCACACCCGCGGACTCCACCGCGCGGCACGCCTGCGCGAAGCATTGCGCCACACCCGGTTCGCACAGCGCTTCGATCCACCGCCGAGGCACGCCGGCAGTGCGCAGCCCGTGCGGCTCGTTCAAGCTCGGCAGTAGCGGCTGCCACGGCTCGGTGCGACAGGCATCGTCGTGCGGATCCGGTCCGGCCATCGCATCGAGCATCGCGACCGCGTCGAATACCGTGTCGGCGATCGGCCCGACGTGGTCGAGCGACCAGGTCACCGGGATCACGCCACGCCGACTCACCCGGCCGAAGCGCGGCTTGAGACCCACCGCGCCGTTGAACGCGGCCGGTCGCCGGATGGAACTGCCGGTGTCGCTGCCGACCGCGCCGACGCACAACCCCGCGCCGACCGCCGCACCGGACCCACCACTGGAACCGCCGGGAATGCGCGTGAGGTCCCACGGATTGCGGCACTGACCAAAGCGTGCGTTGTTGGTGGTGACGCCGATGGCGAACTCATGGGTGTTGTGCTTGCCGACGATGAGCGCGCCGGCCTCACGCAAACGCGCCACCGCGGCGGCATCTTCGTCGGGCACCCAATCCTCGAGCGCCGCCGAACCACCGCTCGTGCGCAGGCCCTTGGTCTGCACGACGTCCTTGATGCCGATCGGCATGCCGTGCATCGGACCGCGGCTTCGGCCCGCATCGATCTCGCGCTGCAATCGGTCGGCATCGCGCCTGAGCGCATCCGGGTCGGCCCGGGTGATGTGCGCGTTGAGGCGCGGCTCGACCGCATCGATGCGCGCCAGTGTCTCGTCGAGCACCTCGCGAACGCTGGCCTGTCCGGCGCGGAGCGCCGCAGTGAGAGCACGCAGCTTTCGCATGAGCGGCTGGGGTCTCGATCCGAACGATCAGCCGGGCAGCGGCTTGCCATACCGACCGGCAATCGCTCTGCTCATGGCGCTGAGTCGGTTGAGTCGAGTGCGTCGGGTGAATCGAGCGAGTCGAGTGGACCAGCCGGCGTGTCGAGCGGCCAGGGCCCCAACGACTCACCGAGCGCCCACATCGGCGCGAGCGTGATCGCCAGCTCGGTGAGCGCCGCCTCGCTCCGGGCCGGCGTACCGTTCACGCGATCGACTGCGGCGACGTAGGCGCGAATCGCCTCGAGATCACTCACGACAGCCGCGTCATCTGTCGATCACGCCGTCAGTACGATCGGCCCCATCGTCTGGCGGCTCTCGATCGCACGATGTGCCGCCACCGCCTCGGCCAGGGGGTACTGGGTGATGCGCTCGATCTTGAACTTGCCGGCGCGATACGCCTCGAACGTGGCGCTGGCGCGCGAGAGCAGTTCGTCGCGGGTGGCGATGTACGGCGCCAGGCTCGCGCGGGTGAGAAACAACGAGTTCGCCCCGAGCCGCGCCAGATCGAACGGCGGTGTCGGTCCGGATGCCGCCCCGTACAACGCGAGCATGCCGCGCGGGCGTACCGAAGCCAGTGAAATCTCCAGCGTGTCTTTGCCGACCGGATCGAACACCACATCGACGCCCTTGCCGCCGGTGGCCTGTTCCACGCATGCCTTGATCTCGGCCGGGTCGTAGCCGACGACGTAGTCGCAGAACGCTTTGGCGTAGGTGCGCTTTTCCGGCGTGCTCACGCAGCCGATGACCTTGGCGCCGAGCGCCCGCCCCCATTGGCACAGGATGCCGCCGACGCCGCCGGCCGCGCTGAACGCGAGCATCGTCTTGCCCGGGCCGATGCGCCCGATGTCGAACAGCAGATAGTGCGAGGTCATGCCGCGCATCATCAGCGGCATGGCGTGCAGATCGTCGATCTCGGCGGGGATGGGCACCAGCCGATCCGCTGCGATCGTGCGCTTCTCGGCGTACCCGCCGGGATTGCTGGTGTAGCCGACGCGATCGCCCGGCTTGACCACGGTCACGCCCGCGCCGACCGCCTCGACCACGCCGATCCCTTCGCGCCCCATCACGAACGGCGGCTTGGCGTTGTAGCCGCCCTTGCGCATCAGCACGTCGGAGAAATTCACGCCCATCACGCTCTGGCGGATCAACGCCTCCCCCGCCTTTGGTGCGCCGGGATCGTATTCCCCAACGCGCATGTTCTCGGCGCCACCGAGTGCATCGAGAAAGATTGCCTTGGCCATCATCGTCCCCCTTTGGTCGTTCCGACGTTGTCCGCCCCGCTCGAGGCGCGTCATAGGTGCATAGGTGCTTGCTACAACTGCGGGGTGCTACGGCTGCGACGTTGCTACGGCTGCGACGTTGCTATAGCTGCGGAATCTTCACGTGCACCAGCGCCGGACGCCCCGCTTTCACCGCGCCGATCGCACGCTGCAGCGCCTGCGGCAACGCCTCCGGGTCGGAGACGCGCTCGCCATGTCCGCCGACCGACTCCGCCGCCTTGGCGAAGTCGACATCGGGTGAAAGCATCGCCTGGAATTCCTTGGTCGCCTTGGCGTCGCCGTCGCTGTACATGCGCAGCGTCGCCTCCTTCACCGCCGACCAGCCGGAGTTGTCGAGCACGACCCACAGGTACGGCAGGTTGTATTGCCTGGCCACTGCGAGCGTTGATTGCGGGTTGTTGAAGTAGAACCCGCCGTCGCCGGTGATCTGCATCACGGTTGATCCAGGTCGACCGAGTTTCGCACCGAGCGCCATGCCGCCCGAGCAGCCCAACCCGCCGCCCGCAAAGCCCAGATAGGTGCCGGGGCGCGTGCGCGGGATCTGGTTGAGCACCACACCGACGTTGCGCACGGCTTCATTGACGACGATGTCGTCGGGCCCGAGCAGTTTGGCGATCTCCGCGCAAACGTAGTTGACCGCAACCGCGCCATTGGTGCCTTTCGCCGCAGCCGCCTTGGCGATATCGGCCTTGCGCGTGGCGGCTTCCTGCGCCATCGCCTGCAAGCGCGCGGCGACTTTCTTGCGGAATGCGTCGTCGGCACGCGCGCGCAACGCATCGATCACCTGCCGCAGGATCAAAGCGCTGTCGCCCTGCATGCGCAGGTTCGAGGCGAAGCCCCACATCGGAAAGTCTTCCTTGATCACGTCGACGTCGATATGCGCCCAGTACGTCGCGGCGTTCTCGCGCACCATCTTCGGGATCCACGGCACGTCGACATCGACCAGCAGACCGAGGTCGGCGCGATCGAACGTGTCGCCCACCGCATAGCCGCCGAAGCACGCCGAGTCGCGTGGGATGTTCATGTGCGTAGGATGGCCTTCATACACGCGCACGCCGGCCAGTTGCGCCAGCTCCTCCATCAGCGCCGGGGTCTTCGCATTGCGGCCCGCGTACGAGGCGACCATCACCGGGAAGTCCGCACGCAGCAGTCGATCGACGAGTTGATCGACCAGCGTCGGATCAGCCATGCCCGCCCTCACCGCACCGAAGCGCGCGGCGGGGAAGGAGCGGACGGCCTGCTCGTCCCATTCCTCGGCCAGGGTTTCGCGCGGCAGCATCAGGTACACCGGACCACACGGGTCGCTGCACGCAACCGAGTGCGCGCGCCGCAGCACCTCCTTGGTGATCACGCCCGATGGCAGCGTCCACTCCCACTTCACGTAGTTGCGCAGGATTCCGCCCTGATCGCGCGGTTCCTGGATGAAGTGCACATAGTTGTCGCGCGAACCGACGCGTTCGCCGTGCACCGAATGCGGTGCCTTGCCGGCGATCAGGAGCACCGGCACCCGACCGCGCCGCAGGTTGTGCGCGCCCATCGCGATGTTGCCGGTGCCCGCGTCCACGTGAACCATCACCGCCTGCGCGCGCCCGGTCACGTGCGTGACCCCGGCGGCCATGTGGATCGCGGTGTTCTCGTGCGGGCACAGGATCGTCTTGGGGAACTTGCGCCCTTCCCGCCCCCAGCGAGCCATCTCTTCGATCAGCGGCGCATGATCGGTGCCGAGATTGCAGAACATGTAGTCGACGCCGATGTCGTTCATCCCCTCCAGGAAGAAGTGCGAGGTGGTGCGAACGCTGACGTGCGGGGACTTGTCCATCACAGGCTCCTGAATCGGATCGGCGGCGAGAATCGGGACGACGGTGAAAACCGGCGGCAATTGATATAGCACCGGCCGACGCGCCGCCGCAAGCGCAGCGCATGCGCTCGCCCGGGCCGCGGGATATCGCCCGGCCCTACCGCGACGCGATCAGCCGAACTGGCCCAGCCACAGCAGCGCGAGCATTGTCTTGGCGTCGCTGATCTTGCCGGTGCGGACCCACTCGATCGCCGTGGGAATCGGCGCGGTGAACACTTCCAGAAACTCGTTGGCATCGAGCCTGGGGCGTTCCATCTTCAGACCGCGCGCCTCGAACAGCTCGATGCGCTCGGTGGTGTACGCCACCAGCGGATTGAACGTGAACAGGTGGCGCCAATGCTGCGCCACGTAGCCGGTCTCTTCCAGCAGCTCACGCTTGCCGCAGGTGAGATCGTCTTCGCCCGGATCGATCTTGCCCGCCGGCAACTCGATGAACACGCGTCCGAACGGATAGCGGAACTGGCGCTCCAGCACGATTTCGCCCGCGTCGGTGATCGCCACCACCGCTACCGCGCCGGGGTGCTCGATGTATTCGCGCACCGAGGTGTGCCCGTTGGGCAGGCGCGCCATGTCGCGGCGCACGTGCAGCAACTCGCCGTCGAACACCTTCTCGCTCGACACCCGCGATTCGCTGAGATCGCTCCTTGGGCGCAGCAGATCGTCCATCGTCATACCTCCGATCGGTTGTCTTCACGCGCGCGGCGCCGCCACAGATAGCGATAGACGAAGCCGGGATAGGCGAACACCAGGAACAGGCACAGCGTGATGACGTAGAACTCCCAGTTCTGCGGGTAGACCGAGCCGGCGCGCGCCTCGAGCAGCCGCGCGATCACGCCGACCAGCAGGTAGAACACGAGCAGTTCCAGCAGCCGCCAGCCGAGCGACTTGTGGCCGTGCCGGCGCGCAAACACGAGGAACAGCCGCTCGGTCAGGAACGGCACATTCGCCGCGACCAGACCGATGACGATCAGCGCCAGCGTGGCAACCGCGCTATCCATGAGGTGGGCAGCGCACCCGGGCCGGCGCTTGGGAATGTCCGGGCAAAGGGGCCTGCCCCTAGACGGTCAGCGACTTGATCGCTGCCAGGCACAGTTCCATCAACCCCTGCGGCATGATGCCCAAGAGCAGCACCGCGAGTGCGTTGGCGCTCAGCAGCAGGCGCAGATCGAACGCCGGCCGAATCGCGACGTGCTCGTCGGGCTCGTCGAAGTACATCAGCTTCACCACGCGCAGGTAGTAGAACGCGCCGATCAACGAGAACATGACCGCGAGCACCGCCAGCCAGATGTAGCCCGCCTGCACCGTCGCCTGCAATACGGCCAGCTTGGCGTAGAAGCCGACCGTGGGTGGAATGCCCGCCAGCGAGAACATGAAGATCAGCATGACGAACGCGAACCACGGATTGCGCTGGTTCAGGCCCTTGAAGTCACTCAGGTTCTCCGCCTCGAATCCGGCCCGCGACATGAGCAGCGTCATGCCCAGTGCGCCCAGGCTCATGATCACGTAAGTGACCACATAGAACATCGACGCGCTATAGGCATCGATCAGCGAAGACAGATTCGTCTCGACGAGCTTGTCGTAGGCCTCGAGCGACGAGAGGTTCGCGGGAATATCGGTGGTGCCCGGCACGATGCCCGAGAGCAGGCCGAGCGCCAGAAAGCCCATGTGCGAGATCGTCGAGTACGCCAGCATGCGCTTGTAGTTGGTCTGCGCGATCGCCGCGAGGTTGCCGATGATGAGCGACAACACCGCGAGCATGATCAGCATCTGCTGCCAGTGCACCGCCAGCGGCAGCAGTCCGTTCACCAGCAACCGGATTGCCATGGCGAACGCAGCGATCTTGGGCGCGGTGCCGATCAGCAGCGTCATCGCGTTCGGTGCGCCGTGGTAAACGTCGGGCACCCACATGTGGAACGGCACCACGCCGATCTTGAACGCGAGGCCCGCCACCAGGAACACCAGACCGAACACCAGCACGGTGCGATCGCCACCGCCGTTGGCGATGACCTCCGACACCATCCGGATCTCCAGGGTGCCGGTTGCACCGTAGAGCATCGACATGCCGTAGAGCAGCAGGCCGGACGCGAGCGCACCGAGCACGAAGTACTTCATCGCCGCCTCGGTCGAGGTGGCCGAATCGCGATTGAGCGCGACCAGTGCGTACAGGCACAGCGACAGCAGCTCCAGCCCCAGGTACAGGGTGAGGAAGTGATTCGCGGAGATCATCACCATCATGCCCAGCAGCGCGAACAGCGTGAGCACGAAGAACTCGCCGCTGAACATGCCGCGCGCGGCAAGATAGTTGCGCGAGTAGACGAAGCAGGTCGCCACCGCGATGTAAGTGAACAGCTTCAGCACCACCGCCATCCGGTCGGCCACGAACATCTGGCTGAACGAGTACGCCGCCTCCTGATCGTGCGCATTGAAGGTGGCGACAGTGAGCAGCGCGCACACCAGCACGGTGAGCTGCGACAGCGCGTAGGTGATCCAGCGGTTCTGGTCGTTCAGGAACAGATCGACCAGCAGGATGATCGACGCGGCCGTGAGCAGGAAGATCTCCGGATACGCGATCACGAAATTGGGGGTCGTGAAGTTCATCGCGCTGGTCCGATCAGAATTTGGTCTGCGCCACGTGCCGCAGCAACTCGGCCACCGAGGTGTGCATGACGTCGGTGATCACCGCCGGATGAATGCCCACCCACAGCACCGTGATGGCGAGCAACGCCAGCACCACGAATTCGCGCGCGTTGATGTCGGTGAGCGAGGCCACGTGCGGATTGGCAATGTCGCCGAAGATCACCCGCTTGACCATCCACAGCGTGTAGGCCGCGCCGAAGATCAGCGTG
Source organism: uncultured beta proteobacterium (assembly GCA_902826155.1). The sequence goes on from CADEDU010000156.1 coordinate 6,903, forward strand.
GTGGCGGCTAGTGCGCCGATCCAGAAATTGAACTGCACCGCGCCGAGGATGACCATGAACTCGCCGACGAATCCGCTGGTGGCCGGCAGCCCGCAGTTGGCCATGGCGAACAGCATCATGAACGCGGCGAACTTGGGCATGGTATTGACCACGCCGCCGTAGTCGCCGATCTGGCGGCTGTGCATGCGGTCGTACATGACCCCCACGCACAGGAACATCGCCGCCGAGACGAAGCCGTGCGAGATCATCTGCACCAGCGCACCTTCAATGCCCGCGGCGTTGAAGATGAAGAAGCCGAGCGTCACGAAGCCCATGTGCGAGATCGACGAATACGCGATCAGCTTTTTCATGTCCTTCTGCACCAGCGCCACCAAGCCGATGTACACGATCGCGATCAGCGACAGCACGATCATGAGCGTGCCGGGAAACGCCTTGCTCGCATCGGGCAGGATCGGCAGCGAGAACCGGATGAAACCGTACGCGCCCAGCTTCAGCATGATCGCGGCCAGCACCGCAGAGCCGCCGGTGGGCGCTTCGACGTGCGCGTCGGGCAACCAGGTATGCACCGGCCACATCGGCACCTTCACCGAGAACGCCGCGAAGAACGCGAAGAACAGCCAGATCTGCGCGCTCAGCGGCAACGGCAGCGTGTGGAAATCGAGGATCGAGAAGCTGCCGCCCGCCGCGTTGTAGAGGTACAGCAACGCGACCAGGAAAAGCAGCGAGCCGAGCAGCGTGTAGAGGAAGAACTTGAACGCCGCATAGACGCGATTGCCGCCACCCCAGATGCCGATCACCAGGTACATCGGGATGAGCGTGGCTTCGAAGAAGACGTAGAACAGCGCTGCATCGAGCGCACTGAACACGCCGTTCATGA
>CADEDU010000157.1 GCA_902826155.1 uncultured beta proteobacterium
AGATCCAGACCGGCAAGTTCGCCGACGAGTGGGTGGCCGAGAGCCGGGCCGGGCGGCCCAACTTCCTCCGCCTCGAGGCCGCCGGCCACGATCATCCGGTGGAGGTCGTTGGCAAGGAACTGCGGGCCATGATGCCGTGGATCTCCCAGGGCAAGGCGTCCGTGCGCGAGACCTCGGGCGGCCAGGGCTGAGGCCCGGCTCCCGAGTCGAGCTGCGTTCGTGAGGCGCGGCCGGGGCCGGTTCCCACCGGCCCGGCCGCGTTTGTCGTTTCCGGTCGGCGCCGCCGGTGCTAGATCTTGAGCGCCGCCACCAGCATCCTCGCACCACTGCCACTCCGGCCACACATGCTGAGCGCCAAGAAGTTCAGTGCGCAACTCGAGCAGTTCTGCATCAGAGCCATTCCCGTTCCCAGTCTGGTCACGATGTTGATCGGCGTGGTCATCGCCTACCTTCTCGGACTGCAAGCTGAGAAATACGGCGCGAACATCTTCGTCGTCGACGGTGTGGCGATCGGCGTCACGCGCGAGCTGTCCCCCATCATCGTGGCCGTCATCGTTGCCGGGCGATCCGGTGCCGCGTTCACGGCACAGCTCGGCTCGATGCGCCTCACCGAGGAGATCGATGCGATTCGAACGCTCGGTCTGGACCCGATGCAGGTCGTTGTCGTTCCACGGGTTCTGGCCCTGGTGGTAGCGCTGCCGCTACTGGTGTTCATCGGCGACGTCATGAGTATCGTTGGCGCGATGTTCGTGGCAGGCCCGATGCTCGATATCACCCCGCTCACGTTCATCGATCGGCTTCGCGAGGAGCTGCAACTGAAACACGTGGTCGTCGGCCTGATCAAGGCACCCGTGTTCGCTTTGTTCATCGCAGTGATCGGCTGCCGTATGGGACTCGCCGTGGAACGCGACACGCGCGCGGTGGGCGTTGCGACCACCTCCACGGTAGTGCAAAGCATCGTCTCGGTGATTCTCTTGGATGCTGCGTTCGCAGTGCTGTTCCAGCAGCTGGACATCTGAACGATGGATCCGCACGCCGAGTCTGTGATTCGCGTCGAATCAGTCGTGACCCGATTCGGCAGACAGACCGTGCACCAAGGTGTGAGCTTTACGGTTCAACGAGGCACGCTCAACGCGCTGATCGGCGGCAGCGGTAGCGGCAAGACCGTTCTGTTGCGCGAGATCATCGGGTTGCAACGGCCCACGTCCGGCAGCATTCGGCTTCTCGGTACGGATGTGTGGAAGGCCGATCAATCGGTACTCGCGGATCTGCGTCAGCGGCTCGGGATGATGTTTCAAGACGGCGCGCTGTTCTCTTCGCTGAGCGTTGCCCAGAATGTGGCCGTTCCGCTGGTCGAACACACCGCGCTCAGCTCGGGGCTGATCGAGGCCATCGTCCGTCTGCGACTGCGGCTGGCCGGCCTGCCGCTCGATGCGGCAGACAAGATGCCCAGCCAACTGTCCGGGGGCATGCGCAAACGCGCGGCGGTCGCGCGGGCACTGGCGCTCGAGCCCGAGATCTTGGTGCTCGATGAGCCCACTTCCGGGTTGGATCCGACCACCGCACGCGCATTCGATCGGCTGCTGCGGTCGCTGTGCAACGACCTGGGTATTACCGTTCTCCTTGCGACGCACGACCTGGATACGCTGCTCACGATCGTCGATCGAGTGATCGTGCTGGCCGCGGGCAAAGTCCTGGCAGATGGCCCGTTGCATGAAGTGCTGAGTGTCGAGGACGAGTGGCTCCAGTCGTACTTCGCAGCACGCCGAACGATGGGTCCTCCCAAGCTGATGAGCTGAGCGTGGAATCGGAGCCCCGATATACCTTCGTCGGCGTCGCGGTGCTAACGATCATCGCCGCGCTGATCGGGGCGATCCTGTGGCTCAAACACACTGGAACGCGCGATCAATTTCGCGCCTACACCATCAATTTCGAGCATAGCCCGCTTGACGGTCTGCAGGTGGGGGGTGATGTCGAGATGCGGGGCATCAAGGTGGGGCGTGTCGAGGACTATGCGATCTCAGCGACGAACATCAACCGGGTGCAGGTCAAGATTCGCGTTGATCGGCGAACGCCAGTGAGCGAGAACACGGTCGCCACGTTGAGCCGCAACTACGTGACCGGCATCGCCCGCATCAGCCTGATCACGCCGGGGCAACCGGGCCCGCCATTAATCGAGGCGCCAGCGGGCGAACCTTATCCGGTCATCGCCGAGGGGCGCTCTGAATTCGAAGAGTTCCGCGTCACCCTCAGGGGTCTGGGCGAACAGTCGGCGCAAGCGCTGGATGCGATCAATCAGACACTCAACGCACAGAATCGCGAGGCGTTGTCCGGTGCGCTTGCGAGTCTGCAGAAATTGAGCGATGGGTTGGCCGAGAGACTGCCACGGCTCGATGGGGCGATCGCAACTTTCAATGCGTCGGCCACCGAAATGAGCCGCTCGAGCACGCGCTTCGTTGTCGCGACCGAACGGCTCGAACGCCAACTCGAACCTACGATCGATCAAACCCGCCAGACGCTCCAAGACGCTTCAAGTGCACTGCGAGCGTTCGAACGTGAGTCGGCGAAACTGGTCGGGCGGCTGGGAGATACCGCCGCCTCGGTCGATGATCAGTTCACGATCGCGGTGATCGAGCTGCGCGCGAGCATCGAGGGAATCGCCCGGGTCGTCGAGCGTCTGGAGGATCCGCGCGCCGCACTGTTCGGCCCGACCGATGCTCAACTCGGCCCCGGGGAACGATTCCGATGAACCGCGTTGTGCAATGGGCTGGCTTGGTCACGGCGCTCGTCATGCTCACCAGCTGCGTGTCGTTGCGTGGTGGACCGAGTGCACCGCAGAGCTACTTCGTGTTGACTGATGCGGGATTGGCCAGCGTCGTTCCTCGTGAGCGCCCGATTGAACGCAGGCTGCTACTGGTAAGCCACCACCCCGATGCGCTCGCCGATGCCCGCGCGCTCGCGTTCGCACGCATCGCAGGTGAACACTCGTTCTACCAGTTCGCCTCCTGGAGCGATCGTCCCTCGCGCGTGCTGTTGCGACTCATCGAACAGCGGCTTGAGGTGGCGCGCACGTTTTCATCGGTTGCGCCGATCGGTCAGGGCGTACATGGCGACTGGATTCTTGGCATCCGGATTGAACGTATCTTTCATGATCTGACCGGCTCACCCCATGCAAGCCGCATCGCCTTCTCCGCCGAGCTGATCGACCGCCAACAGCGCAGCTTGATCGCCCGCGAGCGCTTCTCGGCGTGGGCCCCGGTCGATCGCGCGGATGCCAGTTCGGCGGCACTTGCAATGAACGCGGCGATTGGGCAGGCGCTCGATGCGTTCGTTCAATGGATCGAGTCGGTCGCTCGATGACGACTCACACACGGTGAAATGATGCGAAGGGGCATTCCGTTGCGGAACGGGATCGCGTGCTTGCTGCTCGCACCGAGTGTTGCGCTTGGCATCGATTGCGAGCTACTCGGCGAGTATGCGGGCTACCCCTGCCAAAAGTCGATCGCCGCCTGGAACAGTGGGCGCAACGAGCTGTACCTGTCCGGTTATGTGCTCCACGATCGCAAAACGTACGATCCGAACCGAATCGACGAGCTCAACGAGAATGCTTGGGGCCTAGGATTCGCACGGGTGCTGGAGGAGCCCAATGGCAACACACACGCGCTCTACGTGCTCGGCTTTCGCGATTCGCACTTCAAGCTGCAGACTGTGGTCGGCTATCAGTGGCAGCACTACTGGCACCTCGTGGGCGATCTCAGAGCGGGTGTCGGTGTCACCGTGTTTGTGTTCTCCCGATCCGATATCGCACATTACGCGCCGTTACCGTTCGCCCTGCCCGTGGCTTCATTGGGTTTCGGGCGCTTGACGCTCTATGGCACGTTCATTCCCAAGGTCAGTCGCGCGGCGGGAGGCAACGGCAACGTCGGCTACTTGTTCACCGGCATTCGATTCTGAATCCACGCCGGCAACACATCTGTTCGAGGAGCCCGGCAAGTTGGACGAACTCGCCCGCTTGGCACGAGCCGGTGCCGATCGTGCTGTTCTACTCGACGGTGATGGTTGACCCGGACAGCACGGTGCATTTTCTGCCGGCCATCTACGGCCACGATGCAGCACTCGACACCGCGTTGGCACGCACCCTGAGCCGTGCCCGGTGAATCGCATCAAGCAACGGTGAAGCTTCACTCCGGCTGGCTTGCTTGCTCCCTGCGTTCCCGGTGCAGCCATCGCCGCACTTTGTCGAGCGAGCGCGCATCGAGCGCGCGATCGCGGTTGATTCAGGTCAAGCACTGAGTCAGGGCCAGTGGGACGATGCGTCACTTTGTTTCTGTGCCCAGTGAGACAGGAACGATCATGGCGAAACCCTCCCCGAAGAAGCTCGCGCCGACGCGGCGGCGAACTTCAATCAGGCGATCGCGCGGCCGCCGTCGTGTCGATGCCGCCCCCGTGCCCGCCTTGCACAATGATGAAATCGACGCAGTTCAGCACGAAAAGCACGGGCTGATCGAAGAAGCGATCGAGCCGCCTCCGGCGCGCGATGGCGACGATATCGAGAGACAGTAAGTCTTTGGGACCAATGCGCGGTGTAACCAGCGCCCGATGGAATCCGTCTCGATCGACCAGGCTTGCATGAGAAACGTGGAGCGCATCTGGTTGAAGAGCTATCCGATCAAGTCATGCGACGGAACACGTCCTGTTCGATGGCACGCGCGTCGTTATACGTCCCATCAACAAGGGCGACCGCGGACTGGTCAGCTCGTTCGTCGCCGGCCTGTCGGAGGAATCGCGCTACTTTCGCTTCAAGAAGCAATTCCAGCGCGCCAACGAGCCGATGCTCTCGTTTCTGACCGAGGTGGATCAGGATCGGCACGTCGCATTGATCGCGCTCGTGCAGCACGCAGACCATGAGGAAGAGATCGGTGAAGCGCGGTTCGTGCGCTCGGCCGATTGCGCGACGTGCGAGTTCGCGATAGCCGATGCCTGGCAAGGCAAAGGCGTTGCGGGCCGGTTGGTGGACGCGATCGAGACGCAGGCGCGCGACTGCGGTATCGCGCAAATGGAAGGCTTCATCCTGCGTACCAACCGCAGAATGATTCGATTCGCGCACGCCAGGGGTTTCGTGGCTGACAGCGATCCCAGTGACTACAAGAGCGTGCGCGTCGTCAAGCAGCTGGCATCACTCGGGAGGCGATGACGCCTCGCCACCTAGGCGCTATCCGAGCAGATCGGCGCGCTTCTGCATGAATTCCTCCCGCTTGATCTCCCCACGCGCGTACGCTTGCTCAAGCAGATCCAGTGCGGCCTTTGAGGTGCGACGGGGATGCGTGAATCGCTGTACCGCGTAAAAAACCAAGGCGGCGATTGCAAGGACTGTAAGAATCCAAAGGAAGCCCCCGATCCACATCAGACCCATCGGCATCCAGCCCCCGTATTCCCATCCATGCATCATGGCAACCCCCTCATTCCGGACTGGGCAGATCGCGCGATAGACCAAGCTACCCTAACTATGCGGATCCAACCTTAATGCCAGTCAAAATGAACCTGGAGACCGAGAATGTGTTCATGTCGCGTGCGAATGAGGGCGCCTCGCGAGATCGATCAGATCAGTTCTGCGGTACAGCGTTACTCGCGTAATTGCGTTCGACGTAGCGCCTCAGTTCGTCGAGCGATATTTCGCCGTCCCGATTGCCATCGATATCCAGAAAGCGCGCTTCCATATCAACATCACCCCTCACCTCAGCCCAGGTGAGTTTGCCATCCTTGTCGCGGTCCAATGCCTCGAATCGGGCGATGTCTCGCGCCGCGGCTTGCCTGTTGTAGTGTTCTCGGTCTTGTCCCAGAACGGCGGCCGATGTCACCGATGCCAGGATGCTCAACACGAGCACTGCGCTCGCTAATCCCGGTCGGATTTCAATTTCCTTCTTCGACCCGAAAGCGTTTGTCTCATTCATGACAACCCTCCAAGCTTCTCACCCCTCGTGGAACGTGATCCTCCTCGAGGTTGACCGCTGCCCTCTGCTTTCGCTGCCCGCCGGGGCACACGTCTTGCGGGGAGAAACCCTGCATTGCTACTCTTCAAGCGTGAAGCCGATCTTCAGCGTGACCTGCCAGTGCGAGATCTGTCCGTCTTCGATGTAGCCACGCGTTTCCGTCACGTTGAACCAGTGCATATTGCGAACGGTCTTGGCCGCCTTTTGGATGGCGTTCCTGATGGCATCGTCGAAGCTCTTTGTCGACGAACCGGTCAGCTCGAGATGCTTGTAGACGTGATTGGTCATAAAGATCTCCTTTCTCGATGATCGTCGCTCGCCTGTTCAAGCGGCTTCACGAAGCTGCTTTCGCCTCCGGCAGCCCATCCTGGCAACCACGATTCATTGGACGCCTTTGTCCCAGGTTCGTTCCTCCGACGTGACGCAGATAGCCGCTTCGCTTGCTAAAGCGGCCAAATCAGCATCCGTTCCCGTGCGCAGCGTCATCGCCAACCACTCCGCCCGATGATGGCCGCAAACTCGCCCACGGGTTCGACGCTCGCTCCAGCCCCAGGCTCATCCGACTGAAGCGATCAACGCATCGCTGTGTGCGGCATCGAGCACCGTGCGCGTGATGCGTCCAAGCAAATGCGGCCGGCCGCATCAGGTGATCGCCGAAGTCGCGCGGCGACGATGCCCGAGGCTCCTTCCCTATCGCCGCTGGGAAGGTATGAAGTACCGCGTTGCGTGGTGCGTAGCCGGGCATTCCCGCTGAACATTGCGAGTGGAGGCTAGCCCACCTCGCCCCGTACACACCAAGACTTTCCTTTCAGAGTGAAAGGCCCATCCGGCCGATCGCCGAGCATGCGCCGGCGTAGCCGCGATTCAATGTCCTTGCGCCGCTCAGGCGATAGCGATGCGACGAAAGCACCGGCGGCGCCTGCCCCTTCGAGGAACGGGAGCCAGTAGTCGTCGAAGTTCAAGTAGTGTTGATCGATGACGAGCGCGTGCTCCTTGACCTCCGTCAGCCCGGCACTGCGCCAAGCCTCACCTAGTTCACCTTGGCGGGCAAATTTCATATTGCGCTGGTCTTTGGGCGCCATCGAGGGGTCGAGCGCCACCGCTTCGTCCCAGAAGAAGCGCGCCATCTGCATGCCCTCGTTGTAGTCCCATACGCAGCCACTCACGGTGCCGCCGCGCCGCGTCACCCGGCGCATCTCGGCGATTGCTCTCATCGGATCCTTGAGGAAGTTGAGGACGAGCAGCGACAGCGTCTGATCGAAGCTCGCGTCGGGAAAGCGCAATGCCTGCCCGTCCCCGACCTCGAAGCTCACTCGGCCCGCAGCGTTTTTCTTGGCCGCAGCGAGGAATGCTTCGGAGGGATCGATGCCCACGATCTCCGCACGGCGGGTGCGGCTTTCAATGGCGAGCGCCACCGCCCCCGTCCCGGTGCCCACGTCGAGGACGCGCTGACCGTCGCGCACGCCTGCGAACTCGAGGTAGCCCGGGACCAGGAGCCGGCTCCAGCGACCCATGTACCGTTCGTATCCGGCGGCTCTGGAAAACATTTGCGCTTCTTTAGAGGGCAGATTCGCTTCGGTCGCCGGTTTGTCGGCTGCCGGCGCAAGCATGCCGTGCCCCCCCAACATGACCGCGGTCACGCCTGCTGCAATGCGATTCATCGGGTTCTCCTCGCGATTCGAATGGATGGCTGTGGGCTCGGATTGGAGTCCGCCTCGGCATGCCGAGTCCCGACGA
>CADEDU010000158.1 GCA_902826155.1 uncultured beta proteobacterium
GAGCCACGCGGCCAGGCAGCCGGCTACAGCTGGCCGCAGATCGCGATTCATCGCGGTCGCCTGCAAGGTCTGCTGCTGCAGGCCGCCCAGGCGCGGCTCGGCCCAGCGGCGATTCATGCCGGACATCATCTGAGCCATTTCACGCAAGACGATCATGGCGTGACCGCGCATTTCATCGACAAGCATCGCGACACGCCGATCGCGGCCGTCGCGGCCGATCTGCTGATCGCCGCCGACGGGGTGCATTCCACGGTGCGCCGGGCGTTCTATCCCAACGAAGGAGGGCCGCGGTTCTCCGGACAGTTGATGTATCGCGGCGTGAGCGATTGGCCGCCGTTCCTTTCCGGACAATCGATGTTCATGGCAGGGCACGACCTGCAGAAGTTCGTCGCCTACCCGATCGGCGCGGCGGCAGGACGCTGCGAGCTCAATTGGATCGCCGAAAAATCGATACCGCCCGATACGCCGATGGTGCGCGAGGAATACAACCGCCGCGCCGAATTGAGTGAGATCCTGCCGTGGTTCGAGCGCTGGGAGTTCTCGTGGCTGGATATTCCGGCGGTGATGCGCGCCTGCCGCGAGCTCTATGTGTTTCCGAAAGTCGATCGGGACCCAGCGCCGCGCTGGAGCTTCGGCCGCGTGAGTCTGCTGGGCGATGCGGCCCATCCGATGCATCCGGCCGGGTCGAATGGCGCAACACAGGCACTGCTGGATGCGCCCGCACTGGCCAGAGCGATCCTCGCCGAACCCGATCCGCGCAGTGCGTTGATCGCCTATGAATCCGCACGCCGCGATGTGGTGTCGCGACTGGTGACCGTGAATCGCACGCAGATGGGTCCGGAAACGGTGATGATCGAAGCCGAACGGCGTGCGCCCGACGGCTTTGCCAATGCGCGCGACATTTTTTCCGCCGAGGAACTCGAATCGGCGTCCAGCAATTACCGGCGCCTGGCCGGATTCGATCAGGCCGCACTGCGCGAGCCCGACCCGCTGCTCGATGCATCGCTGCATCGCCCCACGCCTTGACCACCGAGGAGTCCTCATCATGAAAGCCGTTTCGATCCTGGGCCTTGTTCTGCTGCTCGGCGCATGCGCCGTGAGTCCGCCACCGCAACCCACCGCGGCCATCGAGCAGCGGCTGGAGAAAGCGCTGCGAGAACTGGGGTTCCGTGACGGCAAGTTGCCGCCGCTCAAGCCCGCCGTGGGCAACTACGTCGATCACGTGCAGGTCGGCAACATGCTGTATCTCTCCAGCGCGGCAGGGCAGCGCCCCGACGGCCAGTTCGCCCGCGGGCGGGTGCCCGATCAGGCGCGCCTCGACGACGCGATCGTCGCGGCCAAGCTGGCCTGCGTGCGGCAGGTGAATCGGATCAAACTCGCGGTGGGCGATCTGGCGCGGGTTAGGCGCATCGTCAGCGTGAAGGGCAAGATCTGGACGCAGGAGGGCTACACCGACAGCACCAAGGTCACCGACGGTTGCTCGGCGTTCCTGGTCGAGGTGTTCGGCGATGCGGGCAAGCACGTGCGCACAACCGAGGGGATGGCGTCGTTGCCGTTCGGGGTGACGCTCGAAGTCGACATGCTGGTCGAACTGTACTGACAGGAGACGTTGCCAATGTTGAACCGATCGAATCAGTGCATGCCCGCCGCGCGTGCGTGTCACGGCGCCGTTATCGCTGCATGCGTTGCTGTTTTCGCGGCCTTGACCAATCCGCTGTTCGCGCCGAGCGCGCTTGCGCAGGCGTATCCCTCGCGTCCGGTCACCATCGTCATTCCGTTCCCGCCGGGCGGCATTTCCGACAACAGCACGCGACTCATCTCGCAGCGCTTCACCGAGAACACCGGCCAGACCGTGCTGATCGAGAATCGCCCGGGTGCGGGCGGACAGATCGGTGCCGATGTCGTGAAGAAGGCGCGGCCCGACGGCTACACCTTGTTCCTTGCCAACGTCGGCTCGCACGGCATCAATCAGAGCCTGTACTCCAAGTTGTCCTACGACCCGCTCAAGGACTTCGAGCCGATCACCAATCTGTTCGCTTCAGCCACGATCGTGGTCGTGCCGGGGGCGCATCCGGCCAAGAGCCTTGTCGAGTTGATCGACTACGCCAAGGCGCGTCCGGGCAAGTTGAGCTACGGCTCGCAAAGCATCGGCAGCGGCGGTCATCTGTCGGGCGAGCAGATGAAAGCCCGCAACGGGCTCGATGTCGCGCACATTCCCTACAAGGGATCGTCACCGGCGTTGGCCGACCTCGTCGCCGGCCGCATCGACTTCCTGTTCGATCCGCTCATCTCCGCGCTGCCGTTCGTGCGCGACGGCCGTCTGCGCGCGCTGGCGATCACCGCCGATAAGCGCTCGCCGCTTGCGCCTGATGTACCGACGCTGGCCGAAGTCGGTCATGCGGGCTACGACGCCAATCCCTGGTTCGGTCTGGCTGCCCCCGCCGGCACGCCGCGCGCGGTGATCGACCGCATCCACGCCGAATTCGTGAAAGCACTCAAGCATCCCGACGTGGTGAAGCGGCTGGCAGACCAAGGCATCGACACGATCGGCGATACGCCCGAGGCGTTCGTCAAGTACATCCAGGCCGAAACCACTCGCTGGACGGCCGTGGTGCGGGCGGCCGGCGTGAAGGCCGACTAGCGCTGCTGCGTGTCCGCGCTTCGCGCAGTCAACGCATGTTGAAGAAGGCCGAACGCGACGCGCGGGCCGAACAGGGCATCGGTGCGCCGTTGCCCCGGCTGGAGGACGCGCGCCAGCTCACCGGGCTCGGTCGCTACGCCGACGACGTCAGCGAGGCGCAGCAGGCGCGCGGTTACGTGTTGCGATCGCCCATAGCGCACGGGCGGGTCCGCTCCATCGACATCAGCGGTGCGCTGCGCATGCCGGGTGTGATCGCGGTGCTGACGGCCAGCGACTACGCGGCCGACGGGCTGGGGCACATACCGTGCGCCAGCATCCCGCCGACGATCACCGGCAAGACCTACCACGCCACCCCGTTTCCGCCGCTCGCGCAGGATCGGGTTCTGGCTGTGGGTAGCGGCGTGGCGTTCGTGGTGGCGGAGACGCTGGCCCAGGCGATGGACGCCGCCGAGCGCGTTGTCGTCGACTACGAATCATTGCCTGCCGCGCCGACCGTCGAAGCCGCGATCGCGCCGGATGCGCCGCTGGTCTGGCCGCAGGCAAAGGACAACCGGTGCTTCGTGCACGAACTTGGCGATGCGGCTCGCACGGCGCAGGCGTTCGCACGCGCCGACCACGTTGTCCGGGCGCGCATCCGCAGCCAGCGGCTGGCGGGTAATCCGCTCGAACCGCGCACCTGCCTCGGACACTACGACGCGGGCACGCACCGCTGGCACCTGACCAGTTCCACCGCGAACCCGCATCGCATCCGACTGCTGCTCGCCGAGCATATCTTTCGTGTTCCGGCGCACCGGCTGCATGTGGTGGCGGGCGATGTCGGCGGAGGGTTCGGCACCAAGGGCGGGCTCTATCCCGAAGAGATCCTAGTGCTGTGGGCGGCGCAGCGTGTTGGCCGCCCGGTGAAGTGGGTATGCGACCGCAGCGAAGCGTTCGTGTCCGATTTCAACGGCCGCGATCAGCTCGCCGACGCCGAACTGGCGCTTTTGCGCGATGGCACGGTGCTCGGCATGCGCGTCGTGATTCACCACAACCTGGGGTGCCAGCTCGGTCCGTCGAGCGCGCATCCGCCCCTGGTCGGATCGCGGATGCTGTCGGGGGTCTACGCGATACCGGCGATGCACGTCGCGATCAACGGCGTGTTCACACACAGCCGCACGCTGACGACCTATCGCGGTGCTGGTCGCCCCGAAGCGACGATGATCGTCGAGCGCATGCTCGATCTCGCGGCAGGCGAACTCGGACTCGATCCGATCGCGATTAGGCGGCGCAATCTCATCGGTCCGGCGCAGATGCCGTATCGCACGGCGATCGGCGAGACGTACGACTGCGGCGAGTTCGAAGCGCTGATGGATCGGACCATCGATCTGGCCGATTGGCACGGGTTCGAGCAGCGTCGCCGCGACAGCACTGCACGCGGGCGGCTACGCGGGCGCGGCCTGGCGATGTACATCGAAGTCTGCGCCACCATCAGCGAGCGCATGGAACTGCGCTTCGATGCCACCGGCGGGCTGATGATTCTCGCCGGCACGTTCTCTTACGGGCAGGGGCACGAGACGGTCTACGCGCAGATGGTGCGCGAGTGGCTCGGCGTGCCGCTCGATCGCATCCGGTTCATCCAGGGTGATACCGACAAGGTCGCCACCGGACGCGGCAGCTTCGGCTCACGCAGCATGACGGTGGGCGGATCGGCGCTCAAGGCCGCGTGTGATGAGGTGATCGCAAAGGGACGGCGCATCGCGGCGATCCTGCTCGAGTGCTCGCCCGACACACTCGATTTCGCCGATGGCGTGTTTCGCAGCGCCGCGAGCGGCACGTCGATCACGCTCGACCGGGTCGCCCGCGCAACGCTGGCGTGGGGCGCGCCCAAGCCGCTGCCGGCCGAGCTGTGGTCCGGACTCGAAGGTCGCGGCTACTTCACCGCGAATCCGCAGAACTATCCCAACGGCTGCTATGTGGCCGAGGTCGAAGTCGATCCGCAGACGGGCATGGTGCAGCTCGCGGCCGTGACGGCTGTCGATGATGTGGGCACGGTGATCAATCCGCTGCTGCTCGAAGGGCAGATTCATGGCGGCATTGCGCAGGCGCTGGGGCAGGCGCTGGGTGAGCGAGTGGTGCACGACGAGGCAGGGCAACTCCTCACCGGATCGTTCGCCGACTACGCGATGCCGCGTGCCGACGATTTTCCGGAGTTTCGACTGGGCTCACGCGCTGTACCGACCAAGACCAATCCGCTTGGCGTCAAAGGCGGGGCGGAGACCGGCACCGTGGGCCTGCCGCCGGCGATCGTCGCGGCCGTCGTCGACGCTCTGCGCGATTACGCCGTGCGCGACTTGCCCACGCCGATCACCTCGATGGTCGTGTGGCAGGCGATCGAGCGTGCGCCGCGCCGATAGCGCGCTGCTGCTGTCAGACTACGGTGGCTGCCAACCCTTCACGTGGATGAACCGTCGCGATGACTGACCCGTTCGAGCTGAGTGCCGCCACTCGCGATCGTCTGGCACGCTGTGGTGCCGCCAACCTGAGCAACGCCTTGCTCAAGCGCGGACTGCGCAATACGTTTTTGCTCGGGCTGACGCCCGTCTCGCCGCAGCAGGCGGCGATGGTGGGGCCTGCCTTCACCTTGCGCTTCATCCCGGCACGCGAGGACATCGACTCGCTCGCGCTCTATGCACGTGACGACAGTCTGCATCGCCGCGCGGTCGAGGAATGCCCCGCCGGTGCGGTGCTGGTGATGTCAACGGGTGGCGATGCACGAGCGTCTTCGATGGGCGACATGATGGCGCTGCGCATGAAGGTGCGCGGGGTCGCCGGGGTCGTGACCGACGGCGGCATGCGCGATACGCCCGGCGTGCAGGCGAGCGGGCTGCCGTGCTTTCAGCGACAGGCGTCCGGGCCGGCGACACCGATCACGCTGCATCCGGTGGAATTCAATGCGCCGATCGGCTGCGCCGGCGTTGCGATCTACCCGGGCGACATCATCGTCGGCGACGGCGAAGGCGTAGTGGCGATCCCGCGGCATCTGGCCGACGAGGTGGCCGCCGAGGCGATCGAGGCGGTGGAGTACGAGTCGTTCGTGGCCGCGCAATTGCGCCGCGGCCGATCGATCTTCGGACTGTTTCCGGCCACCGAGGCGAGCCGTGCCGAGTATCAACGCTGGGTGGCCGCGGGCCGCCCGCCACTGGAGTGACCCGATGAAATCACCGCAATCCGATCCGGCAAGCAATGCGAACGTGGAACTGGCCAAGACGCTCGAAGTGCTGATCGATACCGACAAACTCGATCCCGGGCAGTGGATCGATTTTCCCGACTACGGTTTTCGCCAGTACTTCCTGTGGAAGAACGCCCAGACCGGCGCGAGCATCGCGCTGCTGGAATACCAGAAGGGCGCACGCATACCGGTGAAGCATGCGCATGCGTCGAACCAGTTCATGTACTGCCTGGAAGGCGACTACGAGTACGTGGACGTGGGCTTGCGGTTGAAGAAGGGCTCGTTCTACATGAACCCGAAGGATCATCCGCACGGACCGACGATCGCGCACGAGCGCAGCGTGCTGATCGAGATCTACGACGGACCGCACTACTACGAGAAGCCGGTGTTCCATACCGATCAGACAATCGGCGGATTCCTCGCGAAGAAGTGAGCGCGTGACTGATCCGTTTGCCGGCGGCCGTGCCGCTTCGCCGGCGGCGAGTACCATGTAACGGCAACCCCGTAGCGCCGTTCGATCCGGAGAGCGCCGTGACCATTGCCGCCAATATCGTCGTGTTCCTCGTGGGCTTGATCCACGTCTACATCCTGGTCCTGGAAATGTTCCTGTGGGACAAGCCGCGCGGCATGAAGGCGTTCGGCTTGACCCCGGCGTTGGCCGCGCAGACCAAGGTGCTCGCCGCTAACCAGGGTCTGTACAACGGATTCCTCGCAGCCGGCTTGTTCTGGGGGCTATGGCTGGGCGATGCGGGCCAAGCGATCAAGGTGTTCTTTCTGC
This sequence comes from uncultured beta proteobacterium, assembly GCA_902826155.1. Next base: position 6,628 of record CADEDU010000158.1, read on the forward strand.
TGTGCGTGCTCGTGGCGGGCCTGTACGGCGCGGCCACGGCCAACAAGCGCATCCTGTTCGTGCAGGCGCTGCCGGCGGCGATCGGGCTGGTGCTGTTGATGGTGTAGCGGATCGAACACAAGCGCAGGGCAAGCCATGACGACACGCGATCTCTACAACGCCGAAAGTCGCGAACTGCAGGATCAGTTCGACACGCGCCGCCTTGCCGACCGCATGATCCAGCACAACCTGCGCGAACGGTTCACCGACGACGATCGGGCTTTCATCGGCGCGCAGAGCTTCTTCTTTCTCGCTACGACCGATGCTGAGGGCTTCCCCGACTGCTCGTTCAAGGGCGGCGACCCGGGCTTCGTGCGGCTGATCGACGAGCAGACGTTGGTGTTTCCCAGCTACGAAGGCAACGGCATGTTCAAGAGCATGGGAAACATCCGATCCAGTCCCGCGGTGGGGCTGTTGTTCATCAGTTTCGAGGCGCCCCGGCGGCTGCGAGTGAAC
>CADEDU010000159.1 GCA_902826155.1 uncultured beta proteobacterium
AGCCTTGGATCAAGCCATGGCGCGGCGTCCCAGTTTCGCGCCCCTTGCGTGCTTGCGGCACGCCCTATCGCGGCATGAACGTGGTCTGGCTGTGGATGGTCGCCGACATGTGCGGATACGCGTCTTCTTACTGGATGACCTACAACCAGGCCCAGAAGCTCGGTGCGCAGGTCCGAAAGGGCGAGAAGTCGACCATCGCCATCTTCTACAAGAGCTATACCACGGAGGTCGAAGCCCCCGATACGGGAGAAACCAGCGAGGAAGCCCGCCGCGTCCTGAAGGCCTATCCGGTCTTCAACGCTGACCAGGTCGAGAATCTTCCGGAGCGCTTCCACCCTGCCGCCACACTTGATCTCGTCGAGCCCGAAGGCCGCGAGCTGGATCTCGACGCCTTCTTTGGAGTGCTCACGGCAGTGCTCCGTCATCAAGGGGATGAGGCCTATTACGAGCCGACCGCCGACCGGATTACCATGCCGCCTGCGCACCTGTTTTCCGGCTTCGATCATTACTATGCGACGCTTGCGCATGAGGTATGTAACATCGCAAGTGTCCTCATTTCGAGGACAGTCGATGGCCTTTGCGCGCTGCTGTTTCCCAACCATCGTACGGCCTGCTGTGCGATTTCAGGACGGGAGTCCTGATCATGCGCAGCAAAGAACGCACCGATATATACACGCGCGTCACCAACGAGATCGTTGCCGCCATCGAGGCAGGGGCGGGTTCGTGGACAATGCCGTGGCATCACGATGGATCAGCGACCTCGCGCCCCGTCAACGCCGGTACCGGCAAGGCTTACCGGGGATCCAATATTCTCAGCTTGTGGATCGCGGCGCAGGCTGCAGGCTACAGTTCCGGACGCTGGGCCAGCTATCGTCAGTGGCAAGCGCTGGGAGCCCAGGTTCGCAAGGGCGAGCAGGCCACCACGATTGTCTTCTGGAAGGTCAACGATCGCGGCGAGGATGCCGATGATCGCGATTCCGAGCAAGAGGGACGGGGCCGCGCTCGCATGTTTGCGCGGGGGTACAGCGTTTTCAACGAGGCGCAGGTCGAGGGCTATGCTCCACCAACCATCGATCTCCTGTCCGACGATGCGCGGATGCGGAACGCCGATATCTTTTGGGGCAACCTTGGCATTGAGTGCCGGCATGGCGGCAACGAGGCGTACTATATTCCTTCGGAAGATCGCGTGCAGATGCCACCCTTCGCACAGTTCAGGGAGCCTGCCGCTTATTATGGCACGCTTTTCCATGAAGGCCTGCATGCCACAGGAGCGGCGTCCCGCTGCGACCGTGATCTGTCCGGCAGGTTCGGATCGGACAGATATGCAGCGGAGGAGGCCATCGCAGATCTGGGAGCCGCCTTGGTCATGGCCGATCTCGGTATCGCACACCATCCGCGACCGGACCATGCGGCGTACATCGCGTCCTGGCTACGTGTGCTCAAGGCCGATGCTCGCGCGATTTTCACGCTGGCGAGCAAAGCCCAGGCGGCAGCTGACTGGATGCATATGCAGCAGCCGGAACAACTCAGCGTGGCTGCATGATGGCACCTGCGGTGGGTGCCTCAGGCATTCGCCGCAGGAGCGCCGTGAGCCGATCCTCTGCGCTTCGGGCTCGGTGCAACAGCGTCAGGTTCTCGCTGGCGAGTTCGCGCCGCTCCTCGGCGTGACGCCGGGCATCGGCCCTGAGGTGCGTCAGCTCGGTCTCGAGCGTGGCGATGCGCGCTGCCAGGTCGCGTGCGGGCGTGCCTGGTCCTGCGGCAGCTTCGATCTCGTCGAGGATGTCCCGATGGCTCGTATAGAGCGGATTGCGACTGCGTCCCGCTTCGCGCGCGACCGAAGTCGGCGTGATCTTCACCACGCGTCCCGCATGGTCGGCGTGGCGCCCTTCGCCGCGCACCAGCCTCGCCAGCGCCGCCCGGTAGCTCCTTGCCGCGGATTGCCAGCGCTGCCCCTGATCATCCTTGCCCATCGTCATCTCCGATTTGCGTGAGCACCCGCTCGCATTGTCCGATCGCCTCATTGAGCACGGCCGCCGTCATCGGATTGGCCTCCGGCAACAGCGCAGCATTGCGTCTCCGGCGATCCCGCCAGTAGGCTCCGTGCTTCGCTTCGATCACCATGTTGGCGCATGAGAGGCAGACCGCCGGCGCTCGTCCGGCCTCATTCGGTTGCAGTTCGCCGCCGCAGCGGGAGGTCTCCTGCTGGAACACGCACCAGCCATAGTCGCAGGCATGGATGCGAAGATCCGTCTCCTTGAGGATGAACGCAACATAGTCTCGGCGTACCTGTTCGCCCGCGCGGCCGCGGAACCGGGCGTTTCCGGCGACGATACGTTCGCCCATCTTGCCGCCGAGCCGTTTCGCGGCGAGCAGGCGATCGAGTGCGGCTGCGGTTTCGGCGCGGGCTTCGTGGTCGATGAGGCCATGCAGGTCGAAGTCGTTGCCGACGTAGCCCCGCGCGGTCATGGCAACGGAAGCATGCTTGAAGTGCTCGGCCAGGCCCAGAAGCTGGGTACGGTCGCGCCTGGCAATAAACCGGGCAAAGGTCTTGCGGAACTGGTGCGTGCTGAACCTCCAGGGTTTCCCATCATGATCGGGGATGCCGACATGCCGCGCAAAGTCATTGATGCGCCAGGCGATATGCATGTGCGTCACCGGCACGATTTGGCCATACTGCGTGTTCTTCACCAGGAACAGATCGTCGCGGCCCGAGGCTTCGCGCAGCGGCGCGCTCAGCTGCTCGAGCAGCTCCACCGCGCGCACGACCGGTGCCGGGGCAACCCAGCGCTCCCTACGGCCATCGAGATCGTCGACAGTCTTGAACAGCCGGGACACGACATATGCCTGATTAACGCCGGTTCCGCCGATCGGGTGATGCTCGATTGCCCCTGTTTTCATTGACAGGATTTCGCTCGACCGCATCCCGACGAAGCCCGCGATCAAGATATAGCACGCCTCGACGAGGTGGACGGCGGCGTGCCGAACTGCATAGGCGCCATCGAGCCGTTCGCCCGATGGTCCGGCCAGCGATGCGAGCCTCAGCGCCGCTCTAACATGGTCAGATGCCTGGCGCTTGCCGCGCCGCAGACCCTGCGCTCGCGCTTCGCGGCGGATCGTTTCGGCTGCGACGATCGTATCGCCATGCTCCTCGACCCACCGCAGGGCTTCGCTCAGGATTGCAACGGCCACGTCTTCGGGGATGAACGGTATGACGCCCTTGGTCGCCCTGGTGTGGCCGGCGGCCTCATAGGTCGTTTCCAGCGGCAGCGGATCGACCAGTGGCGCATCGTTCAGCTTTTCTCGCTGACGATAAAGGTCTTTGATCACGAGCAGATAGTTCGTGATTGTGGCAGTTGAGATATTGCCTTTGTCTCCGCCGGCGCGTGCAGGACGACAGCGCAACCATTTGCAGAGTTGTTCGACCGAAGCTGGATCGATCCCGGCAAAGCGCGAGTGTCCTTCGCATGCCATCCATTCCAGCAGCGCGCGCAGCAACATTGCTTTGTGATGGATCGACGCCGGAGACGACCGTTTGCGCCCTGATGGAGGATGATAGTGCATCGACCAGAGGAAGTGCTTGGCGGCGCGGACAAGCTGAACATGATCACTGTTCCCGATGCGCGTGTGCTCCGGCATGGCCAACGCCCAACTGAACCGCTTCTGATCCGCGCGGCGACCCGCAGTGCGGATATCGAGCCGCCATTCATCGTCGCCGAACCGGCTCCACGGAGAAAGCCGCGCATCCTCCCAGGATGGCGACGACTGCGTGAGTGGGTGGGGGTGCTGGTTCATTCGACTGGCGGCAGCTGCGGCAGTGACATCCTCGAAACTGCTTCGAGCATCGCCTCGCAGAACCGGGGCAGGATATCGCGCTCGAGGATTTCCAGCTTGGGTGCATAAAGCAGCCGCCAGCGTTCGGGAGCCATGGCGGCACGCGCGTCGGTGAGCGCTGCCCGCGTCGCCAGCAGGCGAACCAGCACGTCCTCGTTGAGCGGGATCACGGCATTGGGGCAGGTGAAGCATCCGAGCCAGGCCGTACACAGCTCGCCCTTGCGCTGTCCCTCGGCAACGCCGGCAAGGGGATCGCTACAGATAAATCCGGCTGCGGTCGCGTGGCGCAGATCGGGAAGCACCTCCATCCCGGGCGGGGATTCGGCATCGCCCCGGACCATTTCCACAAACCGGGCTTGCAACCTGCCGATTGCCAGCGCTTGCGCCTTTCGGACGCGGGGCCGGTCCACATAGCGCTGTGTCGTGTCTGGAGTAGCATGGTTGGCCAGCACTTGCGTCTTCAGGATGTCATGCCCGAGCCGCTCGTGCGCTAGTGTGAGCCCCGATGCGCGCAGCGCCGCCAGCGTCAGTTTGAGCGGCTTGCTATCGTCGCCCAGCAGGCCATGGCGCTCCACAAACCGCCGGGTAAGTTTCGTGGCCAGATAGCCCGGGATCACACCGACTCTGCGAGACCCGTGTATCATCCCGGTGAGGAAGAGATAATTCTGGTCGCGGCGTGGCGTATGCGGCACCAGCCTTTCGGTCATAGCCAGAACCTGATCGATCAGCACGGGCACCGAGGAGCTTTTGTCGCGCAGGAAGCTGCGGCGCTGTTCACGTCCCGCGCGCCCCTTGCGCCAACTGACCAGAACCCTGCCTTCGAGCAGCAGATGCTCGCTCAGGCAGTCGCGCTGCATCAGCCTGAGCGCCTCGGCATTTGCAAAGGTTTGCGCGCCGATGGCGACCATATAGGCAACGATCGTATCCGGCAGCGCAAACAGCCGCCCCGCGATTTCGCCCATGCCACCGTGGCGGATCATGGCGAAGTGGAGATGCCAGAGGCCCGCGCCCTTTCTCAACATGTCGCCGACTTTGGGTGGCACGCCGCCGAACCGACCGTCGATCACCGCGAGCATGACCCCGATATCGTCGAGATCGAGCTTGGCGAGGTCGGGTTCGGAGACAATGGCCTTGCGATCGACCCGAGCCAGCGCAGCGCGGCCTTCCTCGAACAGTGCCCAGGCTGTTTCGATGTCCCGATGGGCCGCCGTGAGTACGCGTTCCATTTCATCACGGCTCAGTGCCTCACGCTGGCGCGCTTCCGCATTCTTGCGGGGGAACGGATTGAACGGGATTTCGAGTTCGGGGTGAACCAGGTCGGGCCGGTTGCGCTTGAGCCAGGCCATGTGCTGCTTGATGATCGACCAGACAGTATACCGTGACCCCTTGCTCCAGGGCCTCGTGCCGAGCCAAACGATAAACGCATTGAGAATGCCGCTATCGACGTCGCGCGTGGCTAAGATGGCGGAATCGTATTCGGCAAGGAACGCAAACCAGAACTTCAAAGTACGGAACGCTGAGCCTCTGTTGGCCGGTTGTTTGGCAGCATAGTGATGCCGGAACGCGAGCGCCCACTCGGCAGCCATGGTCGGCCGATCGAAGATCGAGAAGTCGAACGCGCATTCGAGCTGGCCGTCGGCATCTACGACATTGACCAGCAATGCGCCCGGATTGCCGATCAGCGGCTTCGGCGATGGCTCGACCCGGTAGTCCTTTTGCCGACGCGGCATTACAGCAGCGCCGCATAGAGATCGTCGACCGAGGTCTCGATTGCCGAGAGGTCGGTTTCGACAACGCGCAGGTATACCGCGGTGGTTGCCAGATCGGCGTGGCCGAGCAGCACCTGCAACGCGAGCAAGGGATTGAGTTCGGGATTGGCCCGGGCTTCGCGTTGCAGGAACCGCAGCATGGCGGCGGCGAAGGTATGTCGCAGCGCATGGAACGTCGCCATCACACCCGCTGCCTCGGCAGCAGCCGTGAACATTGCGCCAACCCTGCGCGGTTTCATGGGCTGCCCCCGACAAGTCAGGAACAGAGCGTCGGGATCGCGCTCTGCCCGTTTTGTCGTCGCACGACGGACGACGACCGCCCGCTCTTCCCGCACATAGGCACGGGTTCGATCAACCAAAGGGGCCGGAGGATATATTATTCGCGATCGCCCACCCTTGGTTTCGTCGATCTGCACCGGCACCATTGGTTCACTGCCGGCCCCTTTCAGATGACGCACGGTCAGGCCCGCCACTTCCATCCGACGGATTCCGGTGGTCACCGCCCATTCAACGATCAGCCTGTCGCGTGCCGACATTTCGGCCATGATGCGCCGAATCGCCTCCGGCGCGAGTGGGCGCGGCAACATCGGCACATGCCGCATGGTCAGTTCGTTGGCTTGGGTCCGGCCTCCGCTGGCGTCGATGTGGGCGAGGAATCCTTGTGGACGGCTGCGCGACAGCGCGATTTCCTGGCTTGCGAACGGGACCTGCTTCATCAGTCCGGTCGCCACGCTCCAGCGGTAGAAACGCCCTATGGTCCTGAGCCGCCCGTTGATTGTACTGCGTGCCAGCGGTCTGCCGCTGTCGCCACGGGGCCGGAGCATCTGATCGCGATAGGCGGCCAGTTCGCCAGGACCGACCTCGTCCCAGGCCCAGCCATTGGCCTCTAGCGTCTGCCACCAGTCGTAGAGAGCTTCAGCGTAGGTTCGCCAGGTCTGCGGGCTGCGGGTCCTGCCGCGCACCAAAGCAACGTGCATCAGCCATGCGCAGGCCGGTTCGACGAGCCGCATCCGGGCGTCGAGCAGCATCGGGACATTCTCCACCGATGATCCGTCGGGCCGGAATGCAGGCGTCGAGAACAACAGCTGCGCCATACCCACTCCCAAGATTGCAACCGGACAGGAAGGGCCCTCGGGCCCTCCCTGTCCGGCAGAGAAGAGGGGGCTCGGATCATGTGTCCTGCTTGATTGGCAGAAGAGGACAGAAAGGACCCGTTATGGATGGGACCTACCACGAGCTTTCGCACTGGACCGGCCATGCCAGCCGATTGGACCGGGATCTCAAGAACCGTTTCGGCACCGCTGCCTATGCGGCCGAGGAACTGATCGCAGAGCTTTCCAGCGCGATGCTGGGTGCTGAACTTGGTCTTCCGGTTGCGCATCTCGACAGCCACGCCAGCTATATTGGCCATTGGCTC
>CADEDU010000160.1 GCA_902826155.1 uncultured beta proteobacterium
CGGGTCCATCGCCGACTATTCGCTCGGGCTCTGAGCGGCGCAACACTACAACTACATGAGGGATTACGACCCAGCGGTTGGTCGGTATGTTGAGTCTGATCCGATTGGCCTAGAAGGAGGGCTCAACACGTATGCGTATGTCGCAGGCAATCCGGTAGACGATTTTGATCTGTTCGGCTTGTCAGGCAAGACTGAGAGGATTCCGGGCGGAAACCCAACTACCGTACGCGTTGACAAGCCGCATGTGCCTGGCCAGCAGACGCACGCGCACGTCTGCGAGAAAGGCTGCAAGGAAATCGTGGTCAACAAGGATGGCACAGGAAGTCACGGGACAGACCCGAAGAAGCTAAAGAACAAGGTCAAGGATTTCCTGCGCAAGAAAGGCTTCAAGTTGGTCGTGTGCCCCCCGTTTCTTGAAGACATCGTTCTGCTTATAGCGGCGGAAGAGTGCCGCGCCGGTGATCCCATCTCTTGCAGAACTTTTCAGGATCTCGGTGGGACCATCGAAGGTCCGATTGGTTAGTGAAGGAGCTACGGAATGAAGGTTTTCGGAAAAGAGACGCACGATGACGATCATCCGCTTTCGCTCCAAGAGGTCACATTGGTCGTCAATCCGAGTGAGTTGGACGTGTTGATCCAATTTTTATCGCACTGTAAGGAGGGCATGGGTTCAAACTCGGAGTGGGAGCATCTTCACTTGCGAGATTTTAGGAAGAAGCTGTCTTCTCTCCCTGACGTCGTGGTCTTCGCGTCCAACAAGCTTAAGGCCTGACTCCTGAAGGCAGTGTCATCACAACCATACACTCGGAGCAGGATAGCCTTACGGCGATAACAGGCCACGATGTGGTCTGTCGATGCTCAGGCGCCGGCTGCCGGAAGAATCGAGGCGAGATCGCCTTCGACATCGAGGCCGTGAGAAGCGGCGAGCGTCGCAATGTGGATCCCGAACACCCCGCGCAGCTCGCCGACGGCGCCGTTGAAGATCCAGCTCGCGTAGTGGTTGTGATGCGCGCCGAACTCGATGATGCGTCGATCGTCGGCTTCGACGGTGGCCAGGCACTTGCGGCACGCGACCCGCATGGCGCGCAGCGACTGCGCGAGTGGCTGATCTGAATCGAGCCCGCCGAGCTCCTGCGTCAGGAACTCACGGATGCGCAGGATCGATTGCACGCAGTGACCCGGCACCTCCATCTCGGAGGGCACGAACAGAACCCGGCGATCTTCCAGGAAGGCGATGACGCGCCGTGCGACGGTGCGCTGTGACTCAGGCGGGTTCCACTGCACGCCGAAGACCGGAGTGCTGAATCCTGTCAGGCGCGAAGCGATCTCCTGAAACTTCATGGCCCGTGCTCCTTCCTGGCTTGCCTGTGCGCTTCAGCGCGCGCTGCGCTGCTTCAGCGCCTCGGCCTCGATGAAGGTATCGATGATGGTGAGGAGCTGCTGCTTGGACTTGGGGCTCAGGCGCTCGATGTGCTTGAGCCGTCGTTCGAGCCGTGGGCTCAGCGTTGCCTTGGCCTGGCGCTTGACTGGCTCGTCGGTGAGTAACCGATCGGTGCTGACGTTGAGCACGCGGGCAAGGTCGGCCAGGAGGTTGGCCGGTGGATGCTCGCTCTCGGACTCGTAGTAGGCGATGCGGCGGCGGGAGATGCGGAGCTCATCGGCGAGCTGGTGCTGGGTGAAGCCGGCCGCCTTGCGTAGCGCGGCCAGCCGTGGCCCGAAGCCTTGTCCTTGCGCGTGTGCGTACTTGGTCATGAGCCGACTCGTGGGTGTGGTCGGCTCGGGAATATAAGCCCGGTTCTCGTTCATAAGTCTTGTACGAAGTTCGGACAGCGATTAGCATGTCCGATAATCGTACAATCTCCTGTCACGATGTTCCACCGAAGAAAAATCGGGTGGAGGTCTTGACAGGTTTTATGGAGGAGACCGATGAACGCTCGCCGCCTGACCGTCAGCAGCAGTCACCCCGAGTCCCGTGCGCATCATCCGCGGCCATCCTCGAGCGCGCCGATGCCGTTCCTGCGGCTGCGCGGTCGCTGGCTCGATCAGGCCGGCTTCCCGATCGGCGCCAATGTACGCGTGGAGGTGAGCGCGGGGCGGCTGGTGGTGGAGGTGATCGCCGAGCCGGTGCAGCGCTGATCCCATGTCGCGCATCCCGAGCGCTGATATCGAGCGCCTGAAGCAGACGATCGCACTGGAGCGGCTCGCCGAGGCGCGCGGGGTCGAGTTGAAGCGCCACGGCGCGGACCTGATCGGCCGCTGTCCCTTCCACGACGACAAGACGCCCTCGCTGGTGATCACCCCAGCAAAGAACCTGTGGCACTGCCTGGGCGCGTGCCAGGCCGGCGGCACGGTGATCGACTGGGTGATGAAGGCGGAGGGCGTGTCGTTCCGTCACGCCGTCGAACTCTTGCAGAACGACTACTCGCCGGTTGCGCCTTCCGTTGACGCTCGGCCAGCCAAGCACTCCACGGTAAAAAAGCTCGCGATGCCGCTGGAGCGTGAAGCCGAGGATGCGCAGCTCCTGGTGCAGGTGGTTGATTACTACCACCAGACGCTCCTGCAGAGCCCGGAGGCGATGCAGTACCTCGAACGTCGAGGGATCGCATCGGCCGAAGCCGTCCGCACGTTCAAGCTCGGCTACGCGAATCGCACGCTCGGCTATCGACTGCCGGCCGCCAATCGTGTGGAAGGCGCGCAGATCCGCGGCCGGCTGCAGCGCTTAGGGCTCTATCGCGAGAGCGGTCACGAGCACTTCAACGGCTCGCTCGTAATCCCGGTGATCGGCGAGCACGGCGAAGTGACCGAGATCTACGGCCGCAAGATCGTCAAGGCACTGCGACCTGGCACACCGCTGCACTTGTACCTTCCTGGCCCACATCGCGGCGTGTGGAATAGCGCTGCGCTCAGCGCGAGCAAGGAAATCATCCTGTGCGAGGCGCTGATCGATGCGCTCACCTTCTGGTGCGCTGGTTATCGCAACGTCACCGCCAGCTATGGCGTTGAGGGCTTCACTGCCGATCACCTGGCGTGCTTCAGGGAGTGCGGCATCGAGCGTGTGCTGATCGCTTACGATCGCGATGAGGCTGGCGAGCGCGCTGCGGAGAAGTTGTCCAAGGAGCTGATGAGCGAAGGCCTCGACTGCTACCGCATCCTGTTCCCCAAAGGCATGGATGTGAACGAGTACGCACTGAGAGTCGGTCCTGCAGCGAAGAGCCTGGGTGTGGTGATCCGCTCGGCGCAGTGGCTTGGCAAAGGTCAGGCGAAGCCGATCACGACGGCCGAGGCGACGCCGGCACTTGAGATCAAGGACGCTGCAGCCCCTTCTTTAGCTGCTGCAGAAGAAATCCCTCCCGTAGCTGTCGAGTCTCCACAGCCGCCGCTGCCTGCGCTGGACGCAGTCCCTGCGAGTGTCGTTCCCGAGCTGCCGGCTGCGCTGCCTTCGACATCGATCAAATCGATCGGCGCCGAGCACGAGCACGTGATGACGTTCGGGGATCGGCGCTATCGCGTGCGCGGGTTGGAGAAGAACCTGTCCTACGAAGTGTTGAAGGTGAACGTGCTCGCCTCGCGGCCTGCGATCGACAGCGCCGGCGAGAGCGTGCATGTCGATACCTTCGATCTCTATCAAGCTCGGCATCGTGCGGCGTTCGTGAAGCAGGCGTCGGTTGAGCTCGGCGTCGCCGAGGACATCATCAAAGCCGACCTCGGGAAGCTCCTGCTCGCACTCGAAGCCGAGCAGGAGAAGTTGATCACGGCCGCCCAGGTGCCGCAGGCCTCGACGGTCGTGAAGCTCGACGAGACCGAGCGCGACGCCGCGCTCGCACTGCTCAAGCGCTCCGATCTGATCGAGCGTATCGCGGCCGACTTTAGCCGCTGCGGCATCGTCGGTGAGACGACCAACGCGCTCGTTGGCTACCTGGCCGCAGTGTCGCGCAAGCTCGATCGGCCGCTCGCGCTGCTGATCCAATCGACCTCTGCCGCCGGCAAATCCTCGTTGCTGGACGCCGTGCTGCGCTTCGTTCCGGAAGAAGAACGCATCGCGTACTCGGCGATGACCGGGCAGTCGCTCTTCTACATGGGCGAGATGGACCTGAAGCACAAGATCCTGGCGATCGCCGAGGAACAGGGCGCGCACCGCGCGAGCTATGCGTTAAAGCTCCTGCAATCCGAAGGCGAGCTGACGATCGCCTCGACCTCGAAGAATCCCGAGACCGGCAAGCTCGTCACCGATGAGTACCGTGTCGAAGGCCCGGTGATGATCGCGCTCACGACGACGGCCGCGGACATCGATGAGGAGCTGTTGAACCGTTGCCTGGTGCTGTCGGTTGATGAGGGCCGCGCACAGACGGCCGCGATCCACGCGGTGCAGCGCGAGCGGCGCACACTTGCGGGTCTACAAGCGAAGGTCGAGCGCGCACAGCTGTTGAAGCTCCACCAGAACGCGCAGCGGCTGTTGCAGCCGCTCGCGGTCGTTAACCCTTACGCTCAGCACTTGACGTTCCTCGATGACCGCACGCGCACCCGGCGTGATCACGAGAAGTACCTGACGCTGATCGATGCGATCGCGCTCTTGCATCAACACCAGCGACCGATCAAGACCACGGCCGGAGCGCAGCCGATGCGATACATCGAAGCGACGCTGGAGGACATCGCGCTCGCCAATCGCCTTGCACACGACGTGCTCGGCCGCACGCTCGATGAGCTGCCGCCGCAGACGCGGCGGTTACTCAAGCTCGTGGCGTCGATGGTCGAAGCTCAGTGCGCGGAGCACGCGATCAAACGCAGCGATTACCGCTTTAGCCGCCGCCAGGTGCGCGAGCACACGCGTTGGGGCGACACGCAGCTGAAGATCCACCTGGGCCGCCTGGTCGAGCTGGAGTATCTGCTCGTGCATCGTGGTGGGCGCGGCCAGTCGTTCGAGTACGAGCTGGTGTACGACGGCGGCAGCGATCCGCAGCGCCATCTGAATGGACTGATCGACGTTGAGATGTTGCGCGTTCAGTGCGGTGCGCAGCACTACGACGCGCAGCGGTCGGGGTCTGAGCTCGTGCAGTCGGCCTCTGGTCGGGGCACGGTCGGTACGCAGTCGGCGGGTGGTCGCGCGCTCGCCCTCCACGCAACCGCATGAAACGGCGCAAGAAACCCTGTGCGTCGAGCGCAGCTCGCGAGCGCGACCCGGCAGAGGCGAGCGCGATCTATCCGTACCTGCTGCGCTTCCTCGAATGGTCCGCCTCGCGCGGCTATGCCGAGCAGACGCGGCTGTTGCGCGAGATCGCGTTGAGACGCTTTATCCGCTGGTGTGGGGAGCGTTCGATCGAGCGGCCGCAGGATGTCACCCGTCCGATCCTCGATCGCTATCGGCGTCACCTGTATCACTACCGCAAGGAGAATGGCGAGCCGCTGTCGTTCGCGACTCAGCAGCAGCGCCTGCTCCCCTTGCGTGCGTTCTTCAAATGGCTTGCGAAGGAAAACTACATCCTCTCGAACCCGGCCTCCGAGCTCGAGCTGCCGCGCGTGCATCGCCGGCTGCCGGCGCACATCCTGAGCCGCGAGGAAGTGGAGCAGGTCCTGCGACTTGCGGTCCTGCACGGCGGCGACAAAGGCGTTCGAGATCGCGCGATCATCGAGACGCTCTACAGCAGTGGCATCCGCCGCGGCGAGCTCGTGAACTTGAAGCTCTACGACGTCGACCTCAAAAGCGGCTCGCTCTTCATCCGCGAGGGCAAGGGCAAGAAGGATCGCTATGTGCCGCTGGGCTCACGTGCGATCCACTGGATCCGTCGCTACGTCGAAGAGGTGCGGCCCGAGCTCGTGATCGAGCCTGATCTGGGCTATCTCTTCCTTCACGAGTTCGGTGAGCCGTTCGAGAAGAACCGCCTCTCCGACCTGGTGAAGAAGTACCTGCGTGCCGCCGGCGTCGAGGCTGGATCATGTCACCTGTTCCGACACGCGATGGCGACGCAGATGCTGGAGAACGGCGCCGACATCCGCTTCATCCAAGCGATCCTCGGCCACGCGCAGCTCACTACAACCGAGATCTACACGCACGTGACGATCGCGAAGCTGAAGGAAGTGCATGCGCTCACGCATCCGGCCGAGCGGCGCACGCAGCCTCGCCGATCGAGTGTTGATGCGATCGACGCTGGCGATGCGTTGCTCGCCTCTTTAGTCGCTGAAGACGAAGAGGCTGACTGACCGCCCGCCGCGCGCTTGCAGCGCGCGCCAGGCTGCGACCGTGGAGACTCAAGCTGCTGCAGCTTCGTTCGTCGACAGTGGAATGAGTCGGTCAGCCCGCGCGGACGCGCGTGCTGGAGTTGTTGATCACCCCCATCCCCTCAAGGGGCTTCGGCGTGCACGTCGACATAACGCACGGATCATTATGCGCAACCCGCTGAACGCAGCGCTGTCGCGCTGCTCTTGAACGCGGGCTGTCCGGCTCCCGCCCGCATAATGTGCGCTATGTCAACGTGCACGCGCAGCGAGCGCAGACGCTCGCTGTAAGGTGCGGCGAAGCGCCGCAATCATCGTCCCCCGCCCACCCGCTGCGCGTTGCTCGTTCGCGCGCAACCGTTGCGCGCTGCCTGTCTCATCGCTTCGCACCCGCCGCCCCAAGGGGCTCCCGTTTTAGTCGCTTCGCTCCACGCGCTTCGCTCCACGCGCTTCGCGCTGATCGCTCGCGCGCACTGCGCGCTCGCGAAGAAAGCGCGGCTAAATGTAAAACCTCGCTTGACCGACCCGACAGTTAAGCCAAAACTCGCGTCCGGGGTTCAGACCCACGGAATGCACACTTGCTAGCTGCTCGATCGCTGCCAAGTCGAAGAAGGCACTGGAGAAATCGCCGTCGTGTACGACGACTCGCGTCGGCTCGAACTATCTACAACTAC
>CADEDU010000161.1:0-1423 GCA_902826155.1 uncultured beta proteobacterium
AAAAAAAGGCCCGCCGAAGCGGGCCAGTCAGGGGGTCAGGGGAAACAGCGGAGAAAATCAGAACGAGTGGGCGAGCTGCACGCCTCCCCAGAACGCGTCGCGCGCGGCTTTGCCTTCGCGCAGCTCGGCGGTCTGGTAGTGCAACGCATAGCTCAGCTCCGTATTCGGGAACAGTTGCGTCATGATGCCAATCCAGGCTTCGGCGACGATCGGCTCGATCTCATCGAACGAGTAGCGCACGTCGCTGTGCCGGAACTGGCCCTGCAGCAGCGCGTTGTACGCGCGCGCCGTCACACGGCCGCCGGCGAAGAAGTACATCTCACGCTGCACGCCGAGCGATTCGACCGGCGTCGGGGCAGCGATGTAGTCAGTCAACTCCGGCGCGAAGCTCCACCACGGCGTGTCGAAGCGACCGATACGCAGCGACACGGCGGCACTGGTCTGCGTCAGGTAGCCGACGCTGCCTTCCACCGTCGTCTTCACGTCGATACGACCAGTCGGATCCGCGTACACGAGGTCGTGCCGCGCGAGGCTGTAACGCGCCGTCGGTTCGCCGCCGGCAGAAATCTGATGGTCGTAACCCTGCGGCGCTTCGGAACCCACGGCTCTATGCACAGCATTGTGCAAACTCTCGGAGACATGCAGACCGAGCACGCCCACGGTCAGGCTGCTCGACCACGCGCCGCGGTCATCCGCATCGACGCGCACTCGTCCATTCGAGGCGAACAGCAGGCTCGCGTAAGGCCGATCGGCCTGCTGCGCCTCGTCGGTAACTATGTCGCTCGGCGTGAATGCGATCAGGCCGATCTGCCGCGCGTGACGCACACTCGCGGCCGGTGAAGTTGCGAACAGCTCGTCGATACGCGTCAGCACCGGGTCGAGCGACAGGAAGCCATCGCGTGCGGCAGTGCCCGAGAGCGTGATCGCCATGCCGCCGGTGTAATCGCGATCCTGGTTGCGGCCCGCGAACAGATCGTTGTCGATGTGCAGGCGCACGCCGCTGATCTCACGCTCCGGCGCCCACGTGCGCCACGCATCGTCCTGCGCGCTCGCCTGGGAGACGGGCAGGATCAGCGCCGCGGCCAGCACGGCGAGGGCAACGAGCGTTATGTTTTTCGCGAGCTCCATGATCATCAAATCTTCGAACAGCCAGATCACTCATTCGTTGGGCGTTACTTTCCGCGATGCGACGTCCGGGATAAACGCTGCGACGGGAATGACATTCATGACCGCCGCGCGTGGAATCGATGGGCTGCTTTACGCAGGATCGGTTCCGCCGGATGCGATCACCGGTGAACCCAAGCATTCAACCGGTGAGTACGCTTCGCATCGAACCACGTGACGCAGATTAGGACTGTCGCGTGAGAGAACAGTCGCGGCGGGCGTGAAGCGGGCGTGAAAAAAAGCGACGACTCGTACTGAG
>CADEDU010000161.1:1523-6879 GCA_902826155.1 uncultured beta proteobacterium
GCCAGCTCCCATTGCACCAAAGGCAGGTCGCGGCGGATGTAGAGCCCGAAGCCGGCATGGCGGAAGCGCCGCGCGAGCCGCCTGCGATACCAGTCCGTTGAGCGCAGGTGAATATCCTCGTCGCTGCAGGATTGGTCGGCGTTGCGCTGCCAGTCTTCGCGCGTCGGCACATGCAGGAACAGAGCGCCGCGACACAGCCGGCCTAGATTCGCGATCGCGCGCGCGGCTTCGGGGTCCGACAGGTACTGCAGGACGTCGTAGCAGATCACCAGGTCGAAGCGCGCACGCGTGCGGTATGAGGCGATCGACGCTTGCATCCAGCCGTAGCGGTCGCATATGTGGCTGCTGACTTCGATGCCGGTGTACGTCGCGCGCGGAAACGCGCGCAGCAGCGGCCGACGCATCCAGCCCAGTCCGCACCCGGCATCCAGGATGGTGCGCACCGGCAGCTCGAGGTGTTCCACCAGCGCCGCGACGGTGCGTGCGCGCGCGGTTGTCTCGGCGCGGGTCGTCACCTTGGTGCGCGGGTCGAAGTAGAAGCGGCGATAGAAAGCTGCGTCGAAAGCTTTACGTGGCATGTCGTCAGATTAGCTGTTACGGGCGCCCTGTTCTTGACTCCCGCCATTGCGTCCCCACGTACCCGCCATGTCCCCGAGGGATCAATAGTCATGGCCATCCGTAACCCACCGGCCTGGATGTGGGCCGAGGCGTGCGAAATGCTGGAGCAGGCGCAACGGCTGCAGCGGCAATTCTTTCGCTTCGGCCGCGCCGTCGAGGCTCAGCCGCGCTGGGAACCCCCTGTAGACATCGTCGCTTATGGGGAGGAGGTGCAGGTTACGGTGGCCTTGCCGGGCGTCGCCCCGGAGAACGTCGATGTGCACACGGAGGACGGCTTGATCGTGGTGGCCGCCGCGCGTGCGCTGTCCGTGCAGCGGCATGCGACGGCCCTGCATCGATTGGAGATCCCGTATGGGCGCTTCGAGCGGCGCATCGCGCTGCCTGCGGGGCGCTATGAGCTGACGGAACGAAGTTACACGAATGGATGCTTGGTCCTGCGCCTCAACCTGCGCTAGCTCGAATTAGCGGAGCTCTCAATGAACGATTCGGAACTCAAGAACGCCGACGCCGCCCCCACCGATAACCGGGCCGAGAAGACGGTTTCGATTTCGGATGACATGCTGATCATCGTGCCGGTGCGCAACCTCGTGCTGTTCCCCGGCACGGTCGTGCCGGTGGCGATCAATCGCGAGCGCTCGCTCGCCGCCGCTCAGGAAGCCGTGCGCGCCGAGCGCAAGGTCGGCTTCGTGTTACAGCACGATCCGGACCTGCAGTCGCCGACCGGCCGCGATCTGTACAAGGTCGGCACGGTCGCGAGCATCGTGCGCTATGTCACGGGCCAGGACGGCACGCATCACCTCGTCGTACAGGGTGAGCGTCGCTTCCGCGTGCTCGATTGGCAGAACGGCCTGCCGTTCATGGTCGCGCGCGTCGAGTATTTGCACGAGACTCCCACGAGTCCGGACATCGAAGCGCGCGCGCTCAATCTGAAGCGGCTCGCGGCGGAAGCGGTCTCGCTGTTGCCGCAGGCACCGGCCGAGCTCGCGAATGCGATCCAGTCGGTGGAGTCGCCCTCGACGCTCGCGGACCTGATCTCCAGCTTCATGGACATCAAGTCGAGCGAGAAGCAGGAGCTGCTCGAGAACACCGATCTCAAGGCACGCCTCGACCGCGTCGCCGAGTTCCTGACCAAGCGCATCGAAGTGCTGAAGATCCAGCGCAAGCTGGAGGAACAGACGCGCGAAGCGATCGACGAGCGCCATAAAGAGGCACTGCTGCGCGAGCAGTTGCACCAGATCCGCAAGGAGCTGGGCGAGGACGGCGAGTCGGGCGAGGAAATCGCCGGGCTGCGCAAGGCCGTCGAAGCCGCCGGCATGCCGGAGGAAGCGCTCGAACAGGCACGCAAGGAGCTCAAGCGCCTGGAGCGCATGTCGGACGCCAGTGCCGAACATTCGCTGCTGCGCACCTGGCTCGACTGGATGTTGCAGCTGCCGTGGTCGAAGCTCGATGAGGAATCGATCGACATCGAGAAGTCGCGGCGCGTCCTCGACGAAGATCACTACGGCCTCGACAAGATCAAGCGGCGCATCGTCGAGTATCTCGCCGTGCGCAAGCTCAACCCGCAGGGTCGCAGCCCGATCCTGCTGTTCGTCGGCCCGCCGGGCGTCGGCAAGACCTCGCTCGGTCAGAGCATCGCGCGCGCGCTCGGCGTGAAGTTCGCACGCGTCAGCCTCGGCGGCGTGCACGACGAGGCGGAGATCCGCGGCCATCGGCGCACCTACATCGGTGCATTGCCGGGCAACATCGTGCAGGCCCTTCGCAAGGCCGGCACGCGCAACCCGGTGCTGATGCTCGACGAGATCGACAAGCTCGGCGCGGGCATCCAGGGCGACCCGTCGTCGGCGTTGCTCGAAGTGCTCGACCCGGAGCAGAACAACACGTTCCGCGACAACTATCTCGGCCTGCCCTTCGATTTGTCGAAGGTGATGTTCATCGCCACCGCGAACATGCTCGACACGATTCCGGGGCCGCTGCGCGACCGCATGGAAGTGATCGAGCTCACCGGCTACACGGAGGAAGAGAAAGTCGAGATCGCCAAGCGCTATCTCGTGCGCCGTCAGCTCGAAGCAAACGGCTTGAAGCCGGAGCAGGCGACGATCACTGACGCAGCGTTGCGACAGATCGCGCGCGATCACACGCGCGAGGCTGGCGTGCGCAACCTGGAGCGCATGATTGGTGCAGTCCTGCGCAACGTCGCGGTGCGTATTGCGGACGGCTCGATCCAGCAGCAGACGATCGATGTGAGTGATCTGCCGCCGATCCTCGGTGCCGCACGCTTCGAGAACGAAGTCGCGATGCGTACCAGCGTGCCGGGCGTAGCCACCGGGCTGGCGTGGACGCCGGTGGGCGGCGACATCCTATTCATCGAAGCCACCCGCGTGCCCGGCAGCGGCAAGCTGATCCTCACCGGTCAGCTGGGCGATGTCATGAAGGAGAGCGCGCAAGCGGCGCTGTCGCTGGTGAAGTCGCAAACCTCGCGGCTGGGTATCGACCCCGGGATGTTCGACAAGACCGACGTGCACATCCACGTGCCGGCCGGCGCGATCCCGAAGGACGGGCCGAGCGCGGGCGTGGCCATGTACACCGCACTGGTGTCGCTGTTCACCAACCGTACGGTCGCACACAACCTGGCGATGACGGGCGAGGTGAGCCTGCGCGGCCTGGTGTTGCCGGTTGGCGGCATCAAGGAGAAGACGATCGCGGCGCATCGTGCTGGCATTCGCAAGATCCTGCTGCCAGCGCGCAACCGCAAGGACCTGGAAGACGTACCCAAGGTGGTGCGCGACGAAGTGCAGTTCGTGTTCTGCGAGCGCGTCGACGACGTCGTGCGCGAAGCGCTGGGCATCGAGCAGGTGAAGCCGGTCACGGCGGCCGCCTGAACCCCCCCTGAATCCTCAGGCCATGACTTGTCCACAGCCCGAAAGGGCTGTGGACGCTTTGTCGTGCCCGCGAACTTTAGTTTCCGTTGGGGTCTCAGGAATGAATCGCATTGCAAGATCTGCTCGAAGGGAGTAATCAGGAAGTCATGGTCCGCACTCCACGTGTGAGATGCGCGATCCCGCGCAGTCCGGCTCATCGAAGCGAGCTCGACGGTCCGACTTCACTCCGCGATTCCAAAATGAGGCATGGAACATGTGTTGCCGTGGATCAGTCTTTGTCTTACGAACACTGTGAACTGCGTGCAAGTGTGCACACACTAACGAGCGTATAGCGCAAGAGAAGATTATGGAGGGCGGTTCGATGCAGTCAGACAGCCCCAGAGGAAGCTCGCAACGCGGCGGCGAGAGCTTCGTCGAGGCCTTGAGCGCGTACAGCAGGTTCCATCGCGCGCAGCACTGGTCCGGCACGTTCGGCGAATTTCTCCGCACAGTCCTGCCGGGCAACGGTCGCCAGCTGGCCCGCGCCAGTCACGAATACTTGTGGGACATGCTCTGCTGGTTCGGCAAGAACAATCCCACCACCACGACCAACGGCAACGCAGCCAACGGCGGCACCGTCGAGTCCGCAGGTCCCAAAGAGCTGTTCAAGCGTGAGCTGTTCGGCATCGACGAGCCGCTGGGCCGCGTAGTCGACTACTTCAAGGCCGCTGCCGCGGGCTCCGACGTCGGGCGCCGCCTGCTGCTGCTGCTCGGTCCGCCGTCCGGCGGCAAGTCGACGATGGCGATCCTGCTCAAGCGCGGCCTCGAGGAGTACAGCCACACCGACGAAGGCGCGATATACGCATTGCAGGGCTCACCGATGCATGAGTCCCCGCTCAATCTCGTACCGGCCAGCCTGCGCGCCGAGTTCCGCGACACCTACGGCGTAGAGATTCGCGGCGAGCTCAGCCCCTGGGCCCGCGATCGGCTGGAGCGTGAATTCGAGGGTGACTTCCTGCGCATGCCGGTGGAGCGCATCTTCCTTTCGGAAGCGACGCGCATGGGCGTGGGCACCTATGCGCCGCACGACCCGACGACTGCGGATCTGGCCGACCTGGTCGGCTCCGTTGACCTGTCGAAGGTTGCGCAGTTCGGCGATGAAGGCGATCCGCGCGCGTGGTCGTGGTCGGGCGCCGTCTATGCCGCGAGCCGCGGCATGCTGGAGATGATCGAGATCCTGAAGGTCAAGCGCGAGTTCCTGTATCTCCTGCTGACACTGACGCAGGAGAAGAACGTCAAGGTGTCGCGCTTCCCGCTGATCTACCTGGACGAGACGATCCTCGCGCACACGAACCTGGCGGAATTCCACAAGTTCCTGCAGGAAAAGGAAAACGAGGCGCTGCTCGACCGCATGGTCATCGTCAAGGTGCCGTACACGCTGTCGTACTTCGAAGAGTCGCGCATCTACAACAAGCTGGTGTCCGCCG
Organism: uncultured beta proteobacterium; assembly: GCA_902826155.1. The sequence continues at coordinate 6,487 of CADEDU010000161.1, forward strand.
CGCCGGCGTTCCGCGATGTGCACCTCGATCCGCATGCGTTGCGGCTCGCATCGGTGTTCGCCGTACTGACGCGTCTATTGAAGCCCGAGCGCGAAGGCCTCGACCTGTCGAAGAAGCTGCGGCTGTACGCGGGCGAGAGCGTCGAGGGCTTCCCGGAAAACGAAATCACGCGTCTGCGGTCCGAGTCGCCCGAAGAGGGCCTGACCGGCGTCAGCCCGCGCTTCGTGGTCAATTCGATTTCCAATGCGATCACGCGCAGCGACAAGAAGAGCCTGACCAGCATGGAAGTGCTGCTCGCGCTCAAGGATTCGATCGAGACCGACGCGCGTATGGACACCAAAGCCAAGAAGCTGTGGATCGATTACCTGGTGCTGGCGCGCAAGGACTTCTACA
>CADEDU010000162.1:0-4571 GCA_902826155.1 uncultured beta proteobacterium
GGTCGTCGGCGGGCACGTACACGGCCTGGATCGAGGTGATCGAGCCGGTCTTGGTGGAGGTGATGCGTTCTTGCAGCCGGCCCATCTCTTCGGCAAGCGTCGGCTGATAACCCACGGCGGAGGGCATCCGGCCAAGCAGCGCGGACACTTCGGTTCCGGCGAGCGTGAAGCGATAGATGTTGTCGACGAACAGCAGAATGTCGCGCCCCTCGTCGCGGAAAGCCTCAGCCATGGCAAGGCCGGTGAGCGCCACGCGCAGCCGGTTGCCCGGCGGCTCGTTCATCTGGCCGAACACCATCGCCACCTTGTCGAGCACTTTCGACTCTTCCATCTCGTGATAGAAGTCGTTGCCCTCGCGCGTGCGCTCGCCCACACCGGCGAATACCGAGTAGCCGCCGTAGCTCTTGGCGATGTTGTTGATGAGCTCCATCATGTTCACGGTCTTGCCGACACCGGCACCGCCGAACAGACCGATCTTGCCGCCCTTGGCGAACGGGCAGATCAGATCGATAACCTTGATCCCGGTCGGCAACAGGTCGACCGAGGGGGAAAGCTCGTCGAACTTCGGAGCGGGCTGGTGAATGACGCGGCGCTTATCGGACTTGATCGGCCCGGCGTCGTCGATCGGGCGGCCCAGCACATCGACGATGCGGCCCAGCGTGCCCGGCCCGACCGGAACCGAAATCGGCTCGCCCTTGCTGGTCACCCTCATGCCGCGGCGCAGACCGTCGGACGAGCCCAGCGCGATGCAGCGCACCACGCCGTCGCCGAGCTGCTGCTCGACTTCGAAGGTCAGACCTTTCTCGGCGAGGCTGGTGCCCGCGTCGTCGAGCTGCAGCGCCTCGTACACGCGCGGCATGTGCTCACGCGGAAACTCGATGTCGATCACCGCGCCGATGCACTGAACGATGGTGCCTTGTGCTTGTGCCATTGCAAATCCTTCAGATGTTCATTGCTTCTAATTCAATCTCGAATAGCAGGCCCGTGTTGTCGGCCTCAGTCCGCCTCAGACCGCCGCGGCGCCGCCGACGATCTCCGAGAGTTCCTTGGTGATCGCCGCCTGCCGATTCTTGTTGTAGACCAGCGTCAGCTCGTCGATGAGCGTGGCGGCGTTGTCGGAGGCCGCCTTCATCGCCACCATGCGCGCCGACTGTTCGCTTGCCATGTTCTCCGACACTGCCTGGTAGATCAGCGCCTCGATGTAGCGCGTGAGCACCTGGTCGAGCACCAGCTTGGCATCGGGTTCGTAGATGTAGTCCCAGTTGCCTTCGGGCGCGCCGATGCGCTCACCCGACAGCGGCAGGAGCTGCTCCATCACCGGCTCCTGCTTCATGGTGTTGATGAACTTGGTGTACACGATCAACAGTCGATCGAAACGGTCGGTGCTGTAGCCATCGAGCATCACCTTGACCGCGCCGATCAGCTTCTCCATCTGCGGCCGATCGCCCAGCGCCGTTACCTGGGAAACGATGTTCGCGCCAAGGCGCTGCATGAAGCCCAGGCCTTTGGTGCCGATACAGCACACATCGATCTGCTCGCCCTGGCTTTCCCATTCCTTGTACTTCTGCAGCGCCATTCGCAGCGTGTTGGTGTTGAGCGCGCCGCACAGCCCCTTGTCGGTGGTTATCACGATCAGCCCGACGCGCTTGACCGAATCGCGCGAGACCAGGAACGGGTGCCGATACTCGGGGTTGGCGTGACTGATGTGCGCGGCAACGTTGCGGATCTTCTCGCCATAGGGGCGCGCGGCACGCATGCGTTCCTGTGCCTTCCTCATCTTCGAGGCCGCGACCATCTCCATGGCCTTGGTGATCTTGCGCGTGTTCTGCACGCTCTTGATCTTGGTCCGAATTTCCTTAGTGCCCGGCATAACGATTCCTTGCCACGCTACAAGAGCACCGCAGCGCCCGCCGCTGGTGCTTGCCCGCCTACACGCCCGTCGCTCGCGCCTGGTCCGAATTGAGTGTCGCTACGCCGACGCTCGAATTTGGACAGTTATTGCATCGTCGTCAGATGACGCAATAACCACTAATAGCTGCCGTTCTTCTTCCAATCCTCGATCGCCGCCTTGAGCGCCTTCTCTTCATCGCCCGACAGGTCCTTCTTCGCTTCCAAGTCGTCGATCATCTTCGCGTACTTCGACTTCAGGTAGTCGCGCATCGAACGCTCGGCGGCAAGCGCCTTCTTGACGTCGATGTCGTCGAAGTAGCCGTTGTTGACCGCGAACAGCGTCAGGCCCATCTCCCACACCTGCAGCGGCTGGTACTGCGGCTGCTTCATCAGCTCGGTGACCATGCGGCCGCGCTCGAGCTGCCTGCGGGTGGCTTCGTCCAGATCGGAGGCGAACTGCGCGAATGCCGCGAGCTCGCGGTACTGGGCCAGGGCCAGGCGTACACCGCCGCCGGTGTCGCGACGTTTCATGAGCTTGGTCTGCGCGGCACCGCCAACGCGCGACACCGAGATGCCGGCATTGATGGCAGGCCGGATACCGGCGTTGAACAGGTCGGTTTCGAGGAAGATCTGCCCGTCGGTAATCGAGATCACGTTGGTCGGCACGAAGGCGGTCACGTCGCCGGCCTGCGTCTCGATGATGGGCAGCGCGGTGAGCGAGCCGGTCTTGCCTTTGACAGCGCCCTTGGTGAACTTCTCGACGTAGTCGGGGTTCACGCGTGCGGCGCGCTCGAGTAGACGGCTGTGCAGATAAAACACGTCGCCCGGATACGCTTCACGTCCCGGGGGACGGCGCAGCAGCAGCGAGATCTGACGATACGCCCAGGCCTGCTTGGTCAAGTCGTCGTAGATGATCAGCGCGTCCTGGCCGCGATCGCGGAAGTACTCGCCCATGGTGCAGCCCGAGTACGGTGCGATGTATTGCAGCGCCGCCGATTCGGAGGCCGAGGCCGCAACGACGATCGTGTAGGCCATGGCGCCGTGCTCTTCGAGCTTGCGCACGACGTTGGCGATGGTCGAGGCCTTCTGCCCGATGGCGACGTACACGCACATCAGGTCCTTGCCCTTCTGATTGATGATCGTGTCGACCGCCACTGCCGTCTTGCCGGTCTGGCGATCGCCGATGATCAGCTCGCGCTGGCCGCGTCCCACCGGCACCATCGCATCGATCGCCTTCAGCCCGGTTTGCACCGGCTGCGACACCGACTGGCGCGCGATCACGCCCGGCGCCACTTTCTCGATGACGTCGGTCATCTTGGCGTTGATCGGGCCTTTGCCGTCGATCGGCTGACCGAGCGAATTGACGACGCGGCCGAGCAGTTCGGGGCCGACCGGCACCTCGAGAATGCGGCCGGTGCACTTGACCGTGTCGCCTTCGGAGATGTGTTCGTACTCACCCAGAATCACCGCGCCGACCGAATCGCGCTCGAGGTTGAGGGCGAGGCCGAAGGTGTTCTTCGGAAACTCGAGCATCTCACCCTGCATGACGTCGGACAGGCCGTGAACGCGGCAAATGCCGTCGGTCACCGATACGACCGTCCCTTGCGTGCGGACGTCGGCCGACAGCGCCAGATTCTGGATCTTGGCGCGAATGAGATCGCTGATCTCCGATGCCTTGAGCTGTTGCATGGTTGGAAGCCTTTGTGCCTCTATGAATTCGGATTACGTGTCGCGTCGTGTGGAGTCTCGCCGCGGCTGCGGACGAAGCCTCGATCGCTTCAAGGCGCGGTCAGTGCATTGGCCATCGATGCCAGCCTGCCGCGCACCGAACCGTCGATCACTTCGTCGCCCACCACTACGCGCGCCCCGCCGATCAGTTCGCGATCGACCGTGACGCTCGCCTGCACCTTGCGTTTGAAGCGGCGTTCCAGGTCGGCCACCAGGCTCTGCAGCTCCGCGGGCGGCAGCTCGAACGCTGAGGTGATCTGCGCATCGATGCGGCTCTCGCGCTCGTTCTTGAGCGCTTCGAACTGCGCCGCCACCTCGGGCAGCGCGGCGAGCCGACCGTTGGCCACCAGCGTTTGCACCAGCGTGCGGGCCTCAGCCGGCAGGGCGCCCTGCGCGAGCGAAGTGACCAGTTCCACCAGCTGCGGACCCTGCACCTTCGGATTGCCGATGAGGGTGCGCACTTCAGGATGCGCGGCGATCGTGGCGAGGCTGTTCAGCCGCTGCGACCAGCCGGCGAGATCACCGGCCTTGTCGGCAATGGCGAACACGGCTTCGGCGTACGGCCGTGCAATGGTGGCTATTTCGGCCATGGCGCGCGCCTAGAGCTGCTTGCGCAGGTCGGCGAGCATGTCGCCATGCGCCTTGGCGTCGACCTCGCGGCGCAGGATCTTCTCGGCGCCGGCCACCGCCAGCTGCGAGACCTGCTCACGAAGCATCTCTTTGGCGCGCGTGACTTCCTGCGAGATCTCGGCCTTGGCCCCGGCGATCAGACGTTCACCTTCGGTCTTCGCGGTGCCCTTCGATTCCTCGACGATCTGCGCGGCGCGTTTCTCGGCCTGGGAGATGATTTCCTGCGCGCGCTCGCGCGCCGATTTCAACTCGTCGTCAGCACGTTTGGAAGCGCTCTGCAGCTCCTGACGCGCCTTCTCGGCGGCCGACAGGCCCTCGGCGAT
>CADEDU010000162.1:4671-6805 GCA_902826155.1 uncultured beta proteobacterium
GAGCATCATGAAAATGAACGCCTGCAGCACGACGATCAGGATGTGGAAGATCGCCCAGCCCAGCGCCAGGACGCCGCCGAACAACGCGCCGGCCGCACCGGAAGCCGCCCACACCCAAAGCAGCAGGAAGATGAGTTCGCCCGCGTACATGTTTCCGTACAGCCGCAGGCTGTGCGACAGCGGCTTGGACACGTACTCGACGAGCTGAAACAGAAAATTGATCGGGAACAGCCACGGCCCGAACGGCGTGGCGAACAGTTCGTGGAACCAGCCGCCGATGCCCTTGACCTTCAGGTTGTAGAAGATCATCAGCCCGAACACCGACAGCGCCAGCGCGAAGGTCGTGTTGATGTCGGCGGTGGGCACCAGGCGCCAGTCGTGCGCGAAGCTATGGGTGCCCAGGCCGACCACATCGACCGGCAGGAAGTCCATCGAGTTCATCAGCAGCACCCACACGAAAACGGTGAGCGCGAGCGGGCCGACGAAGTGCCGCGAATGCGGAAAAACGCTCTTGACCTGGTCGTCGACGAAATCGACCAGCAACTCGATCGCAGCCTGGAACTTGCCCGGCACGCCGGCAGTGGCCCTGGACGCTGCCTTGTGCAGCACCCACAGCCCCAGCACGCCCAGGATCAACCCCATCCAGATGCTGTCCCAGTGGACGTTGCCGCCGAACAGGGTGCCCTTGAGATGGGTCAGGTGATGGGAAATGTATTCCGTCGAGGAGAATTCGGAAGCGGCAGCCATGGTCAGCGGATCTGGGGCCCCTCTTCGTCGCGCACCATGAACGCCACTCCCGGCAGCAAGGCCGCGATGGCGAAGGCGATGAAGAACGGCACGAACTCGATTCCCTTGTATTGCGTCAGCGCCAGCCAGGTGAGGCCGACGATCACCATGATCTTGCTCGACTCGGCACGAATCAAACGACGGATCGTATCGCCCGCCGTGTGCAACCGACCCATCGACGCGATCGCGAAATACACGACGCCCGCGACGACGTTGATGAGCCCCCCCAACACTGCCGAGACCGCCCCGCCGGAGCCGACGATCAACGCGGCAGCGAGGGCGATTACACCGGTGGCAATGATCTGCCACCGAAGAACGGTGCGGACCGGTCTGCTCCGTATTGAAAGCAACGGCAACCCCACCGGGCGAGCAAAAAACCGCGGGAGTATAACGAGCGCCATCGCGCGAAGCAATCGTAGCCGGACCGGTCACAGCACCTTTTTGGGGCGCCCGAACCGCTCCTAGCGGGCCTCTTCGCGCGACAGCGCGCGCTCCAGCCTCTCGATCTGGTCGAGGATTTCGACGAACTGGACACCGAAGCCGGTCAGGCTGTACTCGACTCGCGGCGGGATCTCCGCGAACGCCCGCTTCTCAAAGATGCCGTAACGCACCAGCTTGCGAAGGCGTTCGTTCAACACCTTGGCCGACAAGCCGGGCACTGCGTGCTCCATCGCGCCGGGCCGGTTCACGCCATTGCGGACCAGTCCGATGACCGTGAGGCTCCATTTGCAACCCACGATGTTCTCGACCATTCCGGCCGCGGACGGTTTAGCAGCCCCGGCCGGTTTGGCGCTGGTCCCGACTCGCGCGTGCGAAATTTTTTTCTGCCCCACGTTCAACAAGATAGACCGTTTGGTAAGCACCACTCCGTTTAGTACCCGCTTGAGCAGGCCCGACCGCGCATCGAACAATGGCCACGTGTTCATTCGAAGTCAAGAACGGAAAGGGGTCTGCCCATGAGTATGAATATGCGCACAGCCATAGCCCTGATCGGCGCCAGCGCGATGTCACTCTCGCAACTCGCCAACGCGCAGGAGGTGCCCTACCCGAGCGGCTATCGCGATTGGCATCACGTCAAGAGCATGGTCATCAACGCGGGACATCCGCTGTTCGAGGCTTTCGGCGGCATTCACCATCTCTACGCAAACAAGCAGGCGCTCGAGGGCTACAAGTCAGGCAAGTTCCCGAACGGCGCGGTGGTCGTGTTCGATCTGCTCGAGGCACCAACCGCGGACAACGCGGTCACCGAAGGCGCGCGCAAAGTGGTCGGCGTGATGCACAAGGACGCCGCCAGATACAAGGACACCGGCGGCTGGGGCTTCGAGGGCTTCAAGGGCGACACGCGCGA
>CADEDU010000163.1 GCA_902826155.1 uncultured beta proteobacterium
CACGCCGCCGTGAGCTCGGTGGGAATCCGTGTACGGCGGATACAGTGGCCCGAGGCCCATCGCGCGGTCGTACCGGCTGCCGATCGCAGCAACCTTTCCGTCGCGACTGATCGCAATCCGGCGCATGTAGAGAAATTCGCCATCGTAGAAATCTCCGAAGCCGCTGGTGCTCGCAAGCGATCCCTCGGACACCCATCCCTGGGGGCCGAGCCTCCAGGCGGCGACCAGATCGCGCGGGTTTGCGAGCGCTTGCGTAAGCATCTGCGTGCCGTCGAAGCTGAGATCGAGAAAACTGGCGTTGACGGAAATGCGCCCGCCTTGCGTCCAGGTCGGGGCTCTGAGCGTCTGGACGAAATTCACCCGGTCGTCGATGCCGAAACACGGGCGCGCGAGCGTACGGCCGTCGCCGCTGAACGCGAAGCCGAGACACGCCGACGCGCCGCCCGACCCCGACGACGGCGTCGTCAGCTGGGCAGCATGCGTGAACGCGCCTGAACTCGATGCACGGTAAATTTCGAGCAGCCCGCCGACCCACATGTCGGTGTCATCCTGCTCCAGGACGAGCGTGGTTCCGGCATCGTCGAGCTTGACCGTCCTTCCGAAATGATCTCCAACACCGCGGGTGCCGACGATCCTCTGGGCCTGACGCCACGCCGTGCCGTCGTAGCGGAATAGATAGACCGCGCCGCCGCCGCTCTCCCCGCTCACACCGAGCGCCACCAGGTTGCCGTCGCCGGAGATCGCGATCGCGTCGCTCTGGTACGGCGCCGAGGTCTGCGCCTGCTGAACGCTCGGCAGCAGCCGCGCCTGGCGGCGCCAGCCGGACGACCCGGTGGTCTTGCGATAGACGTGAACGACGGCGCTGTTCACATTCGAGCCCAACGTCTCGCCGCTCGCGACCGCGACGGTCCTGCCATCCGCGCTCGCCGCGACATCGGAACCGAACTGCGTCACGCCCGTCGGTGAATTGGCCTTGAAGAACCCCAGCGCCTCGAGTTGCTGGCCATCGACGCCGCGCTCGCTCGACGAGCCGCAGCCTTGTGGATTACAGGCCTTGATGACGTACCGGGCCTGCCGCCAGTCGAGCAGGTGCACCGAGACATTGATCCGGATCCGCGGATGCTGCGCTGCCGTCTGCGTGTAGTTGACCCAGGTTGCGCCGGGACTGGATTGGAACCACAGCTCGTACCAGTGCACGCGCGTCACGGGCGTGATGTCGAACTGGAGCTGCTTGATGTCGGTGGCCGCGACGGTGAAGGAAGGCGCCGGCGGCGCCTGGGCGACCGCGGCGGAAGCTAGCCACAGCGCCGCGAGGGCGAGAATGATGGATTTCATACGACACCTGTTCGTTGTTCCGCCGCAGGCTAGCTGCAGGCATGAATGCGCCCTATAGGAATTCGCAGGCTCGCGTCCGTGTCGATACTGTCAGGGCGAGCGGAGCGACAGGCCGTCGATAGCTGTCGTCCTACGGCTGAAATCGCCCCCCTCGTGGCCCGGGGATGACTCGCGCTTCCGCCTCCGGATCAACGCGGCCGCCGCCAGAACTCCTGCATCTCCAGGTACAGGAATGAGGCGGACCACGTGATGAGGATGAAGCCGGTCAGCGCTTCAGTGCCGCAGAGGAACCGTACCGGGCCGACCGGAACCATGTCGCCGTAGCCCACGGTCGAGAAGGTGACGGCGGAGAGATACACGGTGTCCAGAAGGCTCGCGTCCTGGATGCCGCCGAGATGTCCGGCGTGCGGCACGTGGAGCAGCAGCCAGAACGCCGCGCCGAACAACCAGATTTCCACGACGTGCAGCAGGATGACTCCGTACACCCCGAACAGCACTTTGCGCCGCCGGACCGCCGGGAGCCGAGTCAGCTGCTGCGACATCAGGCGCAGTCCCTCGTAGTGCACGAGCACGGCGAGCGCCACGGTGATGGCGGTGGCGGCGACCACCCAGGCATTCGCCATCGCGTAGGGATACATCTGCCCATGCTAGCGGGAACGACCCCGGGCGTTCATCCGCAGCAATACTGACGTGCGAGGACGACAGATTCGGCGCTCGATGAGGTAGATAGTGAACGGGCCGCCCGCGCGGTCAGCACCTTTTAGCCTGTAGTCTCGCCATCATGAGTGACACGCAAACCCTCTGGCCGAATTGCGGCCCCGACGTCCGGCAAGCGCTGAACGACGCTCCCCGGGTCAAACTGGCGGCGGGAGACTACGCCTTCCATTCGGGCGCCAGCTGCAGCCACTACCTGCTGGCGATCGCCGGCACGTTGCGGATCCAGCTCGCTACCGCGAGTGGCCGCGAAGTGACTCTTTACCGTGTGAAGGCCGGCGACTCCTGCATCCTGACCACTTCCTGCCTGATCAGCGGGGAGCACTACCCGGCCGAGGCCGTTGCCGAGTGCGATGTCACGGCGCTGGCCATCGAACGGCGCCAGTTCCAGCAGCTGCTGGATTCCTCTCCCGGCTTCCGAAAACTGGTGTTCGGAAACTTTTCCAGCCGCCTCGCCGATGTGATCCGACGGCTGGAGGCGGTGGTGTTCACGCCCATCGATCCGCGATTGGCCGCATTGCTGCTGGAGGCGGGCCGCAGCGGTTCGCTGCAGTCGATCACTCACCAGGGCATCGCGGTGGAACTGGGCACCGCTCGCGAAGTGGCCTCTCGACACCTCAAGCGCTTCGAGCAGCAGGGCTTGATTCACCTGGGTCGTGGGCACATCACGATCGCCGATGAGGCCGGCCTGCTCCGTCTGCGCGACGAACCCACTTGACGTTGAGTGACGCAGTCACTGACGGCAGCGGCCGGTGCGCGCACAGTTCACTCGTCGGATTCAGCAGGAGATAGAGATGAGCATGAGAAACGAAGGCACTGCGGATCGCGCCCTGCGCGTGGTGGCCGGCCTCGCGGTGGTAAGCCTCGTATTCGTCGGGCCGAAGACACCCTGGGGCTGGGTTGGCCTGGTGCCGATACTCACCGGATTGATCGGCTGGTGCCCGCTCTACACTTTGCTGGGCATCAACAGCTGTGGCATCAAGAAGAGCGCGTAGCCGCCGCCTCGCATTCCTTCGAACGCGCCCGGACATCGATCGACCAACAAGTAAAGGTTAGGGGCCAGAATGCTACTTCCGGCCCCTTCCTCGTGCGCCGGTGACCTATCGGGCGATCTGGAACAAGCCCGATGATCGAGCCATGTCCGTTAGCCCGCCTCAGAATCTACGTTCGGCCTACTTTCCGATCTGGCGCATGATGTCGTCGAGCGGGTTGCCCTTGCCACCCAGGTTGAGTAGCGCACCGAGCCCACCCAGTGATGGCGCGGCAGGACTGCCGCCGCCCACCAGGCTGCCGAGCATTCCGCCCAGCCCGCCCGCGTTGCCCTGCGACGCGGCGCCACCCTGCTGCTTCGCCATGTAACCCGCCACCAGCATCGTGAGCATCGGCAGCATCTTCTTGAGAATCGATGGATCCAGCCCGGTTTGCGTGGCTGCGTTCTGCGCGACCGCACGGCTCACGTCCTTAGATCCGAAGATCTGCCCCAGCATGTTGTTGCCAGGGCCGGTGTCCGTGGGGGTGGGCGCGAGCACCGCGTCCATCAGGCCGCCACCGCCGAACTGATTCAGCAGGCCCCCGAGGCCCGTGAGGCCGCCGGTCTGCGCCTCTGCCTGCTTCCTGAAGCCGCCGAGCACCGCGGGTGCCAGTGCCGACGCGGCTTTCGCCGCCTCTGCTTCGCCGACGCCAAGCTCCTTGGCAATGGACTTGAGGCCGCCGGTCTGCGCGAGGATGTCTGAGAGCTGCATGGTCGTTTCCCCTTGAGAAAATTCGGAATCGCTGATTGCCGGCGGCGAGTCTATACCGCGCGCGGCCTGGTGCGTGGCAGCGATTCCGATGCGACTGCGAATCAGTTTGTCGGCTCTTTGCGCGGCGTTCGTCCGGGGTCAGTCAGACGACTCGCTGCGTCGGCGTCACCTCGTCCGCGACACGCGACCGGGCGCGAAATAGAAGATCGCCGTCAGTACCAGCACCGCCACCGGCTGCCACGCCGGGCCGCACAGCGCCCACGCAGCAAGCGCGATGAAAGGCATGAGGATGATCAGAATGTGCATGCGCAGGATCTCCGAGGACAGCGGGCCGAACGGTCGCTGCCTCGCGACCGGCATGGCGAGCGCTGCACCGTTCGCCACGACGGTACCCACGACCATCGGCCAGTAGCGCTCGGCAAGCCATGCGACGGGGGTGAAGAAATCAGAGTTGATGAAGCCATTGCGGCCAAACAACGTGTGCGGCTCCATCTCCGCGAAGAATGACAGCCAGATGCCGTAGACGCCGAAGAGCACCGTGACCGCGTAAACCGCCGCGCCACCGGCGGCCGCAGCGAGGAGGGTCGCGACGACCGCGAATTGCGCACGCGGCAGCCGGGCGTTAGGGTGACGGCGGAGCGAGTGTTTCAGTTCGATGTCGGCCTCCGGGCGTCGATGCCTCTCGGATCGGAGTGGATCGCGAAACACGACGCAAGACGTGCATCCATCGTGGAGGCACAGCAGTGCATGCCGCGCAAGCGTCGCCGATCAGGCCGAGATCGAAATCCGTTCTTTCTCACGCAGTCGAATCAGATCCGCGTTTGCGCGCGGTGTCGACGTCGACCGAGGTTGGTGGTGGCCAACGGATAGCCGGCGGAGCCCCACCCCGATAGATTGACTTCAACGAGTCAGTGCGCCGCCACCGCCGGCCACTCGATGCTGAAGGCTCCGCGCAGGTCCGGCACGTCGAACCCCGTAGCCTGGTCCGCCGGGTAGTGTTGCTGCAGCGCCGCCTGCACGTCCGGCGCGATGGACTCACCATGGCAGACCGTGCAGAGCGGGGCGGTGACGATGGCCTTCAGGTATCGCGCACCACCGTCGGTCCGTGGTTCGAAGTATTCCAGCGTCGCGGCGTCGGCGCCCTTCTCCAGCCGCCGCTGAAAATTCGTGAGCTCTGCGGCTTGCCATGACTGCGCAGTGTTGCCGGCGTTACGCACTTTCAGCGCCGTACGCGCGACCTTCACACCGTGCTCGGCCGAGAGCTGCGCAGCGATGCGCGGTGCTTCGTCGCGGCAGATCTCGATCGCCGCCGCGGCGCCCCGCTCGGATATCGAGCGCTCCAGCGCGGACTTGAGGGTCGCGCCGAACTGTTGCGAGATCTGTCGGCTCTCGAGGACCCGCGGGTCCGGCTCGCGTGCGCGCTCCACCTGCTCGATGCCGCGGTCCCGGCTCCTGGTCGATAGCCGGCCGCGATCGAGCGCCCGGCTCATGTCGGACGACGGACCCGGGTTCTCCGTGCGGCATCGCTCCTGCGGAGGCATCACCTGGGCATCCACGTCGGCGACCGCGAAGGTCAGGCACACGGCCAACACCTCGGCAGCCCACACGTTCCGGAGGGCCTTGATCATGAATCGCACCTCGATCAGTCGATGGATGCGAAAAGCATGCGCGTAAGGGTCGCGAGACGCATGCGCGTCGTTGCGTAGCGCACTCCGGGAAACTACGCGGCACGTTCGCGAGCAAACGAGCGCGTCGGAAGGATCCGACTTCAGGGCATCAGGGGCCGTCGGGGCCACCCGGTGTGGCATGCGAACGCAGATTGGTACCGCAGCGCTCCTTTGATCTCGCGGGCGCGGTGTATGGACTGCCGCGTGAGGACCGATGGCAGCAATGTGGCGGCCGCTCGAATGAACGCGGCCCGGCGCGAGCCCTGGCAGCGTATTGACCCCATAGACGATTGTCGTCACCGTGCCCGCCAGCGAACGAGTGACGGGCCAGCCTCAGATGTCCACCGCCGAAAGCAGCTTGCAAGCTCCATCCGCCAACCCACGGTTGCCGCGGCAGATCCCGTTCATCATCGGCAACGAAGCATGCGAGCGCTTCAGCTTCTACGGGATGCGCAACATCCTGACGCCGTTCCTGGTCAGCTCGCTCCTGCTGTACGCGCCGGAGGCCGAGCGTGCCGGGATCGCCAAGGATGTGTTCCATTCCTTCGTAATCGGCGTGTACTTCTTTCCGTTGCTCGGCGGCTGGATCGCCGATCGGCTGCTCGGCAAGTACCGCACGATCCTGTGGCTGTCGCTCGTCTACTGCGTGGGTCACGCGTGTCTCGCCGCGTTCGACGACAATCGCACGGGTTTCTACACGGGCCTCTTTCTCATCGCGCTCGGTTCCGGTGGCATCAAGCCGCTCGTCGTCTCGTTCGTCGGCGATCAGTTCGATCAGTCCAACAAACACATCGCGAAGGTGGCGTTCGACGCCTTCTACTGGAGCATCAACTTCGGGTCGTTCTTTGCGTCGCTTTTCATGCCGATCCTGCTGCGCAACTACGGCGCGGCGTGGGCATTCGGCGTGCCGGGGATCCTGATGTTCATCGCCACGGTCATTTTCTGGGCGGGGCGCAGGAAGTACGTGAACGTTCCGCCCGCGCCGCCCGACCCACACTCTTTCCTGCGGGTCGCGCGCACGGCGCTGTGTTCCCGCGCCGAAGGACAAGGAAGACCCGGGCTCATCATCGCCGCAATCGGTGCCGCGTTGGCGCTCGGTGCGCTCGCATCGATCGGATCACTCGGCTTCGTGGCGTCCGCCTGTCTGGCCCTCGTCTGCTTGCTGGTGTTCG
>CADEDU010000164.1 GCA_902826155.1 uncultured beta proteobacterium
GTGTTGAAGATGCGGCCGCGCGTGGCCGGGCAGGCCAAGGTCGCGTTGATGGCGGCGCTGAGCGGCCCTTACCAGCAGCCCAAGGTGGCGGTGGCGGTCGATGACGACATCGACACGGCTGATGTTCGCCAGATCCTGTGGTCGATCGCCACGCGCGTGCATGCCCAGGAAGACGTCGTGATGCTGCCCAACGTCAAGGTGTGGGCGCTCGACAACATCTCACCCATCGTCCCCGGGGTGGAGACGTATCAACGCATCGGCACGCGTTGGATGATCGATGCGACCAAGCCGCCGGTGACCATGCCGAGCGAACGCGCCCGGTTCGACAAGGCGATGCCGGCGAACTACGCGCAGGTGAAGCTCGCCGATTTTCTCCCCGACCAGTGAGATCCTCGATGAAGCGCACGACCTCGGTATTGCTCGCAGTGACGGCGATCGTGTTGTGCGCGAACGCATCCGCGCAGACGAGTGGTTATCCCGCGAAAGCGGTCCGCATCGTGATTCCGTTCCCGCCGGGCGGGCCGGCCGATGCACTCGGTCGCCTGTATGGCGAGAAACTGAGCAAGGCCTGGTCGCAGCCGGTGGTCGCCGACAATCGCCCCGGCGCGGGCGGCAACGTCGCTTCCGAGCATGTCGCGAAGCAACCGGCCGACGGCTATACGCTGTTGCTCGCCGCGAGCAGTCACGTGACGAACGCCGCGCTCTACAGCAACCTCAACTACGATCCGATCAAGGACTTCACGCCGGTCTCGCAGATCGCCTACTACTCGCTGGTACTGGTCACGCATCCTTCGCTACCGGTGCGCGACTTGCGCGAGCTCATTGCGCATGCCAAGGCGCATCCCGGCAAGCTCACCTTCAGCTCGGCCGGTAGCGGCACGCCGACCCATCTCGCCAATGAATTGCTGCGCGGAGCGGCAGGCATCGAGATCGTGCACGTGCCGTACAAAGGGGCGGCGCCCGCGACCACCGATCTGATCGGCGGTCAGGTGCAGGCGATGTTCAACAATCCGCTATCGGCGTTGCCACATGTGAAGTCAGGCAAGCTGCGCGCGATCGCGACCACCGGCCTTGCGCGCTCGCCCACCACGCCCGATCTGCCCACGGTCGCGGAATCGGGCTACCCCGGCTTCGAGACCGGAACCTGGTTTGCATTCGTGGCGCCGGCGGGTTTATCCAAAGACATCCTGGCCAAGCTCGCCGCCGACATCGCCCAAACTTCGGCAATGCCCGACTTGCGCGAGCGTTTGCTGGCGCAAGGGATCGAGCCGCGCGCAACCTCGCCCGATGAGCTGGGCGCGATCATGCGCAACGATCTCGACAAGTGGGGTCGTGTGATCCGCGCGGCGAACATCAAGGCGGACTAGAACGACGCAGCGCAGTGACGAAACGGGCCATAGTCGTAGAGGACGCGGGCATCAAGCTGCAGTGATCGAGCCAATGGAGGTGGACGATGGAAGTCAAGCAGAGCATGGCGGTGAAGCCGGTATCGATGGAGCAAATGCTCAAGCGCGTGGCGCGCTACAAGAAGCTCGTGTTTCCGCCGCAGCGCTATCCCGACAGCCAGCTTCCCGGGCACGAGCGGCGCAACTATCTGGTGGTTGGTACCGGGCTGGTGGTCGACGGCGGCAACGATCCGCTCTCGGCGATTCCGATCAACGAGGGGTTCACGCTCTCGTACGTGGAGGCCACGCCCGGCAATGGCCCGAAGCTGCACAACCATGACACCAACGAGACGTTCATCGCGGTGAAGGGACGCTGGCGCGTGATCTGGGGCGAGAAGGCCGACCAGCACGTCGATCTCGATCACATGGATCTGTGTTCGGTGCCGTCGTTCGTGCCGCGGCGCTTCGTGAACATCACCGAGGGCGACCCTAACGAGTACGGGCTGCTGATCTCGATCCAGGCCGGCGATCAGCCCAAGGCGGAATTTCTGGAATAGAGGCGCACCCGGAGCGCCGAGGGACGCCGCGCGGGGCGATCAGACGCTCAAAAGCGTCGGCGCGATTCGGTCCAGCCGACGAACAGGCCGCTCGCGATGATGATCGCCGCGCCGATCCAGGTGTAGACGGTGGGCAGGTCGCCGAACAGGAGAAAGCCCACCAGCACCGCGACCACGAGCTGGGCGTAGTTGAACGGCGACACGATGTTCGCCGGCGCATAAGCCAGCGCGCGCGCCACGCAGTAATGCCCCACGCCGCCGAAGATGCCGGTGCTTGCGAGCACCAGCGTCTCGGTCAGGCGCTGCGGCGTGGTCCAGAAAAACGGGACGATCGCGCTCATCACCACGGTGCCCACCAGCGCGCTGTACACGACTGAGGTCTCGGGCGCATCGGTGCTCGACACGCGACGCGTGTAGAGCTGGTATAGCGCGTAGAAGAGCGACGCGCCGAGCATCAACAGCGACCCCCACTGGAACACGCTGCTGCCGGGGCGGATCACGATCAGCACGCCGACGAAGCCCGCGATCACCGCACCGAGGCGCCGCGCCGAGAGCCGTTCGCCGAGCATCGGCACCGCGAGCATCGTCACCAGCAGCGGCGCGGTGAAGCTCACGGTCGCCGAGTCGGCGAGCGTGATGAAGCGCAGTGCGGTGAAGGCGCAAATGGTCGAACCCAGCAGCAGCACCGAGCGCGTGAGCTGCGCGCTGAGCTGGTTGCTGCGCAAGATGCCGATGCCGCGCTTGGGCATGAACAGCACCAGCACCAGTATCAGATGGCCGAGCGTGCGCGCCCACACGATCTGCATCGAGTCGAAGTAGCTGGTCAACCACTTGACCAGCCCGTTCATCGTCGCGAACAGGCTCGCCGCGGCGCACATGAACAGGATGCCGGCGAGGATGCGATTGGGCGCGTGGGCGGCCATGCGAAGCGAGCGTCCAACATTGTGAGCGGGGCGCGCGCTACTTGCGGCCGGCTCTGCGTACGGCGCTCGACTGTCGTGTGGGAAGAGGCTGCACTATGCTCTGTGCCGTGCCTCCCCAGCAAGTCCAACGAGCGGGACGACCGCGCCGCGCTTTCAACCGCCACGACCCCCATGACGCCCAGGGGCGCGACTGCCCGGCCATTGCGCCGCGTCCGACCGCAGCGGGTCGATCGTGAAGACCACGCTCGACCAATTGAGCCCGGCCATCCGCGGCATGCTGTGGGCGACGGCCACAGGCGTGATCTTCACCGTGCTCAACACGTTCCTGCGGCAGCTCGCGCAACAGCTCGACCCGACGCAGACGCAGTTCCTGCGCTATTCGCTCGGCGTGGTCGTCATGGCGCCGTGGGTGCTGTCGAGCGGCTTCGCCGCGTTTCGCCCCAACAATCTGCGTGGTCAGTTGATCCGAGGCGGCGTGCACACACTCGGGCTGCTAACCTGGTTCGCCGCGCTGCCGCACATTCCGCTGGCCGACAGCGCCGCGATCGGCTTCACCGTACCGATCTTCGTGATGATCGGCGCCGCCTGGTTCCTCGGCGAACGTATGGCCGGTGTGCGCTGGCTGGCCGCGATCATCGCCTTCGGCGGTGTGATCATCGTGCTCGCACCGAAACTCGCGGGCAGCGGCGGGCTGTACAACCTGGTGATGCTGGCGGCCCAACCGTTGCTCGCAGCCTCGCTGCTCATCAACAAGGTGCTCACGCGCAGCGATCGCGTCGAGGTGATCGTGGTGTGGCAGGCGATGCTGGTGGGGTTGTTTACCTTGCCGTTCGCGCTCGCGCATTGGCAATGGCCGAGCGGTACGCAATGGGCGCTGTTCATCCTGTGCGGCATCCTCGGCACCGCGGGGCAGTACTGCAATGGCCGCGCGCTGCGGGTCGCGGATGCTTCGGCCACGCAGTCGGTCAAGTTTCTCGAATTGGTATGGGCCACCGCGATCGGCCTGGTGGTGTTCGGCGATCCACCGAGCCAGGCGACGATCATCGGCGGGCTGGTGATCGTGGCGGCGACGGTATGGGTGGCGCGCCACGAGGCGCGGCGCTGACACGCCGCCGCGCGAACGATCATGCTCGCAAGCCTCAAGGCATCAGGCCCGCACTGCAGCGCCGAAGTTTCCGGCTACAGCACCGCCACGATCTTGCCGATGTGCTGATCCGATTCCATGTAGGTGCGTGCGGCGGGCAGCTCATCGAACGCGAACACACGATCGACCGGCGGCTTGATCGCGCCGCTGGCCAGATGCGGGAGTACGTGCCGTTCGAACCCGCGCCACGCTTCGCCGCGCTCGGCCTGCGAGCGGCGCTTGAAGCTGATGCCCACCACGCGCAGCCGATTGACGTGCGCCTCGATCAGATCGAACCGCGGATGCACGTCGTTGTCGACGTAACCGACGATCGCCTGCACGCCACGATAGCGCAGCGCGCGCAGCGACTCCGACAGCAGTACGCCGCCCGAATTGTTGACCGCAACCTTCGCGCCTTCGCCGCCCGTCAGCTCGCGCACTGTCGCGGCGAAATTCGGTTCGCGCGTGGCGACGCCTGCGGTCATGCCTAGTGCTTTGAGCCGTTGCAGCTTTGCGGTCGATCCGGTAATGCCGAACGTGTGGAAGCCGTGCGCTTTGCCCAGCTGCACGCAGGCGACGCCGACTCCGGACGATGCGCCGGTGACGACCGCCCAGTCGCCGGGTCGGCAATCGCCCTCGGTGAACAGCGCCTCGCTCGCGGTGACGTAGGTGATGCTCGCCCCGGCGGCGCTGGTCCACTCGAGGCTCGCCGGCATCAGGGCGGTTTCGTTGGCGTGCATGCGCGCCACCTCGGCGAAGGCGGCATCGGCGCGACCGAACACCCGATCGCCGACGCGAATGTTCGTCACCCCTTCGCCCACCGCCAACACTTCGCCGGCACCTTCGTAACCTGCGGGCTTCATCGACCCCGGTGCGTGCAGGCCGTGCCCGGCGATGAACTCGCCGCGATTGAGCGCCACCGCCCGCATGCGCGTGAGCAGGGTGCCGGGCCGCAGCTCGGGTTGGGGTACGTCGCGCGGCACCAGTGCCATGGTGTCGCCGTCGATCCAGAAGCTCTTCATGAGTGCTCCATTGAGAAATTGCCCGCGCTTGGTCCGTTGCGGCTCCGCGCGCAAACGATTGCTGACGTCGGGCGCCCGACCGTGACTGCCGAGCGCCGCAGGGTTGCGAGTATGCTATCCGCGATGGTTCCTCTCCTTGAACAACCCGAACAAAAAGGAGTCGTGGCATGAGGAGTCGTGGCATAGGGAGTCGCGGCATAGGGCGTCGTGTCGATAGTGCGCTGGGAAGCAAACCAATCAGCCTGCAACTGAAGGCACGTTATGCGCTCGTGGCCATCGCCATCGCGCTCGCAGGGTGTCTGCAGACCTTGTCGCTCGTCGAGCAGATCGCCGCGCTGATGCGCGAGGCGCAGCAGTTCTTCGCCGCGAAGCAGTACGACCAGGCGATCGGCAAGTACGCGCAGGCGGTCAAGCTCGACGTCAAACATTGGCCGGCCTATCTGGGTCTGGCACGCTCCTACATCGGCAAAGGCAACTGGAGCGAGGCCATCAACAACGGCAAGCAGGCGTATCAGCTCTCGCCCAACGGCACCGACGTGATCGCGGCCCTGGCCGAATCGCTGCTTGGCGGCGGGCTGGCGGCAGTGCAATCGGGGCAGTACAACCAGGCGATCGGCTATCTGGGCGACTACATCAAGCTGCAGCCCAACAACGCCACCGCGTACCTGAACATGGGCAAGGCGTTCCTCGGCAGTGGACAGTTCGCGCCTGCGCTCGACTCGTTCGTGAAGGGCTTGGGGGTTGCTGGAGCGGGCGGCGAACGCAGCGAACTGGTGCGCTCGATGTTCGACGGCGGCATGCAGGCGTTCGGCAAGAGCGACTATCGCGGCGCGATCGGGTTCTTTCGCGAGTACCTCAAGACCGACCGCAACAACCTGCAGGCGTACCTGAACCTGGGCAAGTCGCTGTGGAACGTGGGCGATCGCGGCGAAGCGATCAATGCGTTCCGCGAAGTGCTGCAGATCAGCCCGAGCAACGCCGAAGCGCTGCGCTTCATGTTGCAGCGCTGAACCGCGCGGCGGCTGGCTTCGGTACGATCGCTGTTCGGACCAACGCGCTCGAGAGCCTGTGCTCTCGGGCATGGCACAGGAGACAAGCATGAGCGAATCGCGCGATCTACCCGGACGTTTCCGCCACATCGACGACATGGAGTGGGAGACGCTGCGCTTTCCCGGCCAGCTGTCGAAGATGCTGTTCCATCCGCGTCCGGAGAATCCCACCGAGCCCAATGCCGGCTTCGTGCGCTACGAGCCGGGCGCGCATCACCCGCTGCATCGCCACGACTTTGCGCAGGTCTGGTACGTGCTCGAAGGCACCTTCAAAATCGGCGAGCGCACCGTCGGGCCGGGCACCATGATCCACTACCCCGATCCGCACTTCGAAGAATCACTCTCCACCGAAACCGGCGGCCTGATGCTGTTCGTGCAGTACCAGGGCCCGACCACCGGCAAAGGGCCGATCTACGACGGTCGGTTCAACATGACGGAGCGCAAGTCACTGGCGGAGGAGAATCTCAAGGTGTAG
>CADEDU010000165.1 GCA_902826155.1 uncultured beta proteobacterium
CACGCTGTCACCCGCGGGGGGCTATTTCTTGCGTGCAGGGGTGCCCACGCACTGGCATTGGACAGTCATTCCAAAGCGCCCACCCCCGGTCGATACCAACTGACTGCCCGCATGCCCGGCCGCAGTGCAGCTAGTGGCGCAAGCCGAACTCTTGCGCCACCACGTCACGGCGATGACCAACACGGCCACCACGAAGAACAACGCGAGCATCCACACCAGGACACGGCGTTCCGCGGATGAAGTGGGCGGGGATAAAGGCATGTTCGCGATTGCGCCTCCACCGTGAAAGGGTCACAACTTAGGCACTCGTTCCACTACGCAAACGCGGCGGAGCAGTCCAACTCGCACGTGCCGGCTCAGCAAGCGTTGGCGCTTCACTTGGCCTGCCGGCACCAGACGAAATGAAGCCCCCTAGTGAGGTCTGATTAGGCGCAGGGCCATCCGTCACGTCAGTTCACTCGAAACGAAATTCAGCCGATTGTCGCGCGCGTGCTCCATCAGTCGAAGCTGGCACCAAAGCAAGGCCAGGAGCTCCGGGAGGTCCTGGCCTTCGCCATCGGCATTGGCTTCTTCAAATGCCGCTCGTGCCTCAAGAAACGATTGCGGCGCGGGAAGCGCCACGCACGCCAACGCCTCGGCGGTTGCTTGCCAGCGTGCGTATTCAGGAATCTTCAATGGGTCGGCAGCGAAGAGTTCGAGTAGTGCACGCAGCTCCGTTATTGGCTTGGAGAGTGACTCCGCACCCAGATTGAGCAATGGCTTTGCTTTGCTGGGGAACGCGGACAGCCCGTAGGTTTGAGCAAGCTCCGATAGGCACTGATTCAGCCAGCCATTGCGGGAAGAAGCGTGCAGGAACGTATTCTGATCACAATGAACGCTGGCAATTTCCTCAAATGAGGTCAGCGACTCTGGCGCGTAAGCCGAAGGCACGCACATGGAGGTTATGACGCCAACGAAGGACATGACAGGAGTGCCGGTGTGGCGCGCGAGTTTCGCGTCAACAAATCAGACCACGAGCTACCCGAGTTGCTTCACCAACAACGCCACCGCTGCTCCCACCGCCGCCATCCGCACCGCGTTGCGATCACCGCTGAACACGTGACGCTCGACGATGGTCGCGCGCCCGGTACGCGCAGCGGCGATGAAGCAGGTGCCCACCGGGTTCTTGGCGTTGCCGCCGCCGGGGCCGGCGTAACCGGTTACGGCCACCGACACGCCCGCGCTCGAGTGTTTGAGTGCGCCTTCGGCAAGGCCCTGCGTGATTTCAGCGCTCACGGCGCCGTGCTCCTTGCCGACTGATTCGGGTACGCCGAGACCGGTCGCCTTGGCGCTGTCGTGATAGAGCACGAAGCCGCGCTCGAAGACTTGCGAGGCGCCCGACACCGAGGTCAGGCACGCCGAGACGAGTCCGGCGGTAACGGTTTCGGCGGTGGCGATGCGGATGCCGGCGTCTTTGGCCAGCGTCAGTGCGCGCGTAGCGGCGTCGAGGTGTTCGGTCGGGAACATGGGTTTCCTTTGTGCTCCAGGTGGTCTAGGCGCGAAGCGTGTCGCGCCACACGCGCCCGTCCTTCATGACCAGACGAATGCGCTTGCGGTCGTTGAGCAGCTTGATGTCGGCAAGCGGATCGCCGTCGACCACGAGCAAGTCAGCCACTTTGCCCGGCGCGATCGCCCCGAGCTCTGGCCGCTCGATGCATTCGGCTGCGCGGCTGGTGGCAGCGACGATCGCCTGCATCGGCGACATGCCCAGCCACTCGACCATGAATTGCAGCTCGACCAGGTTCTCGCCCACCAGCAGCCGGTGCGACTGGTCGGTGCCGAATGCGATCTTCACGCCGCGGCGCGCCGCCTCGCGATAGATCGGAATCTGTGCCTGCATCTTGGCGAAGATCTCGGCGTCCTTGGCGTCTTCCTTCGCAAGCTGCTGTGCGTTCCACGCGGCGTTTTTCTTGCGGTGCTCCACTGAGAGCGGTACCAACGCGAGCGTGGGCACCCACCAGGTGCCTTGCTTGACCATGCTGTCGATGGCGCGCTCGTCGATGAACCAGCCGTGTTCGAGCGAATGCACGCCCGCGTCGAGCGAGGTGCGAATGCCGTCGATGCCTTCGGCGTGCACCGCCACGCGCTTGCGCCGCATGGCCGCCTCGCTCACCGCCACCTGCAGCTCCTCGACGGTGAACTGCGCTTCATCCCAGGTGTCGGTGACGGAGGTGATGCCGCCGGTGGCGCAGATCTTCACGAAATCAGCGCCGGCCATCAGCACCTGACGCACGAGCTTGCGCACCTCGTCGACACCGTCAGCCACGGGCGTTGGTAACCAAGCGCGCTTCTGGATGCGCAAGCCCGCGGGCAGCCACGCATCGCCATGCCCCCCCGACTGCGAAATCATGACAAGCGAGATCAGCAGCCGCGGGCCCGCGACGAGGCCTTCCTCCACCGCTTGCCTGAAGCCCGCGTCGGCGCCGCCCATGTCGCGCACGGTGGTCACGCCGCACTCCAACGTCTCGGCCATGATCTGCGTCGAGCGCAGCACGTTGTAGGTGGGCGCGTTGAGCAGATGCTGGCGCATGTCGCGCGCGCGATACGTGGCGTGCACGTGGCAATCGATGATGCCGGGCAGCACCGTAAGCCCCGATGCGTCGATGCGTGTCGCGTCTTTGGGCAACGTGACCTGATCGGCACGACCAGCCGCGACGATGCGCCCACGCTCGACTACCACTGCGGCGTTTGCAACGGGCTCGCCGCCGGACCCGTCGATCAAACGGCCTCCAATGAGTGCGTAGGTGTGCTGTTCAGGTGCGTTCATGCGTGCAGCTCAGCTTTCGATGTCGATGAAAACGTTCTTGAGTTCGGTGTACAGCTCGAGCCCGTGCATGCCCAGTTCGCGGCCGAGGCCGGATTTCTTGAAGCCGCCGAACGGCGCGAGGTACCCGAAGCGGCTCGCGCTGCCGTGCGAGTTGATGCTGATCATGCCGCTCTTCACCCGCCTGGCCATGCGCAGGCCGCGACCGATATCGCGCGTCCACACCGAGCCGTTGAGGCCGTATTGATTGTCGTTGGCCAGCCGCACCGCTTCGGCTTCGTCGGTGAACGGAATCACCACCACCACCGGACCGAAGATTTCTTCCTGCGCGGTGCGCGTGGCATTGGTGAGGCCGCGCACGATGGTCGGCGCGAAGTAGTGCCCATCGGGCAGATGAGCCGGACGATCGCCACCGCACACGAGCGTGCCGCCTTCCTGTTGCGCGAGTTCAGCGTAGCCCTTCACCGCGCGCCACTGATTGGCCGAGACCAGCGGGCCCATCTCGGTGACCGGATCGAGCGGATCACCCACGCGGAACTGCGCGGCAGCCTGCGCAAACAGCTCGATGAAGCGCTCACACGCGCTCGCCTCGACGAACACGCGGGTACGTGCGGAGCAGCTCTGGCCTGCGTTGCCAAATCCACCCGACACCGCTGCCTTCGCCGCCTTCGGCAAATCGGCATCGGCGAACACGATGTTCGGACTCTTGCCGCCCAGTTCCAGCGTGATGCGCTTCATGTCGTCGGCGCCGGCCTTCAGCAACGCAGCGCCAGTGCGCGTTTCGCCGGTGAACGAGAGCTTGTCGATCAGCAGATGCCGCGCGATCGCCTCACCCAGCGCTGCACCGGGACCGGGCAGTACGTTGAGCACGCCCGGCGGCACACCCGCATCGAGCGCGGCGCAGCCGAGCATGAGGGCAGTGAGCGGCGTGTAGCTCGCGGGCTTCAGGATCACGGTGCACCCGACCGCAAGCGCCGGTGCGCACTTCCATGCTGCAGCCAGGATCGGAAAGTTCCATGGCGTGATCGCGGCCACCACACCAACGGGTTCGCGCAAGGTGAAATCGACCACGCCCGCGCCCATCGGAATCGTCGTGCCGAAGAACTTGTCGGCCGCGCCGGCGTAGTACTCGAACACTTTCGCCGCGGCGTCGACTTCGTTCTTCGAGTTGGCGATCGTCTTGCCGCCGTTCAGCGTCTCGACGCGCGCGATCTCGTCGGCGTGTTTGCGCAGCTGGTCGGCGATTCGGCGCAGGTACGTGCCGCGCTCGGTGGGCATCATGCCCGACCACTTGCCATCGTCGAAAGCCTTGCGTGCGGCGCGCGCGGCGCGGTCGACGTCCTCGACGCCTGCTTTGGCCACCTGCGCGAGCACTGCGTCGTCGCGCGGACTGACCGCCGCAAATGTTGCGCCGGACAGCGCAGGCATGAACTGGCCGTCGATGAGGAGATTGGATTCGATCGACATTGTCAAAGCAGGCTCTGTTCGCACCACTCGACCACTTCGCCGAGCGTGTGCGCATGAAAGTCGAGCGCCGGCTCATCGGGCGTCGCCTTACCCGGCGCGAACCACGCAGTCTTGAGCCCAAGCCGCTTCGGGCCAATCACGTCGTTCTCCAGGTTGTCGCCGACGAACACTGCACGCGCCGGCACACGCACGAAGCCATCGAGCAATGCTTCGTAGGCGCGGGCATGCGGCTTCATCCAGCCCATCTCGCCCGAGATCGTCACGCGCGTGAATGCGTCGGTCATGCCGAAACGCTCGAGCGTACCAATCACCACGGCCGGCATCGGATAGTTGGAGAGCAGTCCCAGACGGAATCGGCTTGCCAGGCGCTGCACCGCCTCGGCGGCACCGTCGACCAGCCGCGCCTGCGACAGCACCTGCATCGACAGCGCATGCGCGAACGCGTCGATCGCTTGATCGTCGAGCGCACCGTCGACTCCGCATTCGGCGAAGGTCATGCGCAGCCGATCCTGGAAATTGTGTTCGCGCAGCGTCTCGGCCGATCGCTTGATCTGGTGCTTCGCCGCAGCGAAGTAGACGGCGATGAAGCGTTCGACGTCGAGCGGACGCGATCGCGCGGCAATGCTGGCAGCGTAATCGCGCTGGTACACCTCGCGCGCGCATGCCAGATGCGCATCGGGCGCGTTGAGCATGCCGGGAATGACGACGAGCGTGTCGCCCCAGTCGAACAGCACCGCGGGTCGATCGTCGGTCATCGAGCGTGCAGCAAGCTATGCGGCCGCGAGGGCTTCAGCCACCAGCCGCTTGGCTGCGTCGGCTGGATCCTTGGCTGCATACACAGCGCGCCCGACCACGCCGAACACACGCGCGCCGCGCGCGGCACGCACCACGCTGTCCATCGTGCCGCCTAACGGGCCGATCCCTGGGACGAGAAACGTGGGTTGCTCGAGCTGCTCGCGCAGACGTGATGCGTGGTGGGTGAGCTTGGCCACGGTGTTGCCGGGCACCACGAAGTGATCGGCACCCAGTGCGAGCGCACGGGCGAAGATGAGATCGAGCGCATTGTCGATCACGTACCCGCCGCCGCTCGCGTTGTAGTCGGGAAACGGCAGATCACCGCCGACGATGGGCAGCACGCGGTTCTTCATCGCCTCACCGACGAAGCCATCGACTGCACGCGGCCCGGCGATCGGAAACAGGATCAATCCGTCGACGCCAGCGGCGCGGGCCGTCGCGGTGAACTTGGCTGCCATGTCGGGCACGTCGGGCCCGGCCTTCTGGTGATCGTAGATGAGCGGCAGTTCGGTCACCGCGCGAAGCTGCTGGATCGCTTCAGCCAGACCGAGTCGGAGCACCGTGGTGAGTCCGACCTTGTAGCCGGCGACGCCGTCGACGCGCGTAGTGAGTTCGATGACACGCTTGCACTCGTCGACCGAATCGGCATCGAGCGCGACGACGATGCCGACCTTGCCCGGAAGCAGTCGGTCATAGCGGCGCGCCAGCGCTGCCTGTGCGAGTCGCCCGTCGGCGAGACGGTCCGCTGCAGTGGGACGTTGGACGGCGTAGGGGTCGCTCATCCCCGCCCCGCCGAGCGCAGCCGCTCGATCGTGCGGACCGCGCTGGGCTTGATGTCGCGTACGTCGAGGCTGATATCGAGCGCTTTCACCGTGTGGGTGAGATCGCCCACCGAGATCACGTCCACGCCGGTTTCGGCGATCGGCACGATGGTCGTCTCGTTGATGCCGCCGGACGCCTCGGTCATCGCGCGGCCGTTCACGAACTTCTGCGCGGCCTTCATCTCGTCGAGATCCATGTTGTCGAACATGATCACCTCGACACCGCAATCGAGCGCTTCCTTCACCTGATCGAGTGATTCACACTCCACTTCGATCTTGAAGGTGTGCTGCGCACGCGCGCGCAGGATCTCGATGGCGTTCTTGATACTGCCGGCGATCTTGATGTGGTTGTCCTTCACCAGGATGCAATTGGTGAGGTTCATGATGTGGTTGTGCGCGCCACCCACGCGCACCGCGTACTTCTGCACCATGCGCAGGCCCGGCCAGCCCTTGCGCGTGTCGGTAACGCGCGCCTTGGTGTGCTTGACGAGATTCACGTATCGCCGCGTCTTGGTGGCGGT
>CADEDU010000166.1 GCA_902826155.1 uncultured beta proteobacterium
CCTGCTCAGCAGCGAAGCGTGGCAGCGCCTGCCGGAGGCGATGCGTGAGCGATTCGCGGAGAGCGCACCGGATGTCACGTACGCGGGCGCATTCGAACTCGTGCGCGCCAGCCAGCTCGGACGCGCGTTCGCGTGGTTGGAAACGCTGGTCGGCACGCCCGTCGTACCACGCAGTGGCGAGAACGTGCAGACAAGTGTCCGCGTGCGCGCGACCCGCGACGGAGTCGCCTGGCATCGCAACTACCTCTGGGCCGATGGCGCTCGCCACGAAGTGACGTCCACCAAGGTGGTCGCCGGCGGCGAACTCATCGAGAAGCTGCCCGCGCGGCTGAACATGCTGCTCACCGTGACGGAGGAAGGCGGGGTGCTCGTATTCACCAGCCGCGGCTATTATTTCGATCTGTCGCCGGGCGACTTCGGCGTCGGCTTGCGGCTCCCCCTGCCCGCCTTCTTCTCTCCCGGCACGACGCGCGTCGAGCACATCGACCTCGGGCACGGGTGGTTTCGCTTCACGATGATCGTCATGCATCCATGGTTCGGAGAGATGTTCTTCCAGACCGGCCGCTTCTGCATGACGGAGGATTTGCCATGAATGTTCGCGGCGTGTTGCTCACCGGTGGCACCGGCTTCATCGGCGGCCACGCGATCCGCGCGTTCCGGTCGCGCGGCGTCGCAGTCTGGGTCTGGAGTCGGGACGCCGCGCGCGCGCAGCGGCGGCTTCCCGGCGTGCACGCCGTCGCGGCGTTGAGCGAGATTCCTGCGGACGCGCCGATCGACGCGATCGTGAACCTCGCGGGCGCCGCCGCCATCGGCCCGCCGTGGACCGCGGCGCGACGTCGCGTGCTCGTGGACAGCCGCGTGAAGACGACCGAGGCGGTGATCGCCTGGTGCGCCTCCCGCGCCACGCGCCCCGCGGTGCTCGTGAGCGCCAGCGCGATCGGCTATTACGGACCCGGCGACGACGCGTGGTTCGACGAACGCTCGCCGCCCCAGGCGATGTTCCAGTCGCAGCTCTGCGTGGCGCGCGAAGCCGCGACTCACCCGGCCGAAGCGCTCGGCATCCGCGTGGTCAACCTGCGCATCGGGCTCGTGCTGGGCTCGGACGGCGGAATCCTCCGCCAGCTCGCGCTCGCCGCGCGACTCGGCGGCGCCGCGGTCATCGGCGACGGACGGCAGTGGATGTCGTGGATCCACATCGACGACCTGCTGCGGATCGTCGATCGGGTGATCGGGGAGTCGTCGTGGAGCGGCGCCGTGAACGCCGTTGGCCCGCACCCCGTGAGGCAGCGGGAGTTCCAGCAGGCGCTGACACGGGCGCTGCATCGCCCGTTGCTGCTGCGGATACCCGCGGCGCTACTGCGTCTCTCGCTCGGCGAGATGGCCGAGCTGCTCGTGAAGGGTCAGCGTGTCGCGCCGCGGCGCCTGGCCGACGCCGGGTTCACCTTTGCGCACCCGGACCTCGACGGCGCGCTGCGTCATCTGGTGCAGTGGGGACAGGCTTGAGCCTGTCCTGAGGTGTGGGGACAGGCTTAAGCCTGTCCTGAAGTGTGGGGACAGGCTTAAGCCTGTCCCCACCCGTTTACACGCGAACGTTCTTGAACTGCCAGGGATCGGTCTTGTCGAGATCCTCGGGGAACAGCCGCTCGCGATCGTGCAGCGGCGTCCAGTCGGTGTAGGCGCCCGTCACGGTGCCGAGGTACGGCATCGCGATCTGCAGATTGCGCTTGAAGTCCATCTCGTCCGGCTCGACGAGACCCGCATTCGGGTTCTCCATCGCCCAGATCATTCCCGACAGGCACGACACGGTGACCTGCAGGCTCGTGGCATTGTTGTGCGGGCAGAGTTTGCGCGCTTCGTCGATCGAGAGCTGCGAGCCGAACCAGTACGCATTCTTCTTGTGACCCGCGAGCAGCACGCCGAGCTCGTCGATGCCGCCGATGATCTCGTCCATGAGGATGCGCTGGCGGTCCTGCAGGTGCCAGTTGCGGCCCGCGAATTCGTGCACCGACACCACGGCGGAATCGCTCGGATGATAGGCGTAGTGACACGTGGGCCGGTACACGACCTCGGAACTCTGGCGCACCGATAGATAGTCTGCGATCGAGATGGCCTCGCCGTGCGTGATCAGGAAGCCGTGGAAGTGCCCGGCCTTCGGCGTCCACGTGCGCACGCGCGTCGCCGCACCGGGCTGCATCAGGTAGATCGAAGAGCCGCTGCCGAAATCGTAGCGCTTGCCGTCGCGCGGGAAGTTCTTCTCGTGAGTGCCCCAGCCGAGCTCGGCCGGTTGCTGGCCTTCGCTCACGAAGCCGTCCACCGACCACGTGTTGACGAATTCGTTGAACTCTTTCGGCTTCGCGGAGAGCTGCGTGTCGCGCTCGGCGATGTGGATGACCTTGATGCCGAGCTTGCGCGCGAGCTGGCCCCAATCGTCGCGCGTCTTCGGCGTACCCGCGTCGATGCCGGTGTCGCCGGCGACGTTGAGCAGCGCCTGCTTCACGAAGTGCGAGACGAGACCCGGGTTCGCGCCGTGCGTCAGCACCGCGGTCGGCGCGCGCGCGTTTTCCTTGCGCAGGCCGAGCGCCTCTTCGCGCAGCGCGTAGTTGGTGCGCTTCGCATGCGGGATGGTGACGTCGGTGTAGCCACCGGGCCAGGGTTCGATGCACGTGTCGAGGTACATGGCGCCCTTCGACCAGCAGAACTTGATCAACGCGATCGAGGAGACGTCGACGGACACGTTGAGCACGAAATCGCCGCGGCCAATGTACTTGTCGAGCTCGCGCTGGAAGTTGTCGCGCGTCAGCGTGACGTTCACGAACTTGATGCCGTACTCCGCCGCGACCTTTTTGCCGCGCTCGTCCGACGTGATGATCGTGATGCGTTCCTTCGGGATCCCGGTGTGGCGCAGCACCAGCGGCAGCGTGCCCTGTCCGATGCTGCCGCATCCGATGAAGACGATGCGCCCGGGAAACTCGACGTGCACTTTGTTATCCATTTTCCACACCCGTCAAAAACAGGGCGTGAGGGTACCAACCCGCTGTGGTGGTTGCCACCGAGCGGGGTGTCAGGCGGTCACTCTCTGGACGGTGCGTCGCGCCAGTGCGGCGGATAGGTGCGTTCGAAGCCCGGCAACGCTTCGACGCGCGTCAGCCAACGGCCCAGCGCCGGATAATTCGCTTCGACGGGCATGAAGCGCGACGAGAGCTCGCGCGCCTCCGGCCGCGCGAGCGCGCGCAGCAGCAATTTGATGCCCGGATAGATCATGTAGTCGGCGGCCCCGGGTTTGTCTCCCACGATCCAGTCACCCTTGGAAAGGCGCATCTCGATCGTGCGCGCTTCACCCGCGGCCACGTGCATCGAGTACGTGACTTCGTCGGAGTTCGGATCGCCGCGACGCAGGAGAATCGCGCGCGAAATGCGCATGACGTGTTCCTCGATGTACGCCTGGTACTCGCAGCACACGCGCATGATGACCGCGCCCTCTTCCGGCGAATCGCCGAACAGCGGTTTCGCGGGATACTTCCGGTCGAGGTAGTACATCACGGCGAGGGACTCGAAGACGACGTAGTCGCCGTCCTTCAGCGTCGGCACGCGACCGCGCGGATTCATCGCCAGCATGTGCGGCGACTTGTGCTCCTGTACGTCCAGCGACAGCTCGTGGCTGTTGTAAGGCAAGCCCTTGTGTTCGAGCGCGAGCAGCACCCGCCACGAGTACGGACTGCCGCTGCCCCAGTAAACATCGATCGTCATCGTGCGCGATTGTAAAATGCGGCATGCGCCCTTTCACCACATTAATCGACGCCGCCACGCTCGCGACTCTCGACGGCGATTTTCTCGTCTTCGATTGCCGCTTCGACATCACGAATGCGGGCTGGGGCGAGGCCGAATTCGCCGCCGCTCACCTGCCCGGCGCGCAGTACC
Organism: uncultured beta proteobacterium; assembly: GCA_902826155.1. The sequence continues at coordinate 3,919 of CADEDU010000166.1, forward strand.
TGCACCTCGATCGCGATCTCTCGAGCGCGATCACGCCTGAGAGCGGCCGGCATCCGCTGCCCGACCCCGACACGCTCGCGCGGCGGCTCGGCGCGCTCGGTGTGGGCTCGCGCTGTCAGATCGTCGCCTACGACCAGGCGAATGGCGCGCATGCCGCGCGCCTGTGGTGGCTCGCGCGCTGGATCGGCCATGACGCGGTTGCCGTGCTGGACGGTGGGATCGCGGCGTGGCGCACCGCCGGACTGCCACTCACCGCGCAGGTGCGCAGCCCGCCCCCGCGCACGCTCACGGCGCAGGTTCGCGAGGGTGCGTGGGTGGATTCGGCGCAGGTGGACGCGCTGCGGGCCCGCCCCGGCCACCTGGTCGTGGACGCGCGCGGCGCCGATCGCTTCGCCGGCCGCAACGAAACCATCGATCCGCTCGCAGGACACATCCCCGGCGCGCGCAATCATCCATTCCTGGCCAACCTGGGCACCGATGGACGATTTCTGCCCGCGGACGAACTGCGCCGCCGCTGGGACGTGATGCTCGGATCGGTGCCGCCGGCCGGATTGGTCGCGATGTGCGGCTCGGGCGTGACGGCCTGCCACAACCTGCTCGCACTGGAACACGCCGGGCTCGCCGGCGGAAAGCTCTATGCCGGGTCGTGGAGCGAGTGGATCCGCGATCCGCGGCGCCCGGTGGCGACGGGGGGCCATTAGATCGACCGTCGGCGACATCGGAGGTGAACACCGACGTTTACTTGCAGACCCTATTTGATATCGTGCGCGCCAAAATGGCAGCCGACCCCAACCCGCTTTCGCAGGAAGCCCCCCGCCCCACCCGCCCGATCGCGTGGTCCGTCGACGACTCGTCGGAGCTCTACCAGGTCAACGCCTGGGGCAAGGGTTACTTCTGCGTCAACACCGCCGGCCATCTCGTCGTGCGCCCCGACATGGACGCCGCGCGCGAGATCGATCTCTTCGATGTGGTGCAGGGCCTCAAGGAGCGCGAGCTCACGACGCCGGTCGTCGTGCGCTTCTCCGACATCCTGGCGCATCGCCTGAAGCACCTGCACGGCGCGTTCGCGCAGGCGATCGCCGAGAACGACTACCAGAACAAGTACACGGCGGTGTTCCCGATCAAGGTGAACCAGCAGCGCCTAGTCGTCGAAGAGGTGTACCGCTACGGCAAGCCGTTCGGCTTCGGTCTCGAAGTCGGCAGCAAGCCCGAGCTGTTGAGCGTGATGGGCATGACGGCCGACGCGCCGGACCGCCTGATCATCTGCAACGGGTTCAAGGACGACTCCTATCTCGAAGCCGCGATCATCGCGACGAAGCTCGGCCGAACCATCATCCCGGTGGTCGAAAACTTCGAGGAGCTCCCGGCGATCCTGCGCATCGCCGAGAAGTACGACGTGCGGCCGAAGATCGGCATTCGCGTGAAGCTCGCGAGCGAAGGCTCGGGCAAGTGGCGCGAGTCCGCGGGCGACAAGTCGAAGTTCGGCTTGTTCATCACCGAGATCCTCGAAGCGGTGGAGATCCTGCGCAAGAAGGACATGCTCGACTGCCTGCAGCTCGTGCATTGTCATCCGGGCAGCCAGCTGCAGGACATCCGCCGCGTGAAGGACGCGATCAACGAGCTCGCGCACGTGTACGCCGAACTCAAGATCCTGGGCGCGGGATTGCAGTACATCGACGTGGGCGGCGGCCTGGGTGTCGATTACGACGGCAGCGGGACGAACTTCGCGTCGTCGATGAACTACACGCTCAACGAGTACGCCAACGACGTCGTGTACCGCATCGCGAACGTGTGCAACGCGCGCAAGATCGCGCACCCGATGATCGTCAGCGAATCCGGCCGCGCGATCGCCGCGCATCACAGCGTGCTGATCTTCAACACGCTCGGCACGTCGGCGCTGGATCAGTTCAAGGTCACTGGCAAGGAAGACCAGGAGAGCGGCGTGACGCTGCCACAGCCGGTGCGCGACCTGCTCGACGCGTATCGCACGGTCACCGAGCGCCGCGTCGTCGAGTGCTATCACGACGCGCAGACCGCGCGCGACCAGGTTTTGCAGATGTTCAACCTCGGCCTGCTGACGCTCGAGCAGCGCGGCCTGGCCGAGCGGCTCTACTGGGCGACTTGCGCGAAGGTGCGCGACCTCACGCGCAAGCTCGACGAGGTGCCCGAGGAGCTCGAAGACATCGAGTCCATCCTCTCCGACATCTACTTCTGCAATTTCTCGGTGTTCCAGTCGCTGCCGGACA
>CADEDU010000167.1 GCA_902826155.1 uncultured beta proteobacterium
AAGTATCAGCAGCGGATCACCCGGCGCGTCAGCCACTACGTCAAGCGCCCGGCCGACGTAGAAGATCTGGTGCAGGAGATCTTCATCAAGGCCTACCGTGGCCTGGCATCGTTCAGATCGCAAAGCACGTTCTACACCTGGCTCTACCGTATTGCCACGAACGCCGCGCTCAACCATGTCACGCGGCAGCGCCACACCATCGTGCTGCGCGATGATCTCTGCGACGACGAAGTCGGCGAGGCCAATGCGGACTTCGACGCCCGCGATGAGGCTGATCCCGAGCGCGAGCTGCTCGCCAAGCAGATTGTCGTGGCGCTTGAGGGTGCCATGGCGAGATTGCAGCCCGATCTGGCCGAGGCATTGTTGCTCTACGAAGTCGACGGCATGCAGTACAAGGAGATTGCGACGCAACTGCGAGTGCCGATCGGCACGGTGCGCACGCGCATCTTCCGCGCGCGCGAGTTCATTGCCGAGCGACTGACGCCCGCGTCCAGCGCCGGGGCGTTGCGTCCGCGAGCCGCGCGCGTTTAAGGATAAGCCGGCGGATCGCCGTGCGTACGGATCCTGCGTTACCGGCTACGATCCCGATTCCTGCACAAGCACAAGAGACCTGTCGCGCCATGCCCGATCTCGCCTTGCGTTCGGCCACCGCGTTGCTGCGCGATCTGCGCGCCGGACGCGTGGGAAGCCTGGAACTGCTGGACCATCACATTCGACGTATCGAGCAGTTCAATGGCGCCCTCAACGCGATCATCGCGTTCGATCTCGATGGGGCGCGCAAGCGGGCCAGGGCGGCTGATCGCGCGCGGGCGCGCGGCGGGCGCCTCGGCCCATTGCACGGTCTGCCGATGACGGTCAAGGAATCGTTCGATGTGGTCGGACTGCCCACCACCTGGGGCCTGCCGCAGTTTCGCGACAACCGGGCGGGTGCCAATGCCGGCGCGGTGCAACGCCTGATCGACGCTGGCGCGATCGTGTTCGGCAAGACCAACGTGCCGGTGCTGCTCGCACAATGGCAGACGTTCAATCCGATCCACGGCACCACGAACAATCCCTGGGATCTCACGCGGACACCCGGTGGCTCATCCGGCGGGGCTTCGGCCGCGCTTGCAGCCGGGCTCAGCGCACTGGAAATCGGCAGCGACATCGGTGGCTCGATTCGCAATCCGGCGCACTTCACTGGCGTGTACGGCCACAAGCCGACGTTCGGCATCGTGCCGACCGCGGGCCACGCCTTGCCGGGCATGTAGGCGCCGTTGGACATGCTCGTCGCCGGGCCGCTGGCGCGCAGCGCGCACGCCCTCGAAATTGCAATGAAGGTGCTGGCCGCACCGGACGAGACGCTCGGACGCGCATGGCGTATCGCGCTTCCGCCGCCGAAGCGCCGCACGTTGCGCGAATTTCGCATCGGGGTGATCGCCAGCGCCTCGGTGGCACCGGCGTCGAGCGACGTGCGGCAAGCAATCGGTGATCTCGCGGCGTTCCTGGCGCGCAGCAAGGCGCGGGTCAGTGATTCCGCGCGGCCGGCGTTCTCGATGGAAGCGATGTTCGAGGCGTACATCCATCTTCTGCGCGCGGCGACCTCCGTGGGACACAACGATCCGCAGGCGTTTCAGCGTGCCATCGCCGCCGCCGGTGCGCTGGCGCCCGACGATCACAGCTATTACGCGGAACTGCTGCGTGGAAACACGCTCCGCCACCGCGACTGGATCATCGCCGATCACGAACGCCATCGCATGCTCGCGCAATGGCTGGAATTCTTCGAGCACTACGACGTGATGATCGCGCCCACCTCACCAGTGGCCGCGTTTGCGCACGATCACGCCGGTGAGCGGCATGAACGCACCGTCGATGTCGACGGCAGCAGGCAGACGATGGCCAATGCGCTGTTCTGGGCCGGCTACGCGGGCGCGTGCTACCTGCCCGCTACGGTCGTTCCGATCGGGCGATCGCGCGATGGGCTGCCGATCGGTGCGCAGATCATCGGTCCACCCGGGGGCGACCGCACATGCCTCGCACTCGCCAAGCTCCTGGAAAGCGAGTACCGGGGTTTCGAGCCGCCGCCGGGTTATGCGTGAGGTGGTCGCGTTGTCGGATCGCAGATCGTGCAGATCGTGCAGATCGTGCAGATCGTGCTCCAACGCCAGGGCTGCGCACGTCGGCATGACGCGCCTCGGCATTCATCAGACAAGGAGGGCTCGTGGCTGATTCATCCGAGGTGCCCGTCCCGCGCGGTTTCGCCGCACCGCTCGATCCGCATGGGCGCGCATCGCTCTACGGTCCGCCGCCGTGGATTTTCATGGGGCGGGTCATCACCGTGTTCGTGCAGGCCGATCCCGACTGGATCCGGATGCACGTACCCGCGCCGCTCAAGCCGGTGGCCGCGCCGATCGTGCGCGTGAGCGTCTACGAGATCTCCTGCGACTACGGTCTGGGCGGGACCTTCATCGCGCGCCATCCGGAAGAATCGACGTTCCACGAAGGCAGCGTGGCGCTGTACGTCGAGCACGATGGCGTTGCCGGCCACTACAGTCCGTATATCTGGTGCGACAACGATGCGGAGATTGCAGTGGGACGCGAGATGTACGGCTGGCCGCAGCGGCTGGCGCAGTTCGCGATCACGCGTCCGCCGCACCGGCGCAACTGGCGAGGGGGCGATGTCGCGGTCGGCCGCGTTTCGCGTTACGGTCGCCAGCTGTACGACCTCGAAATGACGGTCGAGCGCGCCGGTGATGTCGACGTCGGTGTACCGGGTTTTCGGCACTTCTTCACGATGACCGCGCTGCCCAGTCCCGAAGCGGGCGGTGGAGTGACGCGCACCCTGGTGTGCACGGCCATGCACGATGTGCGCATCGATGACGTATGGTCGGGCAGTGCGCAGGTGCGCTTCCACGCGCCGGAACTCGCGGGCCTTGCCGGCGCGAAACCGATCGCGGCACGGCTGCATGACGTGGCGTGGGTGAAGCCTTACGGCAAGATCGTGCACCGAGCCGTCGTCGCGGCAGAAGGTTGAAGGGCGCGCTCCGCGCTGACCGTCCGGTTCCATCCAACGGAGTCGATATGGCATTGCCATCTCACGAGGCGTCATCGATCCCCGGCGCATCGCTTGCGCATGTGTTCGAGCCCTTCACGCTCAACAGGCTGCGCGCTCGCAATCGGATCCTGGTGCCGGGCCACACCACGAGCTATGGCGCCGATCACATGCCGACCGAGCGGCACGCGGCATATCACCGGGCACGCGCCAAGGGTGGAGCCGCCATCTGCGTGTTCGAGGCGATCCGCGTGATGCAGAACAGCCTCGGGCGCCCGCAGGGTGTAGCGGGCTACATGCCCGAGTGCGTGCCGCACTACCGGCGCGTCGCCGACGCGGTGCATGAAGAGGGGGCGCTGTTCCTCGCGCAGATCTGTCATCTCGGCCGGCAGATCGAAGGCGAGTACGAACGCACGGCGTCGTGGGGCGCATCACCGATCCGCTGGTCGCTCGGCGCGTATCCGCCGCGCGAGATGAACCGGCGCGACATGGACGCGGTGATCGACGGTCATCTGCGTACCACCGAGAATATGCTCGCTGCCGGAGCCGACGGGATCGAGCTGCACTGGGGGCACGGTCATCTGCTGCAGCAGTTTCTCTCGCCGCTATCGAATCAGCGCGCGGACGAGTACGGCGGCTCGCTCGAGCGCCGGATGCGCTATCCGCTGGAGGTGGCGCAACGGCTGCGAGCGGCGGTAGGCCCCGACGTTTGCCTGGGTATCCGGCTCTCGGCCGAAGAGTTCCATCCCGACGGCCTGGATCTCGAGCAGGCGGTGGAGATCGCACGGCGCGCGGTGGCGCAGGTGCAGCTCGATTTCATCCATGTGAGTCACTCCGCGTATCACATGAGCAAGTCGCTCGGCACGCAGATCGCCGACATGGGCGTGGACAGGCAGATGTTCCGCCATCTGCCGGGCGCGATCCGGCAGGCGGTAGCTGCTGCGCCGAACAAGGTGGCGATTTTTGCCGTATGCAAGGTGCGCGGCCTTGATGAGGCCGACGCGATCATCGCCAGCGGCGACGCCGACATGGTGGGCATGGCGCGCGCGCACATCGCCGACCCGGCGATTGTGTCGAAATGGCAGTCCGGCCGGGCCGAGACGGTGGTGCCGTGCATCGGCTGCAATCAGGGCTGCGCGCAGAATCTGGAGCGCAACCTCGCCCTGACGTGTACGGTCAATCCACGTGCCGGCCGCGAATATCAGTGGAACGACGCAACCGTGGCGCGCACGACGACACCGCGCGAGGTCATGGTGATCGGCGGTGGGCCGGCGGGGATGGAAGCCGCGGCGATCGCCGCCGAGCGCGGACATCGCGTGCGGCTCGTGGAGCGTAGTGACCGGTTAGGCGGCCGGTTGAATCTCGCGGCGGGTCTGCGGCTGCGCGAGGACTTCGGGTTGTGGTTGCGGTTTGCCCGTGCCCGACTCGAGCGTCTTGGCGTGTCGGTGGAACTCGGGCGCGAGGCGAGCGCGTCGTGGATCGTTGCCGCGCGTCCGGATGCCGTGTGGCTCGCGACAGGCGCCGAACCGACGTCGCTGGTGTTGCCCGACGGCAGTCGAGCACTCACGCTCGATGAAGGTGCCCGCATCGATGCGCGTGGCCAGCACGTCACGGTCTACGACGAAACCGGCGACTGGAGCGTGCTCGGACTGGTGGAACACTTCGCCGAGCAGGGTGCGCGAGTCACACTCATCACGCCCAGCGCCGGCATGCTCTGGCGCACGACGATCTACAGCACGCTCACCACCTTCGCCCGCTGGCGCGAGAAGCGCATCCGCGTGAAGACCCTGCGCAAGCCGCTGCGGCTGGATCGCGGCGAGCTGATTCTCGAAGACACCTCCTGCGGTGAGCACGATGTACTCGGCGCAGTCGATCGACTGATCGGTTGCATGCCGGCGCGCGCGCTGCACGCGCTGGAAGCGCCGCTGATCGAAGCGGGCGTTGTACCGGTGCTGATCGGCGATTGCCTCGCGCCTCGCAACGCACTGGAGGCGATCTTCGATGGTCAGCGGGTGGCGCGGACGGATTGACAGTCACGCATCCACCAGATCCCTCACCCACGATGCACCAGATTGGAGGACGGATAAATCATGGCCGAGAACGCCCTGACGATCGCCCTGGATCGCTACGATCGACACGTACCGCTGTTTCTCAACGCCATCCCCGGACCGGGTGGACTGCGTTATCGGGCGCTCGAAGTCGGGATGGTGCCGCCGCGCCGCGACGGGATCGATCGGCACGGCCGGATGCTGCGTGACCTGGAGTTCGATGCGGCCGAGGTGTCGCTGGCTTCGTACATCATGGCCAAGAAGCGCGGCGTGCCGCTCACGGGCGTGCCGATCTTTCCGCGCCGTCTGTTCAGCCAGAATCACATGTTCGTCAACCGCAGCGCCGGAATTCGAACGCCCGCCGATCTGCGCGGCCGAAGAGTGGGTCTGTGGGCCTTTCAAGTGACGATGTCAGTGCTGGCCAAAGGCGATCTGAAAAGCTTCTACGGGGTGCCCTGGGAGGAGATCCGCTGGATCACGCAGCACCCCGAGGAGGTCGCCTGGAGTGGAGGCGATCTGCCCGTCGAGCGAGTACCGGAAGGGCGTCGCCTCACTCAGATGCTGATCGACGGCGAGATCGATGCGTTCATTCACCCGCACCCACCTGCCGACGTTCAGCAGCGCACCGATCGCGTTGCTCGGCTGTTCCCGGCGGTGCGCGACGAATGCGCGCGTTATGCCAGCGCGCGTGGCTACTTCCCGATCATGCATCTCATCGCAGTGAAGGAGCAGCGGCTACGCCAACGACCCGCACTCGCGCGTGAGCTGATGGCGCTGTTCGAGGAGGCCAAGCGTGAGGCGTACGATTTCTATCATGACCCCGGATACGCGTTGCTCGCGTTCGCGCGCAACGACTACGAGCAGCAGATCGGCGAACTGGGCCCTGACCCCTGGACCAGCGGACTCAAGGCGAACCGCGAGA
>CADEDU010000168.1 GCA_902826155.1 uncultured beta proteobacterium
GAAAGCGCGTTGCAAGGCCGCGACACCGTCACCGCGCTGGGCGTGTCGGTGCCACTGCCGATCTTTCGCCGCAATGAAAGTGGCATCGGCAAGGCTGCCACGTCGCTCACTCAGGTGCAGATCGAGCGCCAGTCCACGCTGCGCGATGCGCGCGCACAACTCGAGGCGCTGTGGCGGCAGATCGAAGTCTTGCGCGGCCGAGTGGATCGAATTCGCGCGAGCATCTTGCCGGTGCTCGAACAGAATCAATCGTTATCGGTGAAGGCGTTGCGCGCGGGCGAGATCGGCTTGCCGCAGCTCTTGCTGGTCAACCGACAGGTTGTCGAGGGCAGGCGCGATCTCATCGAGGCGCAGACCGAGTTGCGCCTTGCGCGCGTCGATCTCGAAGCGGCGGCCGGTTGGCCGTACGGCGATGCGCCGCTACCTTCGACGAAAGCAAACGGAGCAAGCAAATGATGCGCACGACCCTATGCGTGGCAGCGGCAACGGTGCTGCTGGTTTCGCCGCTAGCAGGGTGCAACCGCGGTGAACACAGCAGTGACGACGGACATGCACACGGGGAGACTAAGAGCGCCGCCACGGCGAAGGGCGATAAATCGCCCCAAAGCAAGAAAGACGAGCACGACCATGGTAAGGAGGACAAGGACAACGACGCCATCAAGCTGAGCGATGCGGAGATTCGTGCCGCCGGCATCAAGGTCGAGGAGGCGCAAGAGCGCGAGCACGCCGGTGCGATCGAGGCGACTGGTACCGTGAAGCCCAATCGCACTCGGTTAGCGCATGTCACGCCACGCGTCGCCGGACGCGTGGTGAGGGTGCTCGCCAGCCAGGGCGACACGGTTCGCGCCGGCCAGGGGCTTGCCGTGCTCGACAGCATCGAGTTGGGAGAGGCGCATTCGGCGTATGCGCAGGCCACGAGTGAGGTGGAGCTGGCGCGTGCCAATTTCGAGCGCGCCGAGAAGCTGCGTGCCGACGAGATCATTCCGCACAAGGATTTTCTTCAAGCGCGGGCAGAGCTGACCAAGGCTGAGATCACTCAACGCACTGCCCGTCACAAATTGCAGTTGCTCGGCGTTACGCCCGATCCGGGTCGTAAGGATCGCCCAGCCTCCGCGTTCACCCTTACCGCGCCCTTCGCCGGCACCGTGATCGACAAGGACGCGGTGCAGGGTGAACTGGCGGGAACCGACAAGACGCTGTTCAGCATCGCCGATCTTTCCCTGGTGTGGATCGAGGCGAATGTCTTCGAGCGCGATCTCGCGCGCGTCGTGCCGGGCGGCGCGGCAACCGTGACCGTCGCGGCATTCCCCGATGAGCGCTTCGAGGGGCGGGTAGGGTACATCGGCGCCACGCTGGACAAGGATACCCGCACGGTGATGGTCCGAGTCGATGTGCCGAACAAGGAGCGGCGATTGCGTCTCGAGATGTTCGCGAACGTGTCGATCGCCACCCAGGCGCGTGTGAAGACGCTCAGCCTGCCCGAGGAGGCCGTGGTGTTGATCCAGGGGCAGCCGTCGATTTTTGTCGAAGCAGAGAAAGGCTTCGTTGCGCGACCGATCGCGCCGGGGGACAAGCAGCGCGGCCATGTGGCGGTGAAAGGAGGCCTGCAACCCGGTGAGCTGGTCGTCACCGCCGGTGCGTACGCGCTGAAGGCGCGCCTGCTCAAATCTCAGATTGGTTCAGGTCACGCCCATTAGGAGGCAAGACCGCGCTCCTCCCCCGTCTAAGGCCGCGCCACCATGCTCGAACGTATCGTCGACATTTCCCTGCGCTACAAGTTGCTGACCTTGATCGCGTTCGTCTTGATCGTCTTTTTCGGACTCAAGGCGTTCGTCGAAGTGCCGGTGGACGCCTTCCCCGACGTCACGCCCAATCAGGTCAACATCTACACAGAGTCGCCCGGGCTCGCCGCCGAGGACATCGAGAAGCTCCTGACTTTCCCGATCGAGACGGCCATGGCGGGGCTGCCGGGTGTCGAAGTCATCCGCTCGGTGTCGCTGTTTGGACTCTCCTATGTCGGCGTCTATTTCAAGGACGACGTCGACATCTACTTCGCGCGGCGTCTGGTCAGTGAAAAGCTGCTGGAAGCCAAGGAGCGAATCCCGCAGGGGTTCGGTGAGCCGCAGCTCGGACCGAACAGCTCGGGTCTCGGACAAGTGCTGTGGTACACGATCGAGTCGGCCGATGAGAAGCTCTCCTCGATGGATCTGCGCACGCTGCACGATTGGAGCGTGCGACTCATCCTGCGTACCGCACCGGGCGTGGATGACGTGACCACCTGGGGCGGGTTCGAGAAGCAGTATCAAGTGCACATCGAGCCCGAGCGCCTAGTGAAGTATGGCGTGACCTTCAAGGCCGTCATGGAAGCGCTGACGGCCAACAATCGCCAGGTCGGCGGCCAATACGTCAACCTGGGCCGCGAGCAGTTTCTGGTGCGCGGGTTGGGAATGGTCGCGACCGTCGAGGAGATCGGCAACATCGTCGTAGCCGAGCGCAACGGTACCCCGATCTACGTGCGCGACATCGCGCAAGTGCGCGAGGGGCCGGGTATGCGCTTCGGCGCAGTGACGCGCGACGGCAAGGAGGTGGTGCTGGGCATTGCGCTCGCGCGCATCCACGAGAACGCCAAGAACGTGGCCGAAGCGTCCAAGGCCAAGTTGAAGATCGCAGAGCAAACCTTGCCCAAAGGCGTGACGATCAATCCGGTGTACGACCGCACCGATATCGTGAAGCTGGCACTGTCCACCGCCGAGCGCGCGCTGCTCGAAGGTTCGATTCTGGTGGCGATCGTACTGTTCTTGTTCTTGGGCGAGTTGCGCTCGGCGATCGTGGTGGTCATCACTTTGCCGCTCGCCATGCTGATCGCTTTCATCCTGATGCAGTGGGCGGGGTTATCGGCCAACCTCATGTCGTTGGCGGGTCTCGCCATCGGCATCGGCATGATGGTCGACGGCGCGGTGGTGATGGTGGAGAACAGCTTCCGATTGCTCGCCCACCAGGCCGGCAAGGCAATCGACAAGACCCACGTCATCTTGAGCGCGGCGCGCGAGGTGGTGAATCCGATCGCGTTCGCGATTCTCATCATCATCGTCGTCTTTCTGCCGCTGTTCTCGCTCACCGGCCTGGAAGCGAAATTGTTCAAGCCGATGGCGATCACGATCACCTTCGCCATGGCCGGATCGTTGGTGCTCACGATGACGTTGGTGCCGGTGCTCTCGGCGCTCCTGCTGAAAGCGAAAGAGGAGCGCGATCCCTGGTTGATGCGGGTCGCCAAGCGCCTCTACGCACCGCTGTTGGACTTCGCGCTGCGGCGCAAGGCGATCGTGTTAGGCGTCGCGCTGATCGTACTGGCCGGGGCGTTGGCGTTGTTCCCGTTGCTGGGCAAGGAGTTCATGCCGCAGATGCAGGAGGGCGCGATCATGATGCGGGTGACGAGCATCCCCTCGACCTCGCTCGACGAGTCGATCCGCATCTCGCAGGATGTCGATCGCATCCTCAAGAAGAATTTTCCGCAGACGAAATCGGTGCTCGCCACCATCGGTCGCGCGGAGAAAGGCGAGACCGTCGATGTGAACTATATGGAGATTCTCATCGATGTGACGCCGCCGGATACGTGGCCCCAGAAGATGACCATGCCGCAGCTCTCCGATGCGATGCAGGACAAGCTGCAGGAGGAGATCCCGACGGTGGTGCTGTCGGCGACGCAGCCGATCCAGATGCGCGTGGAAGAGCTGATCTCGGGCGTGCGCGCCACCTTGGCGCTCAAGGTATTCGGCGAGGATCTGGCGACGATCGATCGGCTCGCGGCGCGACTCAAGAACGTCGTGGGCGAAGTGCCCGGCGTGGCAGACCTTTCGTTGGAGGCCAACAAAGGCAAGCCGCAGATCATTGTGAAGGTAAATCGCCAAGCGGCGGCTCGCTACGGCATCAACGCGCAGGAGATCCTCGAAGTCGTCCAGGCGGGCATCGGCGGGGAGGCGGTGAGCACGGTGATCGACGGCGTGCGGCGATTCGATCTGGTCGTGCGCCTGCCCGAGTCGCATCGCAATAGCATCGATGCCATCAACGCAATTCCGATCCGCACCAGCGCGGGGGTGATCGTGCCGTTCTCGCGCGTGGCGACCGTCGAGATGGACGAGGGCTATACGTTCGTGCGCCGTGAATCGCTGCAGCGCTATGCGGTGCTGCAGATGGACGTGAAGGGGCGCGACGTGGACAGCTTCGTGCGCGAAGCCAACGAGCGGATTCGCGGGTCGGTCGAGCTGCCGACTGGTTATTGGGTGGAATGGGGCGGCGCATTCGAGAACCAGCAACGCGCACTCGCCAGGCTCTCCTTGATCGTGCCGCTCACGATCGGATTGATCTTCATTCTGCTCTACACCGCGTTCAACTCGCTCACTTACGCCACTTTGATCATCGCCAACGTGCCGTTCGCGGTGATCGGCGGCCTATTCGGTCTGTGGATCACCGGGCAATATGTGTCGGTGCCATCGGCGATCGGCTTCATCGCGGTATTCGGCGTGGCGATGCTGAACGGCATCGTGCTGGTGTCGGTATTGAACGACTTGCGTGGTCAGGGAATGTCGGTGCGCGAATCGGTCCGAAAGGGTGCGCTGCTCAGGCTGCGGCCGGTGCTGATGACCGCATCGGTGGCCATCTTGGGTCTGGTGCCGATGCTGCTCTCAAGCGGCGTCGGGGCCGAAACGCAGCGTCCGCTCGCCACGGTCGTCGTGGGTGGGTTGTTCACTTCCACCGCTCTGACTTTGCTGCTGCTGCCGTTGATGTACGAGTGGATCGAGCTTCGGCGTGAGCGGCAAGCCGCGGGGCGTGCGACGCCTTTAGCGCGTGCAGGCGGCGGTGGACCGCTCGAAGCGCCGCAGGAGAAAGAACCATGAAAGAGATCAAAGCATTCATTCATCGGCATCGGATTGCGGCAGTGATCGAAGCGCTTGCAGCCTCCAACCAAGACGAACAAGCACGGTGCCGCAACATCTGCGTGTTGCCGGTCGAGAGCCTACTCAAGCCGGTGGATGCAGCCGAGCAGCACTATTCGATGGATCTCGCCCAGCCGATCATCCATGAGTACAAGCTCGAGCTGCTGTGTGAAGACGACCAAGTGGATGCGCTGGTCGCGTCGATCAATCGGCTCGGGCAGACCGGGCAACAGGTTGCAGGCTGGATCTTCGTGACCGAGATCACCCGCGCCATTCCGATCGTGCCCGATGCTGAAAGCAGATAGTTGATCTGTAGGACGTCGGTACTGGGTCATATTCGGTGTCAGACCTGGTCATTCAATCTACGTGAAGGAGATCCAATGAAATATGTGTTGGCGATAGTCGTTGGAGCACTGATGGCGATACCCGTCATGGTGCACGCGCAGCAAAAACACGACCACAAGCACGGACACAAAGCGGGCGAGGACGAGCACGGCCCGAACGGTGGACAACTCGTCGAAGCCGGCAAGTACCACCTCGAACTAGTTGTTAAAGGTCAGGACCTGTCGTTGTACGTCTACGATCAGGCGAACAAGAAGATCGCAGCGAGCGGAGCGAAGGCCACGGCAACCATTGTCGGGCAGAACGTGAAGCTCGAACTGGTACCTGCGGGAGAGAATCTGCTGAAGGGCGCCGGCACGTTCGAGGCGAAGGCCGCGACTCGCGTGTTGATCTCTCTGACGTTGGCCGGGCAACCGGCGATGCAAGCGCGGTTCTCGCCGTTTCACGCACACAAGTAGCCGGGAGGGTCTTGGGCGCTCCCGTGTAGATTGAGCGCAAACCTGGATGACAAGCGAACTCACCATAGCGCTTCCGCTCGTGCTGCCCGAGGCGAGCGATGCGCGGGATCAGTGTGTTGAGAGGCTGAACGAGTTGCTGGTCGTCAGCGGCCTAGAGCAGGCGCATGCGACGCCGAGCGGTGATGCGCTGTGCGTGCACTTCGACCCGACACGGCTCGATGCGAGCGAGGTGCGACGCATC
>CADEDU010000169.1 GCA_902826155.1 uncultured beta proteobacterium
CGTTTGGCTTTGGGTTACTCCTTCATACAACCGTCTTGCTCCATCCAGTGTGATCTATAGGTCGCAGCACTCGGATGCAGCTAGAGGGTAAGTGATCGACGCACATGCCTTCAGCGCATCCCCGGGATTTGTGCTCAGCAGGCCTCGACTAGCCTCGCGCTGGAGGACCCATCGGTGGCATCACTCACCGATGCACGCTTAGTACGAAGACGGATCCAGTTTTCGACTATGTGTGCGCGCTACGGATGTTGGCTTGGTCGTTTGGCCTTCGTATAATCAACCACCTGTTTCGGCACTTCCCTGAATTGATTGCAGGCTCGCTCGCAATGATTGAGTGGGAGGCGTTCAGTGCGGCCAAGTAGCTCAGTTGGTAGAGCAGAGGACTGAAAATCCTTGTGTCGGTGGTTCGATTCCGCCCTTGGCCACCAAGCTTTCCAAATCAACTCACGTACCCGCACTGGCGCGTCGCGAGGCCGGCGATCAGCGCAGCGAGAGTGAGGCTGCATTCAGAGAGTTGATTCGAAGCTCCCCATGCTTCGCGCCCACCGAAGCGCCACAACTCGCATTTGAGCACTCTACGAATTCACGAGACGTTGGTAACCGTCCGTCCGTTAACGTCCTGACCGCCTCAGCGGAATGATCTCGCCGACGAACTCATCGTGCTCGATCACTCGGGCGAGACGATGATCGGGGCGTCCGAGCAGGCTGGCGAGTGACGCCCCTGGCCGGCGCACGATCGCGACGACCATGTTGTGATCATCGCTAGCGATCGCAACGCAGGGGATCGGACGGACCGCCCCGATCGTGATGTTGCCCTCGCCATTGGTTACGAAGGCCTCGAGCGTTGGCGACTCGCTCGTGGTCGCGCCTACGCAGCGCGAGCACCGACTTCTTGGACTCTTGGCCAGGATCTGACCCAACCACTCGCGCAAGACCTGACGGATGGGGCCCGCGCGGGCGCCTCGTGCCGAGGCTCGCTCATCGGGGAGGCTTGCCGCGGATCTGCGTCTCAATCTCGTAGAGCTGGCCGACGCGCGAGCGCTTCGGCTGCGATCGGTGAGCACGTCGCGTGATGCAGGTCAAAGAAGCCGCTTCGGGCCTCAGCCCAGCAGGCCGCCTCCAGGATCGCAGGGCGACCGGGCCTGTGCTCGTAGAGCGCAGCGAACCCCGCGTAGGCGTCGGCATGCAAAACGCCACCGAAGTCCTTCAGGTGCTCGCGTGGGCGCTCGCCACGCCGAACGGGCGAGCAGCGGAACAGGACCGCAGGCGGTGCATCATCGCCAGCCGGCCGCTCGTCGCGAACGCAGGTCCACAGCCTTGGTACGCCCGCGACCGGGAACGAACATCGGGACTGGTGTTTCGTCGGCGTGTAGCTTGGCAGTGGCCAGCACGTAGTCCGCGTACGATCGGTCGCTAAGGCGCGGGCGACTGCGCCATTGCCTTGCAACCGGTACAAGCGAGCTTCGGGCGAACGTGGCGGATCACTAGGAAGCGCGCCGGCACGAACTCCAGTTGCTCGGAGACATCCTCGCCGAAGCGGCGCATCGGTGCGCCGCAGGCCCGGAAGGTGCAACTGGGCATGTGCCCCCGCTCCTCGCGCGGCAGATGATCCGGTAGCCCGCGCGGCTTGCGCTCGATCGTGCGCGCCCACGTGTGCGCTACGAACTCGCCTGCGCAAAACTTGCGTTACGCAGTGTGCTGTGAGCTCTTGCACCTGCGATGCCGACTTGCTGCTGGCGTGTGCGCTCGCAAGCCTTGGGGACAGGCTGATGCTGGCGCCGCCGTACGCAATCACATAACAGCCGTTGCCGGCACTGCTGTGACCGCATCCGCTCGCGCTGTTCTGCGGCATATAGGGCGTCGCCACCCTGCTTGGCCCAGCGGTGCGTGGCACCTTTGCGCAGTACGCCAATGACGATACGCGTTCGAGACGCTTCGTACCGCACGCTCGCATTGGAACGACGCTGACCATCGTGCTGGCGCTCGTCCCCTTCGGTGACAAGATCTGACCGTAGCCCCCGTGAACTACTTCACGCAAGATCTTGAAGCGAGCTCCGTGCTGTCCTTCTTGCCACAAACATTTCGATAATCTCAGGCAACGTCGTAGACAGCCACTCGATCCTGCCTAGCCGGAAGTCTTAGACATCCGCACGCAGTTCGCCAAAAGTGGTCCCGCTTGTCGTTGTTACTGGAGGATCGTGGATGAGCGCGATACGCCCCGATGATTTCGTCTGGGCGGTGGGGAGTTGCTGTCACCTCTGCTCAGTGCCGTTCGAATCGGCGCTGCTCGTACAGCGGTTCTGCCCACCCTACGACTCAGCGTCAATCGAAGAGGCACTTACTGCCTGTGGGCTAAACGCTACGCCAAAGCGCATGACTGCCCGGGAGATTCAAAACGCGAGCTTTCCGAGCCTCGCCTTGCTACGGACCCTTGGGGCAGTCTCCAAAACACCCGATGCAACGCGCCCCAGCCAGAGCGTAGCGGAAATGGCCCCAGCGAACACGTCGGCGTCCGAGACCTCCGTCCCCGTCCATGTAGACCCCGCCTCGCAATCCCCCTCCGCAACTGTACGTCCTGCGATCTTGATAGCAGCCAACGATAAAGACGTGCATCTATTCGAAGCCGGGTCAAATCAAAAAACAATCCTGACCCCAGAGGCATTCGCCGCGCGATTCACTGGGACTGTGATCTGCGTTGGCGCGACAAGCAAGTCGGCCGTTGATCCAGACGACAAGACGACGGCGAAGCCGCGCGCGTTCGGTTTCCGCACCCTCCTGCCCGAGTTCGCCAAGCACCAGCGGATCTGGCGCGACGTATTGCTTGCCTCTCTTGTAATTCAATTGGTGGCCCTAGCGGCTCCACTCTGCACCCAGGTGGTAGTCGACAAGGTGGTGGTTCACCACACCACGAACACACTGATGGTAATTGCCATTGCTCTGGCCATCTTCGTGGTGTTTTCAGCGCTACTCACCTGGATTCGCCAGTACCTGGTCTTGCACACGGGAAATCGAATCGATGCGGCAATGGGTACGATGGTTTTCGACCATCTGCTCCAACTCCCGACACGCTACGTCGAGGCTCGATCAACCGGAGTCATCGTCGCTAGGCTCCACGCTATCGATCAAATCCGCGAGTTCATGGCGTCAAGTTTGGTGACCCTGTTTCTGGATTGCCCCTTTTTGATCGTCTTTGCAGCAATCATGTTCCACTACAACGTGATGCTTGCAACGATCGCCCTGACAATTCTGCTGATCATCGTTGCTCTCAGCATTGCTCTCGCGCCCCTGTTCCAAGAACGCCTCAACGAGCAATTCCTTCTCGGAGCGCGCAACCAATCCTTCGTCACCGAGTACGTCGCCGGTTTCGAGACGGTGAAGAGCCTTCAGATGGAGCCGCAACTGAGCCGTCGCTGGCGCGGGCTGTTAACCTCGTATCTAACGGCCGGCCTACGTACTCGGCAACTGTCGAATACCTACAACACGGTAGCCGGGGCGCTGGAGCAGGCCATGACGATCCTGATCCTATGCGTGGGTGCATGGATAGTGATGAACTCGAGCGAGTTCACCATCGGCATGCTCGTCGCATTTCAGATGTTTGCCTCGCGGTTGTCGCAACCGATGCTTCGCCTCGTCGGTTTGTGGCAGCAGTTTCAACAGGCCCGGATCGCCGTCACGCGACTGGGTGACATCGTGGATGCGCCCACGGAACCCTACAGCGTGACTCCGACGCGTGCGCGGAAGTCAAACCGTGGCGAAATCACCATTAACGGACTTAGCTTTCGCTACGCCGAAGATCGACCGTATCTCTATCGTGACTTCAATCTGACGGTCGCCCCCGGCACGTCGATCGCAATCACAGGGCCCTCCGGCTCGGGAAAGAGCACCCTCGGAAAACTCATGTTCGGTTTCGAGCGCCCCTCCGAGGGCACTATTCGAATCGACGGCATCGACATCCGCAGTCTCTCGGCCAATGAACTGCGTGCCCAACTGGGCATCGTCCCGCAGGAGACCACCCTCTTCTCCGGCTCCATCTACGACAACCTGCTATACGCGAACCCGCTGGCCAGCTTCGATCAGATCGTCCAGGCAGCGAAGATGGCGGAACTTCACGCGCACATCGAGGCCCTTCCCAAGGGATATGACACCGAAATAGGTGAGCGTGGCGTTGGCCTGTCGGGCGGGCAAAAGCAGCGCTTGGCCATCGCACGGGCACTCTTAAAGCGCCCGAGCATCCTGCTATTCGATGAAGCTACTTCGAATCTCGACACGGAGACCGCTGAGAGCATCGGAAAGATGCTCAATGGGCTACACGGGCGAGTGACGATGGTATTCATCACGCACCAGCTGCCGAGCACGATGAAGGTAGACGCGGTGATTCGGATCGGGCAAGACGCGAGCATCACGGCGAGGGCTCCTCAGTCGATCGGGGCAACGTCATGAGCGCTTTCCCACATTCGGACACTGACGGCTTCGAACGCGAACCGCCGAGCCAGTTCTCGCGTCTCACCCTGTACGTCGTAGTGATTCTTGTTGCCCTGATGCTCGGTTGGGGTCACTTCGGGCAACTCGAAATCATTGCAGTAGCCCCTGGGCGATTGGTCCCGCAAAGCTTCCTACAGATCGTCCAGCCGGCCGAGAGTGGCATCCTCAAGGAGCTTCTCGTGCGAGAGGGCGACCGCGTGCGTGCCGGTCAAGTACTGGCCCGCATGGACGAACGCATTCAACACGCCGACACCACTCAAATCGAGGACGAACTGACGCTCCGACGGCTGACTCTGCGAAGGATCGAGGCGGAACTGCTAGGAACGGCCAGGCTCGGCAGAGGCGCAGAACCGGTCGACATCCATCAACAGATTCAATCTCAGCTCCGAGCGCGCCAGCAAGCACAGCATGACGCCATCGCTGCCGAACGAGCGGTAATGCAAAAGGCTGAGCAGGACTTGCGCACCGCACAGGCGTTGGAAACCAAGCTTGCCAAGACCGTGCCGATCTATGCGGAGCACGAGCAGGTGTATGCGAAGCTGCGAACGGAAGGGTTCGCCGGTCGCCTGATGCACTTGGACAAGCAACGCGAACTTTACGAAAAGGAGCAGGAACTTCGTGCGCAGCGGCACGCGATCGAATCGGCTCGGGCGAGCATCGAACAGTCCCGCCGCAGGCAGGAGCAGATCCAATCGAGTTACCGGCGAGACCTCGAGATCGAGAAGGTCGACGTTGCCGCGCAGGTCCGTCGACTGGAACAGGACGCAGCCAAGCATATCCATCGCGCCGGGCTCCTGGAGCTCAAGGCCCCGCGCGACGGAACGGTAAAGGATCTGGCCACACATACGGTCGGGAGCGTGTTACAGCCGGGCACGGTGCTTATGACCTTGGTCCCGGCCGAAGATCCCCTCCATGCGGAAGTATGGGTGGGCCATGAGGACGTGGGCTTTGTGCGAGCGGGCCAAAGCGCAACGGTCAAGCTCGCAACGTATCCGTTCCAAAAATACGGAATGATCAGCGGACAGGTCATCCTGATGAGCCCCGACGCGACTGAGCCGCAGCAGCCCACGACATCGAGCTCTCAAGCAGGAAAGCCGATCCTGCACGCAACCGGAGGCTACAGAGCACTGGTCCGTCTGGAGAAGGCCCATCTGGAAACCGAGGGCAAAAGATTCGACCTCAGCTCCGGCATGCAGCTCAGCGCCGAGATCAATCTTGGAACGCGATCAGTCCTCGAATATCTGCTATCGCCCGTGCGCAAGGCTGTCGCCGAGGCCGGGGGGGAGCGATGACTTCATCTCTCGACCAATGAAAATGGCCA
>CADEDU010000170.1 GCA_902826155.1 uncultured beta proteobacterium
GGCTGGCCAGCGCGATGAATACCGTGCGCAGCGTGGTCTCGGTGACCCACTCGCAGGTGTCAATGTCGTGCGTGCCGTCCATCAACACTTCGGGCTCGACGATCGGCACGATGTTCGCCGCCTGGCACAGCGCGGCGTAACGCGCCAGCGCGTGCGCATTGGCTTCGATGCATGATGCGCTTGGAATGTTCTTGCCGATGGTGATCACCGCGCGCCACTTGGCGAACTCCGCGCCGAGCTTGCCGTACTCGGTCAGGCGCTTGCCCAGCCCGTCGAGCCCTTCGGTGATCGTTTCGCCGGGGCACAGCGCCATGTCCTTGGCGCCGCTGTCGACCTTGATGCCGGGAATGATGTTCTGGCGTTTGAGCGCGTCGACGAAGGTGGTGCCGTCGGCGCATTTCTGGCGCAGCGTTTCGTCGAACAGGATGACGCCGCTGATGTACTGCCCCACGCCCTTGGTGGTGAACAGCATCTCACGGTAGGCGCGACGATTCTCTTCCACGTTGGGGACGTTGATCGAAATGAAGCGCTTCTCGATCGTGCCGGTGGACTCGTCGGCAGCGAGAATGCCTCGCCCTTTGGCGACCATTGCGCGCGCAACGCGCTCGAGTTGAGTGGTCATCGGTTCTCCGTGTTGATGGACTGCTGCGATAGGCGGTGATGCCCGACACTGCCGGGGCTCAGCGTCGCGCGAGCCGCAAGTGCCGGTGACGGCGGGCGATGCTGCGGACCGGTGCGACGACGGGTGCTGCGGGATCAGGTTGATCCGGGTACTGCGCGGGTAATGCGCGGGTACTGCGGGGCGGCGGGAATTTTACCCCCGTCGACGCGGGCTTCGGCACGCGCAAAACTGCCAAAAAGTAACGCATGGCGTGGCATTTGCCCGCGCAGGCTCTGCGGGCTGCTCAGCACACGCTCTCGTGCCGCATCTTGCAGGTGACCAGCACCTCGTCTGCGCTCCTCTTCCACCAGTTGCGCGCCGAGAAGATCTCTACCTCGTGCAGGCCGCGATACCCCACCTCCTCCATCCAGGAACGGATGAGCGGGATGTCGATCACGCCGTCGCCCATCATGCCGCGGTCGAGCACCAGATCGGTGGTGGGCACCAGCCAGTCGCAGATGTGAAACGCATGCAGGCGCTTGTCGCCGGCGCGCTCGATCTGCGCCTTGAGCTCGGGGTCCCACCACACGTGATAGACGTCGACCGCCACGCCGAGCGCGCCGCTCTTGCCGGAATCAAGTTCATCGCACAGGTCGAGCGCATGGCGCAGCGTGTTCACGCAGCCGCGATCGGCGGCGATCATCGGATGCAGCGGTTCGAGCGCGAGCTTCACGCCGCAGCTGTGCGCATGATCGAGGATCTCGCCCAGCCCGTCGCGCACCATCTCGCGCGCGCCGAGCAGATCCTTCGAGCCCGGCGGCAGCCCGCCGCCGACCACCACCAGGCATTGCGCGCCGATCGTGGCTGCTTCCTCGATGGCGCGGAAATTCTCGTCGATCGCGGCCTGCCGGCCCTTGCGATCGTTGGCCGGGAACATGCCCGCACGGCAATAGCCGGTGACGGTGAGTCCGGCGTCGCGAATCATCTTCGCCGCTTCTTTCAGCCCCGCCGCCGCCACCTTGTCGCGCCACGGGGAGATGCCGGCAATGCGATGCCTGCGCAACGCATCGACGATGTCGCGCAGGCCGCTCTCTTTCAAGGTGATCATGTTGATCGAGAGCAGGTCGGGATTCGCGGGATTGCTGCTTGCCATGCGCGCTCCGTGAAGGGTCAGGGCCGAAGCCGGGATCAGCTCCAGCCGAAAAACGATTTCATCGCCGCAGCCTGGCCGTCGAACAGATCCTTACCGGTCATGATCGGGCAACCCCTGGCCTGCGCGGCCTGCAGGAACCGGCTCATGACCGGTTTGCTGATCACATCGCAGACGATCGTCCCGGGGCGCAGCGTCGCCACGTCGATCGACATCGCATCGTCGGGCTTCATGCCGAGCGGCGTGGCGTTGATGACGATGGAAGCCTGCGCGACGTTGCCACGCTCGGGCCGCAGATGCAGTTTCGGAAAGCGGTTGCCGAGCACCGTGCCAAGCGACTGCGCGCGATACCAGTCGAGGTCCCACATGGTGAGCGAGGCGATGCCCGCCTCGGCGAGCGCCACCGCGATGGCGTTGCCCACGCCGCCTGCGCCGGCCATGTGCACCACCGCGTCCTTCGGCTCGTGACCATGCGCGCGCAGGCCGTTGACGAACCCCAGACCATCGAGCATGTCGCCGTGCCACACCCCCTGAGCGTCGGGGCGCGCGACGTTGGCACCATTGCACAGCTTGGCGCGATCGGTGCGCTGCTCGACCGCCGCCAGCAGCGCCGCCTTGTGCGGGACGGTGGCGATCAGCCCGTGCAGGTTGGGCATGCGCATGAGCGCGGCGATCGCGGCCGCCGCCTCCTGCGGCTTGACGTGCAGCGGGATCAAGACCGCATCGATTCCCTTCTCGGCGAAAAACGCGTTGAAGTATTCGGGTGACTGCACTTGCGCGATCGGGTGTCCGATGATCGCGTAGACCCTGGTGGTCCCGGAAATGGTCGGCATGGCTGCGGCTTCTTTAAGCACTCGGACTACTTCAGAAACTCAGGCGAAATCAGCTTCGGGATGAACAGCACCACGTCCGGCCAGACGATGATGAGTGCGAGCACGCCCAGCATCGGCAGGATCATGATGCAGGTGTCCTTGAGCGCGTCGACGATGCGGATGCCCGCCACCGAGCAGGAGATCATGAGGCACAGGCCGTAGGGCGGCGTTACCAGCCCGAAGGCGAGCGAGACGATGCCGACCATGGCGAAGTGCACCGGGTCCATGCCCACCGACCTGGCCAGCGGCTGCAGGATCGTGCCGACGATGATGATCGCCGGAATCGCATCGAGAAAACACCCGACCACCAGAAACACCCCGGCAATGAAAAAACCGGTGGCGATCGGCCCCATGCCCCACGCCTGCACGCCCTCGAGCAATGCCTTGGGGATCTGGTAGTACGCGAGCAGCCAGCCGAACGCGCTTGCCGTGCCGACGCAGAACAGCGCCACGCCGGCGAGCTTGCCGGTGTCGGACAGCGCTTCTTTCAGTCCGCTCAGGCCCATCTCGCGATAGAAGAACAGCGACAGCGCGCCGGCATACAACACCGCGATGCATGCCGATTCGGTGGCGGTGAACCAGCCGAAGATCTTGCCGCCGATGATGATCACCGGCGTCATCAACGCCGGAATCGACACGATCGCGGAAAGGCCGAACTCACCCCAGCTCGCGCGCGGATAGGTGGGATAGCCGCGTGACTTGGCGTACGCGTGCACGGTGGCCATCTGCACCAGCCCGATCAGCAGTCCGGGCAGGATGCCGGCCAGAAACAGCGCGCCGATCGACACGGTGAGCACGCCGCCCCACACGATCATCAGGATCGATGGCGGAATGATCACCGCCAGCACCGCCGACACCGCGGTGATCGCCACCGAGAAGCTGTCGTCGTAGCCTTCCTTGCGCTGCGCTTCGATGAAGATCTTCGCCTGGCTCGCGGCATCGGCCGTCGATGAGCCGGAGATGCCCGCGAAGAAGATCGACAGCACCACGTTGATCTGCGCCAGCCCGCCGGGAAAGTGTCCGACCATCGCGCGCGACAACCGCAGCAACCGGTCGGTGATGCCGCCGACGTTCATCAGATTGGCGGTGAGCAGAAAGAACGGCACTGCCAGCAGGATGAACGAGTTGTATGCGTTGAAGGTTTCCTGCACCAGGTTCATCGAGGTGAGGCGGGGCTCGATCAGGAAGATCGGCAGACACGCCAGACCGAGGGCGAACGCGATCGGCACGCGCAGCGCCATGAGCGTGAAGAACACGCCGAACAGGATCGCCGCAGCGACGCCGGGACTGAGCGCGGTGGCGGTGGGTATCATCAGGCCGCGCCGCCGCGAACGATGCGCCAGTCATCGGCGATGCGTTCACCGGCGAACAATAGCCACGACACGCCGGTAACCGGCCAGGCGATGTGGATGAGCCACAGCGGCAGCTCGGCCAGCTCCGAGATGCGGTTCCAGGCGAAGCGGGTGAATTCGATACCGGCCCACACGAACACCAGCGCGAAACCGAGCACGAACAGCGTCGTCACGATGCGCAGCATCGCGTTGGCGCGCGGGCCGAGTACCGGCCACACGTCGACGTCGAAATGCGCGCCTTCACGCACCCCGACGATCGCGCCGATCATGATCAACCACACGAACAGGAACCGCGCCATCTCCTCGGTCCAGATGTAGGTGGGGATGAGCGGGATCGTGCGCGAGAAGATCTGCATCGACACCGGCACGATCAGCACCGCGACCGCGAATACCAGCATCCACATCAGGAACCGGTGATACGCGGCGGTCACTTTGCGCCAGGCGCTGCGAGGGGTTGGTTCAGTGGCCATGCAAGACGAAAACTCAGCGAAAACGCAGAGCGCGGATGCCGCCCGCTCCCCGACCCTCCCTCGCAGGCGGAGGGGGGTCAGCGTGTGGAGGCAACCGGCGTTACTTCACCGCGTTGATCTTGGCGAGGATCTGATCGGCGCCGATCTCCTTGGCATACGTCACCAGCACCGGCTCGACCGCCTTCTGCAGTTGCGCGCGCTCGGTGAACGGCACGCGTTTCAACTTGCCGGCCTTCTCCAGCGCGGCCACCTTCGCCGCATCCTCGCTCGATTCCACTTGCCGGCCATAAGCACCGGCTTCGCGCCCGGCCTTGACGATCGCTTCCTGCAGATCCTTCGGCAGGCTCTTGAACGTTTTCACCGAGAAGCACAGCGGCCGGATGGTGATCGCGTGCTCGGTCATGTTGAGGTTGGGCCCGACCTCGAAGAACTTCATCTGCTCGACACCGGCAGCCTCGTTCTCGCCCGCCTGGATCACACCGTTCTGGATCGCGTTGTAGACCTCGTTGTAGGCGATGACGGTAGGCGCCATGCCGGCCGCGGCGAACATGCGGCTCCATATCGGTGCGCCTTGCACCCGCACCTTCAAGCCTTTCAGCTCGGCCATGTTGCGCACCGGCTTGTTGGCGAAGATGTTGCGCACACCGCCGCCCGCGTAGCCGATCAGCATCACTTCGGCCTTCTGCGCGACCTCGTCGGCGATCGGCTTCAGCAGGTCGGCGTCGAGCACCTTGTTCCAGTGGTCGAGATCGCGAAACAGGAACGGCGCATCGATGAACGGTGCGGCGCGCGAGAAGGTGGACATGTGCGCCGGCGACACGATGGCGTAGTCGACCGCCTTGCCCTGCGCCATGTACTCGAAGTACTGCTTCTCCAGGCCGAGCGCGCTGTTCTTGTGCAGGGTGAAGTTGACCGGCTTGCCGTAGTACTTCTTCACCAGCTCTTCGAAGCGGACCATGGCCTTGGTGAAGGCGTGGTCGTCGTTGAACTGCGAGGCGCCGTTCAGCGTGATGGTCGGCTGCGCGGTGGCGACGGTCGACAGCGCGACCAGCGCGCCGGCCACTGCGCCGATGACGTGACGTCGGTTCATGTCTCCTCCTCGTTCTACAAGCGATCAGGCGATCGCCGGTTGCAATGCATCTCGATGGGTCCAGTGCCCCGCCACCGGAGCCGGGGACGCCCCGGGCAGTGTCTCACTTACCCTCGAACTTCGGCGGACGCCGCTCCCTGAACGAAGCGATCCCCTCGGCCGCATCTGCCGTGGAGGCGGTGAGCCCTGCGGCCAGCGCCTCGAGCGTGGTCATCGCGCCCTCGCCACCTGAGGCATCGACCAG
>CADEDU010000171.1 GCA_902826155.1 uncultured beta proteobacterium
CCGGGCACGGCGGCGACCGCACACGCGCGGGAGATAAGGCCGCACGGGATCCACCCCCACAGCGCGCCGAGTGCAATCGCCTGGGGCAGCGATCTGGCCGGAGCGATTCGCGCCGCGATCGGTGCGATGTGCCGCCACAGCCGCGCACCCACTCGCTCGAGCGGCGCGATGAGATGCGTGAAGCCGAGCAGATACAGACCGGTGGCCACGAGCAGCACTGCGGCGACGACCATGAGCACGCGCTGCGCCGGCAATGCATGGTCGGCCAGCCACAGGAACGAGCCCACCGTACCGGCAACTGCGCCCGCCGTGGCGTACGACGCGATCCGCCCGGTGTGATACCCCAGTACCAGCAGCACGTTCGTTCCGGGCGCGGGTGTGCCCGACTGCGTGGCGCGCGATCCCGCACAGAGCGTCGACACGATCCCGCCGCACATGGCCAGGCAATGGCCGCTGCCGAGCAGCCCGACGGTGAACGCGGCCAGAGCGAGTTCGAGGCTCATTGCCCGACTCGTCGCTGCACTGGCGCGTGCGCGCTTACTCGACGCGCGAAGTCTCGCGCAGCAGCAGCGTGCCTGCTGCCGCCAATACGCCGATCGCCCAGAAGGCGAAGAATCCGATCGTGTAGATCGCGGTCCGTGAGAGCTCGAGCGTGGCACCGAACAAATGCAGATCCTCGGGATCGAACAGCGTGAAGAAGATCCCTTCGGCGATGCCTGCCACCAGGAACGCCGGCCAGAGAATGCACATCCATCGCTGGCAGCGCTGCGTCGGCTCGCGCGGGGCTTGAACGGCTTCGGATTCGGAATCGAATTCGGACTCGGATCGGGCGTCCTGGATCGGTACGATGCGCATGAGTTCCTCCACATGCGGGTGCTGCGATAGTCGGGGCAGAACGCAGGCCGGGTCGCTGCATCGCGCGGTGCTCTGTTGTTCGATCGGCCAAGCTGGTCAACTTATCTCGATCATCCGAACGATCAACCGAAGCCATCAACCTACTCGATCGGCCTGGCTTGCAGATGGAACTCGCGCTCGCTGGCAATGGTCCACTCGCCGCTTACGCGCCACGCTTCCGATTCGACGATGAGCCGGCGTTTCGGGCCGGTCATCGACGCGAGATTGGCGACGTAGACGCCGTTACCCGTAGCCGCGAGCGCGACTTGCCGATCGCCCTGCGCGTGGGTCGGATGGATGATCCGCAGCGTCAGCGCCGGCGGCCAGCGCACCGCATCGCTTGCGCTCAGAGCGATGGTCAGCGTCTCGCGATCAGGGTCATGGCGGCCGTCAGCCCGCAGCGCGAGCGTGCTTGCAGCGCGATCGCGCGTCAGCTCCCGATTGATCGCCATGCCGCGCTTGTAGTAGTCGTCGGCGACCAGGCCGTCGGCGCCGGAGAAGGCGATGTAGATCGTGATAGTGCCGGCGACAATCGCGGCGATGGGCCATGAGGCCACGAACCACAACCAAGGCTGGCGATACCACGGAATAGCGGCGGCGTTGTTCAATGTGTGAGCGCTCATCTGGGGACCATGAAGATCGCGCGCTCGTTAACCTTGATCGACTCGTCGTCGAGCGCACGGACGACGAATTCCATTCTGTTGGACCCGGGCTGCGCCTTGCCCGGCGCGACCCGCACCCTGACCACCGCGGCGCGCGTGGTGGCGCCTGCGAGTTCCAGTGTCGGCGGAGTGGCCAGCGCAATCGTGTCGATGCCGTGCACCGCGATCTCGAAGCGCCGCGTCTGCTCCGCGGTGTTCATGATCTGCAGCCGGTAGGTGTTCTCGATGTAGCCGTCCTCGACCTCGCGGGCGAGCGCGCCACGATCACGGATCACGTCGACCTTGAGCGGGATGCGCAGCGCGAGCATGGTCGCGGCAGTGATCGCCAGCGCGAGCAGGATCGTGGTGTAGATGAGCACGCGCGGACGCAGCACGCGCGACCAGATCTGCTTGGGCGCCAGGTGCCGCTCGAGCCCGTTCTGCGTGGTGTAGCGGATCAGGCCGCGCGAATAGCCCATGCGATCCATGATCTGGTTGCAGCCGTCGACGCAGGCGGCGCAGCCGATGCATTCGTACTGCAGGCCCTTGCGGATGTCGATGCCGGTGGGGCATACCTGCACGCACACGCCGCAGTCGACGCAATCACCCAGCCCCTTCGCACGCGGATCGACCTTCTTCGAGCGTGATCCGCGCGGCTCGCCTCGTTGTGCGTCATAAGTGATGACCAGCGTGTCCTTGTCGAACATGGCGCTTTGGAAGCGCGCGTACGGACACATGTACTTGCAGACCTGCTCGCGCATCCAGCCGGCGTTGCCGTAGGTGGCGAAGCCGTAGAACAAGATCCAGAAGGTCTCCCACGGTCCGAGCGTGCTGGTGATCACCTCGGTGCCCAGATAACGGATCGGCGTGAAGTAGCCCACGAAGGTGAAGCCGGTCCACAACGCCACCGCGATCCAGGCCGCATGCTTGGTGCTTTTCAATGCGAACTTGCGCGCCGACAGGGGTGACGCATCGAGCTTCTGCTGTGCGTTGCGATCGCCTTCGATCTTGCGCTCGATCCACAGGAAAATTTCGGTATAGACCGTCTGCGGGCAGGCGTAGCCGCACCACAGTCGTCCCGCCACGGCCGTGAACAGGAACAACGACAACGCCGACAGCACGAGCAGGACGGTGAGATAGATGATGTCCTGCGGCCAGAACACCAGCCCGAAGATGTAGAACTTGCGCGCCGTCAGATCGAACAGCACCGCCTGACGGTCGTTCCAGGTGAGCCAGGGCGTGCCGTAGAAAACCAGCTGCGTGAACCAGACCAGCGCCCAGCGCCAGCCGGCGAACCAGCCGTGCACGGCGCGCGGGTAGATCTTGCGCCGTACCTCGTAGAGCGAATGCTCGACGTCCTCTGGCTGGTTCGCGCGCGCAGCAGGCGCTGCCGCGGGCTTGCTGACGCTGTCCTCCCTGGCGTTCATGGGTTGCGCGACAGGCTCCACACATAGGCGGCCAGCATGTGCACCTTGGCATCACCGAGAAAGTCCTTGTGCGCCGGCATGCGGTTGTTGCGGCCCTGATTGATCGCCGTGACGATCGCATCCGCGCCCGATCCGTAGAGCCACACCTTGTCGGTGAGGTTGGGAGCGCCCAGTTGCTGATTGCCCTTGCCGTCTGCGCCATGGCAGGCGGCGCATAGTGCGAACTTCTCCTTGCCGCGTTCGGCGCGCGCCGGTTCGTGATTGCTCTGCGACAGGCTGAGCACGTAGTGCGCGACGTCGAGGATGTTGTCGTCGTTGCCCACCGCCGCTCCCAACGGTGGCATCACGCCGGTCCGTCCGTCGGCGATGCTGGCCTTGATGGCTTCGGGGGTGTTGCCCCACAGCGAATCGGCGTCGGCCAGATTCGGGAAGCCCTTGGCACCGCGTGCATCGGAGCCGTGACAGCTCGCGCAGTAATTGAGGAACAACCGTTCACCGATCGCGCGTGCGGCGGGGTCGCCGGCCACCTGCTCGACCGGCATGGCGGCGTACTTCTGGAAGATCGGCCCCACGGTCGCGTCGGCCTGCTTCATCTCCTCGTCGTACTGCGCGGCCTGGCTCCAACCGAGGACGCCCTTGAAGGAACCCAGGCCCGGATAGAGTGCGAGATAGACGAACGAGAACGCGATCGTGATCCAGAACAGCCACAGCCACCAGCGCGGCAGCGGATTGTTGAACTCCGCAAGGTTCTCGTCCCAGGCATGACCGGTCGTTTCGACCGACGTGCCGCTGGTGCGCATGCTGCTCATCGCCCACAGCAGCACGCCGCAGGCGACGATCGAGACGATCGTGATGATCGCGATGTACAAGCTCACTACGTCGTTCACGAAATCGGCCACGGCTTACTCCGCATCGTTGTTGTTCAGGATCACCTTGCCGCGCTCCTCCCAGCGTGCGCGGCGCGACGGCGCGAAGGCCCACCAGACCACGCCGAGGAAGGCGGCAAGCGACAGCAGGGTGGTCAGACCGCGAATCAGGTTGATGTCCATGGCGTGTCCCCTATTGGCGTGCTTTGATCGTGGTGCCCAGCCCTTGCAGGTAGGCGATCAGGGCGTCGAGCTCGGTCTTGTCCTTCACCGATTCACCCGCCTTGGCGATGTCTTCGTCGGTGTAGGGAACGCCCAGGCGGCGCAGCGCGACCATCCGCGGCGCGACGTCATTCGTATCGATCGCGCTCTTCGCCAGCCAGCCGTAGGCGGGCATGTTCGATTCCGGCACGACATCGCGCGGGTTGATCAGGTGAATGCGGTGCCATTCGTCGGAGTAGCGTCCGCCCACCCGCGCCAGATCCGGACCGGTGCGCTTCGAGCCCCACAGGAACGGGTGGTCGTACACAAACTCACCGGCCACCGAGTAGTGGCCGTAGCGCTCGGTTTCGGCGCGGAACGGTCGAATCATCTGCGAGTGGCAGTTGTAGCAACCCTCGCGGATGTAGACATCGCGGCCCATCAGGCGCAGACCGTCGTAGGGTTTGAGCCCGGCGACCGGCTCGGTGGTCGAGCGCTGATAGAACAGCGGCACGATCTCGACCAGGCCGCCGACGGCCACCACCAGGATGATGAGAACGATGAGCAGCGTGTTCGATCGTTCGATACTGCCGTGAGAAAACGCCATGCTGATCTCCGGTTCGTTGTTGGTTGTCGGTGGAGTCAGTGAGCCGCCGCGGGTCGCAACACCGGGGCATCGACTGCCTTGCCCACTCCGATGGTGCGTGCGACGTTGTAGGCCATCACCAACATGCCGGTCAGGTAGAGCAGACCGCCCAACAGCCGGATCATGTAGAACGGATACGTCGCCTTGACGCTCTCGACGAACGAGTAGGTGAGCGTGCCGTCCTCATTGAACGCGCGCCACATGAGCCCCTGCATCACCCCGGCGATCCACATCGCGGCGATGTAGAGCACGATGCCGATGGTGGCGATCCAGAAGTGCACCTCGATCAGCCGCGTGCTGTACATCGCACCCTGGCCGAATAGGCGCGGGATCAGGAAGTAGATCGAGCCCATCGACACCAGGCCGACCCAGCCGAGCGCGCCCGAGTGCACATGGCCGATGGTCCAGTCGGTGTAGTGCGACAGCGCGTTGACCGTCTTGATCGACATCATCGGCCCTTCGAAGGTCGACATGCCGTAGAACGACAGCGAAACGATCAGGAAGCGCAGCACCGGGTCGTCACGCAGTTTGTGCCACGCGCCCGAGAGCGTCATGATGCCGTTGATCATTCCGCCCCACGACGGCGCGAGCAGGATCAGCGAGAACACCATGCCCAGCGATTGCGCCCAGTCGGGCAGGGCGGTGTAGTGCAGATGGTGCGGGCCGGCCCACATGTAGGTGAAGATGAGCGCCCAGAAGTGCACCACCGAGAGCCGGTACGAATACACCGGACGTTCGGCCTGCTTCGGGATGAAGTAGTACATCATCCCGAGGAACCCGGCGGTGAGGAAGAACCCCACCGCGTTGTGCCCGTACCACCACTGCACCATCGCGTCCTGCACGCCGGCGTAGGCCGAATACGATTTCCAGAAACTCACCGGCATCGCCGCGCTGTTGACGATGTGTAGCAGCGCCACCGTCAGGATGAACGCGCCGAAGAACCAGTTGGCCACATAAATGTGCGCGACCTTGCGCTTGCCGATGGTGCCGAAGAACACGATCGCGTAGGCCA
>CADEDU010000172.1 GCA_902826155.1 uncultured beta proteobacterium
GGCGTGTGCTACATCCTCGACGAGCCGACGATCGGCCTGCATCCGCGCGACAACCAGGTGCTACTCGATACGCTCGCCAGGCTGCAGGACAAGGGCAACACGCTGCTGGTAGTGGAGCACGACGAGGACACGATCCGGCGTGCCTCACACGTCGTCGACTTGGGTCCAGGCGCGGGTACGCGCGGCGGACACGTCGTGGCCCAGGGCAGCGCCGCCGATCTCGCCCGCTCGCCCGAATCGATCACCGGCAAGTTTCTCGCCGCGCCGCTCAAGCATCCGCTGGTTGCGCGCCGGCCGATCAAGCGCGACGAGCCCGCGCTGGAGATCGAGCAAGCCACACTCAACAATCTGAAGAAGGTCAACGTACGCATCCCGCTCGGACGCCTGGTGTGCGTGACCGGCGTGTCCGGTAGCGGCAAGAGCACGTTCGCACGCGACCTGCTCTACGCGAATCTCAAACGCCGCATCGTCGATGGCCGGCATCGCGACGTCGAGCCGTTCGGCTGCAAGTCGCTTACCGGCAGCCATCTGATCGGGCGTGTGCTCGAAGTCGATCAGACGCCGATCGGCAAGACGCCGCGCTCGTGTCCGGCCACCTATGTCGGCTTCTGGGACCACGTGCGCCGCCTGTTCGCCGGCACCAACGAGGCGCGCATGCGCGGCTACGACGCCGGGCGGTTCTCGTTCAACACCGCGGGCGGGCGCTGCGAAGCGTGCGAGGGTCAGGGCATGAAGAAGATCGAGATGAGCTTCCTGCCCGACGTGAAGGTGGTGTGCGACGTCTGCGGCGGCAAGCGCTTCGACACCGAGACGCTCGCGGTGAAGTGGCGCGACAAGAGCATCGGCGAGGTGCTGATGATGAGCATCGATGAAGCCACCGAGTTCTTCGCCGCGCACACTTCGATCCATCACGCGTTGCGGCTGCTGCAGGACGTCGGTCTTGGCTACCTCACGCTCGGCCAGCAGAGCCCGACGTTATCGGGCGGCGAAGCGCAGCGTATCAAGCTCGTCACCGAGCTGGCGAAAGTGCGCACCGATGCGCTCTCGCACGATCCGCGCAATCTGCGTCCGGAGAAACACACGTTCTACGTGCTCGACGAGCCGACCGTGGGTCTGCACATGGCCGACGTGGAGAAGCTGATCCGGGTGCTGCATCGGCTGGTAAGCGCGGGCAACACGGTGGTGGTGATCGAGCACAACCTCGACGTGATGGCCGACGCCGACTGGATCATCGATCTCGGCCCTGAAGGCGGCGATGCGGGCGGACGTGTGGTCGCCGAAGGCGCACCCGAGAAGGTGATCCAGAACAGCCGCGGGTCACACACGGCGCAGGTGCTGCGGGAGTTCCTGCGGGAGCGCAGTGTTTGAGTTGCGCCGGGTTGATCCCTACACCCGCTCCACCCGATACGCACTGCCGTAGCGCCCGAAGTCGTGGCTGGTGATGCCGTTGCGCACCGACCCCTGATACTGGTTGAGCGGGGCGGTGACGGTGACCTTGATGATCCCCGACTCGCCTGGCTTGACCGCACCGGCATGCACCGCCACCACCGCGAGCGCCGAATCGCCGGTGTAGATGTCGGTGCCCCACACCGGACCTTCCAGCGCGCCGGTGACGCGAAAGTAGTAGCTCGCGCCGATCTGGTCGGCCAGTTCCATCATGTGCGGCGGCGCCTCCGCCGCGAGCAGCCCCTGATCGAGCAGGCCCTTGATCTGCTTGCGCGTGAGCCGGCCGCGACGATCGAAGTACGACACCAGTTCTTGCACGACTTTCATGTTCAGCCTCTCCGTCTGGAGCAAACCACGAACAACAAACAGGTAACTGCCGATCAACGCATTACGATGACTTTGCCGTAAGGCGGGCGGAAGTTGAGCGCCGCATTGCCCGGCAGCACCCACAGCACGTCGTAGGGCATCTCCTGCGGGGGAAACGCGATGTCGCCATCGGTAACGACCACCGCGGCGCGTACCTGCGGATCGTCGGCCAGCCGCAGCATCGCCGGACTCAGATCGCTGCCGCCGTAGCCGCTGATGCGCTGCTGTGCGAGCTCCATCGGCGAGAGCACCTCGTCGCCGGTGACCGTCACGTCGCATTGCAGCAGCCGCACCTGATCGACCGCCACCGCATCGCAGAAATCGGCGATCGCACCGAGCGCACGCGGGATCTCCTCGGTCATCGAACCGGACGTGTCGAGCACGATGTTGAGGATCCAGCCTTCACGTCGCCGCCCAGGCAGCACGACGTCATCGCGATCGGCGCCGCGACGCGAGGCGCGCGTGAAGGTGCGCTCACCCGGGGCCACCGATTCGAGCCAGCGCTGCAGCGCCATCTCCCACGGCGTGCGATACAACCCGCGCAGTGCCGTGACGACCTGAGTCGCCGTGCCTTGATCGTCGCCGCGCATGCCTTTGAGCTTGCCGATCGCCTTGGCGAGCGCGAGCCCCTTGGCTGCGGCCTCCTTCATCTTTTCGGCCTGCGCCTGCTGCTCGGCGACATCGTCTGGAAACATCTCCTTCTCGCGATCGGCGCCCAGCACGTCGCCCGGCTCCTCGCCGTGCTGTCCGGACTGCGCGCTTTCGCTGCCGGCGCCGCGCTGCTTCGACTTGTTGCCCTTGCCGTTCGCGCTGCCTTGCCGATTCGGATCAGGCTGGCCGCTGCCCGCCCCGAACATGCGCCGCACCGTGGTGCTCTGGCCGTCGAACACCTGCGTCTTCGATTGCATCTGCTGGTTCATGCGCATCTCCAGCACGATCTCTTCGGCCGACCGCTCACGCGCACCGGGCATGTCGAGCCCGTTGGCGGGAATGCGCTGCAAGCCCAGCTCGGCGCGCAGGATGTCGTTGATGATGTAATCGTGCGCGTAGTTGAACTCGAGCCGACCGGAGCCGCGCGCCCGGTCATGCGTGCGCAGCGCCAGATGCAGCATCTCGTGGGCGAGCACGAACAGCATGTCGTTGTCGTTCAACTTCGCGGCGAACCGCGGGTTGACCACCATGCGACCGGAGGCGAACACACCCATGGTGGGCACGCGATCGTCGAGCGTCACGCGCGCCGCCGCGGCGAGTCCGGCCAGATACGGAAACGGCACCGTGATCATGCGCAGCCCGCGCTCGACACGCGCGAGCTGGGCCGCATCAGCCTTGCTCGGCCCCGCGCCCGCACGCGGCGCCCCTGCCGCGATCGGGCGGGGCGCCTGACTCATCGACACGGCCTCGCTCAAATCGCGGGGCCGCGCTGCGGCCCGCGATTGCGCCACGGAAGCACGGCTCACAGCTGCGCCACCTTCTTGAGCAGATCGAACATCGCCGGATCGGCACCCAGCGCGCCCCAGCGCTCGACCAGATCGGTGAGCAGGGTGAGCTGATGCTCGCTCGGCAGCGCGCGCAGGAACTTGTTGACCACGCGCGGCTTGAGGCCCTGCAACTTGTCGTCGCGCACGTGCTGGCGAATGCAGTTGAGGATGAACCAGCGCGCCGCATCGCCCTTGGGCAGATACTGCGGATGCTCGATGTATTCCTCCAACGGCTTCATGGTGCCGATCGATTCCTCGGCAATCGCGCAGAACACCGCGGCGTCTTCGGCAGAGAGCCGGCCGAACGCCAGCACGCGGCGCATCTCGCGGGTGAGGATGCCGCTCGCTTGCGCGGTATCGAGCGCGCGCGACAAGAGCGTCCAGGCGCGCGGCGTGGAGAACGGCACCGGTTCGTTGGGCACCGGGCGCATCAATGCGTCGGGCATGTACGAGATGAAGCTGCGGATCTCCTCGCGCACGCCGGCACCCGTGGCCCAGGCTAGCCATTCGTCCACCTCGACGCGCACATGCAGGATCGTCACCCGATTGATCAGCGCCGAGCTGAGCGAGCGCACGAGCGCGCGGTCCTGCACCCGGTTGCCCGCGGCCACCACCCAGGTGCCCTTGGGCAGCTGATGTTCACCGATGCGCCGCTCCAGCAGGAGCGAATAGAACGCCTTTTGCACGTCGGGGGCGCATGCGGGCAGCTCGTCCAGGAACAGGCAGAACGGCTCGGGGTTCTCCGGCAGCAGAATGCGCGGCGGGCAGAACACCGAACGCTCGCCGATGATGCGCGGCACGCCGCTCACGTCTTCCGGTGCGATCTGCGTTCCGAGCAGCGAGCGGCACGGCAGCTTTGCTTCGGCGGCCGCCTGATAGACCATCTCGGACTTGCCGACGCCGGGCGCCGAGAGCAGCAGAAAGCTCTGCTCATGCGCCATGCACTGGATCAGCTTCTTCGCCTGGCGAAGCGTGATCGTTTCCTCGAGCGGACTGACCGTTGCTGCATCCATGCGCTGCCTCCCCGGGTGGTGGGCCGCGCGGCGGATCGAAGGGCTCGATTCCCGAGCGGCGGGCGAGCGATCAACGCCGCGCCGACGCGGGCGTTGACAGCGGCGAACGAGCAGGCGGTTCGCGTTCGGTCAGGCTTTGTGAGCGCGGGGTGGTGGTGTCAGGCGGCCAGCCGGTCGCGTCCGTGCGCGGCGGTGAAGTCGAGCTTCGGGCCGATCGCGACCACGCCCGAGGGATTCACCTGGCGCTGACCGCGGTAGTAGTTGTAGCGGATCTGATCGAGATCGACGGTCTGCGCCACGCCGGGCCACTGATACAGCTCGCGCGTGTAGGCCCAGACGTTCGGATACTCGGTCAGCCGCCGCAGGTTGCACTTGAAGTGACCGTGATAGGCCACGTCGAAGCGCGCGAGCGTAGGGAATGCACG
The DNA here is from genome assembly GCA_902826155.1 of uncultured beta proteobacterium. The sequence goes on from CADEDU010000172.1 coordinate 4,729, forward strand.
CCAGTCGGCTTCGCTGATGCGGCTGCCGCACAGGTAGCGATGCTTGGCGAGGTGCGCTTCCATCATGTCGAGCGTGTTGAACACGTCGCGCACCGCTTCCTCGTACTTGTCCTGCGCCACCGCAAAACCCGCGCGATACACCCCATTGTTGAAGCCGCGGTAGATGATCTCGTTCCAGCGATCGATCTCGGCGCGCAGGTCGGCCGGATACAGATCGGGCACCTGCCTGGTGGCGAACGCGTTGAACTCGCTGTTCAACATGCGGATGATTTCCGGCGACTCATTGTTGATGATGCGCCCGGTCTGCTTGTCCCACAGCACCGGCACCGTGACGCGCCCGGTGTAGTCGGGCTTGGCTTTCGCGTAGATCTCGTACATGAACGAGGCGCCGAACAGCGGGTCGCGGCCATACCCTGGCGCATCGCGAAATTCCCAGCCTTTGCCCTGTTCCTGCGTGGCGAGATAGGCGATCGAGATCGTATCTTCCAGACCCTTGAGCGCGCGAAACAGCATGGTGCGATGCGCCCACGGACAGGACTTGGCCACGTACAGGTGATAGCGCCCGGCCTCAGCCTTGAAGCCCGACGAACCATCGGCGGTGACGCGGTCGCGAAACGCCGATTCCGGCCGCACGAACGCGCCGCCCTGGTGGCGTTGATCCTGGTCGGTCCAGACACCGTTGACGAGTTGGCCCATGGGGTCTCCTGCGGGATGAAGGGTCGGGGTGGAGCGTGAAGGTGGTGCTCAGCGGACTTTTCGCTTCGCGCCCCGCTTCGCTGCCGCCGCTTTCGATGCCACCTTCCTGGCCGGCTTCCTGGCCGGCGCCTTGACGGCCTTCTTCACGCCCTTCTTTCCGGGCGCCTTCTTTGCCGCAGGCTTTCGCGCCTCGGTGAAATCGTAGTAGTGCTGCTCGAGCAGCAGGCAACCGCCTTCGGATTTGAACGGACCGTGGTACGC
>CADEDU010000173.1 GCA_902826155.1 uncultured beta proteobacterium
CGCACCAGAACGGGCATCGATGCCGCTGCCGCTTGGCAGATGCGTCGGACGTGAATCAGCAAGCGGCAGACCCGAGAGCATTGCTCGCGGCGAACCACCAAACTGCTCGATCATCTCGAAGCGTGCGCCACTTGCATCCGTGGCGGCATAACGCAACGATGCCGAGGCGCATTGACCCGCCGCCTGCAGGTCAGCAGGCCGGTGCCGCGCCAGGGCGCTCGTCAACACCTCGAAATGACGCGCCAGCACTTGTTCGGGCCGGCCGATCGCTGCCGGAAACGTCGGATTGAGGATCGTGCCCTTGGGCAGCGTTACGTGGATCAGCTCGTGGAACCCGTCGTTGCAGTGCACGGATGGATCCAACTCGCGCGTCAGCAGCGTTCCGACGAATAGCTTGGCGAGGCCGACGTGCAAGGCGACGTTGATCGGTCCGGGCGCCTGTGCCGACGTGCCGGTCCAGTCGAAGTAGGCATGATCGTCTTCACGCCAGACCGTGAGCTTCAGCTTGAAGGGGCCGTTGCCGCAGCCGTCGTCGTCGACCTGGTCTTCGAACGATTGCGGCTCTTCGGGAATCCGCTCGCGAATGCGCTGGCGCATGGCCTGATTGGTGCGGGTCAGCAGGGCGGCGCACACCTGCTGGTAGCGCTCGCGCCCCATGCGCTCGACCAACTGCACCAGTCGCGCCGCGCCCGCCCGACAGCCGGTCACCAGCGCGAGCAGATCGGCCCGATTCGCTTGCGGTGTGCGGCAGTTGTTGAGCAGGAGCTGCAGGGCAGCCTCGTTGAGGACGCCGGCGGCGAAGATCTTGATCGGGGGGATGCGTGTCCCTTCGCTGAAGACCGAGCGCGCTCGCACCGGCGTGCTGCCTGATGCGGAGCCGCCGACATCGGGCAGGCTCGCGGTCATCGAGCTGAAACCCACCAGCTCAGCACCGGCGAATACCGGGACCAGCACCACCCATTCGCTCGCGTGACTTGCCGCGCCGCCCGACAGATACGGATCGCTTTGCAGCAGCACATCTCCCGGTGCGAATTGCAGCCCACGGTGCTCGAGCATGTGTGCGACGTACGAGCCCATGTCGCCGGCCAGCATCCGGCCCTGTGCGTCCGCTATGAGCGTCGAGCCGATCGGATCGCGATGCGCGGCATGGGAGGGCGTGCCGCGCGACCGCACGGTGCTCATCTCGAGGCAGACATTGATGAGCGCCGTCTGTACCTGATCGATGGTGATCGCATCGAGCGGTCGCGCCTGGGCCACCGCCTGGCGCGCCTGCTCGGCTGGGGACGGCTCGATTTGAGGCGCAGCGTGCGCATGACCCGCCGCGCGCTGGTCGGTGGCCGCGACTGCCCTGCCTTGGTTGGTGGCCGCGACTGCCCCGCCTTGGTCGGTGGCCGCGACTGCCCCGCCTTGGTCGGTGGCCGCGAAGTAGTCGGCGCATTTGCGCAGCGCCGCCTCGTAGGCACGTTGTACTGCAGCCTCCTGGTCCTGATCCTCGCCGATGCGACTCGACCCCGTCTCCACGCGCGAGTCGTCGCCCACCTTGAGCCTGCAGCGCACGATGGCACGTCCGTTCTGGACGTCCTGCTCCAGTATTTCGCTCGACCAGGAGAACATGTAACGGCGGTTCAGCTCGGCCTTGATGTTCTGGCCGGATGTGCGCGCACGTGCAACGGGTTGCGGCGAGCGTTGTGGCGCTTGCGCGGATTCGCGTGCGGATGGCTGCGGCGTTGATTGCGGCGCCACCTCCGGTTTTGCTGCCGGCCGGCGCACCGGAACGAGCGGCGGCAACGCCACGTTCATCTGGCGTTCGAACAGGCTGTCGAACCGCTCGCGATTGGCGCTCAGCAGCGCCTCCAGCGACAGCGGTTGCTTCGATTGCGGACGCTCAGCCATCGCTAGTGTCGGGCCCCCTCGGACCGAATCAGCAGACTCAGGTATTCGTCGACTTCGCCGACGTGGCCCGGATGAATGACGGTTGTCGTGTCGGGCTGGACGACGATCGCCGGGCCGACGATCTGATTGCCGGCACGCAGCCGCTCGCGATCGTACACGGCGGTGTTCAGGAATGTGCCGTCGAAATACGTCTGGGTATGGCGGAGGCGTGCGCCGCTCGGATCGGCGCCGGCGCGCTCGTGCTTGCGCAGCGCGAATCCGTCTGCCGGTGCGGTGGCGATGGCGCGCAGGGTGATCAGCTGCTTCGGTTCGTCGAGGTCGAAGCCGTATCGCTGCCGGTGCGCCTGGTCGAGTTGGCCGGCGAGCGCTGCCAGTCCGCCGTTGTGAAGCTTCGCAGGATCGATGCTGACCGATGTCTGGAACGCGCTTCGCAGGTAGCCGATGTCTGCGCGGAAGCGAATCCTGCCTTCACCCGAAGGCGCTTCGCGAGCGAGCCAGGCGTTCGCTTTGGCAGTGAGCTGCTCGATGGCCTCCTCGATATTCTCCCGGGCAAGCTCCTGCATAGCGCAGCCTACGGTCTGCGCGAACTGGAACGAATAGGATGAATAGAGAAAGCCCAGGGCCGCCATCACACCGGCATGCCGCGGCACGATGACAGGCGCACAGCCTGTGAGCATGGCCAGCGCGCACGCATGCATCGGCCCGGCGCCGCCGAAAGCGACCAACGCGAGCCGGGTCGGATCCAATCCCTTCTCCAACGCAGTGCGGCGCAATGCTCCGGCCATGTTCTCGTTGGCGATGTCGACGATGCCCTCGGCGGCGCGGTGCGGTTCGACGCCAAGCTCGCGCGCGATGGCTCCTACAAGCTCCTCGGCTGCGCGCACGTTCACCGGCGGCACGGTGGCCGCGAGACGGCCCAGCACTGCGTTAGCGTCGGTGAGGGTGGGCCGCGCGGGAGCGTGCCCGGATCCTGTAGCCGCGGGTATCGCGCGCCCACCAACTCTGAGCGTACTCGCCGCGGCCAGTTGCGCAATCGCGGAGCCGCCGGCGCCGATGCAACGCACATCCAACGCGGGCAGATTGATCGAATCGATCGAGGCGTGGTCCGCGAGCGCGGTGTGGCCCGACATGCGTGCCGCGCCATCGCGCACCAGGGATACGTACGAAAACCTCCCACCCATATCGAGCGCGAGCGCGTCGGGATAGCCGGCCAGCGAAGCGAGCTGCGCGGCGGCTACGGCGCCGCCAGCAGGGCCTGCCAGCAGCGATCGTGCGGGCGTTGCAATCGCCTGGCTCGCGCCGGCTCGACCCCCCGTGGATTGCACGAAACTGATGCGCGGACTGAGCTGTGCGCTGCGAAGCTTCTCTTGCAGCGCAGTCACGTACCGGTTCATGCCGGGCTGGACGTACGCGTTGATGACGGTGGCCAACGTGCGCTCGGCTTCGCCAGCCTCCTGAGTCAGCGCGTGCGAGAGGGTCACCGGAATCCGTTCGTCGAGTTCGCGGATGATCGCTTCGAGCTGCAATTCGTGGGCAGGGTTGGCGTAGGCGTGGAGCAAGCAAACGGTCAGTGACTCCGCGCCGGCCGCCAACAATTCACTCACTGCCTGGCGCGCCGATGCATCGTCCAACCTGGCAATCGCGTCGCCCCGGGGCGACATCCGCTCGGCGACTCCGCGCGTCAGCGACAGCTCGGCCTGGACCCGCGGACCGTGGCTGGAGGCCTGGCTGCCTGGCGCATCGGAGCCGTGTGGGCGCGCCCGATGCAGCATCTGCTCGAACCCTTTCGTCACCAGCAATCCGACTCGGGCGCCGCCCCCGGCTCGCACCAGATCGGCCGGCACGCTCGTGCCATGCACCAACTCGCCGATATCGGCGCTTCGCACGCCCGAGCCGTGGATCAACTCGGCTAATCCACGCGCGACGCCGGAGGCCGGGTCCGCGGGCGTGGAGGGCGTCTTGTGAACGTGGGTGCGTCCGGTCGCATCGTCGAAGAGCAGAAAATCGGTGTGCGTGCTCCCCACGTCAATCGCCAGCCGGCTCGGCATCGATCTCCCCTCGCTTTGTTGTGGGTCGAGCATACTCCGGGACTCCCTCCGCCGATTGACATCGCCGCCAATCCGGATAGGCTCCCCGCATCATCCATTGCGCACGGCGCGTCCCTCCACAGAGGCGGCGCCTCAGTCGAGCTCCCATGTCTGAACCCGCTTCCGACTCCCGCCAAGACAGCGTCACCCGTCGGCCTCGCTTCTGGATCACGTTGGTCGCGCTGGTCATCGCATTGATCTTTCTGTACTTCTACCCGCCTTTCGAGAAGTTCCTCAAGGGTGCGATTCCGAACATCCACTTTACCAACGTCGTTTTCTGGTTTGCTTCGGTGGTGGGTGTCATCGCGTACGTCGTCGCGCACTGGAGTTCGTTTCGCCACACGCTGTCGTCGAAGGTCACTTCGCTCGACGTCTCGACGCTGGTGTTCAACTCGCTGCAGATTTCCATTCTGATTGCGCTGATATTCCTGGCCGGGGCGGCGCTGCAGGCGGTGGCGATGCTGGCGTTGCACTTGACGGGCGATGGCCCGATCGTCGGCTCGGGCCTGGGTGAGAATCTCCTGGCGATCGTGCTGCTGTTGATCCTCTCGCTGCTGTTCTATCTGCTGCACTTCCTGGTGCGCTCGTCGCGCCTTGGCTGGACGGCGCGTCGCGCCCCGCCGCGTCGCGGATCGGTGTCGTACGAGCGCTGATTCCAGCGAATCTGGCTCGACCCCGCTGCCCCCCCGAGTTCGCCTCCTACGCCGCCTTGCGCTGGCGGCCGCCTCCCTGCAATGCCTTGCGCGCCGGGCCCTCGACCACGGTGCCTTCAAAGAAGTCGGGATTCATCCGACCGTGCTGCTCCACGATGTTGCCGAACGTGAACGCGCGGAAATCGGCTTCGGTGATCAACTTCTCCTCCACCAGTCCGTAGGCGTGCGCCACCACGGCGTTGATGTGCGTCACGTCCCAGTGGCCGGCATCGGAGGAGAACATGGCTTTGAACTTCTGACCGAAGTGGTTGACCCTGGTGTTGAAGGCGAGTGACACCATGCGATCGTCGGCTTCGCAGCCATAGTAGAAATTGGGGATGAAGCGTTTGCACAAGGCGCGCTCGTCGTTGACCCCCGCGGCGGCAAACTCGTCCATGGTCTCGAGGTCGATCGAGTTCGTGCCGTCGTAGCTCACGTTGCTCTTCGCGCGGGCGACGCGATCGGCGAGATCGCCGCCGTATCGCTTCATGTACTTCGCGAGTTGCGTGGCATTGACCCGGCGCGGGTCGAGGTTTGCGCGCATCTTGCGGCCGCTGCGCTTCTCCCAATGCTCGACGATGTCGGCGAAGAGGTTGCAGGCCCAGGCGACGCCGCCTTCCAGAAAGGCGAAATTGAGCTCGGGAAAACGCTTGGTCACACCGCCAAAGAACAGTGCCTTGGCGAACGCCTCACCCGAGGCGGCGAAATGGCCGATGTGGTTGTACATGT
>CADEDU010000174.1 GCA_902826155.1 uncultured beta proteobacterium
AGCATCGGCAGGCCGGCCCGCGCGTACTCCTCGGTTCGATACAGCGCGAGCGCCCAGAAGTGCGGTGGCGTCCACGCGAAGATGATCAGAAACAGCAGCAAGGCTTCCGGCGCGACCTCGCCGGTGACCGCAGCCCATCCCAGAACCGGGGGCATGGCCCCAGAAGCTCCGCCGATCACGATGTTCTGGGGCGTCGCCGGTTTGAGGATCACGGTATAGACGATGGCATAGCCGACGAAGGTAGCGAGCGTCAGCCACATGGTCAGGGCGTTCACATGAACGTAGAGCAGCCACATGCCGATTCCGCCGACAACGCCCGCGAATACCAACGCCTGCGGCGGCGACACGGTGCCGCGCGGCAACGGGCGCCCGCGCGTTCGCGCCATGACCGCATCGATCTGTTGCTCGACCAGGCAGTTCACCACTGCTGCGGCTCCGGCTACGAGTGCGATGCCGATCGTTGCGGCCAACAAGACGATCGCGCTGGGGAGCGTGCCGGCCGGCGTGGCGAGCAGCATGCCGATCACCGCGCAGAACACGATCAGCGACACCACCCGCGGCTTCGTCAGTTCATAGAACTGCCGGAATCGGTCTCGCGTGAATTGAACGGCGGAAGCTTGTTGAACTTGCATGGCGCGTGGTGGAAATCGAGCGTCCCTGGAAATCACGCTGAGGCGAACTGGGCGCCCGGTCGGCATGACTTGGAACCTTGTTCGCGGGGCCGCACTGCATCGCGTCAAAGTGCGACGGATACGGGCGCGAAATGTTATCACGCGCTCGATGCGGGGCGACTGTTGGGCAATGCGGACTCGACCCGTTGAAGCATCGCTCAACGCGCAAGCTCTGCAGCGTCGGACCGAGGCTCGCCTGCCAGCGAGCGCGCTGGATGCGCGCTAAAGCGTCTTCGTGTATTTGAGCAACCGCTGCAGATCCTTGATCATGCGGCGCGGATCCGGATCGCTCGAGTAGCGCATCATCAGATTGCCGTAGGGGTCGACCAGATAGATGAAATCGCGGTGCTCGGACGCAGCCCCGAAAGCGTCGGCCTCGCCACCCCGGCTGAGCCGTATCAGCCTGGCATCGTCGATCAAACCGGCGAGCTCTTGATTCGGAACACCGCCACCTTCGATGGCCCATACGCGCTCGACGCGCTCCTGGTCGCGTCCTGTCGCGATGCGGATCTGACGGGTGTAGAGCAGCTTGCGACGGCAATTCTCGTCGCAGCCGGCACTATCGAGGATGACGTAGCGCCACTTTCCCTTCGACTCCGACAGCGACACGGCGCGTCCGCTCGGGTCAATGCCCGTCAGCTCGACCTGCTTCGGCGCGAGCAGCTGTCCGTAGTTCGTCTGGCCCGCGTCGCGCCAATACCAGAACGTGAGGGTGCCCAGCACCACGGGTGCCGCGCTGATGGCGAAGATCGCGATCAGTTGCCAGCGGGTGCGCCGCTGTCGCGCGTCGCTCGCGGCACTTCGGTTCGGTGCCGAGGGGTCTGGCTCAGCCCGACGATCGTCTGAAACTGAAGATGGCATATAAAACCAGAGTGACTGCGGCAAATGAGAACCACTGCAATGCGTACGTCTTGTTCTTCTCCGCGCCTGACGCCGGCAATGCCCACCGGCGAATGAGTGGATCGTCGGTGACGGACGTCTGCAGCAGCACCAGCGGTTCCACCGACAGACCACGGCCGGCGCCAAATCGTTCAAGCAAGAGGTTGGGCCAAACGAGCGATTTCGGATCGACGTTGCCCAATTCGAATGTACGCGGCGGCGGCTCGGTGATGATGCCCTCGATCGTCACCGCGCCGTTGGGTGTCGGTACGATCGGGAGAGTGGATCGGTCAGGGCCCACGTCGATCCAACCCCGATTGATCAGGACATGACGGCCCTGCCCCTCCGGCTTGAGCGCGGCGATGATGTGGTATCCCGCTCGACCATCGAGAACGCGGTTGTCTATGTAGACGGTCGCAGCGGGATCGAAACGACCGCGAACGACAGCCTTGCTCCACGCGATCGGCGCGGCGGAGGCAATCGGCAGTACGAGAGGCCGCGCTGACGCTTCGAGGCCTGCCTGCATCGCGCTAAAACGCTCAGCCCGCTGCTCCGCGCGATCAAGCTGCCACAGACCCGCGGCGCCGAACACTACGCAGGCAATCAGCGTCAGCAGACTGGTCAAGAGTTTAGGCCGGAATGTCCTCATCCTAGAGTCGTCCGGTCGGGAGCCGCACGCGGCGCACCTGGCCACGCGAAGAAGCGCTCAGACCAGCTGCGATACACTGCATCGATGCGCTGGATTGTGATCATCTTTCTCGTGCTGATCCTGGCATCGCTCGGCTCGGCTCTGTTCTATCTGGTGAGAGACAAGGGCCAGAGCGACCGCACGTTGCGCGCACTGACCTTGCGCGTTGCGCTTTCGGTCAGCCTGTTCGTGCTGTTGATGCTCGGATACTACTTAGGGTTGCTCAAGCCCGGACAATGATCGGAGCGTAGGCAGAAACGACAAGCGCCGCACGAAGCGGCGCTTGACCAGCGGAAACGTTGTGACCTTCCTATAGCCAGTACACCAGCACGAACAGCAGCAGCCACACCACATCGACGAAGTGCCAGTACCAGGCCACACCCTCGAACGCGAAGTGGTGGTCGGGGCGGAAATGACCCTTGATGCAGCGAAAGAAGATGACCGTCAGCATGATGGCGCCCACCGTCACGTGGAATCCGTGGAAGCCGGTGAGCATGAAGAAGGTCGCGCCATAGATTCCGGTAGTGAGCTTCAGATTCAGATCGGAGTACGCGTGCGCGTATTCGTAGGCCTGAAACCCGAGGAAGACCACGCCAAGGGCTATCGTGGCGAACAGCCAGAAGATCAGTTTGCCGCGGTGGTTGGCACGCAGTGCGTGATGCGCGATCGTCAGCGTGACGCCCGAGGTAAGCAGCAACGCCGTGTTCAGCGCCGGGATTCCCCACGCACCCATCACCGAGAATTTCTCGGTGAAACCCGGCCCTGCGGAGGGCCAGCCTGCGGAGTAGTTCGGCCACAGCAACTTGTGTTCGAGGTCGCCCAGCCAAGGCACAGCGAGCGAACGGGCGTAGAAGAGCGCGCCGAAGAATGCCGCAAAGAACATCACTTCCGAGAAGATGAACCAGCTCATCCCCCATCGGAAGCCGACGTCGACCTGCCGGTTGTACGAGCCGGCTTCCGACTCGCCGATGACATTGCCGAACCAGCCGAACATCATCATCACCAGGCAAATCAGGCCCAGCGCCAGGATGTAGGGCCCGAAGCCCACGCCGTTGAACCAGAGCGCCGTGCCCCCAGCCATGAGGAAAAGCGCGAGCGAGCCGAGCATCGGCCAGCGGGATGGCTCGGGGACAAAGTATTTAGGACTCGTACTGAGCATGTTTCGGTTCTCCAGGATTTCCTCGGCGGATCTTGTCGCTCGGTGCAGTTGTTGGTGTTGGTCTGTGTCAGCCGGTGGCGCTCGAAATCACGAAACGAACCACCACCAGCAAAGTGAGAATGAATAGGGCAGCGCCGATCAGGCCGGCAATGATGACTTGAATCGGTTTGAGACGAACCGCATCGGATTCATGTTCGGAGCGCCTGCGTATTCCGAGAAACGACCAGAACACTGCCTTGGCGACCTGCAAGAAGGAGGCATTGCGTTCGCTCATGAGGATCCGGGTTTGCGCGCGGCGGCTCCTTCGACCTCGAAAAAGGTGAACGAGAGCGTGATCGTGTTGACCGACTTCGGCAGTGCCGGATCCACCACGAACACGATCGGCATGTACTTCACCTCGCCCGGACCGAGCGTGTGCTTGTCAAAGCAGAAGCACTGCAGTTTCTTGAAGTACTCCGCCGCAATGGCAGGGCTGTAACTCGGTATCGCCTGCCCGGTGATCGGGCGACTCTGGGTATTGCGGATCTCGTACATCACCTCGGTCAGCTGGCCCGGATGCAGCTCCAGATGCCCGCTCACCGGCCGGAACGACCAAGGCAGCTTGTGCGTATTGGTGTCGAACTCGACGGTGAGTTTGCGCGACGTATCGACCTGAGTGTTGATCGGGATGTGATCCGGACGCAGCAGGTTGCGAATGCCGGTAACCTTGCAGATCTTCTCGTACAGCGGCACCAGCGCGAACCCGAAGCCGAACATGGCCACGGTGATCAACAGGAGCTTGCGCAGCGTGCGCCAGTTTTCGCTCGCGGCGTGCGCGTCCATCGCCAGATCTGCAGGGCGGCTCATCCCAACAGCCACCGCTTCACGACGATTCCAACAAAGAATGCCGCTGCAACCGACAGCAGCACGAGCGCCAAGCGGCGGTTCGCGGTTCGAACCGCCGGCGAAACGGACTGATGGAGCGATCGCGCCGACATGCGAGCTACTTCACCTGCGGTGGCGTCTCAAAGCTGTGATACGGCGCAGGGCTCGGCAGATGGGTCCACTCGAGCGTGTCGGCGCCTTCCCAGGGGTTCTGCGGTGCTTTCTCGCCGCTGCTGATGCACTTCAACACCGCCGCCAGAAAGAGCAGCTGTGACAACCCGAATCCGAACGCACCGATGCTCGAGAGCATGTTGAAGTCGGCAAACATCGGGTTGTAGTCGGGGATGCGCCGCGGCATTCCGGCCAAGCCGAGGAAATGCATCGGGAAGAACGCCACGTTGAAGAAGATCATCGACGACCAGAAGTGCCACTTGCCCAGGGTTTCGCTGTACATGTTGCCGGTCCACTTGGGCAGCCAGAAATAGATGCCCGAGAAGATCGCGAACAGCGAGCCGGCCACCAGCACGTAGTGGAAATGGGCCACGACGTAGTAGGTTTCCTGGATCTGCACGTCGATCGGGGTGATCGCACAGACCAGGCCGGTGAACCCGCCCATGGTGAATACGAAGATGAATCCGACCGACCACAGCATCGGCGTTTCGAAAGTCATCGAGCCGCGCCACATCGTCGCGAGCCAATTGAACACCTTGACGCCGGTGGGTACCGCGATGAGCACGGTGGCGTACATGAAGAACAGCTGTCCGGCCACCGGCATGCCGACCACGTACATGTGATGCGCCCACACGATGAACGACAGGATCGCGATCGACGCCGTGGCGTAGACCATCGACGAGTAGCCGAACAGCGGCTTGCGCGCGAACGCCGGGATCACCTGTGACACGATCCCGAACGCCGGCAGGATCATGATGTAGACCTCGGGGTGCCCGAAGA
>CADEDU010000175.1:0-3503 GCA_902826155.1 uncultured beta proteobacterium
TAGTAGCCGCCGCCGTTGGCGCACGAGCCCATCGAGATCACCCAGCGCGGCTCGGGCATCTGGTCGTAAACCTTGCGCAGCGCCGGCGCCATCTTGTTGACCAGCGTGCCGGCGACGATCATCACGTCCGATTGGCGCGGGCTCGGCCGGAACACGACGCCGAAGCGATCGAGGTCATAGCGCGCGGCGCCAGCGTGCATCATCTCGACTGCACAGCACGCGAGACCGAAAGTCATCGGCCACATCGAGCCGGTGCGCGCCCAGTTCACGATGCTGTCGAGCGTCGTCGTCATGAAGCCGCGTTGCGTGACAGCGGCGTCAGGCGTTTCGGCGGTGGGAGCGGTCAATCCCATTCCAGCGCTCCCTTCTTCCACTCGTAGATGAAGCCGACGACCAGGATCGCGAGGAAAATGCCCATGGCCGCGAGCCCGACCGTGCCGATCGTGCCGAGCGCGACCGCCCACGGAAACAGGAAGGCGATCTCCAGGTCGAAGACGATGAACAGGATCGCGACCAGGTAGTAGCGCACGTCGAACTTCATGCGCGAATCGGAGAACGCTTCGAAGCCGCACTCGTAGGCCGAGACCTTTTCCGGATCGGGACGGCGCGGACCGAGGTAGAAGCCGAGTCCGATCAGCACGGCGCCGAGCGCACCGGCCACGCCCAGGAAAATCAGGATGGGAACGTAGTTCTGCAGCATTGGCCTGAAGTTTCAGTGCCGGCCCGCACGATGCGCGGCCAGCGGCGGGCGCGAATTGTAGCAGGTGTCGGGACCTGCGCGGCCCTGCGATTTTGGTGCGGCTGGTCGGACTCGAACCGACACGGATTGCTCCACCAGCCCCTCAAGCTGGCGTGTCTACCAATTCCACCACAGCCGCATTCCCAAATCGTATTAGCCGCAACTCCTCGCTGTCACTGTTGCGGCGGCTGGCTCGTCGGAGCGTTGCCCGGTTGCGCGGGTGCCTCGACGGGCTCATCGACCGGTGCCTGCTGCGTCGTCGGCGCAGGCGGTGCCGCCTGCGTCTGCGGCAGCGTAACGCGATCGATCACGCTCTTCGGCGCTTCCGGCTTACGGCCGCCCAGGTAGGCGAGCGTCAGGCTCGATGCGAAGAACAGTGCCGCCAGTGTCGCAGTCATGCGCGACAGGAACGAAGCCGAGCCGCGCGCACCGAACACGGTGCCCGACGCGCCCGAGCCGAAGCCGGCGCCTGCATCGGCACCTTTGCCCCGCTGCAGCAGCACGAGACCGACGATCGCCGCAGCGATCAGCACGTGAAAGACGATAGTCGCAGTGTGTAACCAGTTCATGCGCAATCTAGTGAATCATCTTAATGAACTTGGGCCGAAGCGCAGATCTTCAGAAATTCATCGGCCTTCAGCGACGCGCCGCCGACCAGGCCGCCGTCGACATCGGGCATCGCGAACAGCTCGCGGGCGTTCGAGGCCTTGACGCTGCCGCCGTACAGGAGGCGAACGTCGGCGGCAATCTTAGCATCCCGGGCCGCGATCGCGTTCCGGATGTAAGCGTGCACTTCCTGCGCCTGCTCCGGCGTCGCGTTCTTGCCGGTCCCGATCGCCCACACGGGCTCGTAAGCAATCACAGCAGTGCGCAGCGCCGTGGCGCCGGCGAGGTCGAGCACCGCCGTGAGCTGGCGCGATACGACCTGCATCGTCTGCCCGCGCTCGCGCTCCTCCAGCGTTTCGCCGACGCACAGGATCGGGATCAACCCCTGCGACTGCGCCGCGAGAAACTTGCGTGCGACCAGCGCGTCGTCTTCCTTATATATGGCGCGACGCTCCGAATGGCCGACGATGACGTACTTGCAGCCGATGTCCTTGAGCATGGTCGCCGACGCTTCGCCGGTGAAAGCACCGAGATGTTCGGCACAGACCGACTGCGCGCCGAGCGCGACGCTCGAGGACTTGAGCGCCCGGCCTACCTCCCACAGGTAGACGAAGGGCGGACAGACGACGATATCGACGGGCGTCTGGGCCGGCAGACCGAGCAGCAGCGCTTCGATCAGCTCGGCGTTCTCGGCACGCGATCCGTGCATCTTCCAGTTTCCGGCGATCAGCGGGCGCCGCATCGCAATACCTCGTTAAACGAATGGCCCCCGCGAAGGGCGCGGAAGCTTAGCGGCGGTGCGCCATTAAATCAATTCAAGCGGCCTTCGCCGCCGAGGCGACCGAGGCCGCCAGCTCCTTGGCAATCTCACGCACCAGTTTGTCGTCGCTTCCTTCGACCATCACCCGGATCACGGGTTCGGTGCCCGAGGGCCGCAGGACGATCCGGCCACTCTTGCCGAGGCGGCCTTCTGCCCGTGCCACGGCTTCCTGGATTTGCGGCGATTTCGTGGGATCGATGCGGTTCGCGACTTTCACGTTCTCCAGTACCTGCGGATATTTCGCCATCGGCGCGGCCAGCTCGGCGAGGCTGCGGCCACCCTCTTTCATGATCGCCAGCACCTGCAGCGCGCTGATCAGCGCGTCGCCGGTCGTCGTGCGATCCAGGCACAGCAGGTGACCGGACGTCTCGCCGCCGAGCGTGCCGCCGAGCTCCTTCAGCATCTCCAGCACGTAGCGGTCGCCGACCTTGGCGCGACGGAACGGGATACCCTCCTTCGCCAGCGCGTGCTCCAGGCCGAGATTGCTCATCACGGTGCCGACGACCGGCCCGACGAGCTCCTTCCGCCGCTGACGCTCGCGCGCAATGATGTAGAGCAGCTGGTCGCCGTCGACCAGGCGGCCGAGGTGATCCACCATCACCAGACGATCCCCATCGCCATCGAGCGCGATACCGGCCTGCGCCTGCACGCCAGGCACCGTCAGCTGCAACAGCTCGGGCGATGTCGAGCCGCAGTTCAGATTGATGTTGCGGCCGTTCGGCGAGCAGCCGATCGGCACGATCTCGGCGCCGAGGTCCGCGAGGATGCGCGGGCCGACTTTGTAGCCGGCACCGTTGGCGCAATCGATCACGACCTTCATGCCGGTCAGGTCCAGGCCCGGCACCGTGGACATGCAGAATTCCTGGTAACGCGTGCGCGATTTGTCGACGCGCGTGGCGCGGCCGAGCTTGCTGGAAGCGCTGGTCACGGGCGGCTCTTCGAGATGCTGCTCGATGCGCGCTTCGATTTCGTCCGAGAGCTTCGCACCGTCGCCGTCGAAGAACTTGATGCCGTTGTCGTCGTAGAGGTTGTGCGAGGCGCTGATGACGACACCGAAGTCGCACTCGAAGCGCTTCGTCAGGTAGGCGATGCCCGGGGTCGGCAGCGGACCGATCAACATGACGTCGACACCGGCGGCGGTGAAGCCTGCTTCGAGCGCGGCCTCGAACATGTAGCCGGAGAGCCGCGTGTCCTTACCTACGAGCACGGTGCCGCCCTCGGGCGCCAGCACGCGCGCCGCCGAGCTTGCAAGCCGCAATGCGAAGTCCACCGTGAGGGGATGGTCGCCGACGCGACCACGCACGCCGTCTGTTCCGAAGTACTTTCGTGCCACGATCA
>CADEDU010000175.1:3603-5164 GCA_902826155.1 uncultured beta proteobacterium
CAGCCGAGCCCGGTCAGCACCGGCAGCCCCGCGAGCAAGGCGAGATTATGCTCAAGACGTTTGCCGAAGCCGATACCCGGGTCGATCACCAGACGATCTTTGGCAATACCGGCCGCCAGGCATGCCTGCACACGCTCGAGCAGGAAGTCGCGCACTTCCGCAACGACGTCACCATAGCGCGGATCGGCCTGCATCGTTCGCGGCTCACCTTGCATGTGCATCAGACAGACGGCCGCCTGCGTCTGGGCAGCAGCCTCGATTGCGCCCGGCTCCCGCAACGCACGTACGTCGTTGATCATGCTGGCGCCGGCGCGAACAGCAGCGGTCATCACGGCGGGTTTGCTGGTGTCGATCGAGAGCGGAGTCTTCGTGCGGGCTGCGAGCGCCTCGATGACGGGCACTACGCGGCGGATTTCTTCTTCGGCATCGACACCCTGCGCCCCCGGCCGCGTCGACTCGCCGCCGACGTCGATCAGGCCGGCGCCCTCCTCGACCATGCGCAACGCATGCGCGACGGCCGCTTCGCTGTTTGCGAAGCGGCCGCCATCAGAGAAGGAATCGGGCGTGACATTGAGCACGCCCATGACTCGGGGAATGGCGAAGTCGAGCGTCAGTGCTGACTCGCGGGCTTGCCGATCGGAGCTTCGGGCTTGTCGCGATCGCGTGCCTTGGCGCCGCCCGACGGGCTCGTCGGCGAATCGTCCCAGTCCGCCGGCGGCTTCGGATCGCGGCCGTCCATGATGTCCTTGAGCTGCGATTCGTCGATCGTCTCGAACTTCATCAGCGCTTCGGCCATCTTGTGCAGCTTGTCGAGGTTCGCGTCGAGAATGCCCTTGGCGCGCTGGTAGTTCGAGTCGATCAGCCGGCGCACTTCTTCGTCGATCACGTGCGCGGTGACGTCCGACACCTGCTTGTGCTGAGTCACCGAGCGACCGAGGAACACCTCGCCCTGATCCTCGCTGTACGTCAGCGGACCGAGCTTGTCCGACAGGCCCCACTTCGTGACCATGTTGCGGGCGATCTCGGTGGCGCGCTCGATGTCGTTCGACGCACCGGTCGTCACCGACTCGACGCCGAAGATGAGCTCTTCCGCGATACGTCCGCCGAACAGCGTTGCGATCTTGCTCTCCAGCCGCCGCTTGCTGATGCTGTAGCGGTCGGTCTCGGGCAGGAACATCGTCACGCCGAGCGCACGGCCGCGCGGGATGATCGTCACTTTGTAGACCGGATCGTGCTCGGGCACCGTCAGGCCGACGATGGCATGACCTGCCTCGTGATACGCGGTCAGCTTCTTTTCCTGCTCGTCCATGACCATCGAGCGCCGCTCGGCGCCCATCATGATCTTGTCCTTGGCGCGCTCGAACTCGTCCATCGTCACGGTGCGACGGTTGGCACGCGCCGCGAACAGCGCGGCCTCGTTGACGAGGTTCGCGAGATCGGCGCCGGAGAAGCCTGGCGTGCCGCGCGCGATGATCTGCGGCTTCACGTCCTCGGCGAGCGGGAGCTTGCGCATGTGAACCTTGAGGATCTGCTCGCGGCCGCGCACGTCCGGCAGCGGCAC
>CADEDU010000176.1 GCA_902826155.1 uncultured beta proteobacterium
AGAACCTGCTGCGCCGCTTGTGAGAACTGCAGCACGCTGTCGGCAATGCCGGGGGCGGTGTCGATCACCATCACGTCCACCTTGGACGTGATGTCGCCGAAAGCGCGGACCAGACCAAGGTGGGTGAGCGTGTCGAGTTCGGCGAGTTGCGCGATGCCCGAGGCGGCGGGCACCACCTTGAAGCCTTGTGGCGCGTCGAGCAGGATTTCCTCGAGCGTACAGGTGCCGGCCAGCACGTCCGCGATCGTGAGCCGCGGCGTGAGCCCCAGGAAAACGTCGACGTTCGCGAGCCCGAGATCGCCGTCGAGCAACATGACCTGCTTTCCACGCCACGCGAGCGAGGCGGCGAGATTGACCGCAACGGTCGTCTTGCCCACACCGCCCTTGCCGCCAGTCACGGCGATCACCTGGACTGGCGGGTTCGCCGCGGCGCGTGCCGCGCCGTCGAAGCGCGATGAAAGCTTATCGCCGGGCATTTGGCACTCCTGTGATTCGCCGCTGCATGACTTCGTCGTCAGCGGTCGAGCCGTTGCGGCTCGCGATTTCCACCGCGCGGCCGACGAGGACATGCGCGCGCGCGGGCTGCAGATCCTCGGGCACCCGCTGGCCATCGCTCAGATAGGCGACTGGCAACTTGTGCTGCACCAATGCAGAGAGCACTCCGCCCAGGCTCACGGCCTCGTCAACCTTCGTGATCACGCACGAACCCGGGCGTGCCACCGCGAACATCTGCATGCACTCTTCGATCGCACCGGCCTGGATGCTGGCCGGCAACACGAGCGACGTTTCGATCTGGGTCCGCGCGGGGTCGATGAGACGCAGACGGCGCGCGAGATCCGGGTCGCGCGGGCTCGCGCCCGCGGTGTCGATGAGCACCAGCCGCTGGCCCGAAAGCGATTCGACGAGGTCCGGTAGTTCGGCCACGTCGTAGACCGTATGCGCGGTGACGCCGAGCAGGCGACCCAGCATGTGCATCTGCTCGTGCGCGCCGATGCGGACCGCGTCTGCCGACACCAGCGCCACGCGGCGCGGACCGTGGCGAAGCACCCAGCGCGCCGCGAGCTTCGCCAGCAAAGTGGTCTTGCCGGCGCCCGCGGGTCCCGCAAAGGCGATACGCCCGCCGCTCTCGAGCCAGCGGTCCCCCGTGACCTGGAGGGTGCGGGCGATGGTGGCCAGCGCGAAACGCCGCGCGGCGGTGAAATTCAGATTGCCCGGAATCTTGCGCGCGAGCGAGCCGGCGAGAACCTGCGAAATGCCGAGCTGCGCCAGTTCCTTGAGCATGGCCGCCTGCACCGGCGAGCGGCGCGACATGTCGTTCCACGCGAGCGTCGCGAGTTGCGCCTCCAGCATGCGGCGCATGTCCTTCATCTCGTTCGCGAGCGCGTCGTTGTGCGCGGCGGCGGCAGGGATAGTCACGGCAGCCGGCGCGGGCGCCACGGCCCGGGGAGCAACCGGTACGAGGCTCTCGGAAAGCTGCGAAGACGCGCGCCGTGCGCCAGCGACATCCGGCTCCTCGCGGACCGCGGAATCCGGCACCTTCCGCTCGGGCACCGCGAACTGTCGCGACAGCTCCACGTCGATGGCCGCGACCACTTCGACCTGGGAGCCGACGGTACCTGATGACAGGATGACCGCTTCGGGGCCCATGCCCTCGCGCACCTGGGCGAGAGCACTGCGCATGTCCTTGGCGACGTATCTTTGAATTCTCACTAGCTACTCCACTCCTAACGCGCACCGACCGCGGTCACCATGCGGACCTTGCGGTTGTCGGGCACTTCGTTCCAGGCGAGCACGTGCAGTCCGGGCACGCTGACTCGCAGAAACCGCGCCAGCGACGAACGCAGCGCCGGCGGAGTCAGCAACACCGCCGGTTCTCCGCCACGTTCTTGACGTTGCGCGGCCTCTGACAGTCCACGTTGCAAACGCTCTGCCAAGCCGGGCTCCAGACCGGGTCCCGCGGCCGAATTCGCGAGTCCGTTTGACAATAGCCGCTCGAGTTCTGGCTCAAGTGTGATGACGGGCAATTCTTCCGCGAGGCCCACGATGTCCTGGACGATCTGTCGACCCAGGGCAACCCTGACCTGGCCGATCAGGATCTGCGGATCGGTGGAGCGCGAGCCGGCTTCCGCCAGAGCTTCGACGATGGCGCGCACGTTGCGGATGGGTACGCGCTCGGCAAGCAGGCCCTGCATGACTCGCACCACGACCGCGAGCGGCAACACCTTGGGCACCAGTTCATCGACCAGCTTCGGCGCGGTCTTGGCGAGACTCTTGAGGAGCTGCTCGGCTTCCTCGTGCCCGAACAATTCGTGGGCATGCGACTGGATGAGGTGCGACAGGTGGGTGGCGATGACGGTCGCCGAGTCGACAACCGTGTAGCCGAGCGACTGCGCGTGTTCGCGCAAGCTGGGCTCGATCCACACGGCTTCCATGCCGAACGCCGGGTCGCGGGTCGCGAGTCCCTGGACAGGCCCGAACACGCGACCGGGGTTGATGGCGAGCTCGCGGTCCGGATGAACAACGCTCTCGCCGATGGCGACACCCGCAAGCCGAATCCGGTAAGTATTGGGTCCCAGCTCGAGGTTGTCGCGGATGTGTACCGCCTGCACGAGGAAGCCGAGTTCCTGAGTGAGCTTGCGGCGCACGCCGCGAATCCTGGCCAGAAGGTCGCCGCCCTTGGCGCGATCGACGAGCGGCACGAGCCGGTATCCGACTTCGAGACCCACGGCGTCCACACCGCGCACGTCGTCCCAGGAAAGTTCCTGGGCTTCTGGCGGCGGCGGCGGCGCTTCTTCCGCCTCCACCACCGGCGCGGCCGCGGCGGCCTCGCGCTTCTTCACGATTCGCCATGCGCCGAACCCGCAGAGTGCACCGATCGTGAGAAACACGAGATTCGGCATGCCCGGGATCAATCCCATGATGCCGAGCACCGCGGCCGCCACCCCGAGCGCCTTGGGCTGGCCGAAAAACTGCTTCTGCAGCTCGCTGCCCATGTCCTGTTCGCGCGAGATGCGCGTGACGATGATCGCGACCGCGACGGACAGCAGCAGCCCGGGAATCTGCGCGACGAGGCCGTCACCGATCGTGAGCAGCGTGTAGGTCTTGGTGGCCTCGGCCATCGGCAGGTCGTGCATCATCGTGCCGATGAGCAATCCGCCGATGATGTTGATGGCCATGATGAGAATGCCGGCGACCGCGTCACCGCGCACGAACTTGCTGGCGCCGTCCATCGAGCCGTAGAAGTCCGATTCGGCACGCACTTCGGCGCGGCGCGCGCGCGCTTCTTCCTGCGTGATGATGCCCGCGTTCAGATCGGCGTCGATGGCCATCTGCTTGCCGGGCATGGCGTCCAGTGCGAACCGCGCCGACACTTCCGATACGCGGCCCGCGCCCTTGGTAACGACCACGAAGTTGATGATCGTCAGAACGATGAACACCACGGCGCCGACGGCGAAGTTGCCGCCGATCACGAACTCGCCGAAGGCGGCGATCACCTTGCCCGCGGCATGCGACCCTTCATGTCCGTGCAACAGCACCACGCGCGTCGATGCGACGTTGAGCGCCAGGCGCAGGACGGTGACGAGCAGCAGCACGGTCGGAAAGATTGCGAACTCGAGCGGCCGCTTGACGTTGAACACCGCCATGACGATGACCAGCGAGAGCGCGATGTTGAACGTGAACAGCACGTCCAGTATTACCGGCGGCAGCGGCAGGATCATCATCGCGAGGATCGAGATGAGACCGACCGGCACGCCGATCCCGATCCGCATCAGCGGACTCAAGATTGAACTGTTGTCGGTGGCTGCCATAGCTTATCGGTCGCTTCAGTCGATGATGGGCGCCGGCGGCGGCTTCGCCCCGCGAACGACGGCCGCCTTGAGCTGATAGACGTAGGTGAGAACCTGCGCGACGGTGGCGTACAGCGCCGCCGGAACTTCGTGCCCGAGCTCGACATTGCGATACAGGGCGCGCGCGAGAGGTGGCGCGGCCAGCAGCGGTACTCCGTTCTGCACGGCAATCTCACGGATGCGCGCGGCCAGCAGATCGGTGCCTTTGGCGACGACGACCGGTGCACGCATGCGCGACTCGTCGTAGCGCAGCGCCACCGCGAAGTGCGTGGGGTTGGTGACGACCACGTCCGCCGTCGGAACCTCCTGCATCATGCGGCCGCGCGCGAGCGCACGCTGCGCCTCGCGGATCCGGCCACGGGTCTCCGGCGAGCCTTCGCTCTCCTTGTACTCCTCCTTCACCTCTTCCCGCGTCATCTTCAGATCGCGCGAGTGTTGCCAGAGCTGGAACGGCACGTCGAATGCCGCGATGGCCACGAGTCCGAAGCAGAGCACCAGCAGCGCGTAGCCGGCGAGCGCCGCCGCATGGCCGATCGCCCCCTCCAGCGGTTCGCTCGACAGCCCCATCATCTGCGGGGTCATTCCTTTCAGCAGGACCCACGCGATGACCGACACCACCGCGACCTTGGCCAGGCCCTTGACGAGCTCGACGCTGCCGCGAGCCGAGAAGACGCGGCCCAGGCCGCTCGCGGGATTCAGCCGCGAGAACTTGGGCGTCAGCGCCTCGGCCGAGAAATTCCAGCCACCGATCGCGAGCGGCGCAGCGAGCGCCGCGACGAAGGTGGCGCCGAGAATCGGCAGGATGATCAGCAGCGCGCGCAGGCCCGCGTCCATGAGCGTGGGCCAGATCACGCCCTCGCCCATGGCCTGCGCCGGACTCAACGTCAGCGAGCCGCGCATGAGCTCGGCGAACTTCCCGGCGGTGCCCGCCCCGAGCGCGTAGATAGCCGTGGAGGCCGCGATGCACACCGCTGCCATCGACAGTTCGAGGGACCGCGGAACCTGGCCTCGCTTGCGCGCCTCCTCGAGGCGCTTGGGAGTTGCCTGTTCTGTACGTTCTGCGCCGGACTCCGCCATATCAGGGCCCCGCCACGTGCAGTGAACGCACGAACTCGAAGCCCTGCGACAGCAGCGTCGTGAAGCTGCTCAGCATCGGGCCGATACCCGCGAGCACGACCAGCAGGCCGACGACCAGCGAGACGGGGAACCCGACCGCGAACAGG
>CADEDU010000177.1 GCA_902826155.1 uncultured beta proteobacterium
TTCGATCGGCAGGCGTACGCCGCCTGGTTGCGTCAGCTGCGCGAGCTCTGCACGGACCGCGGCATCGTGCTGATCTTCGACGAGATCTTCGTCGGCTTTCGACTGGCCCCGGGTGGCGCGCAGGAATACTTCGGCGTGAAAGCCGACATGGTCACCTATGGCAAGACGCTGGGCGGCGGCCTGCCGATCGGCGTGGTGTGCGGTCGCGCCGATCTGATGAAGCGCTATCGCGACGATCGCCCGGCCGACGTGTGCTTCGCACGCGGCACGTTCAATTCGCACCCATACGTGATGGGAGCGATGCACGCGTTCCTCGAACGGCTGGACTCCCCCGAGATCCAGGCGATGTACGCCGGTCTGGACGAGCGCTGGAACGCACGCACCGACCGACTCAATCAGCTGCTCGCCGCCGAGCACCTGCCGGTCCGTGTGGCCAACCTGTCGTCGATCTGGACCGTGTGCTACACGCAGCCCTCGCGGTTCAACTGGATGCTGCAGTACTACCTGCGCGCGGCGGGCCTGGCGCTGAGCTGGGTGGGCACCGGTCGGATCCTGTTCAGCCTCAACTACACCGACGCCGATTTCGACGAAGTGGCGCAGCGCTTCGTCGGCGCGGTACGCGCCATGAACGAAGAAGGCTGGTGGTGGGTCGACGCGAATCAATCCAATCGCACCATCAAGCGCAGCGTGTTGCGTGAAATGCTGGCGCATCGGTTCCGTTCCAGGCACGCCGAAGCGCCAATCGTCAGTTCTAGTGCTTGACCGCTCCGCCCCACAGCGCCGGCAGCGACTTCGCGTAGAGCTTCAGGTCGTGGAACGGATCGGTGAGGATCTTCGTCACCCACACCACGCCGGTTTGCACGTCCTTGGTCAGGCATAGTTGCAGCACGCGAAACATCAACCCCGCGGCGGCCAGGCCCAGCCACAACCAGCCCACGTTGCGCGCGAACCCGATCGCATCGGCCGGTTCCGGCAGCAGCCCGAACAGCGTGCCATCGAACCAGATCACGAGCGGCGACAACGCCCAGATCGCCAGCAGCACCGCCTTGCGTTTCAGGTTGTAGCCGACCTTGATCGCTTCCTTGTAGGCATGCGTGGCCTTGTTCACGTCGTCGTAGGTCTTGGGCTCGAAGACCGCATGCCCGATCTGACGCGTGATCATCGCCACCAGCCAGCCGAACAACGCGGCGAGCGGCGGATCGATGAACAACAACAGGTACGCGACGATGAACGAGCACGCGCTGAGTGCGTGCAGGGCCTGGTTGACGTGACTGTGGTGGTAGTAGCGGTGATCGTCCCAACGCTGCACTTCGAGAGCTTGGAGAAAGGTCATGGTCGTCGAGGTAAGTGGGCTGATGGACAGGGATCGTGATGCATCGATGCTCGAACCCGCTGCGCGCCGCATCACGCGACGGTCGCGACGCGTTCACATGACACCGTAGCGAATGAGTGTGACTGCCCGAAGACAACGCGCCGAGCGTCTGCGCCCGCTTGTCGACAACGCACCCGGGCGACTCAGCGTCGCAGCGCTTTGCCGAAACGGATCAGCGCGAAGTGGCCGAACGGTGGCACCGGCCGTCGCTCGAGCAGAGCCATATCCGGGCGCTGCTGCAGCCACTGCGCCAGCCGCTCCCAGGGAAACTCCGAGCGCCACCCCAGACGCCGCGTGAGCGGTGACAGCCATCGCTCGACGGTGCGGCGCGGTCCTGCATCGGCCCCGACCCGGTTCAGCAGCACAATCTCGCCCCCCGGCCTGAGCACGCGCACGAATTCGTCCAGCGTCCGCTCCGGATATGGCACCGTATTCACCACGTACTGCGCGACCACCACGTCGAACGAACGGTCGGCGAACGCGAGGTGCTCGGCGTCCATCACCAGCAGCCCTTCGACATTGCGCAGCCCACGACGCGCGATGCGCTCGCGCGCAAGCGTCAGCATCGCCTCGGACAGATCGACGCCCACCAGCTGCGCCGCCGCGTCGTACATCGGCAAGGCGATGCCGGTGCCCACGCCAACGTCGAGAACGCGCCCGCCGATCCGATTGCTCGCGCCGACCGCGGCGCGGCGACCCTGCTCGAAGACTCTGCCGAACACCATGTCGTACACCGGCGCCCAGCGGCGATAGGTACGCGTGACCGACTCGTTATTGATCTCCACCCGCAGCATTGTTGTGTCGCTCTCCATCTGCACGCTACCGAAAAGGCGCGCGCAGCTTGCGTCACGCAGATGACCGTTCGATGGCAACAATATGACCTGCCGCTCGAGCGGGCCGAGCGGCGCACGCGGCATCGTCGATCCGACATCTTCGTGTCTTCCGGTTGTCATTGCGCACCGATAGCGTGCCGGCCATTGCATCGAGGAGGCCGGGCATGACATCCATCATCGAGGTAGCACGCCTCAACAAATCGTTTCGGCAGGGCCAGCGCGCGCTGGATGACGTCAATCTTTCGATCGCACGCGGCGAGATGGTGGCGTTGATCGGCGCATCGGGCTCGGGCAAGTCGACGCTGCTGCGGCACATCGCCGGCCTGGTCGCCTGCGACCGTGGCCAGGGCTCACGCATCGTCGTCAATGGCTGCCAGGTGCAGCAAAACGGTACGCTCGACCGCGACGTGCGTGCGGCCCGCGCCCGCATCGGCTTCGTGTTCCAGCAGTTCAATCTGGTGGATCGCATGTCGGTCATGAACAACGTGCTCGCCGGCACATTGCACCAGGTACCGTTGTGGCGCAGCCTGACGCGCACCTTCACCCGCGACGATCGCGCGCGCGCCTTCGATGCACTACGCCGCGTGGGCATCGCCGAATGTGCCTACCAGCGCGCCTCCACGCTCTCGGGTGGTCAGCAGCAGCGCGCTGCGATCTCCCGTGCGCTGGTGCAGCAGGCCGAGGTGATCCTGGCCGACGAGCCGATCGCCTCGCTCGATCCGGCATCCTCGCAGCGTGTGATGGATCTGCTGGCGAGCATCAACCGCGAGCGCAACGTCACCGTGGTGGTGTCGCTGCATCAGGTCGACTACGCCTTGCGCTACTGCCCGCGCACCGTCGCCCTGCGCGCCGGGCGCGTCGTGTTCGACGGCCCATCGAGCGCACTCACGCCCGAAAAACTGCGTGCGCTCTACGGCGCCCAGACGCGCGAGCTGATGGACAGCTACGAGTTCGACGGCGCACACGCGCCAATGCCGGCCGCGCCCCTTGCGCAGGCTGCCTGATTTGAATCGCCCTCATTCATCCAGGAGGAATTCAACGATGACTGCACCGATGACAACTCGCCCTTCGCCCCTTCGCCGCCGCGTCATGCTCGCCGTCGCCGGAGCCGTCGCGGCCCTTGGCGGCGTACCGCTCTCGTCGCTCGCGCAGACACCTCGCGAATTGAATTTCGGCATCATTTCCACCGAGTCGACGCTGAATCTCAAACAGGCCTGGCAGCCGATGCTCGACGACATGGGCAAGCGGCTCGGCATGAAGGTCAACGCGTACTTCTCCTCCGACTATGCCGGGATCATCGAGGCGATGCGCTTCAACAAGGTACAGGTCGCCTGGTACGGCAACAAGTCGGCGATGGAGGCGGTGGACCGTGCCCAGGGCGAGGTGTTCGTGCAGACGATCGCCAAGGATGGCGCTGCCGGGTACTGGTCGCTGCTTGTGGTCCACCGGGACAGCCCGCTCAAGACGATCGACGACGTCATCAAGAGTTCCAAGGCGCTCACGCTAGGATTCGGCGATCCGAATTCGACGTCCGGTTTCCTGGTGCCCGGCTACTACGCGTTCGCGCAGAACAATCTCGACCCGCGTACTTCGTTCAAAGTGGTTCGCTCGGCCAACCACGAAACCAATCTGCTCGCGGTGGCCAACAAGCAGGTCGACCTGGCCACCAACAACAACGAGAGCCTAGATCGCCTCAAGGTGACCAATCCGCAGAAGGCCGCCGAGGTGCGCGAGATCTGGCGCTCGCCGCTGATCCCGTCGGACCCGATCGTGTGGCGCACCGATCTGCATGCCGACACAAAATCCAAGGTGAAGGCCTTCTTCGTCGACTACGGCAGCAAGGGAGCGGAGGCCGTACGCGAGAAGAAGGTGCTCGAAGTGCTCGGCCTGGCAGGCTTCAAGGATTCCGACAATCGCCAGCTTCTACCGATCCGTCAGCTCGAATTGTTCCGTGACAAGGGCCGAGTCGAAGGCGACGCCAAACTCTCGCCGGCCGACAAGGAAGCCAAACTCGGCGAGATCAATCGCAAGCTGGCCGACCTGAATCAGCAGATGGCTGCTGCCGACAAGAAGTAGGCGATGGCTGAACGCGTCCTCGGCGCCGCATCGATCGGCGCGCTGCCTCCCGCCCCGCCCGCGCCACCGAAGGCGTCGCTCATGACGCTGCTCGCCTGGGGCGGGTTGCTCGCGCTGCTTGCCTGGGCCTGGCAAGGGGCGGACATTCGCCCGCTCGATCTGGCACGCGACTCGGGCAACATCCTCAAGCTCGCGGCGGATTTCTTTCCGCCCGACTTTCGCGACGGCGGTCACTACGTCGCCGAGATGATCGTCACGCTGCACATCGCGTTGTGGGGCACTGCGCTTGCCGTGCTGTGCGCGATTCCGCTCGGCCTGGCCTGCTCGGCAAACATCGCGCCGTGGTGGATCTACCAGCCGGTACGCCGCCTGATGGATGCAGCCCGCGCCATCAATGAAATGGTGTTCGCGATGCTGTTCGTGGTGGCGGTGGGCCTGGGGCCGTTCGCCGGTGTACTGGCGTTGTTCGTGCACACGACCGGCATTCTGGCCAAGCTGTTCTCCGAAGCGGTGGAGGCGATCGACCCGCAGCCGGTCGAGGGCATTCGCGCCACCGGCGCAACCTGGATCGAGGAGATCAGCTTCGGGGTGCTGCCGCAGGTGATGCCGCTATGGATCTCTTATACGCTCTACCGGTGCGAGTCGAACGTACGCTCGGCATCGGTAGTCGGTATGGTCGGCGCCGGCGGCATCGGGGTGGTGCTGTGGGACGTCATCTG
>CADEDU010000178.1 GCA_902826155.1 uncultured beta proteobacterium
AACTCGTAGTTCTGCTCGTTGCCGCGCGCGGAGAACTCGCCGCGGGCGGCGCTGTCGACCAGCCGGCCAAGCTCCTGCGACAGGGCGGCCAGATGCGCCTTCACATCGACCACCGCACGCGTGAGCGCCGCCTGCTTGCCCGGCAGTTCGGGCATATCGACGCTGAAATCGCCGCGTCCGTAGTGCTGCACAACTTCAGCCATGCGAAACGTGATGTCGACGTGCGACTTCACCAGGCCGTTCACCTTCTCGGCCAGATCTCGATACGCGCCTTCGAATCGTTCCGGCTCCAGGAAGCGGTCGATCTCGCCCGCGGCATGCAGGCGTGCGATGTCTGATTGCGCCTGCACGACGGCACTGATCGTGTCGCGCACGCTGGCGAATGCCTGCGCGACCTGGCCGGGCTCGTCGCGCGCCACCTCGAGGCGCACCAGCTCGAACTGGCCACGCTTGATCGCCTCGGCGGCCTGCGCCAGTTCGCGCATGGGCTGTGCGATGCTGCGCACCACCAGCCACGAGAGTGCGGCGAACAGGCCGATGCCCAGTACCGCGACGCCGATCAGCACCGTCATGTTGCGCGCCAGGGTTGCCTCACGCTGCATCAGGCTGACGGTCAGTACCTCGAGCGTCTGTTTCGACAGCGCGCGCTGCGCGTCGATCGCCTTCGAGCCCGAAGCAAAGATCGCCTTGGCGAGCGCACCTTGGCGTTTTGCCGGGTCGGCGCTGTCGCGCGCGGTGCGAATCGCATCGCCCGAGTGCTGGGTCAAGGTGCGTATCGAGGCGTCGAACGTGGCCTTCAGTTCGGCGCGCTGCTCGAACACCTTGGTGAAGTTGTTGGTCACCTCGCGCTCGGCTTGCTCGACGATGTCGGCCAGCGCGCGTACCCGCTCGCTGTCGGCATCGCTCAGCGTGTCCTGCTTGACCATGGCCCCGGCGAACGAGCGCAGCTTGACGATCTCCTCGGAGTATTCGGGCAGATACTTGAGCAGGTTGATAATCAGGTAGTAGGTGTCGGCTTCCGGGTCGAGCGAGAGCAGGTAGTGATCGCCGATGCGGCCCAGCACCGTCTTGGCGGCATCCATCAGGGCCAATTGCTGGCGCACATGCTCGGGTCCGGCGAGATCCTTCGCGTCGAGCCGGCGCTTCATGTCCGACCATAGCTTGCGTAGTTGCTCCCGATCGGCATTGAAGCCGGCGCTCGTTTTCTCGGCTGCGAGCAGGGCGTCGAGGTCCTGCATGGCCTTCTCGACTTCGGCGCGGCGTTGCGGGTATTCCTGCGCTGCCTTGGCGTCTCCGCCCGCCATGCTGAGCGCAAAGCGCCGGTGCAGTCCGATTGCCTGGATGAGTGCCATGCCGCGTGCGACCGCGTCCAGCCCGCGTACTTCCTCGCGGACGAACGCCAGACCCTTGCGGATCTCATAGACATACATGCCCGAAGGCACGGCAACGAGAATCGCCGCGACGATGCTGAGCAGCGTGAGCCGTGTGCCGATCGAGTAATTTCTGAGGGGCGCGAACATCGACGTACTCCGAGTGTTGGCCGCGCGGCGAAGGATTTAGTGTGCGCGGCATTACTCTGCTGATATCGGTCGCGTCGTGAAGCTCCTGATGGAGAGAAGTGCCGGATTGCGCGTGGTGCGCACTCAAGTTCGGGTCGCTACGTCCGAGTGTTTTGGACGCTGCGCGCTGGACGGCTGTCGTGCTTGCGTGTCGATCGGCGCGCGGCGTGAACGACACCGCGCGCTTCGATTCGCGTGGACTAGAACTCTTCCCACTCGTTGTCGGTACCGGTCTTGGCACCAGCTGGGGCCGATCGTTTAGCCGGTTCGCTTTGCGGCTTGGCGTTGTTGGCGATGCGCGCCACGTTCTTCGCGCGATTCGGGCCGCGGCGATCGGCGCCGGCGTCCCAGGATTTCGCGGAAGCCGAGGAGGAGGGCGCCGATGAACTCGCGCCCATGCTCGCGCCCGTGCTGGCACCCATCCGACCGTGCGCACCGGTGCGAAACACCGACACGGCCTCGGCGAGGCTCCTGGCTTGCTCTTGCAGACTCTCGGCGGCGGCGGCGGCTTCCTCCACCAGTGCGGCGTTCTGCTGCGTGCCCTGGTCCATGCTGGTGACCGCCTGGTTGATCTGCTCGATGCCGCTCGACTGTTCCTGACTGGCTGCGGCGATCTCCGAGATGATGTCGGTGACGCGCCGAACCGAGCCGACGATCTCCTGCATCTGGCGGCCGGCTTCCTCGACCTGCGCGCTGCCGGCGTCGACTTTGGTGACGCTCTCGGTGATGAGGCTCTTGATCTCCTTGGCCGCACCAGCGGAGCGCTGCGCGAGGTTGCGCACTTCGGCCGCTACCACGGCGAAGCCGCGCCCTTGCTCGCCGGCACGCGCTGCTTCCACCGCAGCGTTGAGCGCAAGGATGTTGGTCTGGAACGCGATGCCGTCGATGACGCCGATGATGTCGTTGATCTTCTTCGACGAGGCGGCAATGTCGCCCATCGTGGTCACGACTTGCCCGACGGTTTCGCCGCCCTTGACCGCGATCTCGCTGGCGCTCGATGCCAGTTGATTGGCCTGGCGTGCGTTCTCGGCGTTCTGCCTGACCGTGCTGGTCAGCTCTTCCATCGAACTCGCGGTTTCCTCCAGCGCGCTCGCCTGCTGTTCGGTGCGGCTCGACAGATCCTGATTGCCTTGCGCGATTTCCTTGGACGCGGTGTTGATCGCCTCGGTGGCGCCGCGAATCTGGCTGACGATGGTGGTGAGCTGCTCCACCGTCAGGTTGGAGTCGTCCTTGAGCTTGCCGAAGGTGCCTTCGTAGTGGTTCGTGATCGACGTGGTGAGATCGCCACGCGCCATCGCGCCGAGTACCTTCGCGACGTCCTCCAGCCCGTTCTGGCTGGTCTGCATCAACTGATTCAGGCCGGCCACCATCTGCCGGAAGCTGTGCTGGAAGCGCTGCTCATCGCCACGAACGGTGAAGTCGCCGCGATTCGCCGCGGCCACCAGATGCTGGATCTCTTGGTCGATTGCCGTGAGCTGCGTCTTCACCGCATCCATGGCCTGGGTGATCTGCGCCTTCTTGCCGGGCAGCCGGTCCATGTCCACCGAGAGGTCGCCTTGCGCGTAGCGGCTCACGATCTCCACGACGCGCATCTTCACGGCGATATGCGAGGCCACCAGTTCATTGATGCCTCGTGCCATCGTGGCGAACGATCCGCCGAAGCGGGTCGAGTCGATCTGGAAGTCGATGGCGCCGGCCTCATGCTCGCGGAACATCTCGCGCTGTGCGGCTTCGACTGCATCGAGCGTCTTCTTGACCTTGGCAAACGCCGCCATGACGCTGGTGCTATCGCCGGCTCGTACCGGCACCTCACTGCTCAAGTCGCCTTCGGCGATGCGATTAGCCAGTTGCGCGGCCATTGCCGGCTCGCCGCCCAGTTGCGCGATCAACGAGCGGGTGATTGCCCATCCCATCCCCAGCGCGGCGAGCACGGCGAACGCCATGAAACCGATGATCATTCGCTGGTTGGCGGCTGCGTCTGCCTGCGCCTTGGCAACCGCGTCGTCCATGAGTTTGACCTGGAGGGCGCGCAGCTCGTCGATGTCGACCAGTGTCTTGTCGAGCAGGGGCAACGTCTCGCGGAACAACAGCGCCGAGGCTTCGGTGCGGTTGCCGGCATCGACCAAGGTCACGACCTTCGTGAAGCTGGCGACGTACGCTTCGCGGCCGGTCTTGATCTTGGCCATCGCAGCTTTGCCCTCGGGCAGATACAGCAGCGGCTCCATCGTCTCGATCGCCTTGCTGGCCTTGGTGCGATTCTCGGAGATGCGCTCCTTGGCGCGCCTTTGCACGTCGGCATCGGTGGTGATCGCTAGCTCGAGCGAGCGTCGCGCGTTGGCGCGCATCGCTTCGCCCAGGTCGGTGGCCAGTTGCAGCTTGCGCGCATCGGCGTGGATGATCCGGTCGAGCGTCGCCGCGCTGTTCTTCATCTCGTAGACGCCGAGCGTGCCGGTGGCGGCAATGAGAACGAGAAGCAGACCGAACGCTGCGGTCAGTTTGGTCTTGACTGTCAGGCTGCTGAACATGGGGAGTCTCTCCGGGTTTCTTGTTGTGCGACGCCGCGCGTGTGCCGCGCGGATCGCTCGTTGGTGACCACCGCCCGCTGAGAGTGACTCCCTGCGGGCTACGAATCTGCGTTCTCTATCTCTGCCACCGCTACCTTTGCCATCTTCACCTTTGCCACCTCGCTCCTACCTTTGTCTCGCCGTGCGTGAGCGGCTATCAACCGAACCGTGCAAACCTCGCGCGATCAGAACTCTTCCCACTCGTTGTCGGTACCGGTCTTGGCACCGGTCGGCGCCGGGCGCTTGACTGGCTCGCTCTGCGGCTTGGCGTTGTTCGCGATGCGCGCCACGTTCTTGGCGCGATTGGGGCCGCGGCGATCGGTGCTGCCGTCCCAGGATTTAGCTGGCGTTGACGAGGAGGGCACCGACGAGCTCGATCCCATGCTCGCGCCCATCCGGGCGTGTGCACCGGTGCGAAACACCGACACCGCTTCGGCGAGGCTCCTGGCCTGCTCCTGCAGGCTCTCGGCAGCCGCTGCGGCTTCCTCGACCAGTGCGGCGTTCTGCTGCGTGCCCTGGTCCATGCTGGTGACGGCCTGGTTGACCTGCTCGATGCCGCTCGACTGCTCCTGACTGGCCGCGGCGATCTCCGAGATGATGTCGTTCACACGCTTGACGGCGCTCACGATCTGCACCATGTGCTCGCCGGCTTCCTGCACCAGGGTTCCGCCCGCGTCGACCTTGCTGACGCTCTCGGTGATGAGGCTCTTGATCTCCTTGGCGGCGGCAGCGGAGCGTTGCGCGAGATTGCGCACTTCGGCAGCGACGACCGCGAAGCCGCGTCCTTGCTCGCCGGCACGCG
>CADEDU010000179.1 GCA_902826155.1 uncultured beta proteobacterium
CACGCCGAAGTAGTACCAGAAGTTGAAGTTCTTCGGCGCGTAGTACTCGCTGGCGTGCTCCTTCCACAGGCGCGTCATCGGGAAGCGCGCGTCGATCCAGTCGGCCAACGCGCCGAGGCGCGAGCGCTCGCCCGGCTGCGGGCTCGGAACTGTGGCGCTCATCAGGTGACCTCCGAATCGACGCCGATCTGCACGACACCCTCATTCATGAAGCGGTACGGCGGCACTTTCAAGTTGAGCGGCGCCGGCACGTCCTTGAACACGCGGCCCGACAGATCGAACTTCGAGCCGTGGCATGGACAGTAGAAACCGCCCGGCCAATCGGCGCCGAGCTCCGCGTCGGCGGGCTGGAAGCGGTTCATCGGCGCGCAGCCGAGATGCGTGCACACGCCGATCAACACCAGGTATTCGGGATTGAGCGCACGCGCGGAGTTCTTCGCGTACGGTGGCTGCTCGGATTCCTTCGATTCCGGATCGCGCAGGCGCGAAGTCAGCTCGGGGCTGTCCAGATTGGCGCGCATCTGCGGCGAGCGGTTCACGATGTAGATAGCCTGGCCGCGCCAGTTCACCTTGATCATCGCGCCCTGCTCGATCTTGCTGATGTCCGCTTCGACCGGAGCGCCCAGCGCCTGCGCCCGTGCGCTCGGCTTCCACGATGCAAGGAACGGAATCGCTGTCATCGCAGCGCCCGCTACACCAGTAACGGTCGTGGCGACCACCAGAAAGTGCCGCCTGCCGCTATCCACTCGATCCGCTTCGCTCATTCACGACCTCCGCGAGTAGCCGCCGGTGCCCCACGCGCAGACGCGCAGTCGAAGTTCGCGGCAGACGCGTAGTTTCAAACCCTCAAGGAATTCCGCATTATACACACTTCGCTCGCCGCACCCCGCCGCGAAGTACCGTGCCCACACTGCGACAGACCGCCGTCTTTCTGCTCCGCTGGACCATCGTCGGTCTGGCGTGCGCCGGCGTGCTGCTGCTGATCCGTCCGGGGCTGATCGGCAACACGATGAGCGCCGCGCCGAGCAATGGCGCCTTGCCAGAGGGCGATGCGAGCGAGCCGACACGCTCGTTCGCAGACGCTGTGCGGCGTGCTGGGCCTGCCGTCGTCAACATTTATACGGCGCGAGTGGTCGATGCGGCGGCGGCCCGTCCTTCCGGGGCCAATCCGCTGCTGCAGCAACATCTGCCGGCCGTGCGCCAGCGCGTCGAGGGCAGCCTCGGTTCCGGCGTGATCGTCGATACGGCCGGTCACGTCATCACCAACCACCATGTCATCCAGGGCGCGGACGAAATTCGCGTGCAGCTGGCCGACGGGCGTATCGCCACGCCGGAGATCGTCGGTACCGATCCCGACACCGACCTGGCCGTCCTGCGCCTGCCGATGAAGGATCCGCCGATCATGCCGATGGGCCGCTCGGACGAGTTGCGCGCCGGCGACGTCGTGCTGGCGATCGGCAATCCGTTCGGGCTGAGCCAGACGGTCACGCAGGGGATCGTGAGCGCCACCGGTCGCGGCCGGCTCGGCGTCACCGATTTCGAAGATTTCATCCAGACCGACGCCGCCATCAATTTCGGCAATTCCGGCGGCGCGCTCATCAATACTCAGGGCGAGCTGATCGGCATCAACACGGCCGTGCTCGCGCAGAATCTCGGCACCGACGGCATCAGCTTTGCGATTCCGGTGAACATGGTGCGCGGGGTGATGGATCAGATCGTGGCGCACGGGCGTGTGCGACGCGGCTGGCTCGGCGTGCAGTCTGAAGATGTGCCACCGGCAGCGGCCGCGGCGCTCGGGATCGATCCGCCGGGAGCACTACACATCAGCAGCGTCGACCCGCATGGACCGGCCGCACTCGTCGGCCTGCGGCGTGACGATCTCGTGACACATCTGAACGGTCAGCCGATCCTCAACGGACAGGAAGCGCTCAACCGGGTCGCGGCAATGGCGCCGGGATCATCGTTGAACATCCAGGCACGACGTGGCGCGCAGCGCTTGACGTTCCGGGCAACACTGCAAGAACGACCGCCGCGCAGCCAGCGCCAGACAGGCGGCTAGCTCGCCATCCGCTTGATGCGAGCACCCAGCTGCTCGAGCTTTTCCTCGATGCACTCGTAGCCGCGGTCGATGTGATAGATGCGATGGATTTCCGTCGCACCTTCCGCGATCAATCCCGCCAGCACCAGGCTCGCCGAAGCACGCAGGTCGGTCGCCATGACCGGCGCCGCGGTCAACTTCGGCACACCACGGATGATCGCCGTGCTGCCTTCAATGCGGATGTCTGCGCCGAGACGGCGCATCTCCAGCATGTGCATGAACCGGTTCTCGAAGATCGTCTCCGTGACCGCGCCGACACCCTCGGCGACAGTATTGAGCGCGGCGAACTGCGCCTGCATGTCGGTCGGGAATGCCGGATAAGGCGCCGTGCGGATGTCGACTGCGCGCGGGCGACGACCGCCCATGTCGAGCGAGATCCACGAATCGCCGACTTCGATCTTGGCTCCGGCCTCGCGCAGCTTCGCCACCACAGCGTCGAGGTGGTCCGGCCGCGTGCCCTTGACCCGTACGCGTCCTCCGGTGATCGCGCCGGCAACCAGATAGGTACCGGTCTCGATGCGGTCCGGCAGCACGTCGTAGCTAGCGCCGTTCAGGCGCTCGACGCCCTCGATCACGATCGTGTCGGTGCCAGCGCCGCGAATCTTGGCGCCCATCGCATTCAGAAAGTCCGCGAGGTCGACGACTTCGGGCTCGCGCGCCGCGTTCTCGATGACGGTCTCGCCTTCGGCGAGCGTCGCCGCCATGACGAGATTCTCCGTGCCGGTCACGGTCACCGTTTCGAGGACCAGCCGCGCACCGCGCAAGCGTGAGGCGCGCGCGCGAATGTAGCCATTCTCGATCAGGATATCGGCGCCGAGCTGTTGCAGACCGTCGACGTGGATGTTCACCGGACGCGCGCCAATGGCGCAGCCGCCCGGCAGCGATACGTCGGCCTTGCCGAAGCGCGCCAGCAGCGGGCCGAGCACGAGAATCGAAGCGCGCATCGTGCGCACCAGCTCGTACGGAGCAACGTGCTCGCGAATCGTCCCGGCATCGACTTCCACGCGCATCTTGTCATCGATCGTGACGCTCACGCCCATGCGGCCGAGCAGCTCGATCATGGTCGTGACGTCCTGCAGATGCGGCACATTGCCGACGGACACCGTGCCTTCCGCCAGCAGCGTCGCGGCGAGAATCGGCAGCGCGGCGTTCTTGGCGCCGGAAATGCGCACCTCGCCTTCGAGCGGTACGCCGCCCTGGATCTGCAGCTTATCCACCGGACTTCGCTTCCTGCGGGGTCAGCACCTGCATGCTGAGAGCATGGATCTCGCGCCCCATGCGCGCGCCGAGCGTGCCGTACACGAGCTGATGGCGCTGCAGGGTCCGCTTGCCCTCGAATTGCGGAGCCACGATGACGGCTTCGAAATGAGTGTCGTCGGGCGAGCTGACGCGCACCTGCGCGCCCGGCAGGCCGGTTTCGATCAGCGACTGAACTTCGGCGGCATTCATGTGCGGCTCGCTGGAAGGGGCCGCGATTTTAGCTCAACGCGCTATCATTCGCGGCATGCAGTCCCGCCCCCGGCCCGCCGCGCTCGATCCCGACCAGCTGCTGGCACGTGGCCGGCGTGTCCTCGAGACCGAAGTCGCCGCCGTCAACGCGCTGCAAGAGCGGCTCGGCACGGCGTTCGTCGAGGCCTGCCGCCTCCTGCACGGCTGCACCGGGCGGGTCGTCGTCACCGGTATGGGCAAGTCGGGTCATATCGGCAACAAGATCGCAGCCACGCTCGCGAGCACCGGCACGCCCGCATTTTTCCTGCATCCTGCCGAGGCGAGCCACGGCGACATCGGCATGCTGACGCACGACGACGTCGTCATTGCCATCTCCAACTCCGGGGAAACCGCCGAGCTGCTGACGATCCTGCCGGTCATCAAGCGTCTCGGCATCCCGCTGATCGCGATGACGGGCCGTGCGCAGTCGACCCTCGGTAAGGCTGCTGCTGCCGTTCTGGACGTCAGCGTTGCCGAGGAAGCCTGTCCGCACAACCTCGCGCCGACTGCCAGCACGACGGCGACGCTCGCCATGGGCGATGCCCTTGCGGTCGCCGTACTCGAGGCGCGTGGTTTCAGCGAGCAGGACTTCGCCCGCTCGCATCCCGGCGGCACCCTCGGCCGCCGCCTGTTGCTGCACGTGGAAGACGTGATGCGCACCGGCGATCAGGTGCCCATGGTCGGCCCGGATGCACCGCTGCGCGACGGTCTGCTGGAGATCAGTCGCAAGGGGCTCGGCATGACTGCGATCGTCGACGCCGAGCGCCACGTGCTGGGCATCTATACCGACGGCGACCTGCGTCGGGCGCTCGATCAGCCGGGCGACTTCAGAACCCGGCGCATGGCCGACCTGATGACCGCGAAACCGAAGACGATCGCGCCGCGCCGGCTGGCCGCGGAGGCCGTCCATCTGATGGAGACCCATCGCATCACGCAGCTGCTGGTCGTCGACGAGCACAACGTGCTGGTCGGCGCGCTCAACGTTCATGATCTGTTCCGCGCCGGCGTGATGTGATGGATACCCTGGTCGAGCGCGCCAACGACGTCCGCCTGCTGGTGCTCGACGTGGACGGCGTGCTGACCGACGGCCGCCTGTATTTCTC
>CADEDU010000180.1 GCA_902826155.1 uncultured beta proteobacterium
TCGGTTCAACATGACGGAGCGCAAGTCACTGGCGGAGGAGAATCTCAAGGTGTAGGGATGAATGCTGTGGGCTCGCCAACTTTCAGCAACCTTTTCGGCAGCTCCACACGTCGACAGAGTCGCGCGCATCGACCGCCGATTCGTCCAGCTGCGGCAACGCGGGTGCAACGAGCGGGACCACTGGACGCCCGCTTTGTGCGAATGCGGGGGCGATCAGATCGGGGCCCGCTGGATCGCCGGCGAGGTCGAACAGCACAGGCAACACGTAGAGCGAAGCACCAATGGCACAGACGGCGAGAAGCGTATGCAGGCTGAACTTGTCGGTGCGCTCGAGTATGCGTTCGGAAATCATGGTGTAAGCAATCGATTTCGGTTTCACGGTTGGCTCTCCATGGTGTGCACCTCCGCTGGCGTAGCCGCCGCCGCTTTCATCGTCGATGCCAATACGCCGTAGACGGTTGTCCAAGCGTCCCTGACCTCCGCGGTGAACGCCGCACCCAGGCCTTGTTCGAGGGTCCACAGCAAAGCGGTGCCGACCGTGTCGTAGTGATGGTCCTTCACGCCATAGCCGACGTGGCGGCGTCCTAGAGCTTGCACGGCCGCGACGATGTGCTCGAGGCGACTTAGCCCGTTGACCGCCGAGTCCATGACCTGCATGAGCTTCTCGCCTTGCTCGTGCATGTCGCCGCGGAACATCGGCTTGAGCGACGGATCGAGTTCGAATAGTCGGTCATAGAAGAGGCGCGCGGCAGTCTCTTTGATGGGCAGCACTCGCGCCCAGGTGGCTTGCACGATACGAACTTGTCGGGGTGTCATTGGGGGATTCCGGTGAGGGTCGAGGGTTGTCGTACGAGCACGGAGCTTGCGGACTCGGTGTTCGATGCTCATTCCCTCAAGTCCGTCGGCGAGGCAGGACTCTACGAGTGGACCGTGTTGGGAGAATTTCGCGAGACCCGGCTATTGTTTCGTTTGTTTCACGGGCCTCTCCTTTCCCGCGAACGCCGTATGATTTGGAGCCTCGCTGATCGACGTGGGCACTCGCGGGGAGACGCCTAGGAGGGCACCAGACGATGAGTCAGAAGGCCGCGATCTTGATCGTCGATGACGAGCCGGACGTCCGCGAGGTCCTGGAGGAATACTTCACCGCGCATGGGTACGCCGCGCTCGCGGCCGAGAACGCCGATCGAGCACGCGAGCTGGCGGCCAAGCACCCGATCGACGTCGCGCTGCTCGACATCAACATGCCCGGCGAGGACGGATTGAGCCTTGCTCGACATCTGCGTGAGCGATATGAGTCGATGGCGGTGGTGATGTTGACTTCGGCCGGAACGGTGATCGACAAGATCGTCGGATTGGAAATGGGTGCGGACGATTACGTGCCCAAACCTTTCGATCCGCGCGAGCTGCTCGCGCGCGTGAAGAGCGTGCTACGGCGCACTTCGGCCTCTACGCGCGCGGACTTGGGTGCCCAGCGGGTCCGCATCGGTCGCTGCGTGCTCGATCTCTCCGCGCATCGCCTGACCGACCAGGAAGGCCAGGAGGTGCCGATGTCGCCGCTCGAGTTCGATCTCCTCAAGGCGTTCGCGACCCACCCGAATCGGCCGCTCTCGCGCGAGCGCATCCTCAATCTCAGCCAGCAGCGCGATGTCGACCCGTTTGATCGCAGCGTGGACCTGCGCGTCATGCGCCTGCGCAAGAAGATCGAGCCCGACCCCGAGCATCCGCAGTTCATCAGGACGGTCCGCAACGAGGGGTACCTCTTCATACCGGCCGGAGGAGGCTCCGCATGATTGCCCATCGCAGCTCGAGTTGGTACCTGCGTCTGGCGTTGTCGCTGGTCGCGCCCGTCGTGCTCGCTCTGGGCGCGAGCGGTTGCGGCCGCGAGCCGGCGCCGCCGCTACGCATCGGCACCAACGTGTGGGTCGGCAGCGAACCGCTCTATCTCGCACGCGAGCTCGGGCATCTTCCTGCCGAGACGGCGAGGCTGATCGAGTATCCGTCCGCGAGCGAAGTGCTGCGCGCCTTTCGCAATCAGGCGCTCGACGGAATGGTGATCAGCCTGGACGAGCTGCTGGTGCTCGCCGCTGACGGCCTCCAGCCCAAGATCGTCCTCGTGGTCGACGTGTCGCACGGCGCGGACGTCGTGGTCGCCCGCGCTGGTATGAAGACAATGCAGGATTTGAAGGGCAAAAGCATCGCGGTGGAGAGCGGCGCGCTCGGCGCTTTCGTCCTGAGCCGCGCGTTGACGCTCAACGGGATGCAACCAAGCGATGTACAGATCGTGCATCTCGAGTCGAACGAACATCCGGCGGCATTCGAGAAGGGTCGGGTCGATGCGGCGGTAACGTTCGATCCATTCCGCTCGCAGATATTGCGCGCAGGCGGCACGACGGTCTTCGACAGCACGCAGATTCCCGGAGAGGTCGTCGATCTGATCGCGGTCCGCGGCGATATCCTGGAGAAGAACCCGGAGCGGGTGAAGGCGTTGTTGTCCGGTTGGTTCAGCGCGATCGGCTATCTGCAAAGCGATCCGAAAGACGCCACGCGTCGCATGGGCGTGCGCCAGCAGCGTAGCGGTGAAGAGTTCCAGGAGACGCTGAAGGGCCTGCGCTTTCCCAGCCGCGACGAGAATCTGCAGATGATTGCCGGCGCGCCGCCGAGCCTCGCGGTCTCCGGGCGTCGCTTGATGGAGTTGATGCTGGACGGGAAGCTGTTGCGAGGCACTGTTTCGATCGACGGGTTGCTCGCGCCAGGACCGCTGCAGAGTCTGTCGCGGTGAGAAGGCTGGTCCCTGCCTCGCTCAAGCTCCTCGTTCCGCTCTGCCTGCTCGGGTTCGCGGCGGTCCTCTCCGCGCTCAATGTGCTCTACCACGCGCCGCGCGCCGCTCGCGCGGTGGAAGAGGACGCTCGCGAGCGTGCCTTTCAGGACTTGTCGCGCCTGCAAAGCAGCCTCGAGTACCTGTTGCTCAAGGACGACATCGAAAGCGCACGCCGCGAGGTCGCGATCCTCGCCTTCAATCACGACTACATCGTCGCCGTCCTGACCGACGATGTCGACCGGATCATCGCCGCCACCCGGCGCGCCTGGTTGGGGCGCCCGGTGAGTGAGGTTCTTCCCGACTTCGACACGACCGAAGCGGCCGATGCGGCGCGAGAGCGTCGGGCCCGCATCGCAATCACGCCGGATCGCAAGTCGCTGTTCGCCTACGCGGGCATCCAGATGGGAAGCAGCACGCAGGAGCTTCGCTCGTCGCGGGTGGGGCGGATCTTCTTCGAGTACGACCTGCGCCGGGCGAAAGCCAAAGCCTTCCGCCAGATCATCGACCAATCGCTCTATTGGTCCGCCTGGACAATCGGACTGGCGCTGGCGCTTTGGGTCGCCTTCCATTTCCTGCTGACGCGGCGCACCGATCGGCTCGTGCGCACCGCGGAGCAGCTCGCCAACGGCGACTTCACCGCACGCAGTGCGCTGCGCGGCGAGGACGAGCTGGGGCGCTTGAGCCGCGCCTTCGACGCGATGGCACGGCAGATCGGCGACACCCAGGCCCGTTTGCGCGAAGACATCGCCGAGCGTGTACACACCGAGGAGAGGTTGCGGGCATCCGAGGCGAGCTATCGCGCGATCTTCGACGCCGCCGAGGACGCGATCATCGTGCTCAAGAACGACACGGGCAGCGTCGTCGACGCGAACCTCAAGGCGTGCACATCGTACGGCTACTCCCTCGAGGAAATGCGAAGGATAGACATCTCGACAGTGAGCGCCGATGCGAACGTGTCCACACGTCAAGACGTCAAGAAGCTTGTCGAGCGCGCCAGCAGCGGGGAGCAGCTGCATTTCGAATGGCGTCGCAGGGATCGAGACGGCACGTTGCATTGGGACGAGATCTTCATGAAGCGCGTCACTATCGGCGGGCAGGATCGGATCCTGGCGCTCACGCGCGACGTCACCGAGAAGAAGCGTGCGGCCGAGGAGCTGGCGCGACAGCGCGAGAGGCTCTATCAGCGGGAGAAGCTCGCGGCGCTCGGCTCGTTGCTGGCGGGCGTCGCTCATGAACTCAACAATCCGCTCTCGGTCGTGGTCGCGCGCGCGATCCTGCTGGAAGAAAGAGGTGACCCGGCGACGTTCGCCGCCGCGGTCAAGATCCGCACGGCCGCCGAGCGCTGTGCGCGCATCGTGCGCACGTTCCTCGCGATGGCGCGCCAGCAGGCACCCCAGCAGGCGCCCGTCGACCTGAACCATGTGGTCGAGGCGGCGCTCGAGATCACGGCCTACGCGCTTCGCACCAGCGGCGTCACGGTCAAATGCCAGCTCGCCGAGAACATGCCGCGGATCCTCGCCGATGCCGACCAGATGCACCAGGTACTCATGAATCTGATCATCAACGGTCAACAGGCAATGCAGGATCGAACCCCGCCGCGCGAGCTTGCCATCACCAGCTCGTTCGACGCGTCCAAAGGAATGGTCCGGGTGACGGTCGCGGACAACGGTCCGGGTATCCCCGAAGAGATCCGCACCCGAATCTTCGAGCCCTACTTCACCACCAAGCCGACCGGCATGGGTACCGGCGTGGGGCTTTCGGTCAGTCTCGGCATCGTCGAGCGCCC
>CADEDU010000181.1 GCA_902826155.1 uncultured beta proteobacterium
TAGGAGCGACTCCTCCTCTCCCTAGAAGGAACAACCGCACAAGGCAGAGCGCTCATTCTCGCTATTGACAAAACTGAAACGAAACGCGCCCCTGCCCATACGACGGCGCGGATGGAAACCATCGCGATCCGCGTTTGACCCATCATGGCCCCATCGGCCGCACCACAACCCGGATATGCCGATAACCCTGACAGCTCATTCACATCCGCTGGCAACCATTGGCCTCCTTGCTTGCGCTACCGAACAGCAGGGAATAGCCCATGCCAACAATGCCAGCATTTCGAATGGCGGTGCCCACGGTCTGCATGATGTCCGGTGCTGAAACCACCGCCAAACCGAGGTTGACCAGTAAGCCAACAGCGAACAACGAGGCTGCGACCTTTGGAAGTGCGTGGCTACGCAGCGCAGCCCAGGCGAATAGAAGGCCGCCGACGACCATGGCTGCGCCGTGAATGGTGTATGTGAAGCCGAGTTGCCTCCAAAGCGCCTCATAGTTCGGCGTCTGCGCTTGCATCGCAAAGAGCGTGGTGTAGGCGAAGTACGTGAACGCGACTCCGTACAACAGCGCGCCGGCCAGTGCAGAAGGAGCAAGTTCTTTTGCGCGAACCGCGTAGATGCCGATAAGCAGCCAAGGCATAGGCAAGAACGCGAAGTAGTTTAGCCAGAGTTGCAGGGACGAGAAGCCTCCCTGAAGCCACTCCATGACGTCGGTGATGCAATGAAGCACCGGTGCTGCGATGGCAGCCGCACCTACGACGAAGCGCAAGGCGTTGGGCGTACTGGCGGACAAGGCGAAGAGTCGGTGAACAGGCGGCCTCGCGGCCGAGATTGGCGCAGTAGCACGTAGCAAGCGCGAGCATCAATAGCTCGCCACCGCTCGCAGCCATACCGCCACCCGAACCCCTGGGTGCAATGCTCAGTGCGTGTCTCGGTTTGACTACACGGGGCTAGGCGTCATCGGAATTCCGTCGATGTGAGAGGACCCAACGCGCATACCTGCGCACGTAATCCTTTGGAGATTCAAGAGCGCGACGAGCCGCGGCGAAAGTCTTCTCCCTATTGAGATGCATTGCGAGTCGAAGTTGATCCCGAAACTGCTCCGAGAAGTGTCCGGAATCCAGCCGATGGAGAATCACAGAAACAAGTCGGTCGCGGTGCGCCTTCGGTAGTTCAAGATGCTTCAGCCGGCGACACATCATGGCGCGACCACGACCATGCCACAACCCTTCAGTCTCCGCGCAGATGAAACCGACCGTCTTCTCAAGGACGTCCACCGCCTCGGGATGCAACGCATTAGCGAGCGCGCGCACCTCGCGCTTCGACATACGCTCGAATTCTTGCGTCTCCGCGCGTTCCACGTTCTTGTCGCCTAAACGAGGCTGTAGAAGAAACACCTAAACCGATGGAAATCATTATTCATACTCAAAGGCGTTTTAAGGATCGAACTTTGCTGGTGGCATCTCGACCGAGCGCAACGTCACGGTCGCTATCGCACAGGTTGCTTGTTCCGCGCCGCCATCTCCCGCCGCGACCTCAACCGTTACCACAGACAGTGTGGAGCCGACGGATACCGCCTTGGCGCTTGCGGTCAGAAATGTTCCGTTCGCTGGCTTCAAGTAGTTAATGTGAAGGTTAGCTGTGACCCCGATCCGACCAGGCGGAAAGGTCGTCGTTGCTGCCGCGCCGGCGGCGTGATCAGCAAGTCCGGCAATTGCGCCGCCATGAAAGACGCCATTGAACTGAAGCAACTCGGGTTTGCGAGGCATGCGCAGGGTAACGGCGCCCGGGCTCGCTGATAGCACCTCTACAGCGGCAGCCGAGGTGAATCCCGTTGCCGCGGTGGCCGACTTGACCAGATCGAAGGCGTTCATGTGCAAACTCGCTGGTATTGAATCACGAGAGGTCTTACGTACATTTTGACGCCGAACAACCAACAACAGCAGCGACTCACGGCGCGTTAGCGACAGCACGCACCGATAGCCAGGACACGCACTTGCGGGCGCTCACGGGATGTAGTTGCTGGGTCTGCTTTCCCTTCCACCGCTCATTACGCGTGCCAGATCAATTTCCTTGATCGAGGGGACCGAGTCCGGTGCAACCCACCGATCACTTGGCATGAGCGCCCGGACTTCCGAGACGCGCAAACGCAGAGCTAAGCGGACAGCCGCATACAGCACCGTATCTTTGCACTGAATGACTTCTGCACCGAACGAACACTGAACGGAACCACGTTCGCGGCTGATCTGCTTGCGCGCGGTGTTTGACGTCATTGGTCACTCACGCGGAGAGTGCGTGCCAACCGAAGCACGGATTTCATCTTGCCGGTTCCATTCCCTGCGCCTGGATCACTGGAATAGCAGTTGGGCCGATGAGAAATTTGATTAGCTCTCGCGCTGCCTCCGGACTCTTGGAATTTGCACCCACGCCCGCAGTAAAGGTGATGTAGTACTGAATCTCTCGCGGCAACGGCCCCGCCAGCTCAACCCCAGGCGTTGTCAGGATCTGCGTGATGACGACTACCCCGAGCTCGACTTCCCCCTTGGCCACAAGCTCGGTAACGATGTCGGTGCTCGGGATAGTGGTTTTGGGTTTGAGGGCGTCAGCCATTCCGAGTCGCTCGATCAGTTGCGGGACTCCGGCCGTTTGGATGTAGCCGATTGACTGAGCACTCAGAAGAGCACGCTTGAAGGCCTCAACGGAGCCAAGATCGGGCTTTGGCGCGCCCGCACGCACAGCCACGCCAAAGCCCGATCGGACGAGATTCGTACGCGTATCGGCGAGGATATGGCGGTCTTTGATCAGCGAATCGATAGTCGAAGGGGGACTGACGACGATATCGAACGGCTCGCCTGCATTGATTTGTTTAACGAATATCGGGCTAAAACCGGAGATGACGTTTAGCTTATGACCATGCGTTCGCTCGAACTCTGGGCCAATCTTCTCCAGGACGGTTGCGATCGCTCGCGACGTGAAGATCTTGATCTCTGCAGCCTGGGCGCATTCCTCGAAAGCAAGGAGCGATATTGCTACCAACCCCGCTAGCGTGATCCTTCCAACGAAGCGCAGGCGCTGTACCGCTGCTCCGATGCCTTGACTGAAAGCTTCGAACATGAGTGCCTCCTTTGCTCTATGACCCCGATCGTTCGACATGAGCGGAGGCCCAAAGGTTGCGAAGCCGTCTTTGGGCCTCCGCCCTTGTAGCGTTTAGGCGTCACGTGTGAGAACCTCGAAGACGCGCGCCTGAAGCAGAGGGATGAGCTCTTCTTCGAACCATGGATTGCGTTTCAGCCAGAGGTTGTTCCGAGGACTTGGGTGAGGAAGCGGAACAACAAGGGGCCAGCCCTTGCGCCACGCTCGTACCGCCTCGGTAAGCGACCTGCCCAGCCCAGGCAAATGAAAGGCCTGTGCGTACTGACCAATTACGAGCGTGAGTTGAATATTGTTCATGTGCGCCAGCAGCGCAGCACGCCACTTCGGTGCGCATTCGGGGCGAGGCGGAAGGTCTCCAGACTTGCCTGTGCCAGGAAAGCAGAAGCCCATAGGCACGATGGCTACCTGCTTGGCGTCATAGAACGCCTCACGCGACATGGCCAACCATGCACGCAGTCTGTTGCCACTAGCGTCGTTGAACAGGACTCCAGTCTCATGCACCCTTGCGCCCGGTGCCTGACCAGCGATCAGGATCCTTGCTGACGGATGCACCTGAACGATCGGCCGCGGGCCGAGCGGCAAATGGTCAGCACAAATCGAGCACGCTCGGACATTTGCCA
This sequence comes from uncultured beta proteobacterium, assembly GCA_902826155.1. Next base: position 3,771 of record CADEDU010000181.1, read on the forward strand.
ACAAGGATTGGAGCGAGGTCACGTCGGCTGACGCCCAACCAAATCAGCGACGACCGACGCGTATTGCGAGAAGGGACACGCAAGCAAGCGAAGCGCGCATGTGGGCGTCTCTGTGAATGCTGTGTTAGGCATCGGGCTCTCCCGCCGTTTCACAACTGACTCTTCTTCGCGCGTTAGGGAGACAACAACGACGAAAGTCTGAAGCTTAGCCATAACATTGCGCCTCCAGCAACCAGCAATAACAGGCCTAACGCTCGATATACCCTACCGCGGCCCCGCGCTTGCGCCCCGCGTAGGATCGTGACATCTCGTACAACCTTGAGTCCCTCAGGTGGATGACGGCCCTCTTGAATGACGCGACTTCCGAGACGCCAAGCCCAGATCGCGCCGAAAAGCAACGGCAGAAAGCCCACGACGATAAGGCAAACAAGGATCGCGATCTTGGCTCTAGTGAGATCGGCGGCCAGCCACCCGTGTATGCCATCGCGACTTTGCTCGAGAAGCAGCACCGCGGCGCCGCCCAAGATTGCGCCGAGGACGATCGTCGCTACCGCCTTCCGTCGAGCTCGGGGATCTGCGCGCTGTAGTTCTTCCATTGCTTGAATCGTCAATCGCTACCTGGTGCCTATCCGCCGCATGTGAGCTGCAGCCGACGGAGCGTAGCGACGGATGGCACCGCAAGTGAAACGAAGCGCGCTTGCGGCTGTTAGCTTGAGGCACCTGTTAGGGACCATGCGTACGCTTCGCCAACACACAACGAATGCCGCCGCTCGGGTCAGCTACGTCACCAACGTACCGCGGGATCAAGTG
>CADEDU010000182.1 GCA_902826155.1 uncultured beta proteobacterium
CGCACTTGCGCAGCACCTCGGAGGCGAACTGCTCGGTGCGGTGCAGTTGGTCGGGATCGTTGGCGTCGAACAGGATCAGCGGATGCAGGTTGCCGTCGCCGGCGTGGAATACGTTCGGACAGCGCAGCCCGTACTTGTCTTCCATCGTCGCGATGAATCGCAGTACTTCACCCAGCCGCTTGCGCGGGATGGTGCCGTCCATGCAGTAGTAGTCGGGTGAGATGCGCCCGACCGCGGGAAACGCCGCCTTGCGACCGGCCCAGAACTTCAGGCGCTCGGCCTCGTTTTGCGAAACGCGAATGCCCGAGGCGCCGGCGCCTTCGAGCACGGTGCGCATGTGCTCGATTTCCTCTTCGACTTCTTCGGGCGTGCCGTCGGACTCGCACAACAGGATCGCCGCGGCGTCGAGGTCGTAGCCGGCGTGCACGAACTCCTCGACCGCACGCGCGGCGGGCTGATCCATCATCTCGAGTCCGGCCGGGATGATGCCGGCGCCGATCACCGCCGCGACCGCATCACCCGCCTTCTCGACATCGGCGAACGAGGCCATCACGCAGCGCGCAGTCTCCGGCTTGGGCAGCAGCTTGAGCGACACCTCGGTGGTCACCGCGAGCATGCCTTCCGATCCGGTGATGAGTGCGAGCAGATCGAGCCCGGGCGCATCGAGCGCCTCGGAACCGAACTCCACGCGTTCGCCCTCGGCGGTGAAGCCGCGCACGCGCAGGATGTTGTGCACGGTCAGGCCGTACTTGAGGCAGTGCACGCCGCCGGAGTTTTCGGCCACGTTGCCGCCGATCGAACAGGCGATCTGCGACGACGGATCGGGTGCGTAGTACAGCCCGTATTGGGCCGCGGCTTCCGACACCGCGAGGTTGCGCACGCCTGGCTGCACACGCGCGATGCGGGCGAGCGGATCGATGGCGACGATGCGCTTCATCTTGGCGAGCGAGAGCAGCACGCCCTCAGGCATCGGCAACGCGCCGCCCGACAGGCCGGTGCCCGAGCCGCGCGCCACCACCGGCACCTGCAGTGCACGACAGGTGCGCAGCACGAAGCCGACCTCGTCCTCGTTGTCCGGAATGACGACGAGGCCCGGGACGGCACGATAGGCCGAGAGCCCGTCGCATTCGTAAGGCTTGACGTCTTCCAGCGCGTGCAGCAGGCGATCGGCCGGCAGTCGGGCGCGCAACTGCGCGAGGAGTTCGGCGCGCCGCAGGAAGGCGGCGCCGGAGGCGAGTTGGTTCACGCGATCGATGGTAGTGACAGCGCTCTACAGCGTCAATGCGGGTGCCGGGCCTGCAAGCGAAAGCCGACGCGATACGGGGCGGGCACATGGCGGTTTGCTACCATTGCGCGACTCCAATCGGGTGCTGCTCCACGGAACACTCCGTTGCTCGGCTCGGTTGCTCGGCTCGCTTACGCGGAACAACTCGTTGAATTCCCCGCTGCTCAAACGGCTCATGCCGTGGTCGCACTGGTGGCCGCTGGTGAATCGCGCCACGCTGCGCGCCGACCTGCTCGCCGGACTGGTGAGCGCGATCGTCGTGGTTCCGCAAGGGGTGGCGTTCGCGACGCTGGCCGGACTGCCGCCGCAGTACGGTCTCTACCTGGCGATGGTGCCGGCGATCGTGGCCGCGCTGTGGGGATCGTCGTGGCACGCGGTATCCGGTCCGACCAACGCCGTCTCGCTGTTCGTGTTCGCCACCCTCGCGCCGCTGGCCACGCCTGGTTCGGGCGAATACGTGCAGCTCGCGCTCACGCTGTCATTCATGTCGGGCGCGATCATGCTGCTGCTCGGTCTCGCGCGCCTCGGAACGGTGGTCAACTTCATCTCGCACACGGTGGTGATCGGCTTCACCGCCGGTGCGGGCCTGCTGATCATGGCCTCGCAGCTGCGCAATTTTTTCGGCGTGGAGATTTCGCGCGGCCAGTCGTTCCTCGCTACCGTCTGGGCATTCATCACCCAGCTGGGCAACGTCCAGCCGTTCGTCATACTCGTGGGCCTGATCACGCTGGCCGCGGGACTGCTCGCGCGGCGCTATTGGAAGCGCATGCCTTACATGATCGTCGCGGCGGTGGCAGGTACGCTCGCCGGCGCCGGGCTCAACGAGTGGTTAGGCGACACCCGCACCGGCATCCGGACGATCGGCGCCCTGCCCTCGGCGCTTCCGCCGCTGTCGCTGCCTGATCTTTCACCAGGCACGCTCGCGCAGCTGGCGGGCATCGCGCTCGCGGTGACGATCCTGTCGCTCACCGAGGCGATCTCGATCGCCCGGGCCATCGCACTGCGCTCCGGTCAGCGCATCGACGGCAACCAGGAGTTCATCGGCCAGGGTCTGTCGAACATCGCGGCCAGCTTCTTCTCGGGCTATCCGTCGAGCGCATCATTCAACCGCTCCGGACTCAACTACGAGGCGGGTGCGCGCACGCCGCTCGCGGCGGTGTTCTCGGCGTTGCTGCTGATTGCGCTCCTGGTGGCGATCGGGCCGTTGATCTCGACCATCCCGCTCGCGGTGATGGCGGCGATCCTGCTGCTGGTGGCCTGGGGTCTGATCGACCGCGAGGCGATCAAGGCGATCTGGCGTGCCAGCCGGGTCGAGGGCTGGGTGCTCGCCATCACCTTCCTCGCGACGCTCACGCTCAACCTCGAGATCGCGATTCTCACCGGCGTGCTCGCCTCGCTGATCGTCTATCTCAACCGGACTTCGCGACCGATCATGCGCAGCCTGGTGCCCGACCCGCGTCACAGCGAACGCAAGATGACCGAGGTCGAACCCGGATTGCAGGAGTGTCCGCAGCTCAAAATCCTGCGCATCGAGGGTTCGATCTACTTCGGTGCGGTCAACCATGTGGCCACGCACTTCGACACGCTGCGCTCGGCCAGTCCGACGCAGAAGCATCTGCTGGTGATGGCCAAGAGCATCAACTTCGTCGACGTGGCTGGTGCCGAACTGCTCGCGCACGAGGCGCAGCAGCGTGCCGCAACCGGCGGTCGCCTGTACTTCTACAGCCTGCGTCAGCCGGTGCGCGACATGCTCGATCGTGCCGGCCATCTGGCGATGATCGGCAACGAGAACGTATTCGCTTCCAAGGATCAGGCGATAGCCGGCGTGTTCGCGCGACTCGATCGCGATATCTGCGCGAACTGTCCGGCGCGCATCTTCGTCGAGTGCGCGTCGGTACCGAAGCGCGGTTGACGCCGCTGTTGATGCCGCAGTTGACGGCTCAGTTGATGCCAATCCCGCTGGTTGGCGTGGACACTGCAGCCGCAGAGCGTGCGCTCCACGGCGATCGTTCCGGCAATGCCTGCGCACACGCAGGCGTTTCTCGGAGACAATCGCGGCCAGCGCGCACGCCAGCCCCCTCAATGCGACAGCACAACCGCTACGCCACGACACCGGCGTACACCACCAAAGACAAGTCCGAGATTCGCGAGTTGATGCACCCGGCGCTGCACGGCTGCCGCGGTGCGAGCCTCGCGGAGGCAACCGTATATCCCGGCGATCGCACGCTCTTGCATCGCCACCAGGTCACCGAGGAGCTGTATCACATCACCCAGGGCACCGGACGCATGCAATGCGGCGACGAGGTGTTCTGGGTGCAAAGCGGCGACACCATCTGCGTTCCGCCGAACACCGCGCACAACATCGAGAATGTCGGCTCGGTACCGCTGCGCATCCTGTGCATCTGCACCCCGGCGTACTCGCACGACGATACCGAGCTGCTGTAGCGCGTCGCATCCGTGGCGCGCAGTGGCGTGAATTCGCATCCCTCGACGCGGCTCGTTCTTTTGCAACTCAACTGGAGTCATCGATGACAGGCAGTACGAATGTCGCGCTCGTCGCAGGCGTGGGCGACGGACTGGGCAGCGCGGTCGGGCGGCGCTTCGCCCGTGCAGGCTTTCACACAGTGCTGGTCGCGCGTAACGCCGAGCGGTTGACTCGCATCGCGCGCGAGATCGAAGTGGCGGGCGGCCGCGGCATCGCCTATGTCGCCGATGTGCGCGACGAGTCGGCGGTGTCGAAGCTGTTCGACGACGTGGAAGCGAACATCGGTCCGATCTCGGTCGCGGTATTCAATGCCGGCGCCAACTATCGCGCTTCGATCCTGGACACGCCGGCCGACATGTTCGAGAAGGTCTGGCGACTGGGTTGCTACGCCGGGTTTCTGGTCGGGCGCGAAGCCGCGCGCCACATGGCTCCACGCAACAAGGGCACGATCATCTTCACCGGCGCGACCGCGAGCGTGCGCGGCAGCGCGAACTTCGCGGCGTTCGCATCGGCCAAGGGCGGCCTGCGGCAGATCGCGCAGAGCATGGCACGCGAACTCGGGCCGATCGGCATCCACGTCGCTTCGGTGATCATCGACGGCATGATCGACACCCCCGCGGTGCGCGAACGTTTCGTCGATCGCGTCGCGCAGACCGGCACCGATGGCTTGCTCAAGCCTGCGGATATCGCCGAGATCTACCTGCAACTGCACAGCCAGCCGCGCACGGCTTGGACGCACGAGGCGGATCTGCGTCCGTGGGCGGAAAAGTTCTGAGGACGGCTAGC
>CADEDU010000183.1 GCA_902826155.1 uncultured beta proteobacterium
CCTGCGCAGCCACGGCTCCCCGGCCCTCGATGACCCGATCGGCACCGTGTCGCGCGAACAACCACTGGCGCTGTCCTTTGCGCAAGAAGGCCTGTGGTTTCTCGATCAGCTCGATCCGGGCGGCGCGCACTACACCCTACCAATCCTGTTGCGCTTGCACGGCAACCTGAACGAGCGGGCGTTGCGGCGCGCACTCGATACGCTGGTCGAGCGTCACGAATCGCTGCGCACGCGTTTCGAGGCGATCGATGGGGAGCCGCGAATGGTGATCGACGCACCCGCGCCGGTGCCGATCGATACCCACGATCTGAGTCCACTGGCGGCGCCGGCTGCCGCGCAACGCGAACAGGCGTTGCTCGATGAGGCGCTGGCGCACCCGTTCGACCTGCGCCGCGGCGCGCTCATGCGCGTCATAAACATTCGCCACAGCGCAACCCATCATCTGTTGGTGATCACGACCCATCACATCGTGACCGACGGCTGGTCGAGCGCCGTGGTGCTGCGCGAATTGCAGCAGCTGTACAACGCGATCCATGCGGGCGAAACGGTCTCGCTGCCCGCGCTGCCGATCCAGTACGCCGACTTCGCAGCGTGGCAACGTCAACGACTCCCGGGAACGCGCGAGGAAGCGCTGATCGCGCATTGGCGTGAACGTCTGGCTGGCCTGGCTCCGCTTTCACTTCCAGCAGACCGGCCGTACCCGGTCGAACCCAGTCATCGCGGCGCGCGTGCTGCCTGCGAGCTGCCGGGGCCGCTGGTCGGGGCGCTGCGTACCCTCGCGACGCGCCACAACGCCACGCCGTTCATGGTGCTGCTCGCCGCATTTCAACTCCTGCTCATGCGCCTGTCGGGTCAGGATGACGTCGCCGTGGGCTCGCCGGTAGCAGGGCGTGACCGCGAGGAACTCGGCGGCGCAGTCGGCCTGTACCTGAACACGCTGGTGCTTCGCAGCGATCTTAGCGGTGACCCGTCGTTTGCCACGTTGCTCGCCCGCGCCCGCCAGAGTGCACTCGACGCTTACGCGAACCAGGACCTGCCCTTCGATCGCCTGGTCGCTGCGCTGAACCCGGCGCGCGATCGCCACCGCAATCCGTTCTTCGACGTGATGATCAATCACCTCGAGGGCGACGACCCGAGCGTTCAGTTCGATGGAATGCAGGCCGAAGCGGTGCGTTCGGGCCGAATGTTCGCGAAGTTTCCGCTGACGCTGTACATCAGCGCACAGAACGACCGTTGCGCGCTGCGCCTGGCGTACCAGACCGATCTGTTCTCGCCCGAACGGGCAACCGGCATGCTCGATCAGTACACCGGTCTGCTCGAACAGATCGTGGCGGCACCGGAGCGCACGATCGGCAGCTATACGCTGGTGACGCCGACCATGCGCGCGCTGCTGCCCGATCCGCAGGTCAAACTCGAAGCGCCGGTGCAAGCGCCGGTCGCAGACATGGTCCGCCACGCTGCGCTGGTGGCACCTCAGCAGGCTGCCATCGAAGACGATGCAGCGACGTTGGATTACGCGACGCTCGTGAAATGGGCCGAGGTGCTGGCCTTGCGGCTGCGAGCCGCCGGCGCCGCGCGCGGCGACGTGATCGCCATCGTCGGACCACGCGGTGTCGCGGTCGTCGGCACGATGCTCGCGGCGCTGATCAGCGGGGCAGCATTCATGACCGTGGATCCGGCGCTCCCACGCAATCGGCAACTGGCCATGCTGCGGCGTGCAAATGCCCGCGTGCTATGCGTCGTCGAGCAGACCGATGAGCTGGTGCAGGCGCTGTCGCAGTCCGGCGCACCGACTGTGGTGCGGATCGATGCGCAATTCGCCACCGGCTTCGACGAACCGTGCGAACACGCCGCCGCACCGGCGCCGGACCCGGATGATCCTGCCTACGTGTTTTTCACCTCGGGCAGCACCGGAGAACCCAAGGGTATTCTCGGCCGCCACAAGAGCCTCAGTCACTTTCTGGACTGGCAGCGGCGAGAGTTTGCGATCGGACCGCGCGATCGGTTCGCACAATTGATCGGGCTGTCGTTCGATCCGTTGCTGCGCGATGTCCTGCTGCCGCTCAGCAGCGGCGCGACGCTGTGCGTTCCACGCGAGTCCGATCTGCTCGATCCGCTGCGATGGCTGGAAGATGCGCGCGTTACGGCGATCCACACGACACCGACGGTGCTGCAATCGTGGCTGGCCGACATCAACCATCGCCGCGCGCTGCCCGCGCTGCGCTACGTGTTCATCGCCGGCGAACCGCTCAGCTCGGCATTGGTCGAGCGCTGGCGCGCACTGGTCGACAGTCCGGCACGACTGGTGAATCTCTACGGACCCACCGAGACCACGATGGCACGCTGCTTTCACGTCGTGCCCGACGAGGTGGCGGCTGGCGTGCAGCCGGTGGGGCGCGCGTTGCCGCAAAGCCAGGCGCTGGTCCTCAACGCGGCCGGTGAACTCTGCGGCGCCGGCGAGCCCGGCGAGATCGTGTTTCGCACGCCGTTCCGCTCGCTTGGTTACATCGGACTGCCCGAGGAAAACGCACGCAGGTTCCGACCCAACCCGTTTCGCCACGACCCCGATGATCTGGTCTACTTCAGTGGAGATCGCGGACGGTATCGCTCGGACGGTGTGCTGGAGATTCTCGGCCGCAGCGACGATCAGGTGAAGATCCGAGGGGTGCGCGTCGAGCCCGCCGAGACGGCCGCCATTCTGCTGCAGCATCCGGCAATCGCACATTGCGCCGTGGTGCCGCGCGAGAGCCGAAGCGGCATACGCCTGGTCGCGTACGTCAACTTCCGGCCAGGGCAATCCGTCGATGCAGCGGCGCTGCGCGCGCACCTCAAGCAGCACCTGCCCGACGCGTTCATCCCGTCGCAGACCGTGTTCATGTCGGCAATGCCGCTGCTGCCCAACGGCAAGATCGATCGGCGCGCCCTGCCCGAGCCGCAGGAGGAGATCAGGGCGCACGAGCACGTCGCGCCGCGCTCGCCGCTCGAGCAGATCATCGCAGAGGCCTGGTCGACGCTGCTCGGCGCGGAAGAGCCGGGAGTGCACGACGATTTCTTCGCGGTCGGCGGTCATTCGCTGCTGGCGATGCGCCTGGTGGCGCGACTGAGTCGCGTGCTCGGACTCGAGATCACTCTGCGGCAGTTGTTCGAAACACCAACGATCGCCGCGATGGCCACCGCGATTCAGGCGCTGCATGGTGAGCAAGGCGCATCACATCAGGCGGCGATCGATGCGCGGCCGCGGCACACGCACGAGCCGGTTTCGTTCGCGCAGCAGCGCATGTGGTTCCTCGATCGACTGATGCCCGGCAGCGCCTCGTACAGCATCGTGCAGACCATCGAGCTGAATGGTTCGCTCGAGGAGGCGCTGCTGCAGCATGCGATCGATGCGCTGGTCGCGCGGCACGAATCGCTCCGCACCTCCTATATCGAGATCGACGGCCAGCCGCATCAGGTCATTCATGCCGCGCAGACCGTACCGATCGGGCAGATCGATCTCATCGAACGATCCGAAATCGAACAGTCCGGCGCCGTGCGCTCCTGGTTGCTCGATCAAGCGACACAGGGCTTCGATCTGCGCAGCGGGCCGCTGCTTCGGATCGCACTGGCGCACGTCGCTCCGCGCCGCGCGCTGCTCACTTACGCGATGCACCACGCCATCGCCGACGGTTGGTCGCTGGGTGTGTTCGAACGCGAGCTGTCGGCGCTCTACAACGCCGCGCGTGCTGATCGCGATCCCGGGTTGCCCGAGTTGCCCATCCAGTACGCCGATTACGCCCGCTGGCAGCGCGAGTGGGCCGACGGTGCGCAATATCAGGCACAGCTCGCGTACTGGCGCGCGCAACTGGCCAACCTGACGACCCTCGATTTGCCGCTGGACCATCCACGACCGGCGATGCAGAGCGACAAGGGTGCGCAGTTCGAACTGTCCATCGATGACGCGACCGCGGCGGGATTGATGGCGCTCGCGCGCGCCGAAGGCGTCACGCTGTTCATGGCCGCACTGGCCGCCTTCAAGGTGCTGTTGTATCGCTACAGCGGTTGCGCCGACGTGGCCGTTGGTACTCCGATCGCTGCGCGTTCGCGCCCTGAGTTCGAGGGCCTGATCGGGTTCTTCGCCAACACGCTGGTGCTGCGCACCGATCTGTCCGGAGCGCCGTCGTTTCGCGCCTTGCTGGCCAGAACGCGCGAGACCGCGTTGGGCGCGTACACCCACCAGGACCTGCCCTTCGAGAAACTGGTCGAGGCGCTCGTCAAGGAACGCGACCTGTCGCGTAACCCGCTGTTCCAGGTGTGCTTCGCGCTCTACGGTGGCGCCGGCGAAATGCTGCAACTCGACGGCGTCGAGGCCACGCGTGTGGAAGCGCCCGTGCAACATGCCAAGTTCGATTTGACGCTCGGCATGCGTCATCGTCATGGCAGCCTGCGGGCCGAGTTCGAGTACTGCACCGACCTGTACGATCGGGCCACGATCGAGCGCATGGCCGAGCACT
>CADEDU010000184.1 GCA_902826155.1 uncultured beta proteobacterium
TTGTGCACCGAGATGTTGTCGATGATCGCGTCGGGCCGCGCGAAGTAGACGTACTCGAAGATGCACGGCGTGTGGCGCGCAACCGGCACGCACTGATGCGAGTAGAACCGGCCGTGCTCGTCGATGAACACCGCCTCGCCCGGGCCGATGTCGCGCATCAGCTCGAAGCCGAGCTGGTCGAGCGCGACGCTCTCCGAAGCGAGCATGTACTCGTTGCCCTGCGGCGTTTCGCGGCGGCCGATCACCAGCGGGCGGATGCCGTGCGGATCGCGGAAGCCGAGCAGCCCGTGACCGACGATCATCGACACGACTGCGAAGCCGCCACGAATGCGGCGATAAACCGCGGTCACGGCGGAGAAGATGTCCGCCGCCGAAGCGCGCGGCGTGCCGGCGCGCGACAGCTCGCTGGCCAGCACGTTGAGCAGCACTTCGGAATCGGAGCTCGTATTCAGGTGACGCAGATCCTCGCGGATCAGCACTTCGGCGAGCTCGGCGGCATTCGTCAGGTTGCCGTTGTGGCCGAGGCAGATGCCGTAGGGAGAATTGACGAAGAACGGTTGCGCTTCGGAGGAGCTGTCGCAGCCGGCGGTCGGATAGCGGACGTGGCCGATGCCGATGTTGCCTTTGAGGCGCAGCATGTGGCGCTGCTGGAAGACGTCGCGCACCAGGCCGTTCTGCTTGCGCATGAACAGCTCGCCTTCGTCGCAGGTCATGATGCCGGCGGCATCCTGCCCGCGATGTTGCAGCACCGTCAGCGCGTCATAGATCTGCTGATTGGCAGCTGTATGACCGACGATGCCGACGATTCCGCACATTCTTTCAAGCTCCCGACTGCGTGGACTTCACGTCGACGACCGTTCGCATGCCCGTCTCCGCAAAATTCTGGATCCAGCTGGCGATCTCGCTGGCGTAGGGAAGCAGCAGCGACCGCTTCCACCATTCGACCTTGTTCAACTCGACGAATTCCCCGAGCATCACGAACACCGCGATGACCACGGCGCCGCGCACCGTGCCGAACACGAGACCGAGAATCCGGTCGACCAGCACGCTCAACGCCGAGTGGCGCAGGAAGTAACCGAGGATGCCCGAGATCAGCCAACCGATCACCAGCACGCCCAGCAGGATCAGCGCGCGCGCAGTCCACAAACTCACCGGCGGCTTACCGACCATGCCGCCCAGGTACGGCTCGAGGTCCGGCGCGTAGCGCCAAGCGAGCCACAGTCCGCCGAGCCACGCCAGCAAGCCGACCGCCTCACGCACGAAGCCGCGGAGCATACCCAGCAGCATCGATGCGAACAGCACGCCGACAATCAGATAGTCGACAGCATTCATAGACGGGGCGACACCACCATGACGGCAGGGAGCGTTGGGCGCGCGGATTCTAACAGCGCCTGTCAGCCCCTGACCAATTCGGTCGTCACGGATGCGCGACGATCGCCGCGCCGGCCGACTTGACATCGCGCAACACCGCTTCGGCGCTCGCGCGATCCTTCATGGGCCCGATCCGCACGCGGTACAACGTCGCACCGCCCGACTTCACCGGCATCACGAACGCGCTCTGCCCCTTATCGCGCAGCTGCTTCGCAATTCGCTCGGCAGTCGCTTCCCGCGCGTAGCTGCCGATCTGTACTGCCCACCGCCCCGACGTTGGGGCGGGTGCCTCGGAAGCAAGAGGACGCGCGGCAGAGCGCACCGGCGCTGGTGTCGGAGTCGGCTGTTCGACGACGGGCCCATTCGGGACGGGTGTGCTCGGCTCGCTGCGCACGGTTTCGGGCGGCAGCGTGATAACGGCAGACTGCTCCGGGACTTCAGGCTTTACCTGATCGCCGGCAGCGGGTTGTGACTCGGAGCCCTCATTGGACGGCTCAGGCGCGGGCGGGGCTTCGGGCGGCGGTGCGCGATTGTCGACGACAGCAGGCGCTGCTTGCGCCGCATGCGACTGGCTCAAGTCAATCGTGTAGGTCTTGATCGGCGCATCGCTGCGGGCTTGCGCCGGCTGCTCCGCATCTGCATCCGAAGCGCGATGGCCGGAGAGCATCTCCGGAATCAGGACGATCGCGGCGGCCATCAACACGGCCGCGCCGACCAGGCGTTCTTTGACTCTGCGTTCCACGGCGGCGAAGTATAAGGCGTCAGGCCGACGCCTGACCTACAAGCCAAGCGAGCGCCGGTCCGACCGTCAGAAACGAGCCGAACACCACGATGCGGTCGCCCGCCTCCGCCAAGGCTTGCGCCGCCAGGCAACCGGCGACGACGTCGGCCGCAACCGCCTCGACGTTCGCGCCGATATTGCGCACACGCTCGGCAAGGGCGTCGGGCGCCAACGCACGGGCGCCCTGCAAACCGACGATGATCCAGCTGTCGAACGAGTTGCGGAGCTCACCGGCGATACCCTCGACGTCCTTGTCGCTCAGCACGCCGCATACGGCGATGGTGCGGCCATTGCTGTCTCTCGCCGCGAGCTGGGTCGCAAGCGTGCGCGCGGCTGCGGGATTATGTGCGACATCGAGGATCCACTCGACCGGCCGCGGAAGGGTCTGCTGCACGACCTGAAAACGCCCCGGCAGCTTCACTGTCTGCAGACCGCGCTCGATCGCGGATCGGGGCACACGCAAACGCGGTTCCAACGCCGCAAGCGCCGCAAGGACTGCAGCAGCGTTGTCGTACTGAATCTCGCCGTGCAGTGCGGGCGCGGGCAGATCGCGTTGCTCGCCGGCGCGCCCTCGCCAGGTCCAGCGCTCCCCGCTGCGCACCCAGTCGAAGTCGCGACCGAGCTGCTGCAGGTCGGCGCCGAGCCGCTGCGCGGCGTCGCGAATCGACGCCGGCATGTCGCGGGCGCCGAAAATCGCCGGCCGGCCGGCACGGAAAATTCCGGCCTTCTCGCGACCGATCGTCTCGCGGTCGTGACCGAGCCATTCGCAGTGATCGAGATCGATCGAGGAGACCAGCGCGACGTCGGCGTCGACGACGTTGACTGCATCGAGCCGTCCGCCCATGCCGACTTCGAGCACGATCGCGTCGGGTTGAGCTTCAGCGAACACCAGCAAGGCAGCGGCAGCGTTGAACTCGAAGAACGTCAACGTGTCCTCGCCACGCGCCGCGTCGATGCGCTCGAACACCGACATCAGCGTCTCGTCGGAGACGTCGACGCCGTCGATGCTGATGCGCTCGTTGTAGCGGAGCAGATGCGGCGAGGTGAAAGTGCCGATGCGATGGCCGGCCTCGCGAAGAATGCGCGCCGTGAGCGCGACACAAGAGCCCTTGCCGTTGGTCCCGGCGACCGTGATGACAGGGCATGCCGGCCGCTGCCACTTCAGACGGTCGAGCGTGCGCTGCAGGCGGTCGAGCCCGAGGTCGATCGCGCTCGGATGCAGGGTTTCCTGCCACGCGAGCCAGTCAGCGAGACGGCGGAACCGCGGGTTCCGCTCGCGATTTCCGACCATGGATCAGCCGGCTGGGACGGCAGGCTTGTGCATGAACATCGTCAGCAGCCCGGCGATGCGGTCGCGCATGTCGCGGCGGTCGACGATCATGTCGAGCGCGCCGTGATCGAGCAGGAACTCGGCGCGCTGGAACCCTTCGGGCAGCGTCTCGCGCACGGTCTGCTGGATGATGCGCGCGCCGGTGAAGCCGATCAGCGCCTTCGGCTCGCCGATGTTCACGTCGCCGAGCATCGCAAGGCTCGCGGACACGCCACCGGTGGTCGGATCGGTCAGCACGGAAATGTACGGCAGCCGGGCTTCGCTCATGCGCGCCAGCGCCGCGCTGGTCTTCGCCATCTGCATCAGGGAGAGCAGCGCTTCCTGCATGCGCGCGCCGCCACTGGCCGAGAAACACACCAGCGGCTTGCGATGCTCCAGGCAATGCTCGGCGCCGCGCACGAAGCGCTCGCCGACGACGGAGCCCATCGAGCCGCCGAGGAACGCGAACTCGAACGCACAGGCGACGATCGGCAGCCCGTGGACGGTGCCGCTCATCACGACCAGCGCGTCCTTTTCCTGCGTGCTCTTCTGGGCCTGCAACACGCGGTCGCGATACTTCTTGGTGTCGCGAAACTTGAGCGGATCTTCCGGCTCGATCCCCTCGCCGATCTCTTCGAAGTTTTCCGGATCCAGGAAGTATTCGAGCCGCTCACGCGCACCGATGCGCATGTGATTGCCGCACTTCGGGCACACGTGCAGGTTGCGCTCCAGCTCGGCGCGATACAGCACGGCGTCGCAGGCGGCGCACTTCATCCATAAGCCTTCCGGCACCGAGCGCGTGCGGCGCTCGGTCTTGATCCGCGAAGGCATGATTTTTTCGAACCAGGTCATGGGGGCATCTATACCGCGGTCGGCTTACGGGGGGCAAGAAGTGGGGTCGGCAGGCTCGCTCGGCAAGGCCAGGCTGGGCGTGTAGCGGATACCGGCCAGATACAGCCCGCCGGGCGGGGCGGTCAC
>CADEDU010000185.1 GCA_902826155.1 uncultured beta proteobacterium
TGTACGTTAATCAGGTAACTCGACCGGATGACTCAATCGGATTGTGTCTGCCGATTCGTCTGCCCAGTTCTCAACCGAGGGCCACGTTTTGCGTGGCCCTCAGCCAGGGGAGACGCAAGGCGCGGGCCCTTCATCTTGAAGGAGCACGCCCATGAGTGCCGAAGACGTTACCGCTGCACTCCTCGAACGCTTCAAGCGGCCAAGCGCTGAGAGCTTCACGCATCTGAGCCCGGAATTCTTCCGTTGGTTCGATGCGCAACGCCATCCGCGTCCACGCCCGCTCGATGCGGATGAGCTGATCGAGTTTTTGATGCAATACGAGGGCTGCGACTACGAGGCTGCGGAATTCGCCGTGGCGCTCGATTCGAAGGCCGGAGTACTCGATCAGGACCTGTGGCTCGACTTGTTGGGCGCAGGTTTGGTGCACGAGATTGCAAGCTCATCTTGAGCGAGCGATCGCAAGGCCGTCCCTTCGGGGACGGCCTTTTCTTATCGTGGATGGGTAACGGTAATCGGCAGGGCTAGGCCTGTCCGCGCGAGGAGAACTCGTTCGTGCGGTTAGTTCTGGTTCAGGCGCAAAGAGCACAAAGCGCGTGGCATCAAGTGATACAATCACGGTAGATCAATTGATCCACGCCTGAGGCCTTTTTATGACCGCCATCGTTGACCCCGCCCGAATCGCGGCGGTGATGGGGCTACGCAGCAAGGTGCGCTCGTTGAGCGAGTTGTCCGAGCTGGTGCGGCGTGGGTTGCCCAAATCAGCCCTGAAGAGCAGCGTGGCGAAGGTCTTTGCCGAGGGCACCGAGCAGACGGCGATGCTCTATCGCGTCATTCCCGAGGCGACCTATAAGCGCAGGCGGGAGCACCTGAAGGCCGATGAAAGCGAGCGCACCGAGCGTCTTGCGCGGGTGATCGCCACAGCGCAATACGTGTGGGACGATGAACATCAGGCGCGCCGATTTTTGACTGCTGCGCACGCGCAACTCGGGGGCGAGCGGCCGATCGACATCGCGCTGACGGAATTGGGCGCGCGTCGGGTCGAAGAGCTTCTGTGGAAGCTCTACTATGGCGTCGCGGCCTGAACGGGCGCGGCGCCAGGCGCTCACTGCTTATCGAATCGCCGATGCGCGGCACCCTATTTTCGATGGCACCGGTGCTTCGCTGATCGGCGGGCGCTGGAATTCTCCCGGCCGCCCGGTTATCTACGCGGCTGCTTCGTACGCCGGTGCCATGCTCGAGCGGCTCGTCCACGCCGGAACCGGTGCGATCCCAAAGAACCAGAAGGTGGTCGTCATTTCGATCGCGGCGCGGGTGGCGCGTGAGCGCTGGTCCTTGCAGGCGTTACCGCTAGGATGGGATCGCGAAGATGCGATTGCTTCGCGCGCATTTGGCGATGCGTGGCTGAGCGCTAAGCGCAGTGCGGTGCTGATCGTTCCTTCGGTGATTGCCAAATACGAAAACAACGTCGTCATCAATCCGGCGCACCCGGATTTCAGATGGATCCGCGCGTCTGCTCCTGAAGCGGTTGTCTGGGATGTGCGGCTCTTCACGCGGAGCGAACCGTGATCCCAGTCCAGCTTGCTGAATCCGGGTACCGGACCTTCGGCGGTTCAGACAACACCCGCCAAGCCCGAAGGCTTGGCGGGCCGGACGTGCATTCGTCGGCGAGGCGCCGGATCGCACGGCCTTTGGCTGCAGGACAACGCTACTCCCCGAACTTCAGATCGAGCTCTTGCAGTCGCGCCAAGCGCCGCGGATAGGACCGGTACGCTTCCTCGTCCTCCTGGGCAGCAATCCAGGCGGTGTTCTCGGTTGCGCGCAATCCCAGCCACTCGTTGTACTCCCAAAAGCGCTCGTCATCGGGGTGCTCGTCCTGCGTGGTTGGCAGGCTCGTTGCATCGGTCATGATGAGGACTCCTTGCTAAGGTGATATGAAAATCACCACCCGGCGGTGCATCGAGCCGAACATCGACTCGTCGATCACCGCACAACCTGGCGGTGATCACGAAACGAAGACCAACACGGCTGTAACGCATGCAGGGCACGCGCTACGCGATCGAATCTAGAAGCGGACTGCGAGGAGCGTCAACGCGAAGACCGGTGCATGCGCCCGGCGTACACCGCTTTGAGGCGAACTTGTGATCGTTCGCCGGTTGATTGTTCGATCCGGCGATGCGACAGTCGGAGCGTTGGGGGTGAAGACACGCGAGGGAGGATGCAATGTCGTTTCAGCAAGTCATCGTCGAAGGCTATCTCGGTCACAAACCCAAGCTCTATGGCGGGGAGGGGCGCACACCGATGGCCGCGCTCAGTGTGGCCACGAACGAGATCTGGCGCGATCGCCACAGCGGCGAGCGCCACGAAACCACCGAGTGGCATGCGGTGAAGATCTTTGGCAAGGCGGCCGAAAGCGCGATGAGACATCTGAATCGAGGCGACGGCGTGCTGATCGTCGGGAAGCTTCGCACCAGGCCCTATACCGACAAGAACAAAGTGCAGCGTGCGATCACGGAAGTCGTGAGCACGAGTTGGCAATTCGCGGCCGCCACGCGCAATGGCTCGGAGCCTTCAGAGTCTGGCGTTGCGCCCGACTATCTCGACGACTCGCCGGAAGCGGCGAGCGAGCCTGATGCTAGTGATGCGCGTTATCCGGTATAGCGAGCGGGTTGTGGCTCGGGTGCTTTCTATTTTCCGAAATTCGTTGAGTGTCCGGTGCGGTGGTTGCTCGGCATCGGACGGAGGAAACGAAATTCCGCGACGATGTTCGCCCGAGCATGCTTGCTTGTGCAGTCGAGTTATCCATGCCCGCCCGGGCGGGCGTCGCTTCGCCACCGAGCGCGCGCGGGGATGGGCAGCTCGTGAGTGCACTACGGTTTTCACCGCGGTCCATCCCAATTGCTAAGGGCCGACGTGGGGCGCGGCGAACGTTCGGTTGCGAACTTTCTTGATCGGTGCTGTGCAACCGGAGCGACCCGCATCGGTCCTTTGTCTTGAAGAACCGTGCGGCGGCAATGCGGCGTCTGCTGCCCGTAGAGCCCAACCGTCGAACTCACGGTGTCGGGCGGCAAGCTCGAGCACTTGCTTTTCGCTCCAGTCAGGACGAATGACGACACCCTCGAAGGCTGGCTTGCCAACCGTGAGCGTGCCGGTCTTGTCGACGATCAAGATGTCGATGCTTCGGAGCGTCGCGATCGCTTGGGCATCGCGAAACAGCACCCCTACGGTGGCCGCCTTGCCGATCGCCACCATCACCGACATGGGTGTCGCACGCCCCAGGGCGCAAGCGATGATCAATACCGCCACGGCATTGACGAGCCCATACACTAGGACGGCTCTGGACCAAATGGGCCACCATCTGCACGATCTGAGCGAGCATGGTCTGCGCGCCAACGCGCTCCGATCGCATGATCAGACTGCCGGTGCCGTTGATGGTCGCCCCGATCAGCTTGTCGCCCGCCGCCTTTTCCACTGGGAGCGATTCACCGGTGAGCATCGATTCGTCGACCGCGCTGCGGCCTTCGAGCACTACACCATCGGTGGGCACTTTCTCACCCGGTCGGACGCGCAACCGGTCGCCGACGTGGACGTGCGCGAGTGGAATATCTTCCTCGGTTCCGTCGTCGCGCAACCGCCGCGCAGTCTTTGGCGACAGGCCGAGCAACGAGCGGATCGCCGCCGACGTTTGCGACCGTGCACGTAGCTCCAGCACCTGGCCGAGCAGGGTGAGCGAGACGATCACCGCCGCTGCTTCGAAGTAGACACCGACGTGGCCGTCCTCGCGAAAGGCCGCAGGAAAGACGCCCGGGGCGATCGTTGCGATGAGGCTGTAAAGATACGCGGCCGCCACGCCCAGGCCGATCAAGGTCCACATGTTCGGGCTGCGTTGCGTAATCGAGCGGACCGCGCGCACGAAGAACGGCCACCCGGCCCACAGCACTACCGGGGTGGCAAGGATCAGTTCGACCCAGGTCTGCACGGTTGCGGGCATCAGATTCAGGCGATGGCCCCACATCGCGAGCACCATCACCAGGGCGCTCAGCGGAAGCGCCCACCAGAATCGGCGAGTGAAATCCTCGAGCTCCGGATTGCGTTCTTCTTCCAGGCTCGGCAACTACGGCTCGAGGCCCATGCCGCACAAAGGACATTCACCCGGCGCGGATCGCCGGATCTGCGAATGCATGGGACAGAGCCAGAGTGTCGCGCCCGGCTTGGCAGTCAGGTAGAAGCTTGGCGGCGGCGTCTGCGCCCAGGGTGCGCGC
>CADEDU010000186.1 GCA_902826155.1 uncultured beta proteobacterium
CGACGTTGATGTCGAGCATCATCACCACGAACAGGAACAGCACCATCACCGCGCCCACGTACACCAGCACCAGGGTGATCGCCAGGAATTCCGCTCGCAGCAGCATCCAGATCCCGGAGGCCGACACGAAGCACACCACCAGACTGAGCGCTGCGTGCACCGGATTGCGCAGCGTGATCACGCCGAGCGCCGCGATCAGCAGGCAGGCGGCGAACACGTAGAAGACGAAGGTCTCGATCATCGCGTGCGCCCTAACGGTAGGCCGCGTCGGCGGCGCGGTCCTTGGCGATCTGCGCCTCGTACCGGTCCCCCACCGCCAGCAGCATTTCCTTGGTGTAGTAGAGATCGCCGCGCTTCTCGCCGTGATATTCGAAGATGCGCGTCTCGACGATCGAGTCGACCGGGCACGATTCCTCGCAGAAGCCGCAGAAGATGCACTTGGTGAGGTCGATGTCGTAGCGCGTGGTGCGCCGGGTGTTGTCGGCGCGCTGTTCCGATTCGATCGTGATCGCGAGCGCCGGGCAGACCGCCTCGCACAATTTGCAGGCGATGCAGCGTTCCTCGCCGTTGGGATAGCGCCGCAGCGCGTGCAGGCCGCGGAAGCGATGGCCTTGCGGCGTCTTCTCCTCCGGGTACTGCACGGTGATCTTGCGCTTGAACAGATGCCGGCCGGTGAGCCACATGCCCTTGGCCAGTTCCAGCAGCAGGAACGTCTTGAAGAAATCGCGGACTCGCTCGATCACAGCGGCTTCCAGATGTTGTACGGCGTCTGCATCCACGCACCCACCACCACCAGCCAGACGATGGTCACCGGGATGAACACCTTCCAGCCCAGTCGCATGATCTGGTCGTAGCGATAGCGCGGGAAGGTGGCGCGGAACCACAGGAAACAGAACAGCAGGAATCCCACTTTCAAACCGAACCACACGAACGGCGGAATCCAATGGGTGAACGCCGAGTCGAACGGCGGCAGCCAACCGCCCAGGAACAGGAGTGCGGCCAATGCCGACACCAGAATCATGTTGGCGTACTCGGCCAGGAAGAAGACCGCGAAGGTCATGCCCGAGTATTCGACGTGAAAGCCCGCGACGATTTCCGATTCGCCTTCGGCCACGTCGAACGGCGCGCGATTGGTTTCCGCGACCGCCGAGATGAAGTACACCAGGAACATCGGGAACAGCGGGATCCAGTTCCACGACAGGATCGACACGCCCTCACCGGCGAAGTGCCCGCGCCCCTGACCATTGACGATGTCCGAGAGATTCAGGCTCTGCGACACCATCAGCACGCACACCAGCGCGAAGCCCATCGCGATCTCGTAGGCGACGATCTGCGCCGCCGATCGCATCGCACCGAGGAACGAGTACTTCGAGTTCGACGCCCAGCCGGCGATGATCACGCCGTAGACGCCCATCGACGTGATCGCCATGACGTACAGCAACCCGGCGTTGACGTCGGCCAGCACCACCTCGGGTGCGAACGGCACCACCGCCCAGGCCGCGAACGCCGGAATCAGCGACAGGATCGGCGCGACGATGAACAGAAACTTGTTCGCGCCGGTGGGAATGATGATCTCCTTGGAGATCAGCTTTACCATGTCGGCGAGCGGCTGGATCAATCCCCACGGCCCCACCCGGTTGGGTCCGATGCGCCCCTGGATCCAACCGATGATCTTGCGTTCAGCAAGCGTCAGATAGGCCACGCACAGCAGCAGCGGCAGCACGATCGCCAGGATCAGCGCGACAACCTTGCCGAACGTCCAGGCCCACGGATAGGCTGTGGCGAACGAGTCGATGGTCGCGAGCACGTCGCCGCGCATCACGCACGCTCCACGTCGACGGGCCCGAACATGGCGCCGAGCCTGGCCGTGCTCGGATGGCCTGCCGCGATCCGTACCACGTTGTCGGGAAGTGCCGGATCGAGCGCAGCTTCGAGAACCGCTTCGCCTTCACCCTGACGCACCTTGGCGCGCGCGCCCGCGGTGATTCCGGCGCGTTGCAGCGTGCCGCTCGACATCCACGCCTTGGGCGTTTGCGCGTCGTGTGAACTCTGCAGCGCAGGCGACCGACGCACGATCGCATCGACGCAGTAGATCGGCACATCGGCAACGCGCTCCAGCGCGCCGGCCGCTGGCGACGCTGCGCCACCGAGGTTGAGAGCCACACCGTCGATCGCGTTATCGAGCCGCGCCGTGAAGCCGCCCTCGATGACCGCGTCGCGCACCTGCTCGCTCGTGTCGAACTCGAAGTCCTTCAGGCCGAGCAGGTTGCCCAGCACCCGAAGCACCTTCCAGCCCGGACGCGCATCGCCCATCGGCTGCACCACCGCATTGAAGCTCTGGCAGCGCCCTTCGGTGTTCACGAACGTGCCCGAGGTTTCGGTGAACGGGGTGATCGGCAGCAGCACGTGTGCGTAGTCGACCGCAGCGGTTCGATAGGCCGACAGTGCCACGACGAACTGCGCCGATTGCATCGCCTTCATCGCGCGTTGCGCGTCGTGCGCATCGAGCTCAGGCTCGGTGTTGAGCAGCACGTACGCCGCGCGCGGCTGGGCCAGCATCGCCGCCGCATTCAGCCCCGCGCTCTGCCCCGCGTTGTGGCCACTACCGCCTGGCGTGCATCCGGCGAGATAGCCGCCGACGCTGTTGGCCGATTCGCCGAGGAAACCCATGCGCGCGCCCAACGCTTGCGCGAGCCGCTGCGCCAGGGCGTGCAGCACGGCGGATTGCGGATGCTGTTGCGCGCTATTGCCGAGCAGTACGCCGGCGTTCTTGCCCTCGGCCAAGCTCGCGGCTACTGCGCGGGCCGCTTCGGTCACTGAGGTGTTCGCCAGTTCATCGGGCACCGGCTTCTGTTTCAGTTCGCATACTGCGCGAGTCACGGCAGCAAGCGCGCCCACGAGCGCGCTCGGCGCGAGAACAAGCCGATTGGCGCGTTCGATCAGCGGGTCATCGCCTGCCAGTTGCAGCAAATGCGCGCGTTGCCCTTTTTTCGATGCCAGACGCAATCGGCTCGCCAGCAGCGGATGGTCCTTGCGCAGGAACGATCCGACCACCAGGACGCGGTCGAGATTGCCCAGTTCGGTGACCGGCATGCCCAACCACGGCACGCCTTTGCGCTTGCCGTCGGCGCTGAAGTCGCTGTGCCGCAGGCGGAAATCGACGTTGGCCGAACCGATACCGCGCATGAGACGCGCCAGCAGATGCAGCTCTTCGAGCGTGGAGGTTGGCCCCGCGAGTGCGCCGACCGACGCAGCGGATTTTCCGGCAACCTCGCGCAGACGCGCAGCGACGTGCTCGAGCGCCGTCTGCCAGTCCACCTCGCGCCATCCGTTGCCATCTCGGAGCATCGGTTTGACCAGCCGCTGGTCGGAGTTCAGGCCCTCATAGGAGAACCGATCGCGATCGGAGAGCCAGCATTCGTTCACCGCCTCGTTCTCCAGCGGCACGACGCGCATCGCGCGATTGCCCTTCACCTGTACCGCGATGTTGGAGCCGAGGCTGTCGTGCGGCGCGATCGTCTTGCGGCGCGACAGTTCCCAGGTGCGGGCGCTGTAGCGGAACGGTTTGGACGTGAGCGCACCGACCGGGCAGATGTCGATCATGTTGCCCGACAGTTCGGAGTCGACCGTGCGACCGACGAACGAGACAATCTCGGAGTGCTCGCCACGGCCCATCATGCCCAGTTCCATGACGCCGGCGATCTCCTGGCCGAAGCGCACGCAGCGCGTGCACTGGATGCACCGGCTCATCTCCTCGGCGGCCACTAGCGGACCGATGTCCTTGGACAGGACCACGCGCTTTTCCTCGCCGAAGCGCGAGGCGCTGCCGCCATAGCCGACCGCGAGATCCTGCAACTGACACTCACCGCCCTGATCGCAGATCGGGCAGTCGAGCGGATGATTGATCAGCAGGAACTCCATCACCCCTTGCTGCGCCTGCTTCGCCCGGGTCGAATGCGTCTGTACCTTCATGCCGTCGGTGACCGGGGTGGCGCAGGCCGGCATCGGCTTGGGCGCCTTCTCGATCTCGACCAGGCACATGCGGCAGTTGGCCGCGATCGACAGCTTCTTGTGATAGCAGAAATGCGGAACGTAGATGCCGAGGCGGCTGGCCGCCTCCATGACCATGGTGCCGGGGGGCACTTCGAC
>CADEDU010000187.1 GCA_902826155.1 uncultured beta proteobacterium
TGCGCGCGCCGCCCGAATCGTTGAGGCCGATCACCGGCGCGCCGACCTTCATCGCGTGGTCCATGATCTTGCAGATCTTCTCGGCATGCGCCTCCGACAACGCGCCGCCGAACACGGTGAAGTCCTGCGAGAACACGAACACCAGCCGGCCGTTCACCGTGCCGTAGCCGGTGACCACGCCATCGCCGGGCACCTTCTGCTCGGCCATGCCGAAATCGACCGAGCGATGCTCGACGAACATGTCCCATTCCTCGAAGCTGCCCGGGTCGAGCAGCAGTTCGAGCCGCTCGCGCGCGGTGAGCTTGCCCTTGGCGTGTTGTGCCTCGATGCGCTTGGCGCCGCCGCCAAGGCGCGCGGCCGCACGCATCTGTTCGAGCTGTCGAATGATTTCCTGCATCGGATGGTCTGCCTGAGCGGGTGGTGAGAGGTTGGTGATGGTTGGATGAGTGACACGGTGTCTCAGCGATCCGGTGGCGATGAACCACCCGGCTCGGTGAGTCGCAGCAACGCCGCGGCGGCGGCGACCGCGGAGCTCTCGCCGGCGATCACCGCGCGGGAAAGATGCTCCAGTCGCGCCCGCACCGCCGGATGATGACGAAAGCGCGAACGCAGGCCGTCGTCGATGAGCTGCCACATCCAGGCCAGCGCCTGGCGTTCGCGCTTGCGATCGAATTCGCTGCTCGTGCGCATCGCCTGCGCGTAGGCGCCGATCGTCGACCAGAGCGTGTCCACGCCAGTGCCGGTGAGCGAGGAGAGCGTGAGCACCTGCGGCGTCCAGTGTGCCGAGACGTGCCGCAGCAGCGACAGCGCATTGCGGAACTGAGTGGCCGCTGCATTGGCGGCCTGCGGATCGAGATCGGCCTTGTTGATGACGATGATGTCGGCCAGCTCGACCACGCCTTTTTTCATCGCCTGCAATTCGTCGCCGGCGTTGGGCAGTTGCAGCAGCACGAACGCGTCGGTCATGCCGGCGACCGCGGTTTCCGACTGACCGACGCCGACGGTCTCGACGATGATCACGTCGAAGCCTGCGGCCTCGCAAAGCAGCAGCGCTTCACGCGTGTGTGCCGCCACGCCGCCTAACGATCCGCTGGTGGGCGACGGGCGCACGAACGCATCGGCGTGCACCGACAGGCGCTCCATGCGCGTCTTGTCGCCCAGAATCGAGCCGCCGCCGAGTGATGAGGACGGGTCGACGGCCAACACCGCGACGCGATGGCCCGCACCGATCACGTGCAGGCCGAACGCTTCGATGAACGTCGACTTGCCTACGCCGGGCACACCGCTTACGCCCAGTCGCAGCGACTTGCCGGTGCGCGGCAGCAGTGCATCGAGCAGCGCCGCGGCGCGCTGTTGATGGTCGGCTCGGGTCGATTCGACGAGCGTGATCGACTTGGCGAGACTGCGCCGCTCGCGCGCCACCACACCGGCGAGCAGCGCCTGATCCTGGGCGCTCAACGCGCCATCGGCGGCACCCATTCGTTGCGTCGCAGGGCCGGGCTGGATCAGGTCGTGGCCTGCGCTTGCATGACGCGAATCGCGGCCAAGACCGATTTCGCGGCATCGGTGATGACCGTGCCCGGACCGAACACGCCCTTCACGCCGGCCTGTTCGAGAAAGGCGTAGTCCTGCGCCGGCACCACGCCGCCCACGAACACGGCAATGTCGGCGCCGCCTTGTTTGCGCAGCGCCTCGATCAACTGCGGCACCAGCGTCTTGTGACCAGCCGCGAGCGTCGAGATGCCGATTGCGTGCGCATCGTTCTCGATCGCCTGGCGCGCGGCTTCCTCGGGCGTCTGGAACAGCGGGCCGATGTCGACGTCGAAGCCCAGATCGGCGAACGCGGTGGCCACCACCTTCGCGCCGCGATCGTGACCATCCTGGCCGACCTTGGCGATCATGATGCGCGGCCGGCGTCCCTCTCCGGTGGCGAACGCTTCGATGTCGCGCTTGATCGCATTCCACTCTTCGTCGGCCTCGAACGCCGCGCCGTAGACGCCGGTGATGCTCTCGGTCGTGGCGCGATAGCGGCCGTACACCCGCTCGAGCGCATCGCTCACTTCGCCCACGGTTGCCCGCGCGCGGATCGCCTTGATGGAAAGATCGAGCAGGTTGCCGCTGTTGCTGCGCGCCGCTTCGGTGAGCGCCGACAAAGCGGCCTCGACCGCGCGTTGATCGCGGCCACCTTTCACTTTCGCCAGACGCGCGAGCTGCGCCTCGCGCACCGCGGTGTTGTCGATCTCGCGGATGGCGACATCGGGTTCCTTGTCGAGGCGATATTTGTTCACCCCGACGATCACGTCCTCGCCGCGGTCGATGCGCGCCTGCTTCTCGGCTGCGCACGCTTCGATCTTCAGCTTGGCCCACCCCGAGGACACCGCCTTGGTCATGCCGCCCATCGCTTCGACTTCCTCGATGATCGACCATGCCTTGTCGGCCAGCTCCTGCGTGAGCCGCTCCATCAGGTAGGAACCGGCCCACGGATCGACGACATTGGTGATGTGCGTTTCCTCCTGCAGGATGAGCTGCGTGTTGCGCGCGATGCGTGCCGAGAAATCAGAGGGCAGGGCGATCGCCTCGTCGAACGAGTTGGTGTGCAGGCTTTGCGTGCCGCCGAATACCGCGGCCATGGCCTCCACCGCGGTACGCACGACGTTGTTGTACGGGTCCTGCTCGGTGAGCGACCAGCCCGAGGTCTGGCAATGCGTGCGCAGCATCATCGAGCGCGGATTCTTCGGGTTGAAGCCCTGCATGATCCGGTGCCACAGCAGGCGCGCGGCACGCAGCTTGGCGACTTCGAGATAGAAGTTCATGCCGATGCAGAAGAAGAACGACAGGCGTCCGGCGAAATCGTCGACGTCCATGCCGCGTGCCACCGCGGTGCGCACGTACTCCTTGCCGTCGGCGAGCGTCAGCGCGAGTTCCAACGCCTGGGTCGCGCCCGCCTCCTGGATGTGATAGCCCGAGATCGAGATCGAGTTGAACTTCGGCATGTTGCGCGCCGTGTACTCGATGATGTCGGCCACGATGCGCATCGACGGCTCGGGTGGATAGATGTAGGTGTTGCGCACCATGAACTCTTTCAGGATGTCGTTCTGGATCGTTCCTGAGAGTTGCGCCTGCTGCACACCTTGTTCTTCGGCCGCGACGATGTAGCCGGCAAGCACCGGCAGCACGGCGCCGTTCATGGTCATCGACACGCTGACCTTGTCGAGCGGAATGGCGTCGAACAGGATCTTCATGTCCTCGACGGAGTCGATCGCCACGCCCGCCTTGCCGACATCGCCCTCCACGCGGGGATGGTCGGAGTCGTAGCCGCGATGGGTTGCCAGGTCGAACGCCACCGATACGCCCTGGCCGCCGCCCTTGAGAGACTGCCGGTAGAACGCGTTCGATTCCTCCGCGGTGGAGAAGCCGGCGTACTGGCGGATGGTCCAGGGGCGCACCGCGTACATCGTCGCCTGCGGGCCGCGCACGAACGGCTCGAAGCCCGGCAGCGTGTTGGCGTGTGGCAACCCGTGCAGATCGGCTGCGGTATAGAGCGGCTTGACGGTGATGCCTTCGGGCGTATGCCACGCCAGGGCGTCGACCTTGCCGCCTGGGGCCGACTTTGCGGCGGCTTTCTGCCACGCGGCCAGATCGGCAGTGGCCTCGGGGCGTGAGGCGGGCTGGGTCATCGGGAATTCCTTTCGCGAGCGGTGCGCGCTGCCGGGCGCCAGGGGTGAACGGCCCGAGCACGTGACGGTGCGTGTAGAGCTGGATTTTCCCAGATCGGGAAGGGGCCCACCAGGGGCGCCGTCACGCCGTCTAACCAGTGCTCGCGCCAGACTGGTGAACTGCTTTTGGCGCGGCGTGCGCGACGCCGCGTCGTTCCCACGTACGGCTGGTGCGGTAAGCTCGGCTCAAATTGTCGTGATTGACGGGTTTCCCAATCTGAACCGATCCGAACCGATTGCACAGCCTTGGCGATGACCACTGCCCTGCGG
>CADEDU010000188.1 GCA_902826155.1 uncultured beta proteobacterium
GGGCCAGCGCACGTCGGGATAGTGCTGGGCGTAACCGTGCAGATCGCGGGGCATGGCTATTGCGCCTTCGCGCGGGTCCACAACGCTTCGGCAGCGCGCTGCCCGGCGGCGATGATCGCCTCGCGCCTGACCAGTGTCGGTTCGCCGCTCTCCACGACCACGCGACCGTCGACCAGCACCATCTCGACGTCGCGACCCTGGCCGACGTGCACCAGATTGCCGAGCGGATTCACGTTGGGCACGAGATGCGGACGCCGGAAATCGAATACCACCGCATCGGCCTTCTTGCCCGTTTCGAGCGAGCCGATCTGATCGTCCAGTCCCATTGCCCGCGCGCCGTCGATCGTCGCCATGCGCAGCACGTCGCGCGGTTGCCACGCATCGCTCACTTTGCCTTCCTGTATCCGACCCATCGCCAGCGCCCAGCGCATCACCTCGACCATGTCAGCGTGCATGTTATCGGTGCCCAGTGTGAAGCGCGCGCCGGCGCGGCGCAGCTTCGCGGTTGGGGCAATGGCACCGCCGGTCGCGTTGCCCTTGGGAATGTGCGCCACGTTGATGCGCGCCTGCCCACACAAATCGATGTCGTGCTCGTCGACGAAGATGCAGTGCGCGGCGGTCAGGCGATCGTTGAGCAATCCGGCATCGTTGAGAACCTGCGCAGGGGATTTGCCGGAACGCGCCTTGACGACTTCGTTCTCCTTGCGACTTTGCGAGAGGTGCGTGTTCACGCGCAGCCCCCGGCGCGCCGCTTCGTTCGCGATCGTGGCCAGCAGACGATCGGAACAGGTGTCCGGAGCATGCGCGGCAAGCTGCACGCCGATACGTCCGTTCGCGCGTCCGTGCCAGCGCTCGGCCAGGTCGATCGCCTGACCCAGCGTCTGCGCGCCGATGTGATCGTGATATTCCCAGCGCCCGTCGCCGATCAGCGCGAAGTCGGCGTCATGGATGCGTCCGCAAGAGATCACCCGCAGGCCCACCTCGGTCATCGGTTCGATCGTCTTGTCGGCGTGCACATAGGTGTCGTTGATCAACGTTGAGCCGAACAACATCGCTTCGCACGCACCGAGCTGGGCCAGCGCGACGGCTTCATCGGGCGTGACGTCGTGGCCATGCGGAATGCCTGGCGTATAGGCGGGCGCGAAACCGAGATCCTCGGCCACGCCGCGAACCATCGTCAGGATCGCGTGGGTGTGTACGTTGATCAGGCCGGGCGTGATGACCCGACCGGACGCATCGATGACACGCGCAGCGCGATGTTCGCCGGCAAGCTCGCTCGTCGCGCCGACGTACGCGATGCGATCACCTTGCACGCCCAGCGCGCCGCTTGTGATCACGCGATCATTCGCATCGCATGTGATCAGCGTGGCGTTCTTGATCAGCAGATCGAACGTGTTCATGTTGGGTCCACCGCGCGTCGATGGTCGATCAGGCTCATGGCTACTCGTGGAGATGGGCGAGGAAGCGACGTGTCCGATCCTCGCTAGGCGAATCGAAGATGCGCTGTGGTGTGCCTTGCTCGACCACGCTGCCCTCATCCATGAACAACACGCGATCGGCAGCCGCACGCGCGAAGCGCATCTCATGGGTGACGGCGACCAGCGTGAGTTTCTGTTCGGCCAGCTCGCGCATGACATCGAGCACCTCGCCCACCAGCTCCGGATCGAGTGCCGATGTCGGTTCATCGAACAGGATGAGCTCGGGATGCATGGCGAGTGCACGTGCGATGGCGACCCGTTGCTGCTGCCCGCCGGAAAGCTGACTGGGACGCTTGTGCGCATGCTCGGCGAGGTGGACGCGCTTGAGCTGGTCACTCGCCCGAGCGCGTGCCGCCTCGGTCGACTGGCCCAGCACCCGCTGCGGGCCGATCGCCACGTTGTCGAGCGCCGACAGATGCGCGAACAGGTTGAAGCGCTGGAACACGAAGCCGATGCGGCTGCGCTGTTTCGCCACGGTCGCCTCGCTCAGCGCGCGACCGTCGGAGTTCCGGCCGATCGGTTCGCCGCGCAGCCGGACCATGCCCTCATCGGGCGTCTCCAGATAATTCAGGCAGCGCAAAAGTGTCGTCTTCCCCGAGCCCGAGGGGCCAATGATCACCACCGTCTCGCCTTCGCCGACCGCAATCGAAACGTCGGCCAGCACGCGTCGCCCGCCATAAGATTTGCCCAGCCCTTGCCCTTCGATGACCGCTGGTCCCATCGATTACCACACCGGCAGGCGCCGCTCGATCCAGCGCGAACACCAGGCGAGCGCCGACACCGTGACGTAGTAGTACAGCGCGATGAGCAGGAAGATCTCGAACGGCGCGAAATGTACCGAGATCAACGCCTGGCCTGCGCGCGTCAGCTCATATACAGAGATGACCGAGAGCAACGCCGAGCCCTTGACGAGCGTGATCAACTCGTTGGTGACGGGCGGGACGACGGTACGCAACGATTGCGGCAGCAGGATGTGGATGAGGATCTGACCGTGGCGCATGCCGATCGATTTGGCCGCTTCGGTCTGGCCTTTTTCAACCGCGCCCACACCCGAGCGCACGATCTCGGCGATGAAACCGGCGGCATTCAACCCGAGCGCGATGACGCCGGCCCAGTACTCCGACAGGTTCACGCCTATCACCGGCAGCGCGAAGTAGACCAGGAAGATCTGGATCAGCAACGGCGTACCGCGAATGAAATCCACGTACGCGGTGACGAACCAGCGCGCCGGCGCGAAGCGTGACAGCGACAGCAGACCCAGCACCGCGCCCAGGATGATGCCGAGCACCATCGCGAGCGCGCAGATCTGGATGGTCATCAGCAACCCCGTGCCTAGCAGCGGAATCGCTTTCTGTACGAGTGCCCAGTCGAAGGCCATGGCGACCGTCTATGGTGAAGTGATCGAGCGGCGCGCTATGAGAACGACGGCACCTTGTCGGCCAAGGTCATGCGAAAGCCGAACCACTTTTCCTGCAACTTATAGAGCGTACCGTCGGCCTTCAGCCGCGCTAGTTCGCCATCGAGGAACTTGATGAGTTCGGGATCTTCCTTGCGCGCGGCGATGCCGGCCCAGTTGTCGGTGCCCACGCCCTTGACGATCGCGTATCGTCCCGGCGCATCCTTGAGCACCATCGCCAGGGTCGGAATCGTGTTGAGCACGCCATCGACACGGTTCTGCGCAAGCGCCACGTACGCCGCCGGATGGTCGTCGAACACCCGCACCTCCTTGAAGCCCGCGCCACCCTTGCCCTTGAGTTCCTTGTCGATGCGCTCCTGCAGGATTTGCCCGGGCGAGCCGAGCTTCACCGCGAGCGTGCGTCCGTTCATGTCGGCGACGACCTTGATCTTCGCGGCGTCGCCGGCGCGGATCAACATCGCCTGCGAGGCTTCGGCATACGGAATCGAGAACGCTACGCGCTCCAGTCGCTCTTTGGTGTAACTCATGGCGCTCATGATGATGTCGAACTTTTTCGCGTAGAGCGACGGGATCACACCCGCCCACGCGGTGTCGACGAAATTCGCTTTCACGCCGAGCGTCTTGCAGAAGATCTCGGCCAACTCCACGTCGTAGCCGACGATCTTGCCGTCCTGCCGGTAGGTGAATGGAACGTAGGCAGCCTCGCAGCCGATCTTCAGTTCGCCGGCCTTCTTGACCGAATCGATGGTGACTGCCTGCGCCAGCGCGATTCTCGGCAGCGTCAGAGCTGCTGACGCTGCGGCCATGTTGCCCAGGAACCGGCGTCGGTTGATGCGATGCATGGTGCGCTCCTTGTCGAGGGTCGAAGATAGCTTTCGTTCGATGCCGGTGCAGCGAATCAAGCGTCGATCCGTGCCCGGTGCGTGTCCGGGGCGATCGGTTCGCGTTCGCAGGCGAGATAGATCTTTTCCATCGCAGCATGCAATGGTGCCACGGACGCTTCGGCACGCTCGAAGTTTTC
>CADEDU010000189.1 GCA_902826155.1 uncultured beta proteobacterium
TTCGATGCCGCGCGACCTCTCGGTCGCTTCGGGACGGGGAAGTCCCTTTCATTCGTCTGAACGGACTCGCAACGGCGGGCTACGCCCGCCGTCCGCGGGCCGCTCAACTCTGAGTTGGGCGTCTTAGAGTACTCTTGCTCGCCGCCCTCGATGGAGTACACAAGATGCGATCACCGCCTGGTCCTTCCCGTAGAAACTTTATCGCCTCCGCCGCTGGAGCGGTCCCTACAAGCTTGCTCGCAGCAACCACATCCGGATGTCAGGACGCTCCAATGAATGATCGTCGGTTGGCTTTCAAGTCGCTCGATGAAGCGCTGCGCGAATTGGACCTCCTGACACAAGCCGAAGCACTGAAGCCCGCGACCGCATGGAACTGGGCACAAACGTTAGTCCATTGCGCCCAGAGCATCGAATACTCCATGACGGGCTTCCCGCACGCGAAGTCACAGATATTCCAACGCACTGTTGGCGCGGCTGCCTTCAACGTGTTCTCTTGGCGCGGGCGCATGACCCACGACCTTGCCGAACCAATCCCTGGCGCTCCTTTGCTGGAGGGCAGCACCGATACTGCAGCGGCCGAGGCTCGTTTGCGGCGTGCGGTCCAGAACTTCCAACAACGGGCTGAACCACTTCGGCCACATTTCGCGTATGGGGAGTTGAGCAAGTCCGAGTATGAGCAAGCACATGCGATGCATCTTGCGAACCACTTTTCCGCATTTCGCCAGAAGGCGTGATTCGAGCAGCGTGCGAAGACGCCCAACCCTTCCATCGAGTGGACATGCCCCGGGGTACCGGGTCATGCCGCTCATGTCAAGCGTTGAGCTTGTCGAAAAAGGTAGTTTTTCGGGGAGAACTTCCCCGCTCCAATTTTCGCGATCAGAGTTTCTGAACACCTTTTCTGATTTGTCGCCGTTGTGGCGATTGAATTCGCCCGCGCGAATCCCTCTTCGGTGCTTTCTCAGCGCACCTTGCCTGGCAGCTTTCCGTACCTGGCGATCTTCTCGATGTTGTGCACCAGGCAGAACAGGTGCCACTGCCCATCGACCTTGTCCTGCCCGCGCAGCGTGAAGCGCCGTAGCCCTTTGTTCTTCAAGTTGCCGCACACCGGCTCGACGATGCCCAGGCGCCAGCTGTACAGGAACCGATCCCGCTCGGCAAAGCGCGGGTCGCGCTTTCAATGGTGGAGAAGTGCGGAGCCATGCCGCCAGCCAGGGCAATGAACACCACATTGGTCTCACACAGCTCGGCGATACGGCGGCTGCAGACTATCCCTTTGGAGTAGGCCAGCAGCACCACCTTGAGCAGCACCGCGGGGTGGTAGGCGCTGGCCCCGGTCAGATCGTTGCGATACAGTGCATCGAACGCCGACAGATCCAGCGCGTCGATCAGATCATTGAGCGCATGTTCGAACGAACCCTCGATGAGCTGGCGCTCGGTGTTGATCGCCACCATCGTGATCTGGCCGTACTCGGGGGACTTGTAGCGGGGCAGCGAGCGAGCGGCCTTGTGCAGGGTGTCTTGTTCTGCAAATGGGTCCGATCGACCACATCGCGTCATGCACTTGGAGTCCGAGGTGATGCTGAAGTTCTACCTTTTTCGACACGCTCGTTAGGCGGCTCATACACGACCCCTGTGGAGGCTTCAATGAAGCGACTGCTGGCCTTTGCAGTGGCGATTTCTTTAACTGCCTGCATGTCCCTGCCTCAGCTCAACACGGCACTTCTTGAAGCTGCCCGCGCAGGCGATGTTTCGCGGCTCAAGAACCTTCTTGAGCGAGGTGCCCAGATTGACTCTGAGTCGCGGCTTGGAGAAACCCCATTGCTTGTAGCCGTGCGGCAGAAGCATGCAGATGCGGCTAAGTTCCTTCTCGAGCAGGGGGCCAGCCCGAATGTCGGCCGGCCCGGCCGCGACACGCCGCTTCACCTGGCGGTGCGAAACGGCGACACCGAGCTGGCGAGATCTCTTCTCGCGAAAGGAGCGAACCCCAGCGCAGCAGGCGTCTTCGGCGACACGCCGCTGCATGTCAGCGTCTATCGTTCAGACGAAGCATCCTCGACTCTTCTGCGCGAGCACGGGGCTGATGAGGCTCTCGCAAATCGCTATGGCTTGATTCCTCGAGACATGCGCGAACTCCCCGCGCTGCAGGACAAGATCGTCGCAGCTGCAGCCCTGCTTACGTCCTCAGGCTCCTGGACGGACTCTGCTCGCGCCCGAACGCTCTATAACGAGTTGCGTGCACGACAAGACAAGTTCTTGGTCAACTCCGTCGTGCTTCAAGTTGTCCGTGGGGCATCGACTCGGCGGAACACCCTCATCCTCGCCATAAAGCTGGGCATTTCCGGATCAGAGGATCAACTGTCGACCGTCTTGACTCTTTTCGGCGACAAATCGATGGCGGAAGACTACCTTAACTGTGGGTCAAACAAGTTGGAAGAGGCGGCGCGCAAATGGGCAGAGAGCAGGGGCTACCGGATCATGCGCGTCCCGGGTGGTGCACGCGCGACTTGGGGACGGTTCTAAGCAGCTGCGCGGAGCCGATTAACCAGTCGTATATGGACTCCCCCCTGGATGCCAAGACGTATTCGATAGGGATGGCGAGTCGGGATCGCGTGCAGTCGTATATCCGGCATCAAAGTTGAGCGCATGTTGGCTCGCGCCGGTCATCAAGGCGAGCGGTGCGAAGGCGAACTGAGCGACATCACCGCCAGACTCCGTCGACGCGATCCCAGCTTGCACTGCGCAGATCGGGCTTGGCGCCGATGAGTTCCTGCTTTCTGACCTTGCCCGAGGGCGTGCGCGGGAACTCGTCGACGTACTCGATGTAGCGCGGGACCTTGAACGCGGCAAGACCCTGGCGCGCATGGGCGACGATCCGCTCCGGGGGCACCGCCACGCGGTCGAGCCCGGGTTGAAGGATGACGTACGCTTTGACTTCCTCTTTGCGCAGCGGATCGGGCACGGGGACTACCGCCACATCGGCGATCTCGGGCAGCCCGCGCAGCACGGATTCCACTTCGCGCGCGGGAATGTTCTCGGAGCTGCGGCGAATCACGTCCTTCAATCGCCCGACGATGTAGTACCAGCCTTCGGCGTCCTGCACGAACAGATCGCCGGTGCGGAACCACCCCTCCTGGAACGCGTCGCGCGTCGCATCGGGCTTGCCGTAGTAGCCCTGCAGAATGCCGCTGCCGCGCACTTGCAGTTCGCCCCGTACCCCGCGGGGCACCGGTTGGCCCGCCACATCCACGATGCGGCACTCGCGGAACGGTCCGGGTACGCCGCATGAGCCGCTGCCGATCATGTGAGCGGCATCGACTGGTACGAACAGTGTCGAGCCGATCTCGGTCATGCCGAACGCCTCGCGCGCGTTCAGGTTGTAGCGCCGCTCGACTTCGGCGTGAGCCTCGCCACGCAGGCCGTACATGTTGGCGCGGCGTACGGCGTTGTCGCCGTCGTGAGGCAGCGGCGGCTGCTTGAGCGCGGCTTCGGCGGGAAACAGGCAGAACTGAATGCCCAGGTCATGCAACCAGGTGCTGAAGCGGCTCGCGCTCTGGCGCTCGGCAACGTAAAGCGTGGCGCGATGAAACAGCGCCATCAGCAGCAGCCACTGCGGATCCATGTAGTAGAACGGCGTGGAGGTGAGGATGCGCTCGTAGCGCAGGCCGTCGCGCGAGGCGTTGATCTTGCCGGTCGTGACCCAATAGCGCTGCAGATGCAGGCAGCCCTTGGGGAAGCCGGTCGTGCCCGAGGTGTACTGGATGTTGAGCAGGTCA
>CADEDU010000190.1 GCA_902826155.1 uncultured beta proteobacterium
GTGTGGTTGCTGTTGATCCGCCACTGATGGCGACCTGCTTGTAGCGCCCACGATCCGGGCCGTACCAAAACTCCGCCGAATCGCTGCCGTAGGGGATCTTCTTCGGCAGGTTATGTGCGTACCACGTGATGGCGTCACCATCACGGTTGGTCATGTTGCCGTTCGCGTCGTATTGGTATTTAGTTCTAGTCCGGAGCCCGCCGTTGAAACAGTCATCGTTCGCTGCACGAGATAGCGGGTGATCTTCGATGCGTTGAGCGAGGGCTGACATCGCGTTCGATGCTACGCCGCGGCGTTAGATCTTCCAAATTCCCCCTGCGGATGAGCTGTTGCCCAGCCTCTAAGCAAAGGCATCCACTACTCGTTCGAGAATCACGATCGAGCAGCAGTGTAGTGAGAGCGGGAGAAACGCTAACGCATCATCCGCTCGCGCTCCGGATGCGCGGCTTCTGAAACGGCAGCGGTCCGGCGGGCAGCAGATGCTCGACGGTGGAGAGAAGCGTGCCGATAGGATGTCGCGCCGCGGCATGACGAAGATCTTCCGCGGTTACATGCAGATAGATCTGCGTACTCGTGATCTGGCGGTGGCCGAGTAGATCGCGGATGGTGACGAGGCCGACGCCGGCGCGCACCAGATGGGTGGGGAAGGTATGGCGCGGCCGGTGAGGCGAGAGTGGAACACCGACACGAGAGCGCTGGCCCCAGGTACGTACGCGCTCGTAGATGGAACCGCGCGAGAGCATGCGACCGAATCGTGAACGAAAAAACGGGGCGCTCGGCAGAGCGGGGCCGCGTTCGCCTTCGTATGCGCGCAGCACTTCGGCGAGCTGCGGGTTGAGCGGTATGGCGCGCTCGTGTCCACCCTTGCCGCGAACGGTGATCGTGAGCCGGATGAGATCGACTTGTCCGCAGCGCAGCGTGGCGCACTCGGTGGCGCGAATTCCCGTGCCGTAGAGAAGCGAGAGCAATGCGCGGTCGCGCAGGCCGATGACGGTGTCGGTGGTAGGTTGGGCGAGTAGTCGGCCAACCTGCTCGGGGTTGAGAGAGATCGGGAGCTTGCGAGGCACGGCCTTGATCGACGGAAACCCTGCGAGCGGGTTGGCGGCAGGCTCCAAGTGCTGCATCGCCACCATCGCGCGATAGAAGCTGCGCAGAATCGTCAGCTGGCGGTTGACGGCGCTGTCGCCGTTGCCGCGGCTCTCGCGCAGGTGCTGCAGGTACTGGAGCACATCGCGTGCGGTGACCTGATCCGGTGGGCGTTGCTGCTGTACGAGGCGAAGCCACTCGCTGAACTGCATGAGCGTGGCCTCGTAAGCGGCGAGGGTTCGGGGCAGCAGGCCGCGGGCGACACAGTGCGTATCGATGTAGAGGCGGATCCAGTAGTGCCACATCATGAGCTCACTCCGATCGGTAGCGTGCGCACCGCAGCCTCGGGTCGTTCGGGTAGCACGTGCAGATACACGCCGGTCTCGTGAGGACTGCGGTGGCCCATCAGCGAGGCGATGACGGCAAGGTCGACGCCGCGGTCCATCAGGTGAGTGGCGAAGCTATGACGCAGGGTGCGCGCGGTCACGCCAGGACGCAGCGCGGCGCGTGCGGCGGCTGCGCTCACGATGTCGCAGACGTGCTTGCTCGTGATGCGCCGCTGCCGAGCGTTCGTGCGTAGCAACGCGCCGCGCTTGCCGTGTTCGAGAAGGTAGGCGAGGAGTTCGGTGTAGAGCGCATCGGGGATCGGAATCGAGCGGGGTCGATCGCCCTTGGCCTTGCGGACAAGGATCTCGCGGCGCTCGCGGTTGATGTCACCGACGTCCAGCGCGCACAACTCGCTGGTGCGCAGACCGCAGCCGTAGAGCAGGAGGACGACGAGGCGATCGCGGCGTGCGCCTGGATCTGACGGCGTAGCGGCCCGAACGAGGCGCTCGGCCTCCTCCAGCGTCAGGTGCTTCGGCGGGGTTCGGCGCAGCGTGTGTTGGAGCGAGAAGCCATCGAGCACGTTGCGCTCGGCGCGGCCGCTGCGCCACGCGTACTCGAGCAGGCCGCGCACATGGCTCAAGCACTTCGCTAGGCCGGCCTCGGTGCGTCCCTGCCGGCGTTCGTCCTCCAGCCAATGCAGGTAGTCCTCGAGGGCGAGGCGCCACAGCTCGACGCCGGGCTGGCGCCGTGCGGTGCCCGCGATCACCCGACGCAGCGTGCAGCGCACGTCGATGATCGTGCGAGGCGTCTTGCGACCCACCTGATCGAGATAGCTCAAGTACCCCTCGACGAGCGGATCGAGCGGTAGCGGACTCATGCGGCCTCCTGTTGCGGGATCGCGAGCCAATAGTTGAGCGGGTGCAGGCGCATCGCCTCCCGGCGCTGTGGATCAGCGATATGCACGTAGCGCACGGTCGTGGCGACGCCGGCGTGCCCAAGGATGCGTTGCACCTCGGCCAGATGAACGCCGGCCTCCAGTAGGTCCGAAGCGCAGGTGTGCCTAAACTGATGCAGACTGCCCAACGGAACTGCGGCGCGGCGTGCTACGGCGTGAACTGCGTTGCTGATGGCGTGTGCCGTCAACCGCTCGCCCCGGCGCGTCACCAACAGCGCGTTCTCGCCCACTCGGTCGGTGCGCTCGAGCGCGTTGTGGCGCAGCGGTAAGTACGCCTCTAGGCAGCGCAGCACCATCGGCGGCAACGGCACGCAGCGCTCTCGCCCCGTCTTGCGTCCGTCGATGCGCAGCGTCCCTTCGGCGCGATCGAAGTGCTCGACGTCGAGCCGCGCGAGCTCGCCTCGCCGGAGGCCCGTGCCATACAGCAGCGCCAGTACCGCGATCCACAGATGCGCGCTGAACGCTCCACGACGCCGAGCGGCCTCGCGCCACATCGCTTCCATGTGTTCTCGATCGATGCGTCGTGGCAAGCGGCTATACGGCGTGACCTTCGGCCCCTTCATCCAGCGCAGCGGGTTGACGCTCCACAGCCCCTCTCGCACCAGAAAATCCCCGAAGCCGCGCATCGTGCTCAGCGTTCCGTACACCGTCGCCTTCGCCCGAAAGCTCGTGCGGCTCGCGATGTAGCGCGTGATCAGCTGCGCATCGATCTCCTCGATCGCCACTCGTGGCCGCCGTCCCTTCAGCCACCGGCCCCAGCGCTCCAGGCGCGACTGGGTGTGCGCAACCGTCGCCGCACAGATACCCCTCGCCTGGTACTCCTCCATGTATCTCTCTACCAGTCGGTCCCATCTCCTCATCGGTGCTCCTCCAAACGAAAAAGGCGGGGCGCTCCCGCGCTCCGCCTTTACGTTATAGAACTCAACAATATGACTCCCGATATGACGCTACCGAGAGCCGAGAAAAGCACCGAACTGAACTAAACCGCGAAAAAAGTTGGGCGGGGTGACTTACAGGAGGGCTGAAGCGTACTCGCTGCGCGAGGACCGCGGAGCCAACGCACGCCGATGCGCACAGTTTGCCCTCGACATCTTCGTCATGGTCGACCGAACACCTTCCTTCTCAACGCGCCTTACCGGTGCTCACCGTCGTCATCGTGATCATGCGCTCGCCCTCGAATCGGGAGGCCGATCTCCAACGACTAACTCCAGAGACTCCTCGCCATCCTCGTGGAACCTCGACCAGCACAAGCTACCGGGCTTGCCAGCCGACGATTCCTCCGCGCGCGCCGCGTCGAGCGGGCGGCGAATCCGCGCGTCCGCGCGCTCGCCC
>CADEDU010000191.1 GCA_902826155.1 uncultured beta proteobacterium
CAGACGTTCCAAGCGCTGACGCAGCTCGCGGTTTTCTTTTTCGAAGGCGGCCAGGCGCGCCCCTTCGGTGGCCACCCAGGCATCGTGCGCCTGCACCGACGCACCCGGCAGCACGTTCTTCTCGGTGGCCTTGGCCGGGCGCGATACCGACGGGCTGGCCTGGTTGAGTAAGAGTCCACCGAAGGCGAGCACCACGATGCCGATCACCAGCACCGTAAGCCACATCTTTTGCTTACGCCGCGTGATCCGTGCATCCTGCAGTGGGCCTGCCGGCGTGACGACCGGCTCGCTCGGGGTCGGATTCAAGTGCGCGGGCACCCCCGACCCCGCGCTCGGCTTTGCCGTCTCGCCCGCGCGGCTCACGGTGTCGCCTCCGGCACGCGCACGATGTAGGCGGCGGTCGATTCACCGCTTGCCAGGTGATGCCGTTCGATCGCCACCGCCGCCACCCCGCGCATGAACAGTTCCTGCTCATCGAGGCTCATCGTGTTGGGCGTGACGTTGGTGATGACCCAATGATCGACGCTGTAGCCGTGCGCGAAGAGGCTGCGCCGATGCAGCACCTGCACCTCGGCCCACAACCGGATCGGTTGATTGACGTGCTTCACCTGCACATCTGCACTCGGACGCTCGGCCGCCGCCGCGAGAATCAAACTCTTTACCTGGCGGATGTGCGGCTGGGCACTGGGAAGCGCACGCACGGCCACTTGGCGTTCAGGCTGCCCCACCTCCTCGCGCAACACGATGGTGCTCGCCGGTTTGTCGACCGGCACCACCACCATCGGAAAACTCACCTTCTCGGTACTGACGAACAAGGTGATCGAACGCGGTGCGCCGGGATGAATGGTGAGGATTGCTTCGCCGCGCGCTCGATCGGGCTCGACCCGCACGTGCTGCCCCTCGGCGCGCACGGTGCGCAAGCGCCCGTTTTCCACCCGCAATAAAGTTGGCTGCGTCGAGGACAGTTCCACCGTCGCGGTGCGCCCCTCGATCACATGCACCAGTTCGATCGCCTGGCTCGGGCTGCTGACCGCGACCGTGGCGACCAAGATGAACAACCCGTACGCCATCGCCTTCACGGCCGCCTCCCTTCGTCTTGCAGCATCTTCTCGGCGTGCTTGTCCGGGTTGAACGGATCGTCCATGCGCGTCTCGCGAAACGAGGCGAGCAACAAGCGTCCCGAAGTCAATTCGAACTGCGCCAGGTACGCTTTGCCGACGTTGCTCACCGGGGTCTTGTTGACGATGGTCTGCAACTGGCCGTGGATCACCGCGCGGCGCTCACGCGCATCGATCTGGTAGCCCATTGGCGTGAACAGTTGGCTGGCGTTATCGCGCCGGATCCGTAGTGCATTGAGCCGCCCTTCGTTATCGAGGCTCCCCGAGAGCGCCGGGCTCACGTATTGGCGCAAGATCTTGTTCTGATACTCGATCGTGCCCGGTTGCACGTTCAGAATGAGCATCGACAGGTAATGCGTCATCTGCTCGTAGTACTCCGGGCTCACTCGCTCGGCTTCCACCCAGAAGCTCTTATCGATGTTGGGCGGCACCAGGATCGTGCGTACGTTGGCGTGCGACTTACCGAGCAACACCAAGGTGATCAGGTTTGCCGCGAGCGACAAGACGAGCACGCCCATCAGCATCGCCGCGGCATTGCGCGCCGCGTTCAGATCGGCTTTGAATAGAACAAGCTTCACGGATCGGGTCTCCTAGCCGACGAACTCGCGCAGATCCGAGGGCGGACAGCGTTTCAACGGTGACAAACCGCGCGGCAAGTTCCAATAGAACAAGTGAATCGCGTAGGCCTGGTGCTTGCCCGATTTGAATTTGGCGTAGATCCGGCCCAGCACCAGGCCCAAGAGCACACCGGCTTCGACCCGGCCAAGCGCCGCACCGCCCACCAAACAGGCACAGAAGATGAGCGCGACGTCGATGTCCCAGAGGAACAGCTTGGGCGGATCGTTCAGGCGGCGTGGGACATCGAGGCGTTCGTCGTCCATCGTGTGCTCGTCAGTGTCAAAGCATCAGTCAACCAGGCCGCGCTAGATCGTCGCGGTCAGCATGCCGTTCAATACTTGCGGCACGATGAGCACCAGCAGCGCGACGAAGATGCCGCCGAGCGCCACCAGATAGCGTTGCGCGAAGGCGCCATACCCCACGCCGATGATGAACGCGCCGATCGCGATCGCGCGACCGAGGTAGCCCCCGATCCAATCGGACAGTAACGTGAACATCGGCTGGAATTCCGCCCCGGTGGTGCCGGCATTGGCAAGCGAGGCGAATAACGCGAGCGCCGCAACCAAAGCCAGCGCGAGTAGCGAACGCGATTGAAGAATGACGTGGGCCGGAGTGATCGAGTGCATGGCTTACCTCCTTCGTGGTTGGGTGCGCTCGGTGAATGAATCGATTGGGGTGCCGGCGTGCCGATCGAGCACAGGCATGTTCGGATACAACTCGGTCAGCAACTGAAGCGACCGGGTGGTTGTGCTCTCAACGGGTACAACCCGCGAGGCAACGTCCGACGTCGACGCTTGCGCGCGTGAGTGCCCGGCGTTACCCAAGGAAATGACGCTCGGGCGCCAAGGCGTCTTTACTGAAGCAGCAGGACATGGTCCGCACACGACGAACAGACCGCTTGGGTCTTGCGCGATCGATAGCAGCGGCGCGCGGGAGACGATGCTCGGCCACGGATCGCGCGGCACCGCTGTGCTCGCACAACCGGCGCTTGCCAGAGCGATGACGAGCGACAATGTCCAGCAAGTGTCGCGACTCATTGGGAGGCTCCGGACGCGGCGCGCGTTGCCCCGCGCTCCACCCGCCGATAGATCGCCCACGCGTACGCGGCGCGGGCCGGGGCCGCCGCGCGCGTGCCGCCGGCGTTGTAGGCGCCTACGGCGTCCCAGCCGTAGCCGTACTGCGCGAACGCACTGGCGAGCACCCAAGCCCCAACCTGCACGTTCGTGCATGGATCGAACAGATCGGCTTCGCGGATGCCCAGGCGGGCGAGTTCCGGCAGATGCATCGAGTTGATTTGCATCAGCCCGATATCGCGCGTGCCGTTGCGATTGGCGCTATTGATCGCGCGCGGGTTGAACGCGCTTTCTTGCTCGGCGATCGCGATCAACAACGCGACCGGTAACCCGTAGCGTTCGGCGGCTGTCTGCCAACAAAACGCGCCCGCACCGAACGACGAGCACGCCAGCGCAAGAGCGGCAAGCAGTCCGATAGCGCGTCGAGTGTGTCGCGCATGGTGAGTTCGCTCTAGCGATACGGTGCTTGCGTTCATGCAAGCAGTATCGCCAGCGGCGCGTCAACACACTGTCTGCGGGAGGTAGAGTCGGAGGTGCAAGCAGGTCTTCCGACTACACCCGATCGCGGTATGGCGAGTACACCGGCGACCCAGGGCGCACTCGTACTCGGGTCATCGCACTGGCGGACACACGCAATCTCGAAACCAGCGAACCCACGCCGGCATCGCCCGCGACAATGTGTCGCAAGAACCTACTTCGAATTCTCAACCGAAGCGTTACATCGGTTCAGTGCTCGCGCCAACGGTGGAAGCTGATCTCGATTGATCGCTCACCCAGAAAGGCTGCGAGACGTTCGGTCCTCGGCGCCGGCACGATCGCGCACTCGATGTCCGGCGTGAAATCCTAGCGCCGAACCTGCGAGAGCTTCTGTCCGAACGCGGTG
>CADEDU010000192.1 GCA_902826155.1 uncultured beta proteobacterium
TAGTTCCGATGCAAGGTCTGCACGAACCCTTGCAGGTCGGTGAGCGTACCGGTGTTCTCGATCACGTCGTGCGCCGCATTCAGGCGCTCCTCGCGGCTGACCTGCGCGGACAGGATCTCTTCGGCCTGTGCGCGACTGGTGCCGTCGCGCGACATCAGACGCTGGATCTGCGCTTCTTCCGGACAATCGACGACGAGCACGCGGTCATAGATCTCGGCCCGGCCGCTCTCCACGAGCAGCGGAATCACATGGATCTGGTAATCGCCGTCGGCTTCGGCCGCGCGCAGCGCGAGCTCTTCGCGGATTGCCGGATGCGTGATCTTTTCCAGCTTGTGTCGCTGCACAGGATCGCTAAACACGCGCTCACGCATGCGCGCGCGATCCAGCCGACCGTGCTCATCCAGGATCTCCGCGCCGAACTCCGCGACGAGCTGGCCGAGCGCCGGCATGCCGGGCGCCACGACGTCGCGCGCGATCTGGTCGGTGTCGAGCACCGGCACGCCGAGCTGCGCGAACAGCTCCGCGACCGCAGACTTGCCGCTGGCGATGCCGCCAGTCAGGGCGATCAGCAGGGGTGTGCTACCGGTCGAATCGCTCATCGCACGGATGATACGCCTGCAAAGTGCAGATACGAGGTGACGAGCTCGTCGCCCCACATCAACGCGATCCAGCCCGCGGCCGCGAGATAGGGACCGAACGGAATCGGAATGTTCCGGTCGCGGCCGCGTAGCACGATCATCAGAATGCCGATCACTGCGCCGGTCGCTGCCGCGAGCAGGATGATCGGCAGCAGCATCTGCCAGCCCAGCCACGCGCCGAGCGCGGCGAACAGCTTGAAATCGCCGTAGCCCATGCCTTCCTTGCCGGTGAGCAGGCGGAACGCATGGTAGACGCTCCACAGACTCAGATAGCCCGCCACCGCGCCGATGATGCTGGAGCGCGGGTCGACCGGCAGTCCGAGCGACGCAACGGTCGGCGCGAGGCTGAGCAGCAGGCCGAGCCACACGAGCGGCAGCGTCATGTTGTCGGGCAACAGCTGATGATCGATATCGATCCCTGACAGCGCCACCAGGATCCAGGTCAGCAGCAGCGCCGCTGCCGTGTACCACACAAAGCCGAATTTCCACGCGACCAGCGCCGAGAGGATCGCCGTCCCCAGCTCGACGAACGGATAGCGCGCCGAGATGTGCACACCGCAGCTCGCGCACTTGCCCTTGAGCAACAGATAGCTGATGACCGGGATGTTCTGCGCCGCCGTGATCATCGCGCCGCACTTCGGGCACGCGGAGCGCGGCACGACCAGGTTGTACTTCGCTGTGGGTTCGCGCTGTACGCCGGGCTTCAGCGCGGCATCCTTATCGTTCCCGCTGAGAATCTCTTCCGCCTGCGTGCGCCACTCGCGCTCCAGCATGACCGGAACGCGGTGAATGACGACGTTGAGGAAGCTGCCGACCAGCAGGCTGAAGATGAAGACGACCGCGACGAATGCCGCGGGCACCTGCTGCAGGATCTCCGCGAGCGCGGTCAGACCGCCGCGCCCAGCTTGAAGATCGGCAAGTACATAGCGATGACCATGCCGCCGACCAGCACGCCGAGGATCGCCATGATCAGCGGCTCGAGCAAGCTGCTCATCGCGTCGACCGCCGCGTCCACGTCGGCCTCGTAGAAGTCCGCGACCTTCGCGGCCATCGAATCCAGCGAGCCGGATTCTTCGCCGACAGCGATCATCTGGATCACCATGTTCGGGAACAACCCGGTCGACTCCATCGAGCGCTGCAGGCGCTGGCCGGTCGAGACTTCGTCGCGAATGCGCAGCGTGGCGTCTTCGTAGACGATGTTGCCCGTGGCGCCGGCCACCGACGTTAGTGCTTCGACCAGCGGCACGCCGGCCGCGAACATCGTCGACAGCGTACGCGCGTAACGTGCGATCGAGGCCTTGACCATGATCGGACCGACCACCGGTGCCTTCAGCATCATGCGGTCGAGGAACTGGCGCATCGGCCGCGAGCGCTTCTTGAAGTAGAAGAAGACCCAGAAGGCGACGCCGACGACGATCATCATCCACCAGCCTTGGGCTTGCACGAAGCGCGACAGGTCGATGACCATCTGCGTGAACGCCGGCAGGTCGGCGCCGAAGCCCTTGAACAGCGACTCGAACTGCGGGATCACGAAGATCAGCAGGATGATCGTGACGATGACCGCGACCACGAGCACTGCGGCCGGATAGAACAGCGCCTTCTTGATCTTCTTCTTCAGCGCCTCGGTCTTTTCCTTGTAGGTCGCGACCTTGTCGAGCAGCGTTTCCAGCGCGCCGGCATGCTCGCCGGCCTCGACCAGGTTGACGAACAGGTCGTCGAAATACAGCGGATGCTTGCCGAGCGCCTCATGGAGCGAGGTGCCCGCCTCGACGTCGGCCTTGATCGCCAGCACCAGCTTCTGCATCGACGGCTTGTCGTGGCCGTTGCCGATGATGTCGAAGCACTGGACCATCGGAATGCCCGCTTGCAGCATCGTGGCGAGCTGGCGCGCGAACAGCGCGATGTCCTCGGAAACGATCCTCTTGCCGCTCTTGAAGAGCTGCATTTCCTTACGCACTTTCTTGGCGAGCACGCCCTGGCGGCGCAGGTCGGCCTTCACCGCCGCCTCGGACACCGCGAGCATCTTGCCCTTGACGCGCTTGCCCTTCTTGTCGGTGCCTTCCCAGACGAAGGGGAATTGTTGAGCGGA
Organism: uncultured beta proteobacterium; assembly: GCA_902826155.1. The sequence goes on from CADEDU010000192.1 coordinate 2,728, forward strand.
TGCTGCTTGAGCCATGGTTCGGTCCTGCTAAATCATTCCACGGTGCACTGATTCACTTCGTCGAGACTGGTGATGCCGGTCTTGGCCTTCTCCAGCCCGGAGCGCCGCAGGTCCCAGATGCCTTCGGCCGCCGTCTGGGCGGCGATGTCGACGGCATTGCCTTCCTGCAGGATGATGCGCTGAATCTCTTCCGATACCGGCATCACCTGGTACAGGCCGGTGCGGCCCTTGTAGCCGTCGGTGCAGCTGCCGCAGCCGACCGGCTTGTAGATCTTGATGCCGAGGTCGATCTCTTCCTCGGAGTAGCCTTCCTTGAGCAGCGCTTCGGGCGGCATGTCGATCGGCGTCTTGCAGTTGTTGCAGAGCTTGCGCGCCAGCCGCTGCGCGATGATCAGCGACACCGAGGTGGCGATCGCGTACGGCTTCACGCCCATGTCGATGAGACGCGTGAGCGTCTTCGGCGCGTCGTTCGTGTGCAGCGTCGACAGCACCAAGTGGCCGGTCTGCGCCGCCTTGATCGCGATCTCGGCCGTCTCCAGGTCGCGGATTTCGCCGACCATGATCACGTCCGGGTCCTGACGCAGGAAGGCGCGCAGCGCCGAGGCAAACGTGAGACCGACCTTCGGGTTCACGTTCACCTGGTTCACGCCCGGCAAGTTGATTTCCGCCGGATCTTCCGCGGTCGAGATGTTCGTATCTTCCTTGTTGAGGATGTTCAGGCCCGTGTACAGCGACACGGTCTTGCCGCTGCCGGTCGGTCCGGTGACGAGAATCATGCCGTGCGGCTGCGCCAGCGCCTGCATGTACAGGTCCCGCTGAGTCTGCTCGTAGCCGAGCGCGTCGATGCCCAGCATCGCGCTGGAGGGATCGAGAATACGTGCCACGATCTTTTCGCCGAACAGCGTCGGGCAGGTGCTGACGCGGAAGTCGATCGCGCGGTTCTTGG
>CADEDU010000193.1 GCA_902826155.1 uncultured beta proteobacterium
CGCACCTTCGCCGCTGAAACGCATGGAGGCAGACCAAGAACGGTGGCCTCGTTGATTTTGCATCTCGCCGCCTCAGCGGCGCAGACCTCAATGATGAAAGCGTAGGGGACGCGACTCATGATGGGTACGCTGTTTCTTGCCGATGCCTAACGTTAGCCTTGAGCGGGCGCCTCGCCACAGCGTGGCGAGGACTTCGCAAGCCCGCGTAGCGCGCTTGCGACGTTCCGCTCGAAGGCCTGGTTGGGCGGCGCACTGACCGCGGCGACAGGACTCACTGCCCGGTGTTTCATGGATGCCCGACCCTCGCAACGTGACCACCCAAAGTGTATGCCCGAGGCACGGTGCCGCCAACTGCCCCGGCGCCTCCAGGGGTGCCCGGGGAACAAGCACGATGCAACTCGAACGAACAAGCGGCCCACGGGAGGAACCGAGCACAGCGACATGGGTGCGGGCCGCGCCATTGGCGCAGCGAAAACTCCAGGGCACACCACGCGCGGCGCTGGCGCCTTCGCAAATTGCACGCTACTTGTTAGCTAGTGCTGCCCAACGCCGGCCATCAGCGGCCGAGCGAGCGGGCGAAGCCCGCTTGCGGTAGGTCCGCTGGATGGCCTTGTTAGGCAGCGGTCTTCGAATGAACATGACGCAGTTTTCTTCGGAATAGGTTGCTCGGCCTTTAGCCATGAACTGAAGCTTCATCAACGGGACAACTTTGCCATACGCCCCGCCACAAGACGCCTCATTTCTTCGCCGCCTTCGCGGCCGCACCTTCGCCGCTGAAACGCATGGAGGCAGACCAAGAACGGTGGCCTCGTTGACTTTGCACCTCGCCGCCTCAGCGGCGCAAACTTCAATGACGAAAGCGTAGGGGGCGCGACTCATGATGGGTACGCAGTTTCTTTCCGATGCCTAACGCCCCAGTTGAGGGGCCGAGCGAGCGGGCGAAGCACGCTTGCGGTAGGTCCCCTCGAACTGGTTGTTATGCGGCATCTTCACGACCCTAGTGTGGTACTAGGCCCTTTACCGCGGTCACGCGTGCACTGCATGTGATTCGGCCAGATGCATCAGCGGAACATCGATCTCGCATGCGGGACTTGAGGACCTCGACATCGGCCGGTGGCATCGCTTTGAATTTCGGTGCGACGCTTGATGTGAGCGAGCTAGTGACCCACAGATCTTCGAAATCGACGTACGTTCGATGAACTTTGTACTCGTTCGTTTCGACCAACTTTAGACCAGCGCCCACCCACAATTCGCGCATTGCCTCAATGCGCGACGCCTCGGCGGTCGGTGGATAGGTGGGTGGAATTCCCATCTCTCGCATTGAAGTTTGCATCGCATTAAAGGGAAATCCACCGTTCATCATGTCCCAGGCGTAGGCGGCGACTACGCCTCCGGGCCTTACTACTCGAACCATTTCCGTGACGCCTTTAGCCGGGTCCGGTACGAAGAAGATCACGAGTGCCATAGCCGCCAAATCGAACGACGCATCGGGAAACGGCAGCGACAATGCGTCTCCCTTTTGAAACTGCACGACATGACAAGCTGGCCGAGACCGAGCGTAGGCGAGTTGGGCATCTGCGGGATCTATTCCAGCGATTGCGCTAGGCGCGCAACGCTCGACCAGTAATTGAGTAAACGCGCCATTTCCGCAACCAACATCGATCCAGCGCAGGTTCGGAGATGGCGCTAGCCAGCGAAGGAACTCTTCTCCGGCAGGCTGGCTCCACTTTCCGATTGTCCGCTCGTAGGCGGCTCCGTCGGTGTAGTTGATTTGCTGTTCCGTCATCGGTTTCCTCCGATTTGGTAGCCAACGGGTCTTGCGGTTTTACCTATGGTAACGAAAGCGATGCGCGGTCGCGCCTGATGACGCATAACGCCGCCATTGAGAGGCCGAGCAAGCGGACGAAGACCGCTTGCGAAGGTCCTTCTCGAATGGCTTGTTATGCGCCGCCATTTCCAATCTTCGTGGCAGGGCCAGTTTTTCGAAGCTCACCCTTGCGAGCGGACCGCTTCTTCTTTGCGCTTCCACTTTGCGCGCTTACGCTCGGAGGAGCGGACGGGTTCGTGACCGGAAAGCTAGAAGGCGGAGGAATCTGCAGTTCAAGCTGTCGTCGTTCGTGTTCTTCCAGAAGTGAGCTATGCCAGCGAGAGTGCAATTCGCGTTCCAACCATTCAGTAAACTGAAGACATGATTCGTAGGATTCAAGAAAGTACGTAATGTCCGCTGGCAATTGTTGCCCCGGCCGAACTCGGGCGTGCGAGCCGCATTTTCGTGCGTAAATCTCGTTTGCTACGCCTCGATTGTGTATGAAAATGTCGCGCGACGCCTTTATCTCAACGTATCGGTGAAACGCCGGGCATTCAAGCAAATTGATGGACAGGATAGGCTGCGTCGACTCAGCAAAGTCGGTAGGTGACTTGTAGGCTAGTTCGTTAAGCAAGGCGTCAGTGGCGCGAACGTGTATTTCCTCAATTGATGTCGACTCGAGAACCGTGGTCATCGGGATCGTGCGTTTTGCGCCGAGTTTCTGCGGGTAGCGGGTGACAACCGCTCGAACGACATCGCCGAGTAGCGCTTCAACGATGGTAACCAGTTGCACCAACCCATTCAGGGCGAGCTGATTGAACGCAAGATATCCATAGCGTGCGAGCAGCTGTTCTTTCTTGTATTTGTTGGTGCTAGTTATCGTTGTCCGATCGGCCCTGTATCCGATCGGATAGGTCACCGCAACCTCATCTTCTGTTGACGCGCGAAGATTTCCTGCGGCAACGTCGAGTGCTCCATAGGTCAATTGCGCGAGTTCCCCTTGATTGAACAACGCATTCCTCGCGTCTGCAATCAATTGGTAGAGCGCGTTTCCTAGATTCGCGGTACTCATCTGTACTGGCTGCTAGCAAGGCGCATAACGTTGGCCATCAGCGGCAGGAACAAGCAAGCGAAGCGCCGCTTGTGACTGTCCGCTGCATGGCCGGGTTAGGCGACATGTCTCGCCTTGTGCTCATATTGCTGTCGTTCGTTAACCGGCAAAACATGTTTGAGCATTGCTTCCTCGCAAGCACCAAACCGCTCAAAGTTGGCTCGGGCCTCTCGCAAGGTTATTCCATGGTTGGGACCGGACGGTTCGCCCAATTCTTCGAGATCTTGTCCGTCGTCCTCCCAGAAGCAAACTTTACAGATAAGGAAGTTACCCCTCTCCGGCAGAGAGATGTAATCACAACACGGACACTGGTATCTCGGTGTTGGATCCGCCGGCTCGTACCATCCCGGAGTTTCCATTGCGGCAGGACTGCCGGGCCGCGGAAGAGTATTATTTTCTCGATATTGCTCGAACTTTGAGCGCAGTTTTTCTAGCGCTTCGTCGCGCGTGAAGCCTATGGCGTCGAGCCCGCGCCAGTTCACGACGACGACCGCCCAAGGTACGGGCTGCCCACGCGCGACTTCTGGAACAGGGGGCGTTGGGTGTTCGATAAATTTGATCGGATAGTCCTCGAGCTGCCACGCTTGCAGGAAGAATGAGCGTAGCCATTTCCAGAGCGCCCGCAACTGGTCCATGAGCTTGATGTCGCCTAACGTTCGACATGAGCGGCAGGCGAAAGCACGCGAAGCGTGCTTTTGACTGTCCGC
>CADEDU010000194.1 GCA_902826155.1 uncultured beta proteobacterium
ACAAGGAGACCGGAACCATGACTGCCGCCGCCAATCCCCCGATGGTTGCCTCACCGGCCGAGGCCAAAGGTGAATACCGCGACATGCTGCTGCGGCTGATGACGCGGCAGTTCTTCGCCGAGACCGCCACCGCGGAAGTGTTCGGCCGCTCCATCGGCTGTGCGCCCACGCTGCGCGAGAAGTTCCTCGCCGCCGAATTCGCCGAAGAAGAAGCCGATCACAGCGCGCGGCTGTGCCGGCTGTTCGAGCAGCTTGGCGAAGATCCCGAGAAGATCCATGCGCAGCGTCCGGCGGCGGCGCAGTTCTGGTCGCTCGATCTGGACAACTGGATTCACATCGCGGTGTTCAACTTCACGGTCGATCGCGCCGGCAGCCAGCAGATCATGGAGTACCGCGACTGCACCTACAAACCGTGGGCCGAGGAGATGGATTCGGTGCTGCGCGACGAAGAGGGTCACTACGGCAACGGCGTGGAGAACCTGCGCGAGTTCTCGCGCGACAAGAACAAGTTCGCCGAGTTCCAAGGGCTCTACAACCAGATGCTGCCGGTGACGGTGAAGCGCGCGTTCGGACGCCCGAGCGGCGCCGACAACGACTACTGCGTGAAGGTGGGCTTGAAGCGCCACACCACCGAGCAGGTGGTCAACCGCTACCTCAACGAAATGCTCGGCTACATGCGCGAGTGCGGACTCAAGTTCCCGTCGATGGCGGCGTTCGAGGCGGTCGGGGCTGAGCTGATGCCCAGCACGCGCGCGATCCTGATGTCGAATCAGGCGTAACGCAGCATCAGTCCGCCTTCATCCCGGCTGTGCGCACCAGCTTCCCCCACTTGTCGATCTCGGTGCGGATGAAGACGGAGAACTCGGCTGGCGTGTTGCCCACGGGCTCGGCCCCTTGCCCCGCCAGGCGCTCGACTACATCGGGCATGCGCAGCACTTTCGCTGATTCGGCGTGCAGCCGCGCGACGATCTCGGCGGGCGTGGCCGCCGGCACCATCAGGCCGTACCAGCCGGACGCCGCATAGCCGGCAACGCCCGCCTCGCTGATCGTCGGCAGATCGGGCAGCAGCGGCGAGCGTTTCGCGCTGGTCACTGCAAGCGCGCGCAGCTTGCCCGACTTGATGTGCGGCATCACGATCAGGCTGTTCTCGAAGTTGATGTCGACCTCGCTGCGCAACAGCGCGGTGAGCGCCGCGGCGCTGCCCTTGTACGGCACGTGCAGCAGATCGACGCCGGCCAGCGACTTGAACAGCTCGCCCGAGAGATTCGGTGCCGTGCCGTTGCCGGAGCTCGCATAGGTGAGCTTGCCCGGCGCGCTGCGTGCGGCGTCGATCAGCGCCTGCACGTTGCGAATCGAGCTGCCCGCTGGCACCACCATGATGCTGGTCACCGTCACCACTTGCGTGATCGGCGCCAGATCGCGCAGTGTGTCGTAGCCCAGATTCGGCACGAGGCTCTGTGCCACCGCCAGCCCGCCGATCGTGCCCAACAACACGGTGTAGCCGTCCGCCGGCGACTTGGCGACCTGCTCGGTGGCGATCGCGCCGCCTGCACCGCCGCGGTTGTCGACGATCACCGGCTGGCCGAACGCCTCGGCGAGCTTCGGGGCGAGCGTGCGCGCGACGATGTCGGCCGGGCCGCCGGCTGGAAAACCCACCACCAGCCGGATCGCCTTGGCGGGATAGGGTTGTTGCGCCAGCGCGCTGCCGGCGAGCGCCATGAGCAGCGCAAAGCCCGCGATGACCGCGAACATCCCCGTGCAGCGCGCACGAACGAGCATGTCAGTTGCCCGCACCGATTGCGCGCGCGGGGTGCAAGGTTGTGCGCCCGTCGCGATCGGCAAGAGCGGTAGCGCGAGTCAATCTGCGCTCATCGTTCATGCACCCGCAGCGCGCCGGTGTTGTGGACGATCCTGCCGCCCACCACCGTCATCACCGAATGCAATCGCTTGAGCGCTTCGTCCGACACGGCGAAGTAGTCGTCGCTCAGCACCACCAGATCGCCCAACTTGCCTTTCTCGATCGAACCGAGCTTGTCTTCTTCCTTGCTGAACCAGCCGTTCTCGGCGGTGTACAGGCGCAGCGCTTCGTGTCGGGTGAGCGTCTGCCCTTCATTGATCAGCACGCCCGAGCTGTTCCGCCCGGTGGTGATGTAGTAGAGCATCAGCCACGGGTTGAGCGTGGAGATCTGCGCGCTGTCGGAGCCCACGCCGACCTTGATGCCGCTGTCGAGCGCCATGCGGTAAGGAGGACCGTTCGCGGTGGGCGTGCCGGCGAGGTAGCGAAAACCATGCAGTGCCAGCCCGCCGCCGAGCGCTTTGAGCCGTTGCACGTTGGTGGGGGTGATCGTCACGGCATGTGCGATCGACCAGCGCAGCGGCGCCAGCGGGATCTGCTGGTTGAGCGCTTCCCACACGGTGAGCGCCATATGGTCTTCGGCCGACGATAGCGTGTGCTGTTGATAGATCCAGCCGCGCTCGGCCGCCTTGCGCACCGCGGTCGGATAGCCCACCGGCTGGGATACCGGTCCGAACAGCGGCCAATTGGTGATGAACTCGCCCAGCCCGGCGGTGCGCAGCCAGTCGTCGCCGAACTCGCGGAACGCGTTCTGCAATCGCTGGCTCAGGATCGGCACGTCGGGCGCGTTGTCCATCGTCAGGAAGAACACGCGCACCCGTACCTTCATCTTGCCGGCGCGATGCAGATCCAGCACCGGATCGTAGGCGGTGTACGGATCCCAACTCGCCGCGCCGTCGAACACGAACTCGTCGGCGTGATTGGGGGAACCCGGAATCAGGAACCCGCCCATGTCGAAGTGAGTCGTGACCCCCAGCGCGGCGGCATAGGCCATCGCGTCTTCGGTACCACGCTTCTTGTCGTCGAATGTGTGCACGGCGCGCAACGCGTTGAGTGCAGCCACGGTCGGTGCGCCGGCCGCGATCGAACCGTCGGCGCCGACGGCGACGCCGCGGCTCTCGAAGAACGCCTTGCCGGCCGAGTTGGTCGATGATGGACCGATGAACGCGACCTGCGCGTAGTACGGATTGCCGGGCGAGATCGCATTCATCTCGGCAAGTGTCGGCAGACGCTTTTCGGCGAACTGCACCGGATTGAAGCCGCCGATGCTGGTGATGAACGCGCCGGCCGGAATGCGGCGCGCCCGCGCCTGGACGATCGCGCGGATGTCGGTGAACGACGCTGCGATCTCGATCGGCGTGTGATAGCCCGGTCGCAGTCCCAGCAGCAGGATATGGTTGTGGTTGTCGACGATGCCGGGGATGACGGTGCGGCGTTGCAAGTCGACCACCTGCCGGCAGCCATCGGGCGCGTGGCCGCCGCGATCGTGGCCGACCTCAGCGATCTTGCCGTTGCGGATGGTGACTGCCGACACGATGCGGTTGTCGCGGTCCATCGTGTGGATGCGGCCGTTCACCAACACCAGCTCCTGACCGTCGGCACAGTCGCGGCGGCGATCGTCGGCGAACGCCGTGGTGGCGTGGAATGCGGCGCTTACCAGTGCGACGCCGAATAACGTCGCGCGGAACATCGCCACGCGGAACAACTTGCCGCCCAACGACATCGCGGCCCGGGTTTTTGCGGACATGGCTGTCTCCTCCTTCGTGCT
>CADEDU010000195.1 GCA_902826155.1 uncultured beta proteobacterium
GGCTGCCAACCGGGACCGTCGTGCCGCTTGGCAAGCCGATCACTGCGAGCGCAGCGCTGGGAAGCGCACTTCCCCAGGGAAACGGTCTGCTGTTCTTGCCACGCGCCGCCACCTCCCATTCGACTTCGGTCGGCAAGCGCCCGCCGCGCCAGTGGCAATAGGCCAAGGCACCCGCCCAGGTGGTTTCCGTGACCGGATGGTCGTCATAGCCGGGGTTGGGGACGAATCGACTGTCGCGTACGCCGATGCGCGCATCTTCGGCGTCCAGATCGATGATCGTGTATGGAGCAGGACGTGCGCTGAATTCCAAGAACAACGCACGATCGGCGGCATTGATATGCGCGCTGCTCACCTTGCCGCCAAGCACGGTGCCCGTCGGTTTGACGGGCAACGCATTCATGTACTCCGCGAACTGTGCGTTGGTCACCTCGGTGCGATCGATCCGGAACGACTTGATGGCGACGGCGTGCTCCGGTAGCGCGGCGCGATTCGTGAGGGGATGGCGCTCCGGAGATCCCACTCGATAGCTCCCACCGACGATGCGAACCATCATCGACTGCTGTCGTGCTGAGGCAGGGGCTTTAGTGGCGTAAAACGCTGCTGCCTGCGGAAACTTGGGGGGAGGCGTAGAGGAGGAAGCGGTTTCTGGGTAACCCAAGATTGGTGCGGCGACGCCCATCAGCGCCCACACCACCCCCAGTGCTCGTCGTCGACTCGTCACGGTGCTGCCTCCACAGTCAATAGCTCATCGATGCCAAGCCTGGGCAATCGTGGCGGGACGCGATCCTCAGTGCGAGGATAGCCGGGTTTTCTGATCGCCTGGTACGCGATTGAGGAGAGAACCAAGCCATGCTGGACCGCTCCCCGCGCCTGTTCTGCGCATTGCTGCTTGTTCTGGCTGCCATTGCTGGCCTGGTCGATGCGGCCGGTTTCGTGCTGTTCGACAACGTGTTCGTGGCTAATATGACCGGGAACAGCGTGATGCTGGGGATCGCAGCAGTGACCGGTCGTACCGATACGACCGTGCGCGCGGTACTCGCGCTGCTCGGATTCCTCGCCGGCGCGGCAGTCGGAACGCTGCTAACCGATCGCGCGCAGCGGCAGCAAACCAACGAATCCTGGCCTACGAGCGTCACCGAAGCCGACATGGTCGAGGCGGTCTTGCTGACCACCGCGGCATCGGCGTGGGCCTGGGATCTCCTGAGTTACACGACGATCGTATTCATGCTGTTCGTGAGTTAGTGGTTGGGTGCAGCTCCGTTTCCAATTCAGAGGTTTCGAACAAATACGCTGGCAGCGATGCAGGACTCGTCATCGTTGCGTTAGATCGCCTCACTCCGCTGCTCATGCCTCAGAGCGCGCCATCAGCGGGATCCGCCCTGCGGCACCTCAGTGCGTATCGAACACTGCTTGATACAGCTTCAGCTTTTTTGCGAATCGCGTTCAGCTCCACTTCCGTGGGCCGGTCCGGATCGGCGCACGGCGGCGACGCGCCGAAGCGCATGAGGCATGCCATCAGCAGTAAGCGCGCCTTCGTCGAAGTGAGGTTGCGCCCGCCGATGAACCGATCCCGCGGCGGCGAGAAGCCCTCCGCGTTGCCACGCCCCACGCGCGCGACCGGCAGGCCGCTATGTACCGCCCGCAACAAGAGGCGGTGGCGTGTCGCCGACATCGCGAAGCCGTACGGGGATAGGCCTTCGACCACGAAGCCGGCGAGCGGCGTGCCGCGCAGCTTCGCGTCGATGAGCGCGAGCTTCGATAAGGGAGGCTCGAACCAACGCGGTTACGCGCGCCCGGGAAGTTGCATCCGTCACGCCATCAGCCAGTTTCGCGCCGTCGGGCGCCGCGGCCGCGAGCAGAATTCGCGCTCTCCATATCCATCGGTGAGGGCGCATGAAGAGGGTGCTCATCTACGTTGCGAATCGCATCTGGTTGATCCTGGGTATCTACGCGGTCAGCCTCGTGGCGGGTGCCGCGGCTTTCGCAGTTCTGGAAGACAAGTCGCTCGGCGACGGATTGTGGTGGGCTGCGGTGACGGCGCTCACCATCGGCTATGGTGATCTGACGCCCGCAACGCCGGCGGGGCGCATCGCAGGAGTAGTCTTCGGGCACTTCTGGATTTTCGTGGTCATTCCGATGATCATCGCCAACATCATCATGCACCTCATCGAGGACAAGCACTTGTTCAGCGACGAGGAGCAGCGCGAGGTGCTGCAGCGGCTGCGAGCGATCGATGCCTTGCTGCAGGCCGGCGGCGCGCCACGGTCGGAGGCGCCGCGCGCGCAGCGGATCGGCGTACCTGAGAGAGCGAGTTGACCACCATGCACTTGAGCCTCGATCGCGCGAAGCAGGTGCTCCACTCGCAGCCGTTCAGCCGGCTGGTGGGCGCGGAAATCGTTGCTTTCTCGGAGGGGCACGCCGAGCTGCGCGTGGCGATCACCGAAGCGCTGCTCCAGCAGCACGGTTTCGTGCATGGCGGCGTGGTGTCGTACGCAGCGGACAACGCGCTGACTTTTGCGGGCGGCGCTGCGCTCGGGCCGGCGGTGGTCACCTCGGAGTTCAAGATCAACTTTCTACGGCCTGCCAAGGGCGACTCGCTGGTGGCGCGAGCGAGCGTGTTGCACGCGGGCAAGTCGCAGGCGGTGTGTCGATGCGAGGTGTTCAGCGTCAGCGCGGATGGCGAGAAGCTGTGCGCGGTCGCGCAGGGCACGATAGCGTCGATGGGTCAGCCGCAGGGCGGTGCTTAGTGTCTTGCTCCGACCGACTCTGTACGGTCCTGCGCTCTCACAGCAACATGCGCACGCTCGCCTTCACACTTCTTTTCGGCGCCTTCATTCAGGTTGCCGGTGCTCAGGATCGCCTGGTCACGGTCAAGACGCGGGGCGCGGAATCGATCGCCTACTGGTGGATGCCCAAGGCTGGCGCCGCCGCAACAGTAGTTCTGTTTTCCGGTGGTGCTGGCGGAATCGGCTATCGCGACGGTGAGCCGAAGTCGGGAAATTTCCTGATCCGCAGCCGCGAACACTTTCGGACCGAGAATTTCAACGTCGCGTTGGTGGGAAACCCTTCGGACAAGCGGCAACTCGATGACGCGTGGAGGGTCTCCGCGGAGCATCTTGCCGATATCGGGAATGTCATCAGCGACATCCGCGCCAAGGGGAGTGCGCAGCCGGTGTGGCTGATCGGCACGAGCAAGGGCACGATCTCCGTCGCCGCGTTCGCTATCGAGCCGAGGGAGATTGTGGCCGGAATCGTTTTGACTTCCTCGATCACAAACTTCAAGATCGCGCAGTCAGTCCCGCAGCAGAAGATCGACCGTATCCGTCTCCCGGCGTTGGTGTATCACCACGAGAATGACGCGTGTCGTAGCACGCTTGCGAGCGAAACGGGATGGATCATGCGCGCGCTCACCAGTGCCCCGGTCAAGAAGCTCATGATCGTGACCGGCGGTGAGAATCCGACCGGCGACCCCTGCGAAGCCTTTCACTGGCACGGGTTCATCGGCATGGAGGC
>CADEDU010000196.1 GCA_902826155.1 uncultured beta proteobacterium
AACCCGCGTTCGCGGCGGAGGTCGGCCTCCCTCAACGAAAGTCATAGTGTCTAGGTTGCTCTCTCAGCGTTTCGCGATTATCGCCGCCAGCTCACGATTCGAAGTGCCAAGTGCCAGCAGCGACTTCACCAGCAAATCCAGCGACACCGTTGGATCGCCAGCTTCCATCTTGGCGACACGAGACTGACTCGAGCGCAATGAATGCGCCAACTCGCTTTGGGTCACTCCGCGCGACTGGCGCAGGGACTTCAGTCCATCCGCAAGTCGCAACCGCAGGTCAATGAATGCCTCTTCTTGGTCACTCAGCCCCAGGAAGTCCTTGGCATCGCCGACGCGCCACCCCTTTTCTGCCAGTTTCTTTCGCCTACTTTCGCGCACGGTCGTACTCCTTAAATCTCTTCTTGCACGTCTCAATGACCAATTGTGGTGTAGCCCGAGTCTTCTTTGAGAAGACTTCCGCAATCACGATGGCATCACTGTCAATGCGAAATATCACCCGCCAATTACCAGTTGCGTCGTTGACCCGAAGTTCGTGGCATTTGGCTCCGATCGAGGGCATCGGCCGCGACGCTGGCATTTCAAGCGAATCACCGCGCTGCAGACGCCTCAGAAGGAACCCCGCTTCCACGCGGCCTTCCCTTGAGAAGGGCGGTGTCTTCACTTCGCCATGCAACCAGGCCAATGGCTTGTGCTTTGGGCTCACGAGGTGCAGTATATGTCAGAACAGACATACGCTTAAAGAGCAACCTAACACCTCGCTGGAGCGGGCGCGTGATAGACAAAGTGCCAAGTTCATGCGGCGTCGCGCGCGCCGCTCAGCTTAGCCGTTAGACGGCGAGCGAGAGTCTTGCGGCATGCCATAGCTCCTGGAAGGCCGATGAAGGTACTTACCGATGTGCTCGCGTCGATGAACCGCTCCAAAGCGGAGCAACTTGCGGCACGTCAGGCTTTTCTGCTGGAGCGCGAGAAGATTTGGAGTCAAATTGAGGAGGGCGCATTCCCCAGGACGTACGTCTCAGCCAACAACAAGAAATTTGTCGGAGCGCCGCGGAGGACGGCAATTAGATGTGACTTCTTGTTGGCGAACAAGGCGGTGCTTGGCCCCAAGTACAGGGTCGATCGCATATCGGACTTGGCTCAGCGCGATCTTCTCTTCTACGTGCTTCGCGACAGGGAGAGGTTTCCGAACAGATCGGGGAGAAAGTTCTACTGCTGTTCCAGGTGCACTGCGAAGCTGTACGAATGCGTCAGCGCAAGAGCCTTCCGCTACATCGACAACGCAAAGTGGAAATATGCAATTGAGGAGCGCCCAGGATGAACGGTCAGGTCACGCACGGGGAGGAGTCGCGACGCCTGACAAATCGCTGGAGCGCACGCGTGAGCGCTGAAGTGCAAGTCCCATGCGTCTGCGCGCGCGGCGCTCAGCTCAGCCGGTAGATCGCGTTGGTAGCTCAGCCGACAGTTCGTGAAGCCGAGGAGCCAGATCTCGCTGGCATCTTGGCGCTGTATCGTGAGCTCAGACCCCATGATCCAGTGCTCGCGCCAACCGTTGCACGAGAAGCTTTCACATCTCTTCTATTGCGTAACAACGTACATCTGCTGGTTTGTGAAGTCGAACGTACGCTTGTTGCGACCTGCATGTTGGCGGTTATTCCAAACATCGCTAGTGGCGCCAGGCCTTTTGGAGTAATTGAATACGTGGTCACCCTGGCCAGCCAGCGGAAGCGCGGCTACGCGCGCCTTGTACTTGAGCGTGCGCTGGCGGAAGCGTGGGCGGGTGGTTGCTACAAAGTCGTGCTCTTGTCTGGTGTGAAGCGCGCGGAGGCACACAAGCTCTATGAATCGGTTGGCTTCGTTGGCGACATCGAGCGAGGATTCGTGGCCAAACCGGATGTGGGGCCTAACTCCTCGCCGTAGCGGGTGAGCGATGTTCAACATGAAGAATCGCGATCCACTCGCAGATCCTCTGGATCCAGAATCGCCAGGATCCAGCGTTCAAGCGGATTCTCCCGAGAGTATCGAGTCAAACCACGCCGGACCGCTTGCAGGTGAAAGTATCGCGCGAAGGCGTATGCGGGTCGCCGGCCGGCTGTTTGGCTCACTTCTGCTCGGTGCGGCGGCGGTTCTTGGGTCCATCCTGATCTTTCGACGAGGCCTGCTGCCGCTGGTCGAGGCGGTGTTCGATCCTGAACCCGAATTGCTCAGTGTGTTGAGGCGCACTGGCATCCTTCTGACGGCGATGGCGGGCTACTGGGTTTTCGTGCACTGGCATGAAAAGCGCGCGGCGACCGAGCTGCATCTTCGGCCGATTCACCTGCTCCTTGGCGGCGCAAGCGGTGCTGCCATGGTGGCGCTGCCGATGGCTGTGCTATTTGCCACGGGTGTCTACGAAATGGTGCTGTTCCGCGGCGCCTCGCCGGCACTGCTCAGCGTAGCAGCCGTTATCGGCATCGCGGCTACCTTGGAAGAACTGGTTTACCGTTGCCTGCTTTTCCGACTCCTGGAGCGGGCCTGGGGAACGACGTGGGCGTTGGTGGTACAAGCGGTGGTGTTCGCCTTGCAGCACGTTGAGAACGTCGAACAAGGTGGCATCGGAGATGTACTCACGATGTTGGTAGCAGTAACTCTGCTGGGCCTGCTCTGGGCCGGCGTGTTCGTCCTCGCGCGCAACCTTTGGGTGGTGGCTGCCCATCACGCGGCATGGAACTTCACCATTCTGCTGAGTGGCGTGCCGCTTTCCGGCATTGAGGACTGGCGCAAGTTGGCGCCACTCGAAAGCCACCTTGCCGGGCCCGAGTGGCTGACCGGCGGGATGTTCGGTCCGGAGAGTTCGTTGCTGGTGATCGCGTCGACTACGGTCGTGGTAGTGCTGCTGCTGCGCGCGGCACGGCGACGGGGTGCCTTCTTGGTGCCGGCGGGCTGATCCCGGGACGCACAGACGATAAGTTGCTCTCACCACAAAAGGCCCCAGACGAGCTAAGGTGCCTGCCTCCGACACGCCATCGCCATGCCCCAGCCATCCATCCGCAAGCCGCAAGTCTGTGTCCTGGGAAGCGCCGAGCCGGGCTCCGCGGCCTATGAGCTCGCCGGCCAGGCCGGGGAGCTGCTCGCGAAGCACGGCATCACATTAGTTAGCGGCTGCGGCAGCCCGGCCACCCGCGTTGCCGCCGAGCGCGCGATCGCCGCGGGCGGCATGGTGCTCAGCATCGTTCCTCCTGATGAGATGCCACCATCCGACTGGCCGGCGACCGTCGTCGTCCCGTGCGGGATGGGTGATGCGCGCAACCTGCTGATGGCGCTGTCCGGGGACGCGTGTCTCGTGATCGGCGGTCGCGCGGGAACAATCTCCGAAGTCTGCCTCGCGTGGCTCCACAAGCGTCCGCTGTTGCCGCTGGTCGGCTGCGGCGGCTGGTCCGATTCCCTGCTCGCCAACCCACCGGATGAACGAAAGAATTCGCCGATTCTTACGTGGGCCTCT
>CADEDU010000197.1 GCA_902826155.1 uncultured beta proteobacterium
TGCGGACCTGGCCCGTGAGGTTCGAGGCCATCGAGTTGACGTTGTCGGTGAGGTCCTTCCAGACGCCGCTGACGCCTTTCGCCTCGGCCTGGCCGCCGAGCTTGCCTTCGGTGCCGACTTCGCGCGCGACGCGCGTCACTTCCGATGCGAAGGTGTTGAGCTGGTCCACCATCGTGTTGATGGTGTTCTTGAGCTCGAGGATTTCGCCCTTCACGTCGACCGTGATTTTGCGCGACAAGTCGCCGCGTGCGATGGCCGTCGAGACTTCGGCGATGTTGCGGACCTGGCCGGTGAGATTCGACGCCATCGAGTTGACGTTGTCGGTCAGGTCTTTCCACGTGCCCGCGACGCCCGGCACGATCGCCTGACCGCCGAGCTTGCCTTCGGTACCGACTTCGCGCGCGACGCGCGTCACTTCGGATGCGAAGGAACGCAGCTGGTCCACCATCGTGTTGATGGCTTCCTTCAGCTGCAGGATTTCGCCGCGCACGTCGACCGTGATCTTGCGCGACAAGTCGCCGTTGGCGACCGCGATCGTCACTTCCGAGATGTTGCGCACCTGGCCGGTCAGGTTCGACGCCATCGAGTTGACGTTGTCGGTGAGGTCCTTCCAGATGCCGCTGACGTTCTTCAGCTCCGCCTGGCCGCCGAGCTTGCCCTCGGTGCCGACTTCGCGCGCGACGCGCGTCACTTCGGACGTGACCGCGCCCATCTGCTCGATCATCGTGTTGACGATGGTCGCCGAGCGCAGGAATTCGCCGCGCAGCGGCTTGCCTTCGATTTCCAGCGGCACGCTCTGCGACAGGTCGCCTTTCGCCACGGCGCTGATCGCGCGCGTCACCTCGGTGGTCGGCCACAGCAGGTCGTCGATGAGCGTATTCATCGAGTTTTCCATCGCACCCCACGCGCCGGAGCGGCGGTCGACGGTGATGCGATGACGCGTCTTGCCTTCTTTGCCGACCATCTGGCCGGCGCGCTCCATCTCGCGCGCGACGCGCTGGTTGGAAGCGATGATCTCGTTGAACGTGTCGGCGATCTTGCCGCCGATGCCGGTCTGGTCGCTGGGCAGCCGCACCGAGAAGTCGCCGTCGCGCACCGCTTGCAGGGCGCGCAGCAGCTTCTTCAGGTCGATATCGATTTCCGGCTTCGGGCCGTTACGCTTGCTGCCGTTCTTGCGACCGAGTGCCCGTGAAGCACGGCTGCGCACTCGTTCTTGCGTTTCCATCGAGGAGACTCCGCAACTTCAATGACGATGTGGATCGGTCGGCGGGTAGGCGGCCGAACATAGCAAATGCTTGTGGCGACGCAATAGAAGCATGTACTGGCCAAAACCCGCGATTTTTTGCCAGACCGAGCGCTGGTTTCCACAGCGGCCCCCGGCTGGTAATTTTTTCAAGCTGCGAGCGGAACTCACGAGCCCGTGGGATAGTTCCGCCCGAGCCGGACCTACGGAGAAAAGAACCTGGAAGCGAGTTTCGCCGCGCCCGGCCCCCCGCCCGACGCCGCCGCCTTGAGCCGCGTACAGCAGGAAAACCAACGGCAAATCGTTGGCAAGCTGCTGCATGACCTGCGCAATCCCGTGCATTCGATCCGCATCAGCATGGAGCTGTTCGGCCGGCTCGCGCGGCGGAATGGCGACTTCGACAAGCTGATGCAGCGGGCGGCCGCCTATATCGACCCGGCGGAAGCGGCGGTCGCGAGCCTGGTGATGAGCAGCGAGCGACTGGCCCGGTATCTGGCGGGGCCGGCGCCAGCCGATGTCACCGACGTCCCGGTCGACGAACTGCTGACAGAGGTCGCTGTACTGTTAAAAGGCGGAAAGCGGCGCATACCGGTGACCTGCACGTTAGCCAACGACGCTGCGCTCAGCCTGCGCGCGGACCGTATCCGCGTGTGCCACGTCCTGCTGCATAGCTGTTTCAACAATCCGGCTTCGGCCATTGCGCTGGCGGTGCGCGCGGGCGCGAACGGCCTCGTCGTACTCGACGTAGCTTTCCAGGCAGGTGCTGTCGACGCGGGTGCGCAGTCGAATCCTGTGCAATCGAACCCGTTGCCCGCCGAGGAATTGCAGACGATCGTCGAGACGGCCGGTGGCGCGCTGCTGTCCGCGAGCGCGGCGTTGCTGTCGATCGAGTTCAGGCGAGCGGATTCACCGCCGCCCGGCTGATCACGCTCTTCACTTCTTCGATCAGCCGTCGCGGATCGAACGGCTTCGTCCAGAACTGATCGAACAGGGCTCGTTCCTGCGTGCTCGGTTGCTCACGGCCCGTGAGCGCGATCAGCGTTGCGCCGCGCATCTGCGGCAGCTCCCGCAGGCGACGTGCGAGCTCGAAGCCGTTCATTCCCGGCAAGCCGATGTCGATGAGCATCAGCAGCGGCGTGTGGGTCTCGACGAAGCGCAGTGCCGCTTCGGCATCGCCGACGCTTTGTGCGGCAATGTCTTCGAGCTCCAGCAGCATGGTGAGGCTGGTCGCGGCGTCTGCGCTGTCATCGACGATCAGGACTTGCACGCGGCGAATTATTTGCCACGCCCGCCGGCGATTACAACTCGTCGGATATGGCCGGCGGGAACTTGTGTCCGCCGGTGCTTATTTGCTCACCCATGGACCACGCAAGCACTGGCCGGCTGGCCATAGTCGACACCGACCTGACCGGCGTGAACGCGTCGATCGAAGTGAGCAGCCAGGCGTTCGGCCACAACGAGCCGATCCCGGCGCAGTACACCGCTGAGGGTGAAGGGCTATCGCCGCCGCTGGAGTGGCGCGGCGTTCCGATGAACGCCGAAGCGGTCGTGGTGCTGGTCGAGGACGCCGATAGTCACACACCCGGACCGCTGGTCCACGCGATCATGTGGGACCTGCCGGGAAGCGACGCATCCCTGCCGGAAGGCGCGCTGCCGGACGAACGCTGCACGGCGAGCGATGCGCTGATAGCGACCTGGCTACCGCCCGATCCGCCGCCAGGGCAGGGCGCACATCGCTACGTCTTCCAGGTGTTCGCGCTCGACACCGTGCCGCGCTTCGAATCGCGCCCTGGCCGAGCCGAGCTGTTCGAGAAGATCAAAGGGCACGTGATTGCGAAGGGACTGCTGATCGGGACTTACGAGCGGGGATGAGGTTCATGCACCTCACTCACGCGACATCCAGGAGCGCATGAGGATTCTTCGCGGCCACCAACAATAAGGTGCGCGCTGCGCCGGATGGCGCACGTCGACCCTGCTCCCATTCCTGCAGCGTTCGCACTGAGACCCCGAGCAGGCGTGCAAATACCGTCTGGGGCAGACCTGTTTTCTCTCGGATGCTGGCCACAGAAGGCAGCGTAGTCACCCGACCGTGCTCACCACGCTTGATCTCTCGAATCCCTTCGAGAATCTCTCGACCAATATCTCTCTTCCGACTAGCCATCTATCTCCTCCTTGATCTGTTTCAAGGCAGGTCCGGAGATGCTTTCCACCGCATTCTTGGC
>CADEDU010000198.1 GCA_902826155.1 uncultured beta proteobacterium
CCGACCCCGAGATCAAGTGCTACCTGCCCGGCGTGCCGCGCGCCAACTACATGCCTTACCCGTTCCAGATCTTCCAGAGCAAGGACTACGTCTTCATGGCGTACGAGTACGCGGGTGCGGTCCGCAACGTCTACATGAAAGATCCGGGGCCGCCGCCGGCCGACTCGTGGATGGGCCAGTCCGTCGGCAAATGGGAAGGCGACACGCTGGTGATCACGGTCACCGGCTTCAACGACCAGACCTGGTTCGACCGCGCCGGCAACCACCACAGCGATTCCATGAAGGTCACCGAGCGCTGGACGCAGAAGGGACCCGACCACCTGTGGTATGAAGCGACGATCGAAGATCCCAAGACCTTCTCGCGCCCGTGGAAGATCGCCATGCCGCTGTACCGGCGCGTCGAGCCGAACGCCCAGCTGATGCAGTTCAAGTGCGTCGAATTCGTCGAGGAGCTGATGTACGGCGACCTGCGCAAGAAGCCGGCCCAGCCCGCACCGCCGAAGGAACAGAAAGAGTAGAGGTAGACACCAATGCGAACGAAACTGTTTGTGATGGCCGGTGCGGCGCTCGCGACCGCACTGTTGGGTGGCGCGACCGCGCTCGCACACCATGCGTTCGCCGCGGAGTTCGATGCGAACAAGCCGGTGAACCTGCGTGGGCCGGTGACGCGCGTCGAATGGATCAATCCGCACGCGTGGATCCACATCGATAGCAAGAACGCCGACGGCACGACCACGCCGTGGATGGTCGAGGGCGGCACGCCTAACACGCTGCTGCGCCGGGGCATCACCAAGGACTCGCTGGTGATCGGCACCGAGATCGTGGTGCGCGGCTACCAGTCGAAAGACGCGCTGTGCAAGCCGAAGTGCCGCGCCAACGGCCGCGACGTGACGTTCCCGGACGGCCGCAAGCTGTTCATGGGCTCGTCCGGCACCGGCGCGCCGAAAGACGGCTCGGACGGGACCGAGAAGTAATCCTTGGCCGCATCGAGCACCCAGGAAAAGATCGCGGTGGGCTTCTCCGCCGCGATCCTGCTCGCCGCCGCGGTCTACTGGACCGTGCAGATCATCGACACGATCGCGACGGTGAAGCTCGCCGGTTCCTTGTAGGCTCTCTCAGCCCGAGAAGCCGATCCAGCGGCCCGACGAGGCCACCAAGAACCAGATCGCCATCGACGCCAGCGCCAGCAGCTTGAGCGTCCATGGATGCAACTGCGTGTGATCCTTGCGCAGCAGCGGCGCGCGGATCGCGAACACGAACACTATGCCGAGACCGAGCGCGATCATCTTCGCCCAGTAGAACGGGTTGTGATAGCACTTGGTCGCGACACCCGCGAGCATGAAAAAGCCCGTCACCAGCAGCACGATGAGCGCGAGCTTGAACCAGCGGTGCGCTTGATCCGTGACCGTGTTCGACGGCACGTCGCGCATCACCAGATTGAGTAATCGCAGGTCCGCGCTCAGCACGGCGGCGCCGAGCAGCGCGAGCGCCATGAGATGCACGGCCTCGATGATGGCGAACGTCGCGGCCTTGTCCTTGACGAACACGCCGATCGGCGAGGCCTCCAGCGCTTCAAAATAATGCAGCAGGCTCATCCGAGGTCCTCGCCCGCCACGCAGCCTGCCGCCCAGTCGATGACCGCCGAGTTGTCCTGGCCGCAATCGAACCAGTCGTAGGCGATGAAGCGACCGCAAGCCACGACCGAAGCCCACAATGTGAGCGACAGCGCGGCGGCGACGCGCGTGCGGCGCGGCGGCACGGGCGCGACATCCCAGGTGCCGACCGAGCTCTGCATGTGCTTGCGGAACAGCCACGCGTTGACGAACGCGACCACCAGCAGAACCACCTTGATCCTGAACCACAAGCTCTGCGTCGTGCGGATCGGGATACCGACGTACAACAGCACGCCGGTCACGACCATGATCGAGAAGCCGATGAGCATCGGCCGGTCGAGCCGCTCGGCAATCTTCGAAGCCGGCACGTCCTTGAGCCACAGCCCGAGCATGCGCAGGTCGATGACGATCAGCATGCCGAGGCTGATCGTCAGCGTGATGACGTGGATCGACTCGATCCACGCGTACATGTAGAACGACTCATGCAAAGCGACGCTGAAGGACGTCGCGCCGATCGCCTGCGCGAAGTGCAGGAGCAGCTCGTTCATTACTATTGCTTCGGGGCGCTCGGCGCGGCCGCTGCCGGTGGCGGTGCTGCGTCCATCTTCGTGGCGCGGGTCTTGAAGCGCCAACCGGTTGCAGTCTTCACGAGCGTGTCGTTGTACATGCCCGTCGCGACGATACCCTTCGTCTGGACGTCGACCAGCATCAGGAAGACCGAGGCGCTCGCTCCGTCCTTGCTCGGCACGATGCGCAGGTTCGTGTTCCAGTGCCGGCGATTGCCGCCGTTCATCTTTTCCTTCCACTGCTGGATGAAGCCGACCAGCTGGTCGTGCCCGGCGAACTTGTTGAAGGTACCGTCCGGCGTGAAAGTCGCTGCCCACGCCTCGCCGTCGCCGGAATCGATCGCGTGGTTATAGGTCGCGTACAGCTGCTCGATGTCGATGTAGTCCTGCGTGCTGAGGCCATCGGCCCAGGCAACGCGGGTGAAGCCGAGGATCGTTACCGCTGCGGCCACGAAGGTCAGAAACTTGTTCATCGTTGTTCTCCCCCTGCAAGGATGGACGGCAGTATCCGCGATCCCGCGGCCGGCCGCCCGGCTTCTTAAGAAATCTTCGATCTAAACAAAACTTAGAAAATCGTGTAGCCGCCGTCGATGACGAAGCTGTCGCCGGTGTGGAAGCGCGAGGCGTCCGAGGCGAGGTACACGGCGATGCCGGCGAAATCCTCCGGCTCCCCCCAGCGGCGCATCGGCACGCGGCCGATTGCCTTCTCATTGAACTTATCCCACGACACCAGGGTTGCGGTCATATCCGTGCGGATCCAGCCGGGCAGGATCGCGTTGGCACGCACGCCGTAGCGCGCGTATTCGACAGCGATGCCGCGGATCATCGCGATCACCGCGCCCTTGGTCGATGCATAGGCCTGGTTACGCGGTGCACCGTGGATCGCCGAAGTGGACGACGTGACGACGACCGAGCCGCCGGGGTCGCCGGCCTCGGCGCGCGTCATCATGTGTTTGCAGGCTTCGCGCAAGGTCCAGAACACGCCGTCCAGATTCGTCATCGTGATGCGGCGCCACTGCTCGGTCGTCGTTTCAGCAAAGGACGAGCGCCCGCCTCCGCCGACGCCGGCATTCGCCGCTACGAAATCCAGCCGTCCCATCGTGCGGATCACCTCCGCGATGCCGCTCGTCACGGCCTGCTCGTCCGCTACGTCGACGCGCTGAACCAGCACGTCCCGCGTGTGCACACGCAGCTTCTCCTCCGCGATGCGGTTCTTATCGGCGTTCTGGCCCCAGATCGCGATCTTGGCGCCGGCCTGCGCGAG
>CADEDU010000199.1 GCA_902826155.1 uncultured beta proteobacterium
ACTTCGACGTCATGGACAACCACTACGTGCCGAACCTGACGATCGGCCCGCTGGTGTGCGAAGCGCTGCGCAAGCACGGCATCGCCACGCCGATCGACGTGCACCTGATGGTGAAACCCGTCGACCGCATCGTGCCGGACTTCGCGCAGGCCGGCGCCACCTGGATCACGTTCCACCCGGAGGCGAGCGAGCACGTCGATCGCACCATCGAGCTGATCCGTGAGCACGGCTGCAAGCCCGGCCTGGTGTTCAATCCGGCCACGCCGCTCGACTGGCTCGACCACACGATCCAGAAGATCGACATGGTGCTGATCATGTCGGTGAACCCGGGCTTCGGCGGCCAGAAATTCATCCCGACGGCGCTCGACAAGCTGCGGCTGGCGCGCGAGCGCATCCGCGCCAGCGGGCGCGAGATCCGCCTGGAGATCGACGGTGGCGTGAAGGCGGACAACATCGAGGCGATCGCACGCGCCGGCGCCGACACTTTCGTGGCGGGCTCGGCGATCTTCGGGTCGAAGGATTACGCCGCGACGATCGCGGCGATGCGGGCAGGAATCATCAAGGGAAGCGGTTAGCTTCTAGTCTTCGTCGTCGTCCAGATCCTCGTCGTCGTCATCGTCGGCACGGCGATTCTGCATGACCCCGGCACGGCCCGCGGCAGCAGCCAGCGGCGGCTTGGTCTTCATCTTCGGCCGCGCGCCGAACACGACGATCGTCTTGCCGGTGGCGCGCAGCAGGCCCTGGTCTTCGAGCACCTTGAGCACGCGGCCCGCCATTTCGCGCGAGCAGCCGACGAGGCGCGACAGCTCCTGCCGGCTCACCTTGATCTGCATGCCTTCGGGATGCGTCATCGCATCGGGCTCGCTGCACAGGTCCATGATCGCGTGCGCGACCCGGCCGGTGACGTCGACGAACGCGAGATCGCCGAGCTTGCGATTGGTGCGATCCAGGCGCGTGGCGAGCTGCGTCGCCAGCTCGAACACCAGTCCCGGGCTCTCGGCCGCGAGCTGGCGGAAGCGGGGATAGGTCATTTCCGCGAGCTCGCACTGCTGGCGCGTGCGCACCCAGGCGCTGCGGGTCGGCTGCTCGTAGAACAGGCCCATCTCGCCGAAGAACTGACCCTTGTTGAGGTAGGCGAGCACCATCTCGTTGCCTTCCTCATCTTCGATCATGACTTCGACCGAGCCGCTCACGATGTAATACAGGACGTCGGGCAGGTCGCCCGCGTGGATGACGACCGTCTTGGAGGGCACGGTGCGAATCCGGCAGTAGCTCAGGAACCGGTTGATCGCCGGAATATCGCTCAGTGGCCTTGCGCCCTCTTCCATACTCACCCCGTAGTGTTGTGCGTTGTGTTGCTGACCGACTCGTCGAGCGGCATGGACCTTATGTCTTGCCGCGCCTTTTAATACAGGAAGGACCCTTACCGCAAGCGCCGCAGCCTCGCGTTGCTACACCCAGTACGCTGTGCGCGTCATGATTCGCGCAGTCACCTTCATCATTGCGCGCGCTATTGCAGGCAACTCGGCACCGCCCGCGCTCAGTGCGTTGTGACCGTGGCGCTCTTCATCCGCAGTCATCTGTTGCACGATCGCGCGGGTGCGAGCGTCCGTCGCAGGCAAGCGATGCAGGTGCCCTTCGAGATGCTCCACCACTTGTCGCTCCGTTTCGGCGACAAAGCCGAGGCTGGTGCGGTCGCCGGCAAGTCCAGCGAGCGCGCCGATCGCGAACGAGCCGGCATACCACAGCGGATTGAGCAGACTTGTGCGACCGCCGAGCTCCTGGATGCGCGTTGCACACCAGGCGAGATGGTCGGTTTCCTCCTGGGCAGCTTCCGTCAACGCCGACTGCGTCGAAGCGCCGGCGGCCACCGCCGCCTGCCCCTGGTAAAGGGCTTGGGCGGCAACCTCACCCGAGTGATTCACGCGCATCAGGGCGGCGGCGCGCCGGCGTTCGGCCGGCTGTTCGACCGTCTCGGCAATGCCTGCGGCGGGGTAGGGACGGGTCGCCGAATTGGCGCCGAACAGGGTCCGCAGAGCCTGGTCGACCGAGCCGATCAGCCGGTCCGTGGGGGTGTAGTGCCGGGGAAGGGAGGCAGGGGTCATGGGCGACAGTATAGGAGCACATTTATATATGTCCCTCCGATGCGGGTCCGCCCCCCTTTGCAATCCCGGGGGTCGTCCTTTAGACTTGCCGGCCTTTTCGCCCCGGACCTAGGTTTTTCCCGGAGAATTCAATGAGAACCGTCTTCGCGAACGCGGCTACGGTACGTCGTGATTGGTACGTAGTAGACGCGACGGACAAGACGCTCGGACGCCTGGCTTCACAGCTGGCCATGCATTTGCGCGGCAAGCACAAGGCCGCCTATACGCCGCATGTCGATACCGGCGACCACATCGTGGTCATCAACGCGGGCAAGGTCCGCGTCACAGGTCGGAAGATGACGGACAAGTTCTATCATCACCACACCGGCTACCTGGGCAACCTCAAGACCACGAGCCTGGAAAAGCTGCTCGACAAGCACCCCGAGCGCGCCATCGAGTTCGCGGTCAAGGGCATGCTTCCGAAGAACCCGCTCGGCCGCAAGATGTTCAAGAAGCTGCACGTGTTCGCAGGTGCCGAGCATCCGCACACCGCGCAGCAGCCCAAGGCGCTCGAGCTCAAGATCTGACCGGACCCACCAGAGTTACTGCAACCATGCCGACTCCCTCGAACTACGGCACCGGCCGCCGCAAAACCGCCACCGCCCGCGTCTTCCTGCGCAAAGGCAGCGGCAACATCCGCGTCAACGAGCGCACGCTCGACGAGTTCTTCGGCCGCAAGACGGCACGCATGATCGTGCGTCAGCCGCTGGAAGCCGTCAGCCTCGACAAGAACTTCGACGTCGAGGTCACGGTGAAGGGCGGCGGCACCACCGGCCAGGCCGGTGCGATCCGTCACGGCCTGACCCGCGCCCTGATCGAGTACGACGAGACGCTGCGCAAGCCGCTGCGTGACGCCGGCTACGTGACGCGCGATGCGCGCGAAGTCGAGCGCAAGAAGGTCGGCTTCCGCAAGGCACGTCGCGGTACGCAGTTCTC
>CADEDU010000200.1 GCA_902826155.1 uncultured beta proteobacterium
CCTCACTCGCCGGCATAGCCATGGTCAAAGACGCGTAGTAATTCGCCATGATCCGGTTGCTCCTACTGTGCGAGGCCTATCGTTTGATATCACTTTTGGGTGACTCTACGCACTGCATACTTGCCTCGGCTAGTAGGCTGCAACACAAAGCGCGCAGTTTCCATGCTGTAGCTGTGAGTGGCGTTGAGTTGCATCGAGCAGGTCTTTCGCGAGGCGACGAAGGGCTGGCCGACCGCCCACGAGCCAGAACTGAGCTCTCCAACGAGCACGCTATCCAGCAACCGCGGCCCGTCTTGGTTCCATTCGAGCCATTGAATGTAGACCTCAGACGACACGTGCTCGAATCCGCGGTTGAACACAACGACCCGATACTGGCCAGAGCCGCTCGAAGCGACGCAGGTCGCCACCCATGAAACGTCTGGCGCCAGGCGTGACGCCGCAGCTCCAAACGCGCCGTCCGCAGCAATGGCGGAGTGACCAGGCTGACACGCCAGCAATGCAATGCATGCGAGCACGAACGTCCGCATAGGGTTGCCTACCATTTGACATGAGAAGGCTAGCTGCTCGGCTTCTCATAGCCGGCAAAAGGACCAAAGAAGACCTTCCCGGAATCGATACCTTGGATCAATTCTTCCTGCGTGGGGAAATGTGATTCGAATTCAGGCCAGGTGTCTTTCACATACGAGCTCCACTTCAGCGGATCTAGCTGATGCACCTTTCCGTCTGCCAGATCAAGGAAGACGTAGCCACGCTTCCTGATCTGCGCGACTGCTTCGGTTAGCGCCACTTCGTGGTTTGTCGCACCGAGATAGATGGGCACGTAGGCACCAGCGAAGTTGGCGGGCATATCAGTATTTGAGCCGCGCCCAATGTGCATGCTCAACATGAACAAAAGGTTCTTTGGGTCGCTTGGTTTTTGCCGTTGCTTGAATGGGGAGAACATGAAGGGCTCCTGGATCGCTTGGCGCCGGCCACGATCGGACGAGGTTCATGCCCCTTGAACTGGCCCACAGTCCGGGGCTGCCGGGGCTCGATGATCGTCGCCGGCTTCTGCGCGAGATTGATTGGGGTCATGAACGAGGCTCCGCTGGGCGGGGCGAGAAATCACCGATACAACAACGAAAAGGCTGCCTCCGCAGCTCTCAGCTGTTTGCCCTCCGTCCGGCGCTCTACGATGCCCAACTGACTTACCACTCCCGGGCGGCTATGAGTTCCTCGACATCTGCCTCGAAGCCATAAGCCTGTGCGATGAAAGCGAAGTCTGCCCCGATGTTTTCACGCGCAGCCGTCTCCAGCTCGCTTCCGTTCTCTTCAAATTCTTTGCCCAAAAGATTGAATGCTTCAGTCGCCTCATGTGTGAGGACGTAGAGCTGTTCTACAGAACTAGGCTTGTTCGCCTCGATGGTCTCGCAAAGCTTGAGCAGAATCGCCTTTCCCTTTGCGACTTGAGCGGCCGGGAAGTACGAATCTTTTTCCATATCGTAGAGAAAGCTGCGGGAAAGGATCTGTTGGTTTTGGATCACTACGTGTTTCTCCCTGGTAGCAGCGAGTGGTTACGGCGGCCTAGGGAAGGTCCGCACGACCAGAGACATTCTGGGAGTTGATTGGAAAAAAATGGATATTTATCGCGATTGGAATGAATTCGGGTGATTTCATTGCGAATAACGAGTTCCTCCTGGCCTATCTACTCACGGCAGATGCACTGCTCCCGGCAACGTATGTCTGGCCATGAAAATGTTGGCCAACGCCTCGGTCGTGAACAATCGATTGCCGTTTTTTGGCCAGCCCGCAGTATCGCACCTTGCAGAACCCGAACACCCGTTTGATCACCCCGATCGAATGTTCCAACCGCGCCCGAATTCCCCGATCTCCACCATCGGCATCGGCACTAGCGAGGTAGCGAGGGGCTGGCCGCGCACGCAATCTGCGCCGAATTCACCACGTGGCCGCAGGCACAGTCCATTCCCCGGCCTTCGCCGATAGCTCACCGCGGCCGGCCAGGCCGACGATCAAATTCTCCGCGCTATGCGCTCGAGGCGCGCTGGCGGCACATAGCCGGCCACTCGCGCGACGAGATCGGGCTGCAGCTTCGCATCTTCGGTTCGCGCGGGGCGGCCGTCGGCGCAGAAGCACAGCACGCGGTCGCTCAGAGCGACACGCACGAACTGCCGTCGACGCGCAGCACCGACTCCTGCTGAAAGGTGTTCACATAGGCGCTGCGTATTGCTTCGATCTTCCGGCTGTTATCGCGATCGTACGAATACAGCAGAATCAGCAGCTTCGAGCTCTCTTTGATGGTCGCGCCGCTGGCGTCGCGAAACTGGCCGTTGCCGCCGAGCAGCGTCAAACCCGCCGGAAACCGCGGCGTGACTTCGTGATCGACAAATCGCTGGAAGTCTTCAGGTGAAACCGCCGAGCCGTCCGGCCGCGCCATCTGTTGCGCCGCGGGTATTTCCTGGATGCGTGCAGGCACGTCCAATGCGCGCGCATCCGGCACCGCCAGCGATACGCAAAGCGCTACGCCCAGCTTCCAACTGATACCGCTTCGTTGAACTCGATCCATAGCCCACCTCACGCCAAAATCACCTCGTCAACGCAATGCATCCTGCGCACGCATACGCCCGGCCGCCGCGCAACCTCGGAATCAGCGGCAATGCCTTGGGTAGTTGGACGCTTCCATGGCGCTGAAGCCTCGTGTCAATCACCGGCCGCCCGCGCAGGGTGAATTGATGAGTTGCAGACGCAGCGGGGTCGGTTCAATGCGTATAGATGATCGCCGCGGGCCGCGCGTAACGCCTGGCTCGACCGCTCGAGTCGTCCACAGTTGTGCGGTAGTGGGTGACACTATTGCGATTCAAGAGGCGCCTCGTAGGCGCAGGTCTGCCGCACGCCGCCGACGGTGCGCAAGCGCTCGAGGCATTGACTCGCGGTGCCATCGACTTGGTGCCGATGGATTGCCAATGCCGGTGATGGATGGCTTCGAGGCCACCCGTTGTTCAGAACGCTGGCCTGAGCGGCACCGCCACCATCGCCCACTCC
>CADEDU010000201.1 GCA_902826155.1 uncultured beta proteobacterium
CACGTCGATGAAGTTCATGCCGCGCACCGGGTCGCCGCCGATGCCGACGCAGGTGCTCTGGCCGAGACCCTGGTTCGTCGTCTGGAAAACCGCTTCGTAGGTGAGAGTTCCAGAGCGCGAGACGATGCCCACGCGGCCCTTCTTGTGGATGAAGCCCGGCATGATGCCGATCTTGCATTCACCCGGCGTGATGATGCCGGGGCAGTTGGGCCCGATGAGCCGGGTGCCCGTGTTGGCGAGCGTCGCCTTCACCTTGACCATGTCGTTGATCGGGATGCCTTCCGTGATGCACACGACGAGCTCGATGCCGGCATCCGCGGCTTCGAGGATCGCGTCGGCCGCGAAGGCCGCGGGCACGTAGATGACGCTCGCGGTGGCGCCCGTCTTGGTGACTGCATCCGCGACGGTGTCGAACACGGGCAGCCCGAGATGCTTCTCGCCGCCGCGGCCGGGCGTGACGCCGCCGACCATCTTCGTGCCGTACTTGATGCTGTGTTCGCTGTGGAACGTGCCCTGCTGGCCCGTGAAACCCTGGCAGATCACCTTGGTGTGCTTGTTGACGAGAATACTCATGATTGTCTACTTGCCCTTGGCGAGGGAGACGGCCTTCTTGGCCGCATCGGTGAGATCGGAAGCGGGCGTGATCGCGAGCGCGCTGTGCGCCAGCATCTCGCGCGCCTGTTCGGCGTTCGTGCCCTCGAGGCGCACGATCACGGGCACCGAGACACCCACCTGCTTGACCGCGATCATCACGCCTTCGGCGATGAGGTCGCAGCGCACGATGCCGCCGAAGATATTCACCAGGATCGCGCGCACCTTCTTGTTGGACAGGATGAGCTTGAACGCCGCGGTGACGCGCTCGGCCGTGGCGCCGCCGCCGACGTCGAGAAAGTTCGCCGGGTTGCCGCCGTGCAGCTTGATGAGATCCATCGTCGCCATCGCGAGACCGGCGCCGTTGACCATGCAGGCGATGTCTCCGTCGAGCGATACGTAGTTGAGGTCGTGCTCGGACGCTTCGCGCTCGATCGGATCCTCCTGGGAGGGATCCCGCATCTCGGCCAGCTTCTTCTGGCGGAACATGGCATTCGCGTCGATGTTGATCTTGGCGTCCAGCGCGACGAGGTCGCCACTTTTCGTGACGATCAGCGGATTGACCTCCAGCAGCGATGCGTCGCGTTCGAGGTAGATGCGGTACAGCGCCGTGAGGATCTGCTGGAATTTTGCGATCTGCGGACCCTTGAAGCCGAGGCCGAACGCGAGCTTTCGGCACTGGTAACCCTGCAGGCCGGCGGTGGGGCTGATGTCCACGCGCAGGATCTTCGAAGGCTCGTGCTCGGCGACTTCCTCGATGTCCATGCCGCCCGCGGCTGAGGCGATGACCGCCACCTTGCTCTTCTCGCGGTTCAGCGTGAGCGAGAGATAGATCTCCCGCTCGATGTCGGAGCCCGACTCGACGTACACCGTTTCGATGGGCAGACCTTCGGGACCGGTTTGTTTGGTGACGAGCCGCTGCCCCAGCATGTCCTGCGTCGCCGAACGTACCGTGTCGAGATCGCGCGCGAGTTTCACGCCGCCCGCCTTGCCGCGACCGCCCGCGTGCACCTGCGCCTTCACGACCCAGAGTTTTCCACCGAGCTTCTCGGCCGCGCTAACAGCTTCGTCGGCGCTCCTCGCCGGCAGGCCTTGCGGCACCGGAATGCCGAATTCGCGAAACACTTCCTTCGACTGGTATTCGTGGAGATTCATCGGGTGGCTTCAGTGGCGAAAAAGAACCGGTATTCTCCCGAAATCGTGCGGCAGTCGCCAGTTGCACCGTGCACCGCAACTTCTGCGGCCCCGGTGCAACTGCTACAGTCCCGGCCGATGTCGCCTGTCGCCGCAGCTCCCCTCGCCCCCACCGATCTGGCCTGGCGTGTCATCGGGCTGGTGAACCTGTACCGGCTGCTGATTCCGCCGTCCGTGTATTGGCTCTACTGGTACCTGGGCGCCACCACGGCGATCGGTTCCGCCCGCCCGCTGCTCTTCTTCTGGGTGTGCATCGTCTATTTCGCGATGGGAATCGCGGTGGTCGTCGGCGGCCGGCGCCTGCTGCCCAATCTGCGGGCGACGACGTTCGTGCACGCGATGATCGACGCCGTCTTCATCAGCCTCATCCTGTTCGCGAGCGGCGGCGTCGGGAGCGGCCTGGGCATCCTGTTCGTCGTGCCCGTCGGCGCGATGGCCCTGCTGGCGGACAGCCGCGATGCGTTCCTGCTCGCGGCGATGGCCACGCTGGCACTGCTGATCCAGCAGATCGCCGGTCACGCGCTCGGAACCGCCGGCACCGCCGACTACCCGAGCGCCGGGATCCTGGGAGGCATCGTCTTCCTGGTTGCATTGCTCGCCTGGCCGGTGGCTCACCGGCTGCGCGACTCGGAGGCCACGGTCCGCCGCCAGCAGGTGGACATGGCCAATCTCGCGCAGCTCTCGCAATACATCGTGCAGCACCTGCGCGAGAGCATCGTGGTGGTCGACCACGAGAACCGCATCCGGCTGATCAACGAATCGGCCGCGCAGTTCCTGGGCGACCGCGGTGCCTATCCGGGCGCGCTGCTCGGAGAGGCTTCTCCGCAGCTCCTCTATCTACTGGAGACGTGGCGCGCCCGCGCCACCGGGGTCGCGACGCCTTCGCAGACGTTCGTCGCGGCGGACGGCGGACACGTGCTCCAGCCGCATTTCGCGTCGCTCGGCGGATCGGAGCCCGCACCCGTGATCGCCTTCCTGGAGGACACCGAGCAGCTGGCGGCGAAGATCCAGCAATCGAAGCTGGCAGGCCTCGGCCGCCTCTCGGCGAGCATCGCGCACGAAATCCGCAACCCGGTGGGCGCGATGAGTCACGCCGCGCAGCTCCTGGGCGAGTCCGCCTCGCTCTCCGCCGAGGACAAGCGGCTCACGGAGATCGTCCGCACCAACGGCGAGCGTGTGCGGCAGATCATCGAAAACGTCATGTCGATGGCGCGACGCGAGGCCTCGC
>CADEDU010000202.1 GCA_902826155.1 uncultured beta proteobacterium
ACACCGGCAACCTTGGACTTCACCAGCCACTTGATGTGCCGCTGGCGCAGTTCCGACTCCATCAAGCCCTTGCTGTCACCGACCCCGCCCAAACCCATGTGGCCGATATAGGGCTCACTGGTCACGAACGTCATCGGCACTTGGTCGCGCAGTTTGCGCTTGCGCAGGTCGGCATCGAGGATCATCGCGAATTCGTAGGCGGGCCCGAAGCAGCTGGCGCCTGCCGCCGCACCCACGATGATGGGCCCCGGGTCCTTCAGGAATTCCTGGTACTTCTCCCACGCCGTGTTCGAGTGTTCGTGTGTGCACACTGATTGCGTGAACCCGGCAGGGCCCAAGCCGGGGACTTCTTCGAACGCGAGCTTGGGGCCAGTGGCGATTACCAGGTAGTCATACGCGAGCTCGACGCCACTGCGCAGGCGCAGCGACTTCTTGACGGCGTCGATAGTCTCGACGGGTTCGGAATGCCATTCGACGCCCTTTGAATCGAGCGGCTCTCGCATTTCCACGCGCGTCCTTTCGCGCTTGCGCCAACCCACGGCGATCCAGGGATTGGACGGCGTGAATTCAAAATAGGGCGACGATCCGACCAGAGTCACACGATGGGTCTTTCCCAGCTTCTTGCGCAGCTCATACGCGCAAGGAACTCCCCCGACTCCGGCCCCGACAACGATGATGTGTGCCATGACTTAAGTTTCCTGAGGCGCGACGGGCGCCGGCTGCCGTTTCAGATATGCGTAGTAGAGAACCGGGATCACGAGCAGTGTGAGCACGGTGGAAACCAGAATCCCGAAGATCAGTGAGACCGCGAGTCCGTTGAAGATCGGGTCATCGAGGATGAAGAACGCGCCGATCATGGCTGCGAGGCCGGTGAGCGCAATGGGCTTGGCGCGTACGATGCCGGCGCGCATGACGGCATCCTCGATTGCGCTGCCGGCGCGAATCTCGCTGTCGATGAAGTCGACCAGCAGAATGGAATTGCGCACGATGATGCCCGCCAGCGCGATCATGCCGATCATGGAGGTCGCTGTGTATTGGGCGCCAAGCAGCGCGTGACCCGGCATCACGCCGATGATGGTGAGCGGGATCGGCG
This sequence comes from uncultured beta proteobacterium, assembly GCA_902826155.1. The sequence continues at coordinate 1,094 of CADEDU010000202.1, forward strand.
CCATGATGATGAGGGGCAGCATGTAGGAGCCAAACTGCGCGACCACCAATAGATAGATCAGGACGAGGCCAACGGCATAGGCGATCCCCATGTCGCGAAAGGTCTCGTAGGTGATCTGCCATTCGCCGTCCCACTTGATCGCCGTGAGATTCGGGTCGTCCGGTTGGCTGACGTAGCGCTGCTCGATCGGCGCACCGCCCGGCGGCGCGTCGGCGATCTCGCCGACAATGCGGAACATGCCGTACAGCGGGCTATCGAGCCGTCCAGCCATGTCCCCCGTGACGTAGACCACCGGCAACAAGTCCTTGTGATAGATGGTTCCGTCGTGCGGCGCGGCATTCACGGTGACGAGTTCGGAGAGAGGCACTGCGGTGCCGTCGGCGGCGCGGATCTTCAGCGCCAGTGCGGCGTCGAGATCGGCCTTGTCCGCGACCGCGAGACCCGCGTGTACCGGAATCGGCGAACGCTCGGTCCCAGAATGCACGTAAGTCACGTCGGTGCCATCGAGGGCGGTCGTCAGCGCTCCAACAATCTGCGCCTGCGACACGCCGAGCAGGGCGGCCTTCTGCCGGTCAATGTCGACGACCTGACGTCGGGCCGGCGCTTCCAGGCTGTCGTCGATGTCGACGATGTCCGGCGTTGTTTCGAACACTGCGCGTACGCCTGCGGCCACGCGACGCTGCTCCGCGTAACTCGGGCCGTATACCTCGGCTACCAAGGGCGCAAGCACGGGCGGCCCCGGAGGGACCTCCACGACTTGCACGGACGCGCCGAATTGGCGACCGATCGCGGCGAGCGCCGGTCGCACGTCGAGGGCGATCTCATGACTGCGGCGCGAGCGCTCGTGCTTGTCGACCAGGTTCACCTGCAGGTCGCCGAGTTCCGGACTTTCGCGCAGGTAGTACTGCCTCACGAGCCCATTGAAATTGATCGGCGCCGCCGTGCCGGCATAGGCCTGGTAATCGCTCACCTCCGGAACCTTCGCGATCTCATGCGAGAGTTCATCGAGAACGCGCGCCGTGGTTTCGACGGTGGTGCCTTCCGGTAGATTGACGATCACCTGGAACTCCGACTTGTTGTCGAAGGGCAGCATCTTCATGACCACCAGCTTGAATACCACCAGCAACATCGCGACGGCGATGGCGCCGAGCACGCCCCAGTAGAGCCTGTGGCGCTGGCGGCGTGCCTTCTCCGCGCCGAGGAACGGACGCAGGAAGCGCTCGAACAATCGACGCAGCCACGGGCTCTCGCCATCCCCATGGCCTTTCGCGTGCGCATGCTGGCTCAACAGTTTGCGGCACATCCACGGCGTGAAGATCAGCGCCACGGCCAGCGAGATGAGCATGCCCATGCTGCTGTTGATCGGGATCGGGCTCATGTAGGGCCCCATGAGGCCACTCACGAATGCCATGGGCAGCAATGCCGCAATGACGGTGAAGGTCGCGAGAATGGTGGGTCCGCCCACTTCATCGACCGCGCGCGGAATGAGCTGCGCGAGCGAGACGCCCTCGCGGTTCGCCGGCAGCCGCATGTGACGATGGATGTTCTCGACGATGACGATGGCATCGTCGACCAGGATGCCGATCGAGAAGATCAGCGCGAACAGCGACACGCGGTTGATGGTGAAGCCCCAGGCCCAGGATGCGAACAGCGTCGCGGCGAGCGTGACGACAATGGCCGCGCCGACCACGATCGCTTCGCGCCGTCCCATGGCAAACACCACCAACAACACCACCGACGCCGTGGCGAACAGCAGCTTCTGGATGAGCTTCTTCGCTTTGTCGTTCGCCGTGACCCCGTAGTTGCGGGTGACGGTCGCCTCGACGCCGGCGGGGATGAACGTGCCGCGCAGTTGGTC
>CADEDU010000203.1 GCA_902826155.1 uncultured beta proteobacterium
GGACGCGAGCTCGAAATTGAGTCGCGAATCGTTCTGCAGCGACCAGAGCGACTTGTGCACGGCCCAGTGCCCATGGTTCTGGACCAGGTCGCGGGCGTCGAAGCTCACGCCGCCGGTCGCATACGCAAAGGCCGGTGCAACACCCGCCTCGGCTGCAAACTCCAGGCCCGTCACCGGGGCTCCACCGGGAAACAGCGCATCGAACTGGATGTCGCCACTCGTGAAACGGCTCAGGCTACTGAGTTCGACCGCATCAGCGATCTTCCACGTCGCCTTGTTTCCGACGGTGACCATGCGTGGATGGATCCCGTCCGCGAGATCGGCCGATTCGAGTCCGACCTGGCGTGCGCTGCCCGGCAAGCTTGCGAGCGCGATATCGCGACTCAGCAGCGAGTACGTGCCGGGATTGGAACCATCCGGCGTGCGCGGAGATCGCGGATTTCCCTGCAAGGGGATGGGGACCGCAAACAGCGAATGATCGTCCACGTACTTCGCGAAAAATTCGAGCTGTACCGGCCCCCACGCGCCCGCGACCCCCAGCCGGATCTGTCCGCCGCGATCACTCGTGAAGCCCGGATCGCGAATGCCATCGGAACCTCGATAGTAGCCGCCGATGATTCCACTCCAGGTTTTCGACAGGGGAGTTTGTCCCCAGGCGTCGACGCGCCGGGTTCCAAACGAGCTCGTGGTGAATTCGAGATTTGCCGCAAGCCGACGCGCCGGCTTTCGCGTGATCAGGTTGACCGAGCCGCCCAGGGCTCCCGGCGTGAATACGGGCGCGGTCCCGCCGCGCAGGACCTCGACGCGCTCGACTGAGCTATCGATCCGGACCAACTGGTCCGGGTTGTAGAACGACAGCTCCGACACGGGAAACAGGGGAATGCCATCTTCCATCAGCGCGACGTAACGATAGCCGCCGTCCTGAACGATGCCGCGCGCGAACACGTTGTTCTGCGTGTCGCCTGCGGTGTCCTCGACCCAGAAGCCCGGCACGGACGAAAGCATCTCGGCGGTGCTCGTGGGGGACTGATCGGCGATGTCTGATGACGAGAACACGGAAACCGCGCTGCTCGATCGCAACGCGCTGCGACGCGGAGCCGCCGTGCCGGTCACGATGATCGAGTCCATCAGGAGCGGCGCATCCGACGCCGCGCCGCGCGCAGGGCTACCAGGTCGGTCGTCCCCCGCGCCGGCGTTGGCCGGGTTTTCGGCCGGCCTCGAGGAGCCAGCACCGGACGCTGCATCGGAATCCACGATTGCGACTGTCGACGCGTTCAACCGTCGGAACGAGAGACCGGTGCCTTTCAGCAGGCGATCGAGGGCTTCATCACGCGTGAGTACGCCCTCGATTTCTTGGGCACTCTTCCCATGAGCGACTTCTGAATAGAAAACCACCTGGTCGCCGCTCTGATCGGCGTACTTGCGCAGCGCGGTCTCGATGGGCTGCGCTGGAATCGAGAACGACTTCGCTGGTGTTTGGGAGCGAGCCGCTCGCGGCAACCCTGTGGCCGCTATGAACGCGATGGCGACGAACGTACTCAACCTGAGCGCCGGTGCCGCTGCTCTCACCGTTGGACCCCCATCCAAGCTCGCGAACTGAAATCAGTATTGATTTTCTGGTTTTCCGCGAATCGGAAGATCGCAGTCCCCACGACGCGCGGTCATGGTAGCACCGGCTCATCCGGGCTCGACCCGCCCCCCGGCGTCCGATACGCAGAATGGCTCTTCACTGTGAGAGCGGGTGAGCATGCCATCCTGCCCCCGTACGGGCCGGGACCCGCCTCAATGACCTACGTGATGCGCCCACTTCGCCGAGGCGGCCGATCGCCCGCGAATCGCGGCGGCGATCACTCCCGAGATGCCGGTGCGGCTCGCAGTGTAGAAGCGCTGGACGTCGGCCACACTGAGACCATTCACTTCTTGGTCGAGACCGGCCTGGCGGACGTTCGAACCTGCACAGACATTTGGGGAGAACACCACGCAACCGTTAGGCTTCGCTTCATGAAAACGTACGTCATCCCCTGGATGGACGATGACCTCGAGGTGTTCAAGGACACCGTCGTGCGCTTCATCGAAACCGAGATGGTCCCAAACGACGCGAAGTGGCGCGCGCAGCATCACGTCGACCGCGAAACCTGGCGCAAAGCGGGAGATACCGGGCTGTTGTTGCTAGACATACCCGCCGAGTACGGCGGCGGCGGCGGCGATTTCCGACATGAAGCCGTGATGTACAACGAGCTGGCGCGCCGCGCCATCGGCGCGTTCGGCCAGGGCGTGCACAGCATGTGCGCGCACTACATCTTCAACCACGGCACCGAGGCGCAGAAGCAGCGCTGGCTGCCGCGCATGGCGGCGGGCGAGCTCATCGGCGCCATCTGCATGACCGAGCCGGGCACGGGCTCGGACCTCAAGGGCATTCGCACGCGCGCGGTGAAGCAGGGCGATCACTACGTGATCGACGGGGCCAAGACCTTTATCACCAACGGCTGGCTCGCCGGCATTCTCATGCTGGTGGTGCGCACCGACTCCACCGATCGCAGCAGGGGCCTGTCGATCCTGATCGTAGAGACGAAGGATCTGCCCGGGTATCGCGTCGGGCGCGTGCTCGACAAGATGGGCTTCCACGGCGAGGACACCTCCGAACTCTTCGTCGAGAGCGTGAAGGTAGCGGGGGATAGTGTGCTGGGAGGAGTCGCGGGGAGGGGCATGCAGCAGTTGATGCACGAGCTGACCTGCGGCCGGGCGGTCATGGGGTTGGGCGCCGTCGGCGCGGTGGAAGTCGTGATGGAGGAGACGATGAACTATGTGCGCGATCGCAAGGACTGCGGGCGCACGGTCATCAACCACGC
>CADEDU010000204.1 GCA_902826155.1 uncultured beta proteobacterium
TGACGCCGGGCCAGATCAGCGGCAGGTAGATCCGGCGCAGCACGTAGAACCGGCTCGCGCCGAGATTGCGCGCGGCCTCTTCGTATTCCGGCGGCACCATCACGAAGGCGCCGACCATCGCACGCAGCGCATAGGGGATCGCCATGATCATGTGGGCGACGATCACGCCCGAGAGCGAGGAGAGCAGGCCGATCTTCGAGTAGACCGGCAGGAGGCCGATGCCGACGGCGATCGTCGGGAAGGCGAGCGGGACGCTGGAAAAGGTCTCGACGATCCGGGTGAAGGCGTTGGTCTCGCGCCGGGTGCGGGCGCCGAACACGTAGGCCGCCGGCAGCGTGATCAGCAGCGTCAGCACGGTCACGATCGCGGCGATCATGTAGCTGTTGATCATCGCGTTGATGATGTTGCCGAGACCGAGGAGCCGCTCGAACCAGCGCACGCCGAATTCCTGCGGGAACCACCAGTGCGAGGCGAACCATTTGGTCGCAAAGGCATAGAGGAACACCAGCGCGACCGGCGCGAGGATGATGAGGGAGACCAGCGCGATGATCGCGCGGTTCACGATCTCCTTGCCGAGCGACTTACGCATGGGTCTTGGCTCGAGCAAGGGCGCGCGCGTAGACCACGGCGATCCCCATGGCGATGATGATGTAGATGACCGCGGTGGTGTAGCCGGCGAGCCAGTTCCCCTGGTCCTTGGCGTTCACGTAGATGAAGACCGAGAGGAACTGCGGCCAGCTCGCGCCGAGCACGAAGGGGATCGAGAAGGCGATGAACAGTGCGAGGAAGTTCAGGAGCACCACCGACAGCAGGCCATAGCCGAGCAGCGGCAGGTATATCCGCCGGATGATCGTCCCGGTGCGCGCGCCGAGGGTGCGGCCGGCCTCCTCGTAGGCCGGGTCGATCATCTGCAGCAGGCCGTGGATGATGATGAAGGCGTAGGGGAAACGCATCCACGAGCCGCAGACGATGATGCCGATGCCAAGCGGGTCGGAGACGAGGGCCGGCGCTTGCTCGACGAGGGCGAAATACTCGACCAGCAGCTTGTGCGTGATGATGCCGATGTATCCCTTGGGATAGAGCAGCACCCAGAACACGAACGCGGTCACGAGATACGGCATGAATAGCGGGATCTTCACCAGGAAGGAGAAGATCGGGCCGAGCGGAATGCCGCGGAAGCGCATGAACAGGGCCAGCGACAGGCCGAGCCCGGTCGAGATCGCGGTCGTGATCGTGGTCACCTTCACGGTGAACCAGAGCGAGACCAGACTCGGCTTCGACGGATCGAAGAAGTCGCGGAACCCCTTGAGGGTGAACTCGCCGGTCAGGCCCGGCGCGACCGTGGTCAGGCCGACAGAGGACAGTACGGCGATGACCAGCGGGACGAGCACCATCGCGGCCAGGAACACCGCGAGTTCAGCGGGCGCGCAGGCGACCGAGGTCGGAAGGAATCCGGTGACACCGTAGCGCGGCAACCACGCGGCGACGCGCGCGACGGCATCGCCGCCGGAGAGGACGTCGACCCCGTGCGAGCCGTGCACGTGGGTGTCGATGAAGCCGGGGACGATCCAGCCGCCGCCGCAGTCGACGTCCGCGGGCGAGGCCGCGGTGGCCGGCCCCACTTCCACGATGACGCCCTCGGCCACGACGACGGCGCCGTCGTCGATCACGCCGCCGGGCGTGACCACGCGCGCGCCGCGCAGCCGGATCACCCGTCTACTCCTCGTCGTCGCGCGGCTTCGACGCCTCGGTCTTGAGCGCGGCCACCAGGGCGTCGCGCTGGTCGACGAGGCGCTTGAGCGGACGGCGGTTGTTGGTATGACCCACTGCGTACTCGGCAAACAGCGGGAAGGCGATGGTCGAGTCGCAGTAGGTGACGACCGTGTCGGGCAGCACGCCGGGGTTCACCTTGCCCCAGCTCACGGCCTCGGCCGGCGTCGCACCCGACAATCCGCCCCACACGACCTGGTCGGTCGTGATCTGGATGAAGTAGTCGTTGCCGCCCTTGGGGATGCCGTAGACCTCCCACAGCGTCGGCTGCCCCTGCAGGTAGAAGTTCTTCGGCGATCCGCCGCCGAGGATCACGGCGCCGTTCTTCTGGCCGGCCAGGATGATGGCGCAGATCTCGTTGACGTCCTTGTTCGGGTCGACCATGAGCCGGCCGCCATTCATCAGCTCGTGATAGGCGACATTCATGCCGATCGAGCTGTCGCCGGGCGACGACGTGTAGATCGGCACGCCGGCGCGTGAGGCCGACGCCAGCACCGAGTGCGCCTCGCAGCCCGGGTGCGTCTTCCGCAGGTACTCGCCCAGCGCGTAGTGCAGCTCCGCGGTGGACACCGGGCCATCGAGCCCGGACTGCACCAGGAACTCGCGCACGTAGCGGTCGGTGTCGAGCAGCACCTGCGCCGGGAACAGCACGTCGTAGATGCGGATCACGCCGTCGCCGTAGAGCTCGCGGTCGTCGACGAACGGCGAGCCGCGGTGCAGCGTGAAGTTCAGCGCGTAGTGCAGGTCGTGATAGAGGTTCGCGCCGGTCGAGATGACGAAGTCGATCAGTCCGCGCTCGAACAGCTCGATCATCGCCCCGCCCAGGCCGGCCGGCGTCAACGCGCCCGCGACCGTCAGCGCGATCGTCGTGTCGTGCTCCGGCGACAGCATCTTGTCGCTGTAGATCCGGCACGCCTCGCCCAGTCGCGCGGCATTGAACGCCTGGAAGCCTTCGTCGATGAGCGTCCGCACCTCGGCGCTGCCGCGCGGGCGGTAGTAGCGGATCGG
>CADEDU010000205.1 GCA_902826155.1 uncultured beta proteobacterium
CCGGTGTGCACGCCCATCGGATCGAGGTTCTCGATCGCGCACACGATGATGCAGTTGTCGGCGCCGTCGCGCACCACCTCCATCTCGTACTCTTTCCAGCCGAGCACCGATTCCTCGATCAGCAGCTCGCGCGTGGGGGAAGCGTCGAGCCCGCGATCGCAGATGGCAATGAATTCCTCGCGGTTGTAGGCGATGCCCCCGCCCGATCCGCCGAGCGTGAACGAGGGCCTGATCACCGCCGGAAAGCCGATCGCGGCCTGTACCTGCAGCGCTTCCTCCAGGCTGTGCGCGAGTGAGGAGCGTGGGCAAGCAAGCCCGATGCGAGCCATCGCTCGCTTGAACTTCTCGCGATCCTCGGCCTTGTCGATCGCCTCGCGCGAGGCACCGATCAGCCGCACGCCGTATTTGTCGAGCACGCCTTCGCGAGCCAGATCGAGCGCGCAGTTGAGTGCGGTCTGGCCGCCCATGGTGGGCAGGAGCGCATCCGGACGTTCCTTCTCGATGATCGATTCGACCACGCTCCAGGTGACTGGCTCGATGTAGGTGACGTCGGCGAGCTCCGGGTCGGTCATGATCGTGGCCGGGTTGGAGTTCACCAGCACGACGCGGTAGCCCTCTGCGCGCAATGCCTTGCACGCCTGCGCGCCGGAGTAGTCGAACTCGCACGCCTGGCCGATCACGATCGGGCCGGCACCGATGATCAGGATGCTCCGCAGGTCGGTGCGCTTGGGCACGGCTAGGCGCGCTCCATGCTGGCGATGAACCGATCGAACAAATAGCCCACGTCGTGCGGGCCGGGGCTTGCCTCCGGGTGACCCTGGAAGCAGAACGCGATGCGGTCCTTGCGTGCGAGGCCCTGGATGCTGCCGTCGAACAACGAGGTGTGGGTGACGCGAAGCTCAGGCGGAAGCGACTGGGGATCGACCGCGAAGCCGTGGTTCTGACTGGTGATGACCACGCGCCCGGTATCGAGATCTTTCACCGGATGATTGGCACCGTGATGGCCGAACTTCATCTTGTGTGTGCGTGCGCCGCAGGCAAGTGCCATCAGCTGATGTCCCAGGCAGATGCCGAAGACCGGCAACTGCGTGTGCGCCAGCAGATGGGCGATCGCGCCGATCGCGTAGTCGCACGGCTGCGGATCGCCCGGGCCGTTCGAGAGAAACACGCCGTCGGGTTCGAGCGCGATCACATCGCGTGCGCTCGCCTGCGCTGGCAGCACCGTCACCCGGCAGCCGCGATCGACCAGCATGCGCAGGATGTTGCGCTTGATGCCGAAGTCGAGGGCCACGACATGGCGCGACAGGGAGCGCATATCGTGCGGTTCATCGGGCAGACGCCAGCTGCCGGTGGTCCATTCGTAGGCCGAGCGCGTCGTGACTTCTTTCGCCAGATCCATGCCGGCCAGGCCGGGGAAGCCGCGCGCCTGGGCGTGCGCACGCTCGACATCGATATCACCGGCCATGACGCAGCCGTTCTGCGCGCCTTTCTCACGCAGCAGGCGCGTGAGGCGTCGGGTGTCGACGTCGGCAATCGCGACGACGTTGCGGTCGCGCAGGTAGTCGGCGAGTGAAGCCGTGGAGCGCCAGTTGGAAGCCACCATCGCGTTGTCTCGAATGACCAGGCCCGCGGCGTAGATCGCGGCGGACTCCTCGTCGTCGGCGTTGATGCCGGTATTGCCGATGTGCGGATAGGTGAGCGTGACGATCTGACGGCAATAGGAGGGATCGGTGAGGATCTCCTGATAGCCCGTCATCGCGGTGTTGAATACCACTTCGCCCACTGCGCTGCCGGTCGCGCCGATTGATCGGCCGCGAAATACCGAACCATCCGCAAGAGCGAGGATGGCCGGTACGAGTGTGGGCACGAAGTTGCGCGCGGAGGGATCGCGTCGGAGGGGAGGGGTTGATGCCGCCGAGAGCGACGGCATCGAGCGCGAATTTTATCGCGATGCAGCAACCGCCTCAATCAAATCATCGATGCATCAGTCTCCGATGAGAGATATCGCGGTGCGTCCGGCAGGAACATGCACCGAACAGGTGCGAATCGATGGTTCTATCGTGCGCCGATCTTGAGCAACTCCACTTCGAAGTGCAGCGTCGCGTTCGGTGGGATGACTCCACCGGCGCCACGTTCACCGTACGCAATGTTCGGCGGACAGGTGAGCTTCGCCTTGCCGCCGACCTTGATGCGCTGCACGCCTTCGGTCCAGCACTTGATCACGCGATTGAGCGGGAACTCCGTCGGTTGTCCGCGCGAGTAGGAGCTGTCGAACTCCTTGCCGTCGGGAAACGTACCGCGATAGTGGACCGATACGACGTCGGTGGCTTGCGGCATTGGGCCGGTGCCCTCTTTGAGAGAGCGGAAAACGAGGCCGCTCGAAGTGACGACGGCACCTGGTTCCTTGGCCGCTTTGGCGGCGGCATCGGCTTGGGCGAAGGCAGCGGTGTTGACAAGGAGCAGTGCGACAGCGGCAAGTAGGATTTTCACTGGAAACGCTTTCGGGTTATGGGATCCGGCGCGGATGTTGAAGCGGGTTCGCTCGACACGCAAGCGCTCGCCTGTCGGACGACGCTTTACCCCGCTGTCGGCAGCGCCTATCCTCGGCGCCACATTGCCTGACAGAAAAAACGACAACAGGAGGCATCGGGGGGCGGGGATTCCAATACGGTTGGCTCTTGCTGCGGAGGACTTAGCCGATGGGCTACGTCTACTTTCATCATGGAGTCGCCGCGCGTGACGCTACGGAGCGCGCGCGCTGCGAACGCAACT
>CADEDU010000206.1 GCA_902826155.1 uncultured beta proteobacterium
CATTCAGTGCAGTGGCACCGTGCCGTGCGCGGCTGTCCGCTTAGCTCTGCGTTAGCGTGCACATGAATCGCCGCGCCGCCGTCCTGCTCTACGCCGTGTTCGCACTCGGGTCTTCCGGCTGCTCGGCGCTAATCCTTGCGACAGGAACGCCGGAAGAAGAACTCATTCGCCCTGGCGATACGCGTGAAACTCTCGTGAGCCGCCTCGGGCTGCCAGTCCGAACAGAAGTCCTCGCGACACCAATTGATACCTACGACTTATTGAGGAAAATTCATCCGTCGATGCTCATCGATCACCGAGGGCGCCGAGATTCAGAGGGGAACGTGCGCTTCCCTGAAGCAACCGCAATTGCGGAATACAAGTTCGAGGGGCGACTCAAACGCCGCCACGATGTTGGTGAGACTGTAAGTGTCAACCTTATGACGTTTGGCTTGTTTGAGCCGTTTGCACTTCCTTACGCCATCGCCGAGCGGTCACGCGCGCGAACATATATTTTGCGGGTTTGGTTCGACAGGAAAGATACGGCTATGGCCTACGTCTGGTGCCGCTCGGACACAGAGTGCTGGTGACGCGAAACCTCAACACACACGAGTCCGAGGAACCTCGATTAAGAGCCCACCTTCCATTTGCGAGGCTAAAGTGCACGCTAACAGGCATTTCGAGCTGACGGTCGCGAGCCTCCTTCGTCGGCCCGCGATTCCCTCCTCGCATCGCTCGTCGGCCGCAGCTCAAATGCGTCGTTAGGCGTCAGAATTCGCTCCATGTCGCGCGGCTACAAGCTACTGCTCTTCTACAGCGGCTTGCTGATCGCCGCATTCGATGTGCATGCTGTTGCATCGCGCTTCTTCATCGGGTCACCCGACGCAATCTCCTGGTCCAAGACATGCGTTGCGCTACTGATTCAGGCGGTCGCAGTACTCATCGCTGTCGTCTACGCATACTGGCTAAGTTCCACAGGGCGCTCGCTTCTTGAGCCTGAGACTCGCTTCTGGTCGCCCGGCATCCGCATCGCACCAATGCTGGTGGCTGGTCTGCTCGCCGCGTTTTCTCAACAGATGCTATTCAACGCCTGGAACTGCGGCGATCATCCGTTGCCCACGAGCAGGGGAATGCCTACATGTCCAAGGTAAGGTTGCTCTTTCACACGCTGGCGGCAGCGCGCTATCAACTGCCGCCTAACCATTCGGTCAAGCGGACGCCCAAAAGCGGGCTTCGCCCACTTTCGGTCGCCGCTTACCTCAAACGTTAGGCCGCATGAGAGGCTATGCGTCGGATCGTCATCTCAATAGTCCTCCTGCCTTGGCTGCTCGGGCTCGGCTTCGGTGTAGTCTCACTGCTATCGAGCGCGCGATCCGGCTCAGGTGGTCCCGGTTTCTTTCCGCTCGCGCTGTTCTTCACCTTCTTCGTCTATTTCTTCATGGCCGTGACCGCATTGCCACTGCTGGGGCTGTGTCTTTGGCGCAAGTGGACCAAGCTTTGGCACGGTGCCTTAGTCGGGGCGCTTACGGGTCTAGTTGTCTTCTTGTCAAACGCCTCTTCGTACTTCTTCAACGATCAGCTGAGCCTCAGTTCTCGCCTCCATCAACTCGGGGGTGGCTATCCATTGGTCCTGCTCGGTGCATTTGCGGGCGCAATGTTTTGGTTTATGGCGTTCTGGCCCGAGCGGCACTCGTCCGCTAGAGGTGCTCGCGATGCTGCCTAACCCGTCGTTGCACCCGACGTTCGCCAGCCGGCTTCGCCGTCTGTCGCCCGCGGGTGAACTCCAACGTTAGCCGTCACAAGGGAGCACTCTGCTTTTCGTTGCTATGGAAGAAGAAACCACCGTTCTCTATCGTCCCACGGGCCCGAGGGAGCTGGCGCTGGTGCGTGAGAGCGGCTTCAAGGCGTGGCCGCCCCGGTTGCCAGATCAACCCATCTTCTACCCGGTCACGAACGAGCAGTACGCAGTGGAGATCGCACGCGACTGGAATGTTCCGGCCAGTGGCAGCGGGTACGTCACGCGCTTTCGCGGGCGCACAGCGTTCATGAGTAGGTACCAGATACACCAGGTGGGTGCATCGCATCACACGGAGTGGTGGGTACCGGCTGAGGAGTTGGAGGAACTCAACCGCAACATCGTCGGTGTCATCGAGGTAGTGCGAGAGTTCAATCGGGAGCAGGCCAACTGAAAGTCATGTCAGCAGTGCCGGCTAACCCCTCCATCGAGCGGACGTCCCAAAGGCTTCGCCTTTGTGCCGCCGCTCATGTCGAACGTTGGGCGCCATGAAAAACACAGAAGCGCGGGCGAGAAGATGGGCCGAATTCCTTGCCGGGCGCCCTGAGTTCGAGGCAGCTGACAAATTCCTAGCAGCATTCAATATAGGTCGAATTACAAGGCTATGCGATTGCGGGTGCAACAGCTTCGATCTAGAGATTCCAGAGGGATGCGGTGTTCAGCCGCTTGCCTCGCCTGGTTCTCGTGGCGCGGTGTTTGAGATTGAATTCCGCACCAGCGAGGAGAACTCCAGTCTGGAATTCATTGTTTTCACAAATGAGCAAGGACATCTGGCAGGCGTAGAGGTCGATTACTGTGCAAACTCATTTCCGGTACCAGAAGATCCTTTACTAATTGAGCCGCCGTACCACGTCCAGGCATCAGAATCTATGGCGCCCAACCCATCATTCCAGCGGACCGCCTCCGGCGGCCGCTGAATTCGATCGTGTGTGCCGGGCATGGCACAGAACTGGTCGGGTGCAAGTCCCGACGCCAGGTA
>CADEDU010000207.1 GCA_902826155.1 uncultured beta proteobacterium
TTGATGCTTCGGTTGCAATAGCTGTTTCACCCTTCTTGTCGTGGATTGCACCCTTTCCGTCGTGGATTGCACCCTTTTCGGGGGGTGCAGTTTCTGCACCCTTTTTCGTTAAGGGTGAAAGTTCTGCACCCTTTATCCACTCCGGATTGATCCGGTACTCGTTGGTCGAACCGCGCCCGGTGCCCGTTCCGACTAGCTGCAGCCAACCAGACTCTTCCATTCGCCGAAGCTGGTACTGCACGGTTCGCTCTGACTGCCGTGTCTTGGCCGCAAGCGCGCGGACACCTGGGTAGATCTTGGTCCCGTCGTCATGCGCGTGGTCCGCCAACGCGAGCGCGAGCACCATTTCGCCGCCGCCGACGGGATAGCGCTTAAACACTTGGCTCATGACTTCGACGCTCATTCCGGTTGCAGTGAGACGCCCTTGACGCTGTTGCACGAACGGCAAAGCGTCTGCAGGTTCTCCGATACGGTGGTGCCGCCCACAGACTCAGGCACGATGTGATCGACGGTGAGATCGAGCCAGCCATTGCAGTGACGGCACCGGTAGGCATCGCGCTCAAAGACTTGCCGGCAAAGCTCGGCCGATATCGGCGCCTTCTTGAAAGCAGGTCGCTTTCCGTTCGGGTTGATCCACGTCAGCCACGCACCGAATCGCGACTTCCACCACGCGTTCGCTACCGCCTCGCCACATGACGTGCACACACGAGCCCTCGCGTCGTAACGGTCAAGCAAGTCACCGTCGAGGCTCAACTCGCCGCACAAGGCGCACGGCTCGGTCGGACCCGTTTCGACGATCTGCTTGAGCGTTGCCATCGCTGCGCCCTACTTCGGGAAGCCCTTGACGCGCATCGTGTCGGCCGCGATGTGCGTGTCCATCGACATGCCGTATGCAGTCGCTCGATACCCCGGAAACGCGCGCTCAAGCATTCCCTGCAGGGCTTCGGCCTCGTCGTAGAGGCGCGCGAGAAACTGCTCTTGCGTGATCACGCCGCTCTCGATCAGCAGTGCCGTGAGCGCACTCACTTCGGCGCGCAACAAGATCGCTTTCTCGAACAGGTCGCGGGTTGCTTGGCTCGGCCCGTGCTCGCGCGTCTGCGTGCCCCACATCCAGCCGGCGTATACCGAGCGCCACTTCGCGAGCCGCTGCAACGATGCGTCGCATGCCATCGCTTTCTGTTCCGGGCTCATGGCGTTGGCGTTCATGACTGCCCCGCCAGCGGTAGCTCGGCCGTGTTCGGATCGCGGTCCTGTCGCAGCGCCACGCCGCGCTTCTGCGGGCGCAGCTCGCCCATGCGTTTCATCACCGCGTGCACGTGACGCATGGGTATGCGCACTGCCGTCTCGACGAGCAACCCGTCACGCATGCCGCGCTCGTAGATCAGCAGCGCCGTCTGGTCCGGATCGTCCTCGTCGATCCGACTCACGCCTATCTCGGCCTGCGCCGGCACCACGACCGTGTTGACGCGAATCGATATCGGCTCGCGAGCGTGCACCTGCTCACTCGTGGGCTCACCGCCCGGGAATGTCTTGTCGTTCATACGCCCTCGAAGAAGTTCCTCGTAGACCTCGGGCGGACATGGAATCCGCATCGGCCCGTGTTGATGTGTTGTCACAGCGCAAAGATTCAGCGACGAAAGTTCACCGCGCCTAACTGTCCCTGTTAGGGCATGGCGTCGGTCCGTCACTCAGGGCGACACTTACCTGGCCGTACAGGTAGAGCCGCACGATGTGTCGCAGGGCTTCCGATTCAGAGCGGTCCATGCGAGCAGCGACGCGCAACAGGTCATTGCGCATCTGCGTGCTGACCTTGAACCTCAAATCCTCGGAGAGACGATCGGTGTCAGAATTTCCGTTTGCCATTGCAAAGCTCCTCAGTTGCTCCGCCTTTGCAGCCCCGGTGACCCATGCTCATCGCACTGAGTCTTGTTCTGATGTGGTTGTTGTTCTTCGGCGCGTTCTACGTACTGGCGTCGTGCGCGCGCGTGCGCGGTGCACCGATCGTCTCGGCGCTGCTCGCGTTCGTGGTGCTGCTCGATGCCGGGTAGAGATCGGGTCTGATCAGTGCCGGCGCGATGTGGGTGATGCGCGCGATCAACTCGACGCGCTTGCGCGGCACCTTCTTGCCGGGCTCGAACCACTTGTAGACCACCCGCAAGCTGACCCGCTCGCCCTCGGCGTTGATTCGCTCGTGCAGCGCTTCCAAGCCGAAGGCGCGCACCTGATCCCAAAGCTGGGCATTGCTGTCCCGTCTAAGCACTGGAGTTCTCCTCGGAGGGCACCGCACTTGGCTCGGCTCGCAGACGGCCCTTGGTTATTTTTTCGAGCTGCATCTGCCGCAGAGGCGGCGGGTACTCCCCCCACTCGGCCACCGACGACTGAGTTATCCCCAGCCGCTTGGCCACCGCGAGCTGCGTACCGAAATGCAAAATGACTTGGGCCTTGGTCATGCGCCCGATTATATAGGTTTTCCGATTTGTAAAGTCAATCGGCAAACCGATAGAGGATCGTCGGAACATTGGCGTATGCGTAAGGGGAGCAACTTAGGGATGGGAGCGCGACTGCGTCAGTCGCGCGAGGCGCGCTCGCTCAGCCAGGGCGAGCTGGCCAAAGTCGCCGGTATGAGTCAGGCGTCCTTGTCCGACCTCGAAAGCGGTGTCACTAAGAAGCTCGACGGCGTCGTGCTCTTCGCGATGCCCAAGGTGCTGCGGTTG
>CADEDU010000208.1 GCA_902826155.1 uncultured beta proteobacterium
CGTGCGGGAACGAGCCCATGTCGCACGAGCCCTGCACGTTGTTCTGGCCGCGCAGTGGATTCACACCGACGCCTTCGCGGCCGAGGTTGCCGGTTGCCATGGCGAGATTGGCGATGCACATCACCATGGTTGTCCCCTGGCTGTGCTCCGTCACGCCGAGGCCATAGTAGATGGCTGCGTTGCCGGCTTTCGCATACAAGCGCGCGGCGGCGCGCACCTGTTCTGCGGGCACGCCCGTCACGGACTCCATCGCCTCGGGGGAGCGATCCGGATGCGCGACGAAGGCCTTCCATTTTTCGTAAGAAGGCTTCTCGCACCTTTCGTCAATGTACGACTCCCGCGTCAGTCCTTCGGTCACGATCACATGCGACAGCGCATTCATCACCGCGACGTTCGTACCTGGGCGCAGTTGCAGGTGATAGTCCGCCTGCACGTGCGGCGTACGCACGATACCGATGGCGCGCGGATCGACGACGATCAGATGTGCGCCCTGTCGCAGCCGCTGCTTCAACTGCGACGCAAAGACCGGATGACCCTCGGTCGGATTCGCGCCGATGAGCAGAACGACATCCGTCTTCATGACGGACGTGAATGCCTGCGTACCGGCCGACTCGCCCAGCGTGTGCTTCAGGCCGTAGCCGGTCGGCGAATGGCATACGCGCGCGCAAGTGTCGACGTTGTTGTTGCCGAACGCCGCGCGCACCAGCTTCTGGACGAGATACGCCTCTTCGTTCGTACAACGCGATGATGTAATGCCGCCCACCGAATCGCGGCCGTAGGTGGCCTGCAAACGCTTGAACTCGCTAGCCGCGTATTGGATCGCCTCTTCCCAGCTCACTTCGCGCCAGGCATCGGTGATCTTCGCGCGAATCATCGGTTTCAGAACACGATCCTGGTGGGTCGCGTAGCCATAGGCGAACCGACCCTTGACGCAGGCGTGGCCGTGATTCGCCTTGCCCGCGCGATCGGGCACCATGCGCACGACGGTCTCCCCTTTCATCTCTGCTTTCAACGAACAGCCGACGCCACAGTAGGCGCAGGTGGTCGTAACAGCCCGTTCCGGAAGCACCTGCGCAAGCAGAGCCTTCTCCTGCAGCGCCGTGGTGGGACACGCCTCGACACACGCGCCGCACGAGACGCACTCCGAGTCGACGAAACGCTCGTCCTGGCTCGCGACCACCCGCGAAGCAAACCCGCGCCCCTCGACAGTCAGCGCGAACGTGCCCTGCACTTCATCGCACGCGCGCACGCAGCGCGAGCACACGATGCAGGCATTGGGATCGAACGAGAAATACGGGTTGCTGTCGTCGACGGGCGCGTGCAGGTGGCGAGCGCCATCCGCGCCATAACGGTTCTGCGTACACCCGATCTTCTGCGCCATCTCCTTGATCTCGGTGCGCACCGGCCGCTGATCGCTCACGAGCTCGGCCGGATGGTCGGACAAGTAGAGCTCCATGACGCCGCGGCGCAGACGCGCGAGCGTCTCGCTCTGCGTCCTGACCTTCATCCCCGGCGCGACCTCCGTAGTGCAGGAGGCCGGATAGCCTTTGCGACCTTCGATTTCGACCAGGCAGAGCCGGCACGAGCCGAAGGCCTTCAGCGTATCGGTCGCGCAGAGCTTGGGGATCTGCGTGCGGGCGATCGCTGCTGCACGCATCACCGACGTGCCAGCAGGCACTGTCACGGCGCAGCCGTCGATCTCCAGCGTGATGAGCTCCGTGGCCTCGCTGGGCGGAGTACCGAAGTCGTAGTGATCGAGGGAAAACATTGAACGCTACCTCGTGGGAGGTTTCAGAAAATCATCCCTGAAGTGACGCAGCACGCTGCGGACCGGAAACGGCGTCAGGCCGCCCAGGCCGCACAGCGAGCCCTCGGCCATCGTCTCGCAGAGATCCTCGAGCAGCCGTAGATTTCCATCGCGATCGACGCCGGCGCGGATGCGATCGATCACCTCGACACCGCGCGTCGAGCCAATGCGGCACGGCGTGCACTTGCCGCACGATTCGATCGCGCAGAATTCCATCGCGTAACGCGCCATGTGTGCCATGTCGACGGTATCGTCGAACGCCACGATGCCGCCATGACCGAGCAACGCACCGATACCGCTCAGCGCTTCGTAGTCGATGACCGTGTCGAATTGCGACGCAGGAACGTAGGCTCCCAAGGGGCCGCCGATTTGCACTGCGCGGATGGGACGGCCGGTGGCCGAACCACCGCCGTAGTCGTACAAGAGCTCCCGCAAGCTGACGCCGAACGCGCGCTCGATGAGCCCTGCGCGCTTGATGTTGCCAGCCAGCTGAATCGGCGAGGTCCCGCGCGAGCGGCCGACGCCGAAGTCACGATAGAACTCCGCGCCGCGCCTGAGAATGATCGGTACGCTCGCGAGTGAAATCACATTGTTCACGACCGTGGGCCGTCCGAACAGGCCCTTGACGGCGGGCAATGGCGGCCGCACACGCACCTCGCCGCGGCGTCCCTCGAGGCTCTCGAGCATCGAAGTCTCTTCGCCGCAGATGTAGGCGCCGGCGCCCAACCGCACTTCCAGATCGAATTGACGGCCGCTACCCGCCACGTCCGGGCCAAGGTATCCGGCGCTGTAGGCCGCGCGAATGGCTTGCGTCAGCGCGCGCTCGGCGTGCGGATATTCGATGCGCAGATAGATGTAGCCGCGCGTCGCACCGACCGCGAGTGCGGCGATCGTCATGCCTTC
>CADEDU010000209.1 GCA_902826155.1 uncultured beta proteobacterium
CCGGTCTTCTTGCCCTCGATGTCGAAGTAGCGGATCTCGCGGAAGTTGAACAGCTTCTCGTAGAAGCCGGCCCACTTGTTCATGTTGCCGCGCGAGACGTTGTGCGTCAGGTGATCGATGTAGGTGAGGCCGGCCCCGGCATTGTTCTGCAGGCCGCTGCCGCTGCGCACCGGTACGAAGTCGACGTCGTAGATGGTGCGCTCGCCGTAGCGGTCGACCAGATAGATAAGACTGCCGCCGATGCCCTCGATCGCGGGAATCTGCAGCTCCATCGGCCCGACGCGGGTCGCCACCGGCTTCGCGCCCAGATCGATGCAGCGTTTGAACGCGGCAGCGGCATCCTTCACGCGGAAGGCCATCGCGCACGCCGACGGCCCGTGCTCGCGCGCGAAACCCTGCGCGAAGCTGTCCGGCTCGGCGTTGATGATGAAGTTGATGTCGCCTTGATTGTGCAGCGTGACGTTCTTGCTGCGATGCCGCGCCGTGACCGGGAAGCCGAGCCGCTCGAACAGCGTGCGCAGCAGCTCCGGATCGGGCGCGGTGTACTCGACGAACTCGAAACCGTCGGTGCCGACGGGATTGGCAGTGCTTGAGGCGTTCATTGCAGACTTCCGCGGGCGAATGGTTACAATTGAAACTATTCGACCTATGCCAGTCAAGCGAAAGTCTCGAACTCACGACAGGCTGCACCTGGAGCAGTTCGTGCCCTATCGCCTGTCGGTGCTGACCAACATCGTCAGCATGAGCATCGCGGAGGCCTACGAGCGCGAATTCGGCCTGTCGATCCCGCAGTGGCGCGTCATCGCAGTGCTGGCGCGCTATCCGGACCTGTCCGCGATCGAAGTCGCGGAGCGCACGGCCATGGACAAGGTGGCGGTAAGCCGTGCCGTGCAAGGCCTGCTCGCCGACCGGCGGCTGGTGCGCGCCTATGACGCCGGTGACCGGCGCCGCACGCGCCTGCGCCTGTCGGATGCAGGTCAGTCGGTATACACACGGGTCGCGCCCCTGGCGCTCAGCTACGAGAAGAAGCTGCTCGATGCACTCAGCCCTACGGACCGCAGGGCGCTGGATCGCTTGCTGGGACGGCTGGTCGAGCGGGCCCGGCGCCTGTCGGGCTGACAGGGATCTACAAGCTGACTCCGCTATAATCCGCGCCCGCTATGACCATCGCCATTCCTGCTTCCCGCCAAAAGCTGATCGAGCGCATCGCCACGAGCTCGAAGCGCTTGCGCAAGCGCGCCGATCCGCTGCCGGCAGACGACTTCATCCGCCAGTACTACCACGGCGTCGCCGAGGAGGATCTGGCCGAATATCGCAGCGAAGAGCTGGCCGCCGCCGCACTGGCGCACCTGCGCTTCGGCTCGGTACGCAAGCCCTCCCAGCCGCTGGTGCGCATCTACAACGCCGAGGAAGCACGCGACGGTTGGACTTCGCGGCACACGGTCCTCGAAGTGACTGTCGAGGACATGCCGTTTTTGGTCGACTCGCTCGGCATGGTGCTGACGCAAGCCGGCCTCACGATCCACCTGATGGTGCACCCCGTGCTGGCCGTGCGCCGCGATCGTCGCGGACAGCTCGTCGAGCTCGCCGAGGGCGACCGGACCAACGGGCAGTTCCGTCGCGAATCCTGGCAGCACATCCAGATCGACCGCATCGACGACGAACAACGGCGCGAGCTGGAGCAGAAGATCCTGCGAACGCTCACCGACGTGCAGGCTGCAGTCGCCGACTGGCGCACGATGCGTCAGCGCGCCGTCGAAGTTGCACAGGAGATTGCGCGTCAACCGCCGCCGGCCGGCGCCAACGAAGTGCACGAAGTGAAGGCGCTGCTGGAGTGGATGGCCGACAACCACTTCACCTTCCTCGGCTATCGTCAGTACCGTCTGCGTCGCGGCCGCTCCGAAGACATGTTGGAGCCACTGCCGGACACAGGTCTCGGCATCCTGCGCACGCGGCGCGGCTCGTCCGTTGAGCCCACCGTGTTGACGGGTGAGCTGCGCGAACGTGCGCGCCAACCTGAGCTGCTGACGACGACCAAAGCGAATTCGATGTCGACGGTCCATCGCGCGACGTATCTCGACTACGTCGGCGTGAAGACCTTCGACAGCAGCGGGCGCGTCACCGGCGAAAAACGCTTCCTCGGTTTGTTCACCTCCGCCGTCTACAACCGCAGCCCGCGCGAGATTCCGCTGCTCCGGCACAAGATCGACAGCGTCGTCGCTCACTTCGGCCTCGATCCTTCGAGTCACGACGGCAAAGCCGTCGTGCACGTGCTGGAGACCTATCCGCGCGACGAGCTGTTCCAGTCGAGCGTGCCCGAGCTGATTCGCACCGTGCGCGGTATCGTGAACTTGTACGAGCGCCAGCGCGTGCGCGTATTCCTGCGCCGTGACACGTTCGGCCGCTTCTACTCCGCTCTCATCTTCGTACCGCGCGACCGCTACAACACGCAGGTCCGCCAGCGGATGGAGTCGGTAATCAATCAGCAATTGCACGCGACCGCGATCGAGTCGCAGGTGCAGCTGTCGGACTCGGCGCTGGCACGCGTTCACATGATCATCCGTGTGCCGAGCGCGAGTGCGGCGCCCGTCGATGCCGATGCGCTCGAGCGCTTGATCGCGGAAACCGTGCGGACCTGGAACGA
>CADEDU010000210.1 GCA_902826155.1 uncultured beta proteobacterium
CTGCGCCGGCCGGGCAACTTCATCCTGGGAAGGACTCGGTAGTTCGAGCGGTCAATGACACCGGCGACGCAGATCCTGATCGACTCGAGTGAGCGTACGGCGCGACTCGTGATTTCCGCGCTGATCGACAAGCGACTGCTGGTCTCAGGCACCAGGGCGAGAACTCGGCTTTTGATCTGCAGACCGAAGGGCGCCTGCCTGCGCAGTTCAACGCACTGAAAGCTGCCGCCCTGGCGGTGCGTTACGCGCTGGCGCGCCTCAATCCGTGAGGCTCGCGAGTTTCGCCTGCAGTTCGCGCGTGAAGTGACCGGAGGAGACCTCGGCCGTCTGATGGTGAGGCAGCAGGGCCAACGCCTCGCGCAGTGAGGGGACTGCGCGCGGGCCCTGCGCGGGCGATGCACGCAGCCCGATTTCGCCCAGGACCCGCGCGCGCTTCAGCCACTTGCTGGATCCTGTACCGATCGATTGCAGCGCTAGCTGATGATCGAAAAGCCGATATTGTCTGGCGCGCGCTCAAGGCTTGTCGCAATTCCAAGGCAGACTTCAGCGACGCGGCCATCGTCGAACTTGGCAGTGCTGCGGGCGAGAAGGCTGACGAGCCGGGCGTGGCCGGGGGATTCGGGAGCAGGACGGCCGCTCAGCTGCCGGCTTGGCTGCCCAACAGGCGGGTGTTGCGCCAGCGGCGACCGGCTGGGTCGGCTACATTGGGGCCGTCCCACGAATCGGAATGCGCTGCAAGGCGCTTTGAACCTCCGGTCCGCCTACTCTAAGAAGGCTTCTGTTCAAATGAGGCGAATATTCTTGCGCGGCCAGGGAACCGAGCGCAGGCGCCAGGCAACTTACGCGGGCGAGTCACAATCGGAGGACCTTTGCATGGTCGAGGATTCAACTAGATGTCTGCGGCGCATCGGGTTTTCGCTTGCACCGGTGGTACTCGCACTGGCCGGCTGCACGGCGGGCAGCGGTGAAGGCCTCGATGCCGGCGGTCGACCGATCAGCGGTCCGCCGGCAGGCAATTCCGATTTTCAGGAGATCCAGGACACGATTTTCACGCCCATCTGCACGGTATGCCACGCGGGCGCCAACGCGCCCGTCGGCCTGCGACTGGATGCGGCCAACAGCTACGCGATGCTCGTCAATGTCGCGAGCGTCGAAGCGCCAGGGACGTTGCGAGTGAATCCTGGAAATCCAGGCGCTAGCTACCTGGTTCACAAGATCGAAGGGACCGCCGCGACTGGAGCGCGCATGCCCGCCAACGGCCCTCCTTATCTATCGCAGGCCCAGGTGGATCTGATCCGCGGCTGGATCGCCGCCGGCGCACTGGCGGCTCAGCAGCCGGGCAGTGTGCTGCTCGTGACCAGCAGCATTCCCGGCCCCGCTGAGACTGCTCCGTCCGGTACGAACAAACTGATGCTGGTCTTCAACGCCGCGGTCGATCCCGCGCGCGCCAACGTCAACAGCCTCGAGTTGCGCGACGCAACCGACCAGATCGTGCCGATCGCGTCCGCGGTGGTGCCTCCCGGCCGGGCGAACGTGGTCGAGATCGCGCTCGGTGCGCCGCTCGCCGCCGGCAGCTTCCAACTCGCCGCGCGCGGCAGTGGACCCGCGCCGCTGGCCGACATGGCCGGGCGCGTGCTGGATGGTGATGCTGACGGAGCCGCCGGCGGTGACTGGTTGATTCCCTTCGACGTTGCAGGAGGCACCCGATGAGTTCTCGCAGGATGTTCACCCGATGCGGCGTGGTCGCACTGCTGCTCGCGCTGGCTGGCGCGGCGCAGGCCGAGCCCTATCTGGCGGCCCAGATGGGTCTCAAGTGCGTGCAATGTCACGTGAATCCCACCGGCGGCGGCCTGCGTTCGGTGTTCGGCAATGCCTACGCCCAGACCCAGCTCGCAGCCAGGCGCATCGGTGGTGACGAGAACCTCTGGACCGGACAGGTGATGAAATTCCTCTCGGTGGGCGGAAATGCGCGCGCCAACTGGAACTACTCCGAGGTGCCAAACCAGTCGGGTGCCAATGACTTTGCGGTCGAGGAGGCGCGCGCGTACTTCGATTTCGGCGTCATTCCCAATCGCCTGTCGGTCTATGTGGACCAGCGTTTCGCGCCCGGCAATTCAACCAACCTCGAGGCCAATGTGCGTTTCTGGCTCACGGAAAACACGATGTACGTCAAGGCCGGTCGCATGTACCTGCCTTTCGGGTATCGGTTCGAAGACGACAATGCGTTCGTGCGCCAGCTTTCGGGGATCAACATGCAGGCGCCGGATGAGGGCGTGGAGTTCGGCATCGAGGGCGGCGCATGGAGCGCGCAGCTGGCGTTCAGCAATGGTACGGCGGGCGCGCCGGAAGTGGACGAAGGCAAGCAGGGAGTCTTGCGCGCGGAGTTCGTGCAGTCGGCTTGGCGCGCCGGCGCCAGCGCGGCGTTGAACCACACCGAAGGGGGTGATCGCCAGGCGGTCGGCGTTTTCGGCGCGTATCGCGCGGGGCCGGTCGTCTTGCTGGGCGAAGTGGACCTGATCGACGACGACACCATCGGCGACGGTGGGCGCAAGCTCCTGGCCTCGCTCGCGGAAGCCAACTGGAAGATTGCG
>CADEDU010000211.1 GCA_902826155.1 uncultured beta proteobacterium
TCGGGAACGCGACGAGCTCGCCGCGACGCAGCAGCTCGACCGCCTCGGCGATGGTTTCGTCGCGGGTCTCGTCATTCACCTCTTTGACATTGTTAGGTGGAACCACGGGGGTGGCCGGCGGCGGCGTCCACTTGCCGCGCATGCCGGTCTTGGTCGGCTTGCTCGTGGGTATCGCCGCAGCAGGCGTCGTGGGTATCGCCGCAGCAAGCGTCGCGGGGGCGGCGGGAGCGGCGGCCGAATCGGCAATCGCCGATGCGGGTACTTGCGAATCGTCTTGCATCGAATGAAAGTCCAGGAGAGCTAGAAACGAAGATCGGTACGGATGGTGCGCGCGGTGGCGAGCGCCTCATCCACGGTGGCGCCGAGACAAGTCACGTGACCCATCTTGCGGCCGGAGCGCGCCTCAGACTTGCCGTACAGGTGCAGCTTGGCCCTGCCATGCTGGAGCACGCGCGTCCAGTCGGGTTCGCCGTCACGCCAGATCTCGCCGAGCAGATTCAACATCACCGCCGGGCAATGCGGTTCGGTCGAGCCCAGCGGCAGTCCGGCCAGCACCCGCGCCTGCTGCTCGAACTGCGAGGTGACGCAGGCGTCGATGGTGTAGTGGCCGCTGTTGTGCGGGCGCGGCGCGATTTCGTTCACCGCGAGCTGCTCGCCGTCGAGCACGAAGAATTCCACGCACAGTACGCCGACGTAATCGAGCCGGTTCGCGATCGCCACGGCAGCTTCGCGCGCGCGTTGCGCCAACGCTGCCGACACCCTGGCTGGCACGATGCTGGTATCGAGAATGCCGCGCGCGTGCTCGTTCTCGGCCACCGGAAACGTGCGCGACTCGCCGTGCTCGTTGCGCGCGATCACCACCGACAACTCGCGCTCCAGCCGCAGGAACTGCTCCAGCACACACGGCACGCCCTGGAAGGTATCGAACGCCGCGTGCGCCTGCGCGCGATCGGCCACCCGTGCCTGACCTTTACCGTCGTACCCAAGGCGGCTGACCTTGAGCACCGCGGGAAACAGCGTGGCGGCGGCGCCGTCGATATCGGCATGCGTGCGGATCGTCGCGTACGGCGCGGTGTCGACGCCGCACTGGCGCACGAAGTCCTTCTCGCGGATGCGATCCTGCGCGATCGCCACTGCATCGGCGGCGGGCGACACGCGGCAGTGGTTGGCCAGATACTGCAGCGCGCGCGCCGGCACGTTCTCGAATTCGGTGGTCACGCCATGGCAGAGTTCGGCCAGCGTCTTCAACGCCTGCTGATCGAGATAGTCGGCGCGCACGTGGCGATCGGCGACGGTCCCGGCGGGCGAGTGATCGCCCGGATCGAGCACGGCGACGCGGTAGCCCATGCTTTGCGCTGCCATGGTGAACATGCGCCCGAGCTGCCCGCCCCCGAGCAGGCCGAGCCAGGCGCCCGGCTGGAGGATGCCGGTCGGAACAGTCACGGCGTAGTCACTTCGACGCCAGCGTCATCGCACGCGCGGCGCGCGTTTGCCTGACGCGAAAAGCGGCGAGTCGGCGCGCCAGCCTCGCGTCGCGGCCAGCCAGCGCGGCCACGGCGAACAGCCCGGCGTTGGCGGCACCCGCTTCGCCGATGGCGAACGTGGCCACCGGGATGCCCTTGGGCATCTGCACGATCGACAACAGCGAGTCCTCGCCGCGCAGGTACTTCGACGGCACCGGCACGCCGAGCACCGGCACGATGGTCTTGGCCGCGATCATGCCAGGCAGATGCGCGGCGCCGCCGGCACCGGCGATGATGAATTTCAGTCCGCGCGCACCGGCGGCTTCGGCATAGCGAAACATGTCGTCGGGCATGCGATGCGCCGACAGCACGCGCGCCTCATGCGGCACGCCGAATTCGTCCAGCATTTTCACCGCGTGCTGCATCACCTCCCAATCGGACGACGATCCCATCACCACGCCGACGAGCGGCGCGGGATCACGGCGGCGTGCGTTCGTGGTGCGAGCGGCGGCCATCAGGATTCGAGCCCCTGTCCGGTGAGCCGGACCAGGGCCTCGCGATACTTGTCGGCGGTCTTGGCGATCACATCGGCGGGCAGCGCCGGCGCGGGCGGCTTCTTGTTCCAGTCGAGCGTCTCGAGGTAGTCGCGCACGAACTGCTTGTCGAACGACGGGGGGCTGCTGCCGGGTCGATACTGGTCGGCCGGCCAGAAGCGCGACGAATCGGCGGTGAGCACTTCGTCGATCAGGTGCAGCGTGCCGGCAGCGTCGGTGCCGAACTCGAATTTGGTGTCGGCGATGATGATGCCGCGGGTGCCCGCATAGTCGGCCGCTTCGCGATACAGCCGCAGCGCCACCTCGCGCACTTCGTTCGCGCGCGCAGCACCGATCAGCTTTTCCACGGTCGTGAAGTCGATGTTCTCGTCGTGATCGCCCACGGCCGCCTTGGTCGCCGGCGTGAAGATCGGTACAGGCAGCTTGTCGGCCTGACGCAGCCCCGCGGGCAATTTGATGCCGCACACTGCGCCGGTGCTCTGATAGTCCTTCCAGCCCGAGCCGATGATGTAACCGCGCACCACCGCTTCGACCGGCA
>CADEDU010000212.1 GCA_902826155.1 uncultured beta proteobacterium
GCTCGGTTTCGCCTTCGGGATCCTCGGGCGGCGCCACCATGAACGACAGTTCCGGGATCACGCCATTGCGCCGGCAAACTTCCGCGACCTCGAGAGTCTGGTCGGAGCGCGTGCCTTTGCGAATCGATCTCAGCAAGCGGTCGTTCGGAGTCTCTGCGCCGATATACGCCATCCTGAGCCGGCTGCGGCGGACCAGCGCCCACGACTCGGCGGAAAGGTTCACGAGCGCGTCGGCGCGCGCATAACACCACCACGGCATCTGCAGCCGGGCCAGGACCTCCAGCAACGGCACCATGTCGGCCTCGCGATCGAAGAAGTTGTGGTCGTAGAACTGCAGCGAATCGGCGCCGAGTCCGTCGCGCAGCCAACTCAGCTCCCGTTCCAGGCGCGCGGCATCGGGCAGCAACGTGGCGCCGCGAAACATCGCCGCCACCCCGCAGAAGGTGCAGCGAAATCGGCAACCGAGCGAGGCCTGGTGGACCGCGGTGCGCTGGCCCATGAACGTCTTCACGAGATAGGCGCGAGGATCGGCGAGCTTGCCGTACGGCAGCCCCGCGGCGTGAATCGGCGCCACGGGCTTCATGGACGGATTGTTGACCGCCATTTCGCCGCGTCGATAGCTCAGTCCCGCGATGCCGGCGAGCGCCGACTCCGAGGGCTCCGGCAACGCGCCCAGCAGTTCGATCAGTGGCGCCTCACCCTGATCACGCGCGAGGTAATCGACGTGATCTCCCGCCAGCGCCGCTTCGGGATACAGGCTCGGAAAGTACCCACCCCAGACGATGGGCAGCCGCGGTGCGTGCACACGCACGGCGCGTGACAGCTCGAGCGCGGTTTCAACCTGCGGCCCGCCCATCACGGTGACTCCGAGCGCATCGAACCGGCCTGCGCGCAGGTGCCGCAGCGTTGTGGCAACCGTATCCTGCTCCACGTTTCCATCGACGATGTCGGCGTCGTGACCATGCTCCTGCAGCGCCGCCGCGACGTTGAGCATCGACAGGGGAAATCGTGCCCGCGCGCGCGAGGTGATGCGCGGATTCACCAGCAGGACACGCGCGCCCACACTCATGACAGCCGTTTTGCGGGCCGCAGCATCTGCAGAACCTTCATTTCGATGGGCCAGCGGTATTCATCGCGCTCGACGCGCAGCCGCGCCAGTCGCTGCAGCCAGCGTTCGCCGGCGCCAGCGCGCTTCCACGCCAGTTCCTGAAAGAACTTGAACCGTTCGATGAGGGAATAACGCTGCGCTGAAACCCACGGCCCGGGCAGCCCGGCGACGAAATCGAAGCGCGACCAGGCATCGAGCGAGTCCGGCAGCTTGAAGCCGCGCGCGACCGCCTCGGCGACGATGGTGCTGCCCGGGTACGGCTTGAAATAGAAGATGGGCGTCTCGAACGACGGACTCATCCTGCGCAACTTCTTGGCAACCTCGATCGACGCGTTGACGCTGCGGTCGGATTCGTCGGGGAAGCCGACGATGAACGGAAAGATCCCGGCGATGCCGAGTTCGCGCATCTTGTCTGCGGTGGCGAATACCTGTTCGAGCGTCACGTCCTTGCGGATCCGTTTGAGCATCTCGGGATCGCCGGACTCGACACCGACCAGGAGGCGCCGCAATCCCGAGCGTTTCGCGAGCCTCCAGATCTCGTCGGTCATGCGGACGCCCTGATCGGCACGCATGGTTGCCGCCCAGGTGAATTTGAGGCCTGAGTCGACGATGTCCTGCGCCATGGCGCTCACCCGTTCGCGACGCGTGAAGAACGTCTCATCCTGGAAGTTCACGTCGTCGAAAGGATGGCGCGCATGGATCTCCCGCAGCTTTTCCACCATGCTGCGTGGATCGAGGCCCACCCACTTGCGCTGGTACACGAACGGGTCCGAACAGAACGCGCAGCGGAAATTGCAGCCCTGCGAGGAGATGTAGTCGAGCTGGCGTTTGCCCTTCAGCCGATAGTAGGACTCGACCGGAATCAGCCCATAGTCGTGCGCGCGGAAGCGGTCGAGAGCGATCAACGCGCGCGGGCCGTTGTCGTGGATGCGCCCCTGCGCGTCGCGGTACATGCAGCCGGCGCAGCCGTCGAGCGTACGACCGGCCGCCAGACGCTCGACGATGTCGGCGAAGGTCGCCTCCCCCTGCGCCTGCACCGTGACGTCGACACAGGGCTCCTCCAGGCACTCGCGTCCGAACATCGAGGGATGCCAGCCGCCCCACACCACAGGCACGTCGGGGCGCGCGCGTTTGGCAGCCTGCGATACGGCGACTGCGTCGGAAATCGGGGCGCCCGTCAGCACGGTGACACCCAGGCACAAGGCGCCGGGCAGGTGCGCCGCCACGGTTTTTTCCGGATGCGGATCGAGTCGGCCGTCGACGATCACGACCTCGTATGTTTCCGGATCGAGTTCCGAGCCGATGGCGAGCAGTGCGAGCGGCATCGTGAAGAACACCGCACGCGGGTTGTACAGAACGATCTTGAGCCGGCCGGCGCGCGCCTCGCTCACGTGC
>CADEDU010000213.1 GCA_902826155.1 uncultured beta proteobacterium
GATCCGTCATGAACGGCTCGACGCGATCGACGCGCACGACTTCAGCCAACGTCAGGACCGCAAAGGGTCGCGCGACGCCGGTGGGGTCGGGATAGTCGGGAGCGAGTTGCGCCACCAGCCGGTCGCGGATCGTGCCCACCGTCGCGGCGGTCAGCTTTTTCCCTCGCATCCACGCCGCCAGCGCCTCGAATCCGACCCCGTCGCGCAACTTCGGATCCGTGCTGCCGAGGCAGGCGACCAGGTCCAGCGCCAGCTTCTGTCGGCGGGCGTCGTCGCCGACCTCGAACTCGTGCGATTTCAGCTCGTGCAGCTGTTCGCGGGACATCCCCTTGGGCGGGCACGTCTGCGCCAGGGCGGTGGAAGCAAGCAGGATTCCGGCGAGCGCCAAGCCCGCTGCGGCGGTGCGGTTCATCGTTCTCTCCCCGAGTGCGGCGGCCATTCTAGCGGGCCTGATCCGACTCCAATGACATTACAGAATGTGAAGAGTTTGCGACTTGTTCGTTGCTTTGCGCCGGAATGGATGCCTACGATTGCTTTATGCGCAATCTCCTCGCGGCCTGCCTCTTCGGGCTGCTCGCTTCGCTGTCCACGGCGGCGAGCGCTGCCGGGGCCGCGTTCGAGGTGCAGCGCCTCGATCCATCGTTGGAGCAGCCGAGCGTCGCGGATATCACCCGTGGCGCGCTCGACGACCGCTTTCTATCTCCCACCGCGTCGCGCTCGCTGCCACGTGCTACCGACTACTGGCTGCGGCTGACGCTGCCCGTGGCGTTCGCGCCCCGCGACGTTCCGACCGTGAACGTCCGCAAGGGACGCAACATGAATGTCGAGATGTTCGTCATCGATCACGGCGCGCCCGTGGCGCTGCGGCTCGCGACGCACGTGCCGGGATTCGTCGGCGCGCAGGACGCGATCTACATCCTGCCCACCGACCTGCACGCCGGGCAGTCCGTCTACGTTCATGCCAGCGCGAACGCGCCGGGTCCGGTTGGCATGCGGTTCTCGACTTCAACTCTGCCGGAGACGATGTCGCGCGCCGCCGAGCACGCGCGCATGATCGCCTTGTCGTTCGGTGCGCTCATGGCGATGTCGGTCGCCGCGCTGCTGATCTGGTTCGTGCTTTCCGATCGACTGCTGCTGCTCTATGCGACGTTGTTCGCGCTGCAGGCTCTGTACGTCGCATATCTCTCCGGTCAAGGCTTCGAGTGGCCGGTCCTCTCGCTGGCGTTGCCCGCGATCAGCTACACCTGGAACATCGCCGCCGCTTTCAGTGGCGCCGTCGCGTGCCTGTTCGTGCGCGAGATCGCCGAGCTGCAACGATTCTCGCCGCGGGTGTACGCGCTGTTCGGCTGGTTCGCGGTTACATTCGTGGTGCTGGCGTTCGCCAACTTCCTCGACGTCGTCGGCCTGGGCGAGATCGTGGTCGCCCTCGGCAACCTGGTGTTCGTGGTGTCGGCCGTCACGACCCTGGTGGTCGCCTTCCTCGCCTGGAGGCGCAACAACCGCGCCGCCGGCTGGTTCCTGGTCGCATGGGGTCTGCTCGAAGCGTTCACGATCGCGACGGCGCTGCACCTGCTGTTGTCGCGCGAGGAAGGCGAGTCGGCAATGCTGCTGTACTACGGGCTGCCTGCGTCGATGGTCGCTGCGGCGGTGCTGATCGCACTCGGCGTGGCGGATCGTCTACGCGATCAGCGGCTCGCGCTCACGGATGCCGAGCGTCGCGCGCAATCCGATGCGCTGACGGGTGTGCTCAATCGCCGCTCGTTGCTCGAACGTCTGGACAGCGCGTGCCTGCGTGCGCGAGCTCGCAGCTTGCCGATCGCGCTGCTGTTCATCGATCTCGATCACTTCAAGCAGATCAACGATTCCTTCGGACATCCGGCGGGCGATGCTTGCTTGAAGGCGATCATCGGCCCGATCCAGGCGGAGCTGCGGCAATCGGACGTGATCGGTCGCTACGGCGGCGAGGAGTTCGTCGTGATTCTGAGCAGCGCCGACGCTGCGGCCGCGCAGCCGATTGCCGAGCGCATCCGGCAGCGAGTTGCCGAGATCAGCGTGCCGGGCTTCGGCAAGCCGATCCACCTGACGTGCAGCATCGGCATCGCGACGAGCGACATGCTCGGCGTCTGGGGCGAGCACCTGATCGCGCGCGCCGACGAAGCCGTGTACGCAGCCAAGCGCTGCGGCCGCAACTGCGTGCAGATCGCTGCGCCGACGCCGGTCGCCGCCTAGATGGTGCCGGGTTAAAAACCGGACCAAAACTCAGCACCGCAGCAAGAAACGGCCCAAGGTCCGGCATCACACGCAGCACGTCGATTTCATGCTGCAGTGCTGAGTTATGGGCCGCTTTTTAACCCGGCACCTAGCGGCCGCCGCCTCCGCCACCACCGCCACCGCCTCCCGATGATCCACCGCCGCCGGAGCCCGACGAGCTGCCGGGTGGTGTTGCTGACGATGCGATCTGCGAAGTCAGCGCGCTGCCGACTGCCTGGCTGA
>CADEDU010000214.1 GCA_902826155.1 uncultured beta proteobacterium
GCGGCGCCGACGAGATCCTGCGGATACATGTCGCGCGCGATGGTGCGTCCGGCTACTGAGGGCCCGCGCACGCCTTGCATCAGGTCGTCGTTGGCCTGCACGCCTTCCGAAAGCGTGAAGCCCGGCGCGATGGTGTTGACGAGGATGTTCCTGGGGCCCAGCTCGCGCGCGAGCGATTTGGTCATCGACACCACCGCGCCTTTGCTCGCCACGTAGTGCAGGTAGAGCGGATTGCCCTTGAACGCGACACCCGACGAGATGGTGATGATGCGTCCGCCGCCGGAGCGTTCGATTGCGGGGGTGCACGCTTTCACGCAGAGAAACACGCCGAGCGTGTTGACGTCCATGACCGTTCGCCATTCCTGTGCGGTGAGTTCCATGAACGGCTTGGGCTTGAGGGTCGAGAAAATCGCGGCGTTGGTGACCAGGATGTCGATGCCGCCGAACGCATCCACCGTTCTCGCGGCCATGCGCTCGACGGCGGCTTCGTCGACGACGTCGGTCGGTACGCCGAGCGCCTGAAAGCCTTTCGCGTTCATCTCGCGTGCGGCTTCGTCCGAACGCTGCCGATCGGCGATCACGATCTTCGCGCCGTCTTCGGCCAGCCCTTCGGCGATCGCGCGGCCGATGCCGATGGCCCCACCGGTGACGATCGCTACTTTTCCTTTGAGTCGCATCGCGTAGACCTTTTCAAATCGTGCGTCGGTTCAGCGTACCCGTCCGCCATCGGCGCACCATCCGCGTCACTTCGCCTGTTCCAGCGCACGCAGCGCCTGGCTGAACAAATCGACCGGCATCGCGCACAGGCCACGCCCGAGCAGACCGCGTCCATCGGCGCTCACCATGCCGGTGGAGAGCAGTGGCGATCGATTGGTGCGCACCACGGCGGCTGCGTCGAGCCCGACTTCGACGCCGAGTACCGGATGACGTCCGGCCACTTGCGCCAACGCGCGCGCTTCATCGTCGGCCGCGAGCCACGGCGCGAACGCGCTGAGCAGACTCGGCGCACGACGCAGCACCTGACCGCCGAGGCCGAACGCGTCGATGATGCCGCTGTCGCCGGTGGCGGGCGGGAATTGCGGATTGTCCGGCGCGCCCTTCATGAACGGGCCTTGCACCAACGCGGGTGGCGCGGTGAACCAGCGCTCGGGCAGGCCGGCCAGTTGAATGCCCGCGGACTCGCCGTTCGAGCACAGTCTGGTGACCAGCGTCGATCCGGGCACGCCGGTTGCCGCATCGAGCATGAGCGCGCAGGCGGGCATCCAGAAATTCAAGAAATAGAGCGGGGCTTCGAGCACCGTGCGCAGTGCCGTGTCGACCTGTGGCGATTCCACCTTGCGGGTGCTGAGCACCGCGTGCAGCACAGTCGTTGCGCTGGAGAGTCGGTTGTGCAGATCGTCGCCTTCGGTGAGTGCCGAGCGTGCGATCGACAGCAGATCGACCGGCGTGGCGAGCAATGCCGCGAAGCCCGGTTTCAACTCGCGTTCGCGGAACGCGAGCCGGTCGATGATGGCGCGATCACGCGCGCCGAAACGTTGCTGCGGACCGGCTCCGGTGCCGAGAAATCCGTACCACCTTCCGCTGCTGCTGCTGGTATCGCGAATCTCGGCCACCGTGGTGTTCGCGGTAACCATCGACACCAGCGGCGTGGAAACGCGATGTGTGTGCGAAGGCTCGAACTTCACGCCACCGGAGCGGATCAACCGTTCGGCGTCGGCGTCGTCGCGCGCCCAGCCTTCGACCATGCAAGAAAGCACCGCGCTGTTGAGCATCGGCGGGGGCAGGCGCGTGGGATCGCTGAATGCCGGCCCGGCATGGACGAGTACGCGATCGGCCAGGCCGAGCACGTCGCCGGCGCGATGCACGCCGGTCCAACAAGGGGTGACGCTGACAATTCGTTCAAGTGCTGTGCTGTTCGGGGTGCCCATGTTTCGCTCGGTGGCCGCTGCAATCCGGCGCGGCGGATGCGCGGTGCTGGTGCAGGCGGGGGGCGCCCGCGATCGCCCTTGGTGCGTGCTCGGGTCAGGCGTGTTTCGATGTTCGCATCGCCTGGGCTAGTGTACTAACATCGCCGGCTTGTTCCCAATCACAGCCCCATGCTCAGCCAGTCGCAGCAAGCCGTGCAATCGGTACCGGCTGCCGCGCGTGGGGTGCGCTCGGCGAGGCATGCCGGGCATTGCCAATGTCTAACGCGGCCCAACAGGGATCGCGAGAACCGCGAGCGCGCCGATCCGTCCCGCCCCACGCGTTCTCAGAGGAGGGATGACGATGAATGGCCTCGCGCTGTTCGTGAGGTGGATCGATCGACTCAATGGCGCGGTTGGCCTGACGGTGAGCTGGCTCATCCTGCCGGTGGTGCTGGTGGCGTTCACGGTCGTGGTGTTGCGGTACGCCTTTTCGATCGGTTTTCCGTGGCTGCAGGAGCTGTACATCTGGCTGCACGGTGCGGCATTCATGCTGGCGATGGCCTGG
>CADEDU010000215.1 GCA_902826155.1 uncultured beta proteobacterium
GGCTTGAGTTCATTGGCCCATGCGGCCGCGTACCAAGTGTTGCGCAGGAACATGTCGAGATCCTCCAGAAAACCGGGAAAGACGGGCCAGCGTAGAAGCGATCGACTACGAACGTCAAGCCACCCGCCGCAGGGATCGACTGCCCGGTCGATGGCCGGTCACCGCCGGACTTGCTTCGACCACCTCAGCGCGCTACGACATCCCCAGCATGCGCCGCGCCGCACGCAGATGCGGACGATCGATCATCTTGCCTTCCAGCCGGAACGCACCGGTGTTGGGATTGGCATCGAACGCCGCGACGATCTTCTTCGCCCAGGCGAGTTCGGCCTCGCTCGGCGTGAACGCGGCGTTGATCGCCCCGACCTGCGCCGGGTGGATCGCCATCTTCGCCACGAACCCGTCGCGCCGCGCTTCGGTCGCCTCGATGCGCACCGGCTCCAGGTTCTCGATGTCGACGCTCACCGTGTCGATCGCACGCACGCCGGCGTCGGCCGCGGCGTAGAGACACAGCGTGCGGGCCAGCCGATAAGGTTCGGTCACGCGCCCATCGACCCGATTGATCAGCGCACCCAGGTCGGCCGCGAGATCTTCGGCACCCCAGGTGATGCCCCACAGCCGCGCGCTCACGCCGCGATAGGTACCCAGACCGAACATCGCCGAACCCAACTCGGTGGCGATGGCGATGATCTGCGTGGCGCCGCGCGGCATGCCGGCCGCCGCTTCGAGCACGTCGAGCTGATCCGAAACGGTTTTCAGATCACCGCCGTTGCGGCACTTCGGCAGCAGGATGCCGAACGGCTTCGCCGACACCACCGCGGCCAGATCGCCCTGCGCCCACTCGGTGTCGAGCGCGTTCATACGCACCCAGAGCTGCTTGCCGCCCGCGCCTTGCGCGAGCATCTGCCGGGCCAGCGCGCGCGACTCGACCTTCTTGTCAGGAGCGACCGAATCTTCGAGATCGAGGATCAGCGCGTCGGCCTCGCCGCTTGCGGCGCGCTCGAACTTGCGCAGGCTGTCGGCAGGCACGAACAGAAACGAACGGGTCATCGTCGGTCGCTCCGCTCAGGTGGCGATGAGTTTCTTGCGCATGAACGCCGCACGCTTGCAGCTGGCGACGATCACGCCGTCCTGATTGAACGCCAGATGCTCGAATTCGACGATGCCCGCGTTGGACCAGGACTTGCTCTCGCGCTTGGACAGCACCTTGGTCTGGGCGCGCAAGGTATCGCCATGGAACACCGGCTTGGGGAATTTCACCTCGGTCATGCCGAGATTGCCGATGGTGGTGCCCAGCGTCGTGTCGTTCACCGTCATGCCGATCATCAAGCCCAGCGTGAAGATGCTGTTCGCCAGCGGCTTGCCGAATTCGGTCTTGGCGGCGAAGTGCGCGTCGATGTGCAACGGCTGCACGTTCATCGTCAGGCTGGAGAACAGCACGTTGTCCATCTCGGTGACGGTGCGCGTCCACGCATGCTCGAACACGCGTCCGACCTCGAACTCCTCGAAATACAGTCCTGCCATGTCGACTCCTGCTGGTTGGTGCAGTGAATGCGGTGGAGTGCAAGCGCCCCGGTGCGGGCCCCGCGATCACTCTGCTATCGTCCACGGTGATCGCTCCGTACCGCGCGTTCTCACCATGACTCGCGCCGGGAAACTCTTGAATTTCCGAGCAGATGGACGCATCTTGCCGCTCCGAGGGCCGACTTTAGCAGGGACCGAAACGATGACGCTGCGTGCAACGGTACGTACGGCAGTGATGACGATGGTGGTGGCGCTGGTTGCGGCGAGCGTGCCGCCGCTTGCGTTTGCCCAGCAAGGCAAGCAGGACGGCGTGAAGGTCGACGGACCCTCGTCGCTGCGCAAGCTCGTGCCGGCCGAGCAGCTCGAACAGGCTGCGGCGCAGCAGTATCTGCAGATGAAACAGCAGGCGGCGGCCAAGCGCGCGCTCGCGTCCGACAACCACCCAGACGTGATCCGGCTGCGCGCCATTGCCGATCGCATCATCAAGCATGCGCCGCGCTTCAATCCGGAAGCGTCGAAATGGAAGTGGGAAGTCAACCTGATCGGCTCGAACCAGATCAACGCGTTCTGCATGCCCGGAGGCAAGATCGCGTTCTACTCCGGCATCATCAACAAGCTGCAGCTCACCGATGACGAGATCGCGATGATCATGGGCCACGAAGTCGCGCATGCGTTGTACGAGCACGCGCGCGAGCGGCTGGCGAAAGGTCAGCTCACCCGGCTGGGTGCGGCGATCGCCGGTGCCGCGATCGGCGGCGGGCGCTACGCCGACCTCGCCCACCTTGGCGGCTCACTGCTCACGCTCAAGTACTCGCGCGGAGACGAAACCGAAGCCGACACCATCGGCCTGGATCTGGCCGCGCGCGCCGGCTTCGATCCCCGTGCGGGCATCACGTTGTGGGAGAAGATGACGGCCGCCAGCAAAGGCGCGCCGCCGCAATTTCTGTCGAC
>CADEDU010000216.1 GCA_902826155.1 uncultured beta proteobacterium
TCGCGCGTCTGATGTCGCACGCGATGCTGCTGGAGATCGGGATCGGCTCCGCGCTCTGGTCCGTGTCGCGCGGACTCGCGCGCCATTCCAGTGACTACAAACGCCTGCTGATGGCGGCCGATGAACCCCGCCGGAACGATCTCGATGGGCGAGGGGCGCTCTCCCACGACGCATTGGTCGAATTCTGCAGGTTCTTTCTCGAGATCTGCCGTGACCAGATTCGCTACATGCGCGAGCTGCTCTCTCCTTCCGAGCTGCAGCGTCGCATGGAGCTGTACGTGCGCGATGAGGAAAGCGCGGAACGACTCCCGAAGCGCAGCTACGTCGTCCTGCGCGAGGCGTTGCTCTCGGGCGAGCTGGAGCGCGGTCGCATCCCCCAGCTGATCGACACGAGCGAGCGTACGGCGCGTCGTGTGATCTCCGCGTTGATCGACAAGCGACTGCTGATCTCAGGCTCGCACAAGGCTCCATTGAGATTGGGCTTCCCCATCGACGTCGTCGAGCGCTGGTTCCCGAAGCTCTATCCGCTGACCTGAGGGCAGGTGACTTGATGGGCAAGGCGGCCGACTGGGTCTTTACCAAGCGCTTCCGTCGCGGAGGCTTCGGTTGGCGTGCGAGCAGGCTGGCTAGCCAGCGCATTGCAGAGGCGCTCGCGGAGATCCACGCGGTTGCTCGCCATGATCCGTTGCATGCTGCGGACGGTGCGGTCAGGTTTCTCGTGAAGCTGTCTCCGGCGCTGGAACAGGTGGACAGCTCATCGGGCGCACTCGGCAGCGTTGCGCGCGCCGCTGTCGACGCGCTCGTTCCGGTGATCGCGCAGGCACCCGCCAATGAGGCCATGCGCGAGACATGGCTCGAACAATTGTTCGAGGCAATCCAGAACGATGATCCACCGTATCTCGAATTGCTCGACGAGCGCTGGAGTGAGGTGTGCGCGACGCCGGAAGTCGCGTCGCGTTGGGCGGATCGCCTCATGGATCTCGTGCGGCAAGTTCACGCCTCGCGGCGTCGCGGACAGTTCGCTTTCACCCGGGCCGAGTCGGCCTGTTACAGCGCCCTGTTCGCCGCGGGT
Organism: uncultured beta proteobacterium; assembly: GCA_902826155.1. The sequence goes on from CADEDU010000216.1 coordinate 1,073, forward strand.
CGGCACGAGGATTTGATCGCCCTCATTGGCAGTGATCCGCGCCCCTCGTGGCACGACCTGCTGTGGGCGGGGCGGTGCAAGGTGGCCAGAGGCGAGATCGACGAGGCCATCGAGTTTACGGCCAACGCCGTGAACCCTTGGACGCCGATGGCGGGGCTCGCACGATTCGCCGAAGGCGTCCTGCTGCAGGCCGGCCGCCGCACTGAGGCGTATGAAAAGCACGCGCTGGAGGCGAACCGCGCCAGCACCTATCTGGCGACCTACCGATTGGTGTCGAGGAAGTATCCCGAGATCGATGCGGATCGACTGCTGACGGACCTCATCGCGACCACGCCCGGCGAGGAGGGCAAGTGGTTCGCCACGGCGAAGACGCTCAAGCGCTTTGACCTCGCAATGCAGCTGGCGTGGAAATCGCCCTGCGATCCGAAGACGTTGATCCGTGCTGCCCGAGACAACGTCGGGAAGGCGCCAGCGTTCGCCGCGGAAGTCGCGCTCGCGGCGTTGCACTGGATCTGCCAGGGCAGGGGCTATGAGTTGACTGCGCTCGACGTGCTGATGGCGTACAGGCTCGCGACCGAGGCCGGTGAGGCGCTCGGGCAGTCGGCGCGAGTGGCGCTGCGTATCCAGACGATGCTCAAGCCGACGACCCACGAGGTTCGATGGGTCAGAGAGATGTTGAACTTGCCGGCTTCTTCGGAAGCAGGCCGCTCGTGACCGGATGCTTTCGGCATCCATCGCGATCTATCGGCTCCAAGCGAAGCGCTTTGTCGGTCGCCGTGACGGTAAACCTGCGCAATGACTTCGAGAACTTCAGCAGCTGCGCGGGGTTGCGAGGCTGCGAAACAATTGAGTGGGAGTGAGCCGGCGCGCCATAATGCGCGCCCTCAAGGCTGGCACCGTGGCTCGCATGGCCCCGGGCACGCCCCATAAGAATATTTCGGGTGGGATTCCGCTTTCCGTCTGCAGTCAAAGGCCAGCCATGAACCTCCTGGGCAAGCTCGTTCCGCGCGAGAACCATTTCTTCGAGCTCTTCAACCAGCACTCGAGCCTGGCGGCAGAGGCGAGCGCGGTGCTCGCCGAGCTGCTCAAGAACTATGGCGACGAGTCGCAGCGCGCGGCCCGCATCGATCGCATCAACGACCTCGAGCACAACGCCGACCGCATCACCCATGAGACGGTGGCGCTGATCCAGACCATCTTCGTCACGCCGCTCGACCGGGACGACATCCACCGGCTGATCTCGCGCATGGACGACATCCTGGACCTCATGCAGGACGCCGCCGAGTCGCTGGTGCTGTACGACGTGCAGCAGGTGACCGAGCCTGCAATCGAACTCCCCGGCCTCCTGCAGACCTGCTGCATGCGCCTGCAGTCGGCCGTGGCGC
>CADEDU010000217.1 GCA_902826155.1 uncultured beta proteobacterium
AAGGTGGCCGAGCAGGCGCGGGCGCTTGCCCAGGCGCAGCTGCGTGCCGAGGAAGCCAATCACGCCAAGACTCGATTCGTCGCCGCGGCCTCGCACGATCTGCGGCAACCGTTACAGGCGCTCGGGATCTATTCGACATTGGACTACGCTGCGGCCGATCGGCGCGAGGCGCACGCCTTGGCCGCGAAGATGCACGTGTTGCTCGAATCGCTCGAGCATTCGCTCGACAGCTTGAACGACATTTGCCGGCTCGATGCGGGGACGCTCACCACGCAGTTAGATGACGTTCCGTTGCAGGATGTGATCGATCGGGCGGTGGTGGCGGTGACGCATGCGGCGCAGGCCAGAGGCTTAGCGCTGCGCGTGCGTCGCACGCGGCTATGGGTGCGCACTGATCCGGCGCTGTTCGAGCGCATAATGGTTAACCTCCTGAGCAATGCGATTCGCTACACCTTGCAAGGCAAGATCCTGGTTGGCGTGCGTCGATGCGGCGTCAGCGCGGTGCGAGTCGATGTCTTCGACACCGGCGTTGGCATCGCCAAGCACGACATGAAGACCGCGTTCGCGCAGTACCAGCGATTGCATCGCGGCCCTCACGGGCTGGGCTTGGGGCTGACCATCGTCGATCAGTTCGCGCGCTTGCTGGGGCATGCGGTGGAGGTACGCTCCGAGCCCACGCAGGGCTCGCGATTCTCGATCACGCTTGGACGAGTGGCGGCGCAGCTTCGCGCGCCGCGCTTGCCCGCCCCGACGATGTTCGCGCCGGCGTTCGCCGGCAGCACGGTCATGGTGATCGACGATGAGCCGGCGGTGCGCGACAGCCTGCGGGCGATGTTCGAGCGCTGGGGATGCTCCACCTCGGCCCTGGCCAACGCCGCGCAGGCGCTCGCGCAGGTGTCCCAGGGTGGGCTGCGCCCGGATTTGATTGTCGCGGACTACGACCTGGGCGATGGACACACCGGCGTGCAGGCGATCGAAGCGATTCGGGGTCGTTCCGAGTATGCCATTCCGGCGATTCTGATCACCGGGCAGGTCGATCGCGAGCTGCAGTGTCCGTCGCCGGGGGTGGTGTTATCCAAACCAGTTGCGCCCAGCGCGTTGCGGGCTAGCGTGAGCGGCTTGCTCGTCCCCTGAGGGTCGGTGCTCCGGCCGAGGCCTTCGCGCGGCTCGTACGCGCGTTACGGGTAGTGACGCGTCAACAGCCGGTTGATTGCAGGGCTGGGCGTTTCTCGGTTGTGTCACGAGTTGTGACGTCGGCGGCGGGCGCGCCGTGCCGGAGTTCCGCGTCCAGCAGAGCGTAGCTCGCTACAAACGGTGTTCGGGGAGGAGCGCACTCTTGAACACCATCGTGCCCAATGCGGATTGTCGTCCGCATGAGCTGTTGAATGCGCTGTCCAGGCGCTATCCGAACATTTGGAATCGCATCGAGCTGTACCGATACTTTCGCGCGCGTGCTGGCGGACGCAGTCAGCCGGCGTACGTCTACTGCTCGCTCGAGGGCGTCTACGGCGTCCTTCAGATCGCGACGAAGCGGCAGAAACTGAACAGTCGAGAGCTCGCGGATGTGCCAGCCATCGCAGCGCTTAGCGCTTGGCGCTACACGCAGGGGATCTATTGCTACGATGCATCGTTGTACTCGGCGTTGATCGGCACCCGCATCGAGGGCGACATACCGTGTGAGTTGCTCAGTCGGTTGCCGAGCTGGTGCGTGTATGTCGAGACACCGGGCTTGCGATCGTTGAACGAGTCGATGTATGGCGCGTTCGTTCATCTGGATTGGGATCCGAAGGAGCAGCGCGACGAATTGCGATTTGTGCTCGATACCGAACGCGGACTCAAGGGCATCGGCATCCAGTTGGGCCCGTGGCCGCTTGGGCTCGCAATCGAGGAAACGATCGCCAGCTCCGAACGCGCGAGCGGGGCGCATGCAAATCATCGCAAGCGTCTTGCCGATTGGATGCGTCAGGTTGCCGAGCCGCTGATTTCCCTCGCGCTGTATCTATGCACCGACGAGCCGGATATTCCGGGAGACGCGTGGCGCGACCGGCCGCAGCCTAAGCACACGAAGGAGGGCGACAAACTGTTCGCGGCGGAGCGGTCCTTAACGTGGGACGTTGGTATGCGCATCGGCGCGACCATTCGCGCCACCGAAGCGATTCATGGATCATCGAAGGAAGAGGGGTCGGGCGGGACGGTGCGACCTCACTGGCGCAAGGCGCACTACCACAGCTTCTAGTCCGGCCCGTTGAGTGTTCCGGGGGAGCGAAAGCTGCAGGCGAAGTGGTTGCCGCCAATTCCAGTTAAGGTGCGTCCGCGCGACGTATTGCCCGTGGTCGTACACCAAGTGAGGCGTTAGACCAATAGGTGGGCTAGCGGTCGACGGAAAGTTCGATCCTCAAGGCTAGGGCTGTTGCTCGGAAACCCAAATCATCTCACGGTGGCCAAAGTCACG
>CADEDU010000218.1 GCA_902826155.1 uncultured beta proteobacterium
TAGCAATCGAGTCTGTCGCGAAACTTGCGGCCGGCGCGGAAGTTGCCAGCAAGAGCGGCGTGACTGATGACTGATGGATGGCGTCTGGCGAGAGCCACTTTCATGCTCGTGGGTCGCTCGTGGAGCGATGGGTGCCAAGGCTGCCAGCAGGTCGATCAGGATCCACAACACTGGCGTCGATGCGCTGTAGATGCTTCCTTGATGAAGAAGCTTCCCCACATCCAGTCGATGGATTTGTTCAGCGCTTCATCCGACGCAGTACTGCTCACGAAAATCTCGAGCTTCTCCGGTGCATCCCAAGCGCCGTGATATGCATGCGCGAGCCGTTCCCAAGGTACGGTCGCTATGGATCGACGCACTTCCTCAATCGCTTGCTCGCTGCGCATTCCTCGTCACCTGGCTTCAGCGAGCGCGCTTGCAGAGATGGCGTGCTGCCCGGGCGCATGTCGATTCGCTCGGGCGCCCTTTCCTTTGCGTTCGCCACGAAGCCCCCCGTCTCGTCACCGGTCCCGGCTCGGCCAGAGTACGCGGTGAGGCTGACTAGCGAGATCATTCGCGCCACGCAGTCCATTTTCATCTCGATCCCGTTCGACCGCTGTTTCACGCTGCCTCCGGCACTCCGTCGTGACGTGCCCAAAGCCTAGCCACCCCGATCTGCGGCTGCCGCGGGCACCATCACAGTTGGGTCAAGTCGGCCATAGCGTGACTTGATCGCTCTTTTTCGACTTCCGCCGCCCTCCAGACTAGAATGCGGCCCCCAGCGCCGGTTCGCCGCCCGCGCCACCCACTCCCCCGAGACTCCCTTGCACCCCGATCGCCCCGACGCGCCCGTCACCAATTTCCGCAATCTCTCTCTCAGCGAGGCGGTCGTAAAAGCCCTCGAGGAGCTCGGCTACGAAACGCCGACGCCGATCCAGGCCGCCACCATCCCGCACATGCTTGCCGGGTCCGATGTCGTCGGCCAGGCGCAGACGGGTACTGGCAAGACTGCCGCCTTCGCCTTGCCGATTCTTTCGCGCATCGATCTGGAAGAGCATCTGCCGCAGGCGCTGGTCCTCGTGCCGACTCGCGAGCTCGCGATCCAGGTTGCCGAAGCATTTCAGCGCTACGCGACGCACCTCAAAGGCTTTCACGTCCTGCCGATCTACGGCGGCCAGAGCTACCAACCGCAGCTCCACAGCTTGCGCCGCGGCGTGCACGTCGTGGTCGGCACACCCGGCCGCGTCATGGACCACATCAAGCAAGGCACTCTGAAGCTCGCCACGCTCAAGCACATCGTGCTCGACGAGGCCGACGAGATGCTGCGCATGGGCTTCATCGACGACGTCGAATGGGTCCTCGAGCAGGCGCCGAAGCAGCGGCAGATCGCCTTGTTCTCCGCGACCATGCCGGCCGAGATCCGGCGTATTGCGAAGAACCATCTGCACAAGCCCGCCGAAGTCACGATCAAGAGCAAGACCAGCACGGCGACCAATATCCGGCAGCGTTACTGGATCGTCAGCGGCATGCACAAGCTCGATGCGTTGACGCGCATTCTCGAAGCGGAGCCGTTCGACGCCATGCTGGTGTTCGCCCGCACGAAGATCGCGACTGAAGACCTGGCGCAGCGCCTGGAAGCTCGCGGCTTTGCCGTTGAAGCTCTGAACGGCGACATCGTGCAGGCGCAGCGCGAACGCACGATCGCGCGACTGAAGAGCGGCCAGATCGACATCGTCGTCGCCACCGACGTCGCAGCACGCGGACTCGATGTCGAGCGCGTGAGCCACGTCGTCAACTACGACGTGCCTCATGACCCCGAATCCTACGTGCACCGCATCGGCCGCACGGGCCGAGCCGGTCGCAGCGGCGAGGCGATCCTGTTCATCGCGCCGCGCGAACGGAACATGCTGCGCGTGATCGAGCGCACGACTCGTCACGACATGGAAGAGATGGCGCTGCCGACCATCGATGACGTGAACGACCGACGCGTCGCGCGTTTCCACGAGCGCATCAGCACTGCGCTGGCGGCGGACGAAGGCGCGCCATTTCGCGCGCTCATCGAGCGCTACGAGCGCGAACACAATGTGACCGGCGTCGAGATCGCCGCCGCGCTCGCTGCGATTGCGCAAGGCAAGAAGCCGCTACTACTAGATGCAGAGCGCGCATCGGAGCGCGCGCCGGAACGCACTTCGGAACGCAAGCCGGAGCACACGTCGGAACGCAGGCCAGCTCACAGATCGGAACGCGCGTCCGAACGCAGGTCGGAGCGCACACCGCGAACCGAAAACCGCCCGGAGCCGCGCTACCACATCCCTGACGGCACGACGATGGAAACGTACCGCATCGAAGTGGGCCGCGATCATGGCGTGCAACCGGGCAACATCGTCGGTGCGATTGCCAATGAAGCCGGCATCGACGGCAAGCACATCGGCCGCGTGATCATTCGCGACGACCACA
>CADEDU010000219.1 GCA_902826155.1 uncultured beta proteobacterium
CCGATGCTGCGCGGCTCGGGCATCGCCTGGGACCTGCGCAAGAAGCAGCCGTACGAAACGTACGCCGATGTCGATTTCGACATTCCGGTTGGGGTGAACGGCGACTGCTACGACCGCTACCTGGTGCGCATGGAAGAGATGCGCCAGTCCAATCGCATCATCAGGCAGTGCATCGACTGGTTGCGCAAGAATCCCGGCCCGGTGATCGTCGACAACCACAAGGTGGCGCCACCCTCACGCGTGGCGATGAAGACCAACATGGAAGAGCTGATTCACCACTTCAAGCTCTTCACCGAAGGCATGCACGTTCCGGCAGGCGAGGCTTACGCGGCGGTCGAGCATCCCAAGGGCGAGTTCGGGATCTATCTGGTGTCCGACGGGGCGAACAAGCCGTATCGCCTCAAGATCCGTGCGCCGGGCTTCGCGCACCTCGCCGCGATGGACGAGCTGTGCAAGGGCCACATGCTCGCCGATGTGGTGGCGATCATCGGCACCATGGACATCGTGTTCGGCGAGGTCGATCGATGAACCGATGCCGAGCCGGCGAATCAATCATTCAGGCATGAGCAGATGCTGAGCGCGCAATCGCTGGCCAGGATCGATCTGGCCGTCAAGAAGTACCCGCCCGAGCGCAAGGAATCGGCGGTCATGGCCGCCTTGACGGTGGCGCAGGACGAGAAGGGCCATCTGACCACCGAGGTCATGGACTTCGTGGCGCAGTATCTGGGCATGGCGCCGGTGGCGGTGTACGAGGTCGCCACCTTCTACACGATGTACGACCTGAAACCGGTCGGCCGGTTCAAGCTGTGCATCTGCACCAATCTGCCGTGCGCGCTGCGCGGTTCGACCGATGCCGCCGAGCATCTCAAGAAGCGTCTGGGCATCGATTGGAACGAAACCACCAAGGACGGCCGATTCACGCTCAAGGAGGGCGAATGTTTCGGCGCATGCGGTGACGCACCGGTGATGCTGGTCAACAACAAGAAGATGATCAGCTTCATGGAAGCGCCGCGGCTCGATCAGCTGATCGAGCGTCCGGAGCAATTCATCGCCGACCAGTCATGAACACCGCCAAGATCCCCTTCGCCCCGGACACCTACGGCCCCGACGCCGTGATCATGAACGGTGTCACCGGCACCAACTGGCGTCTGCGCGACTACGAGGCGCGCGGCGGGTACGCCGTGCTGAAGCGACTGATCACCGAGAAGGTGGCGCCCGATGCGATCATCGCCGACCTGAAGCGCTCGGCGCTGCGCGGGCGCGGTGGCGCGGGCTTTCCCACCGGACTGAAGTGGAGCTTCATGCCGCGGCAGTTCCCGGGGCAGAAGTACATGGTGTGCAACTCCGACGAAGGCGAGCCGGGCACGTTCAAGGACCGCGACATCATGCGGTACAACCCGCACGCGCTGATCGAAGGAATGATCATCGCCGGGTACACCACCGCCTCGTCCGTGGGCTACAACTACATCCACGGCGAGATCTGGGAGGTATACGAGCGCTTCGAGGAGGCTCTGAAGGAAGCGTACTCGGCCGGCTATCTGGGCAGGAACATCCTGGGCAGCGAGTTCTCGTACGACCTGTATGCCCATCACGGCTACGGCGCCTACATCTGCGGCGAAGAGACCGCGCTGCTCGAATCACTCGAAGGCAAGAAGGGCCAACCGCGCTTCAAGCCGCCGTTTCCGGCGAGCTTCGGGTTGTACGGCAAGCCCACGACCATCAACAACACCGAGACGTTCGCCGCGGTGCCGTTCATCCTGTCGATGGGCGCCGACAAGTATCTGGAGTTGGGCAAGCCCAACAACGGCGGCACCAAGCTGTTCTCGGTGTCGGGCGACATCGAGCGTCCGGGCAACTATGAAGTGCGGCTCGGCACGCCGTTCGCGAAGCTGTTGGAGATGGCCGGTGGCATGCGCGGCGGACGCAAGCTCAAGGCGTGCATTCCCGGCGGCTCATCGATGCCGGTGCTGCCTGGCGCGATCATGATGCAGACCGACATGGACTACGACTCGATTGCCAAGGCCGGGTCGATGCTCGGATCGGGCGCCGTCATCATCATGGACGAGACGCGCTGCATGGTCCGCTGCCTGGAACGGCTGTCGTTCTTCTACTACGAGGAGTCGTGCGGCCAGTGCACACCGTGCCGCGAGGGCACCGGCTGGCTGTACCGGATGGTGCATCGGATCGAGCACGGTCAGGGCCGCCCGGAGGATCTGGACCGGCTGATCACCGTGGCCGACAACATCGCCGGACGCACGATCTGCGCGCTGGGCGACGCCGCTGCGCTGCCGGTGAAGAGCTTCATCCAGCACTTCCGCAGCGAGTTCGAGTACCACATCCAGAACAAGCATTGCCTCGTCGGTGGGCACGCGTCGATGGCGAGGGCCGCATGAGCGCACC
>CADEDU010000220.1 GCA_902826155.1 uncultured beta proteobacterium
CTCGCCGCAGCACACCGCTCTCCAGCGGCCGCAGTACGTCACCGACCTCTTGCATCGCCGCCGCCGAGTCGATCGCGAGATGACCTGCAAGCCGACAGACCGACGTCGGCAACTCCTGCTGGCTCGGCTTGAACGAACCGACGCTGATGAAATGCCTGCCGCGAAGCCGGTGCGGCTCGTCAGGCAACACCGGAGACGACGCGGTCGTCGCGGTGATGATCAATCTCGTGCGCTCCACCAGCTCCCTCGCATCCACGCAACGAACACAAGTTACCCCGGTGATGCGCGACGCGAGCTCGGCTTCGAAGCGCGCAGCTGCGTCGTCCTTGCGCGCAACGTAGAAGATCGTACGGATCGGCCGCACGGCACAGGCGAAGATCGCTTGCCAGAGTCCCTGCACGCCGACACCCACGATGCCGACCGAATCGGTATCAGCAGGCGTCATGTACTTCACTCCCAACGCCCCGACGGCTCCAGTCCGCTGGCACGTCAGTGCACCTGCGTCCAGCAAGGCGAGCGGCTCGCTCGTGTCCCCGCGCAACAGCAGCATGACGCCTCTCGTAACGGGCAGATCGCGCTGCGCGTTCGACGGCACCACGGCCACAGACTTGACGCCCAGAAAGGCATCGTTGGCGGAAGGCATGGTGAGCAGAGTCGTACCCTGCCAGTGCAAGTGACCGCGGTCGGGCACCGCGACCGCGCCCGCATGCAGCGCCCGGACGCCCTGCTCTACGGCCTCGATGATCCGGCGCGGCGGCAGCAGGTCGAGCAGATCGCGGTGAGTCAGGATGCGCATGCCCCGCAAGATTGCCACGGGCGCCCTCGCGAATCGATGCGAGATGCGAGCAGCGCGGTCCAGTTTGGTGACTGGTTGCAGCCGCGGGCGATGCGGGAGAGTACGCCGACCTCACGCACATCAGGAGTAACCATCATGGAAATGCGAACTCGGCTGGCTGCCGCTGTCTGCGGCATGCTGCTCTCAACCGCGGCGCTGTCGACGAACGATCCGGTGCTCGAATGGAACGCAATCATGGTCAGCACCACGGCCGGCCAGAATCCGGTCTTCCAGGCGCGCTTCGCAGCAATCACGCAGTTGGCGGTATTCGAGGCGGTGAATGCCATCAACAAGGATTTCGACCCCTACCTGGGCACGATCACCGCTGCGCCCACGGCGTCTGCGGAAGCCGCTGCGGTCGCGGCAGCCCATGGGGTGCTGAAGAACTATTTCCCTGCGAACGCGTTGGCGCTGGATGCTGCGCGCACGACGTCACTCGCCGGCATCGCAGATGGCGCGCCGAAGCAGCAAGGCATTGCCGTCGGCGAGGTGGCAGCAGCGGCCATGATTGCCCTGCGTGCTGACGACGGTTCCGCTCCGCCGGAATTCCATGTACCCGCATCGACCGCCCCCGGTGAGTGGCAGCTGACGCCGAGTTGTCCGCCGGCCGGCGGTGTCCTGTTGCAGTGGCGGAATCTACGCCCATTTGCAATCGAGACCACGGATCAGTTCCGCGCCGCACCGCCACCAGCGCTCACCAGCAAGCGCTACGTGCGCGACTACTGGGAGGTGCGGCTCGTCGGCGGCGTCGACAGTCGATTCCGGCCACAGGACCGAGCCGACGTTGCTCGCTTCTACGCCGCAACCGCGCCGGTTCCCGTATGGAATGCAGCGGCATCGCAGGTCGCCGTCGAGCAGGGCCGCTCGCTGTCCGAGAAGGCGCGTGCGCTCGCACTCGTCAACGTCGCGATCAGCGATGCGCAGGCGGCGGTGTTCGAGACGAAGTATCACTACAACTTCTGGCGCCCCGAGACCGCGATTCGCGCCGGCGACGCCGATGGCAATCTGTTCACTCGTGGCGATCCCGACTTCAAGCCCTTCGTACTGACGCCGTGCTTCCCGAGCTATGCGTCGGGGCACGGCAGCTCGAGTAACGCGGCTCGTGAGGTGCTCGAACGAATGTTCGGTGCGCGCCACCATTTCATTACGCTCAGCAACCCGGCGGTCGCCGGTGTCGTGCTCCAGTACGGCGCCTTTCGGCAGATGACCCGTGACATCGATGACGCGCGCGTCTTCGGCGGGATCCATTTCCGCTTCGACCAGGAAGCTGGCGCGGAGCTCGGGCGCAAGGTGGGTGCTTACGTGCACCGGCACACACTGCGGCGCAGGCATTGATTGGCGTAGCGGTCCATGCGTTGTATCGTTCCGGCATGCCACGTCCGGATCTGAGCTCACTGCCGACCCCGAGTCTGTTGCTGGATCGAGCACGCATGGATCGCAATATCGCGCGGCTCAAGCATCGCCTGCAGGAGCTGCGCGTGGGCTTGCGGCCGCACCTCAAGACTGCCAAGTCGATCGACGTCGCGCGGCGCATGATGGCGAGCCC
>CADEDU010000221.1 GCA_902826155.1 uncultured beta proteobacterium
ATCCACGTCGATATCGTTAGCGCCGAAGGCGAGATCTTCTCGGGCGAAGCCTCGATGGTGTTCGTGCCGGCGGTCATGGGCGATATCGGTATCGCCCCGCGGCACGCGCCGCTCCTGACGACGCTCAAGCCGGGCGAAGTTCGCGTGCAGACGCCGGCGGGCGAGGAGCAGTTCTTCTACGTGTCGGGCGGCGCCATCGAGATCCAGCCGCACCTCGTGACCGTCCTCGCCGACACGGCGCTGCGGGCGCACGACATCGACGAGGCCGCGGCGCTGCAGGCGAAGCAGCGGGCGGAAGAGGCGCTGCGTAATCGCGACGACAAGATGGACACGGCCAAGCTGCAGGCGGAGCTGGCACAAGCCGCTGCGCAGATCCGCGCGATCGAGAAGCTGAGGAAGCTCAAGCAATAGGTCGGGGGTACACTCCGGCCATGCCTCTTTCGATCGTCATCCTGGCAGCTGGCCAGGGCAAGCGCATGAAATCGGATCTGCCGAAGGTGCTGCAACCTCTGGCCGGTCAACCGATGCTCTCCCACGTGATCGCGACCGCGAAGGCCCTGCGTGCCGACGCGATCCACGTCGTGTATGGCCACGGCGGCGAGCAAGTGAAACAGGTGCTGGCGAGCGAGCCGGTCAACTGGGTGTTACAGGCCGAGCAACTCGGCACCGGTCACGCCGTCGCCCAGGCCATACCGTCGATCCCCGACGACCACCAGGTGCTCATTCTGTTCGGCGACGTGCCTTGCGTTCGCGTCGCGACGCTCGAACAGCTCGTCGCAGCCGGCGCCGAAGGGCTCGGCCTGCTTACCGTGATCCTCAAGGACCCGAGCGGCTACGGCCGGATCGTGCGCGACACGGCCAACAACGTCGTGCGCATCGTCGAACAGAAAGATGCGAACACCAAGGAGCGCGCGATCCCGGAGATCAACACCGGCTTGATGAGCGCACCGGCGCGACTGATGCGCAAGTGGCTAGCCGCGCTGAAGAACGACAACGCGCAGCAAGAGTATTACCTCACGGACGTCGTCGTCATGGCGGTGCGTGAGCGCGTGCAAGTGGGCGCAGTGATTTCTCCGACCGAAGCGGAGGTGCTCGGTGTGAACGACAAAGTGCAGCTGGCTCAACTGGAGGCGACGTTACGCGCCGAGCGCGCCAACGCGCTGATGCTCGACGGCGTCACGCTCGCCGATCCCGCACGGGTCGATATCCGTGGCAAGGTCACCGTGGGTCGCGACGTGTTCATCGACGTCAACGTCGTGATGGTCGGCACGGTCGAGCTCGGCGATCGGGTGCGCATCGGGCCGAATTGCTACCTGAAGGATTGCCGCATCGGCGCGGACACCGAGCTGCACCCGAACTGTGTCGTCGACCGCACCACTATCGGCGCGAAGTGTTCGATCGGTCCGTTCGCGCGGCTGCGGCCCGAGAGCGTGCTGCACGATGAAGTGCACATCGGCAACTTCGTCGAAGTGAAGAAGAGCGAGATCGGTGCCGGCAGCAAGGCCAACCATCTCACGTATCTCGGCGACGCGACGGTCGGGAGCAAGGTCAATGTCGGCGCGGGCACCGTCACGGTGAACTATGACGGCGTGAACAAGCACCGCACCGAAATCGGCGACGGCGCGTTCGTCGGCTCCGGCTCGATGCTGGTCGCGCCGGTCAAGATCGGCGCCGACGCCAATACGGCGGCCGGCTCGACGATCACGAAAGACGCCCCGCCCGGCAAGCTGACCATCGCCCGTGCCAAGCAGGTGACCCTCGACGGCTGGAAACGGCCACGGAAGAAGGAGTAGGCGCAAGCGCCTGCGTTATCGACGGTCGCGGGCCGCGGCCGCCTGCACCCGTACTTTCGGACGATGCGATTGCCCTCTCGGCCAGTCCCCCAGCTTAAGACCGTGATCCGCTGCAATTTTTACCCGCCCCGCGGCGCTACAATGCCCGCCTGAAAACGGGTCCAGGGGTCTTTTCATGTGCGGAATCGTCGGCGCGATCGCTGATCGAAACATCCTTCCCATCCTGATCGAAGGGCTGCGCCGCCTGGAATACCGCGGTTACGACTCGGCCGGCGTTGCCCTCATCAACGGCAGCGGCGAGGTGCGCCGCCTGCGCACGGTCGGCAAGGTCAAGATGCTGCAGGAGGCGTTGAACGAGACCCCGGTCGACGGCCACGTCGGCATCGCGCATACACGCTGGGCGACGCACGGCGTGCCCTCGGAGCGCAACGCCCATCCGCACATCTCGCGCGACGGCATCGCGATCGTTCACAACGGCATCATCGAGAATC
>CADEDU010000222.1 GCA_902826155.1 uncultured beta proteobacterium
TGCAGCCGCGAGATCAGGTTGCCCTTGACGACGATGTCGTTCTCCTCGGCGCGCCCGATCGAGATGTTGGTGCGGCCGTCGTCGACCACGATCTCTTCGCCTTGAAAGGTCACGCGCAGGCGCCGCACGCGCTGCTTCTCGCGGGACGCGGCATTGCCGAGAGCGAACGCCGGCAACATGCTGGTGGCGTCTTCCTTCTGCCACAGCACCTCGAACAGCTCGTCCTCGCTGGTCTTGCCCTTGAGCGTCGCGACGTCGATCTGGCGCACGGCCGACTGCCATTCGGGCGCGAGCCGCTCGACCATGGCGCTGGTGATCATGATCTGGCCGGCCTTCGCCTGGCTGGTCATGCGGTTCGCCGTATGCACGGCGGCGCCGAAGATGTCGCGGTTCTCGAGGACGACCGGGCCGAAGTGCCCGCCGATGCGGATCGCGATCGGCTGCCCCTCCACTTTCAGTTCCTGGTGGATGCGGATGTCGTGCTGCATGCGGCTCGCAGCATTGAGGGCGTCGTTCGCCGTCGGGAACGTCGCCATGATCTCGTCGCCGATCGTCTTGATCACCGTTCCGTGGTTCTGCTCGGTCGCGGCTCGCATGATCTCGACGCAGGTCAGTACCATATCGCGGGCCCGTAAATCGCCCATGACCTCGTAGATGCGCGTGCTGCCGACCACATCGGCGAACAAGATGGCGAGTTCTATGTCTTTTCCCATGACCTCATTCAGTCTCTCACCGCACGCCAGGGCCGCGGTGCGCAGTCGGGCGTTGGCATTATACATACAACGCGACATAACCTTGGGCTCCCCCGGCAGCCCGTTGAATTAAGGAGTTTCCGATGGCGATTGTGGTTCGCTGCGCGAAGGTGCCGACATTGGCCTTGTGTGCAGTTCTGGCACCGGCGTTCGCCGCCGGTGCGGATTGGAGCGAGCAGCAACTCGCCACGGCAGGCGCATTGCGCGATCGGGCGCTGTCGGGAACCTCAGCGTACGAGCACGTCACGTCGCTCGTCACGGAAGTCGGGCCGCGTTCCGCGGGCTCCAGCGGCGATGCGGCCGCGGTGCGCTGGGCGCTCAACAAGCTCGGGAGCCTGGGCTTCTCGCAAGTTCGCAGCCAGGACGTGCTCGTGCCCCGCTGGGTGCGAGGTCACGCCGAAGTAACACTCGCCGGACCCACGCCGCAGCCGCTGGTCGCTGTGTCGCTCGGTGGCAGCATCGGCACGTCCGATGACGGCGTCGAAGCGCCGGTGCTCGAAGTCGCCTCGCTGGACGCGCTCAACGCGCTGCCCGCGGCAACTGTCGGCGGCAAGATTGTATTCATCAACCAGCGCATGGAGCGGACGCGCGACGGTTCCGGCTACGGTGCGACGGTCAGAAATCGCAGCGAGGGTCCAAGCGCGGCCGCGCATCTCGGCGCAGTCGCATTGCTGATCCGTTCGGTCGGCACTTCCGACCAGCGCCACGCGCACACCGGATCGTTGAACTATCGCGTCGATGCGCCGCGCATTCCCGCGCTCTCGCTGTCGAATCCGGACGCCGATCAGCTGGCTCGTTGGCTGAAGCCGGGCAAGCCCGTGCGTGTGCGAGTGAAGTCGACCGCGCGCGAGTTGCCGGCGACGTGGTCCGCAAATGTGATCGGCGAAATTCCGGGCACCGAGCGCGCGAACGAGATCGTATTGCTCGGTGCACATCTCGACTCGTGGGATCTCGGCCAGGGCGCAATCGACGATGGTGCCGGCGTCGCGATCGTGATCGAAGCGGCGCGACTGATCGGCAGGCTGGAACGCAAGCCCGCGCGCACGGTCCGCGTCGTGCTGTTCGCCAACGAAGAGTTCGGCTTGTCGGGCGCGCGGGAATACGCACGGCTCGTCGGCGACGAAGCGGCACGTCACGTGCTGGCCGCCGAAGCTGACCTGGGCGCCGGCGCTGTGTATCGCATCCAGTCGAACGTCGCGCCGGCTGCAGTGCCTGCAGTCGATGCAATCCGCGAGGCGCTGAAGCCGCTTGGACTGGAGGCCGGCGACAACGAAGCACGCGGTGGCTCGGACTTGCGTCCGTTGCACGCGCTGGGCGTGCCGATACTCGATCTATCGCAGGATGCGACGAACTACTTCGACGTCCACCACACGATCAACGACACGCTCTCGCAGATCGACAGCAAGACGCTGAACCAGGTCGTCGC
>CADEDU010000223.1 GCA_902826155.1 uncultured beta proteobacterium
GCGATTTGCCCGTGCATGCAAAGGCGCGTGACGCACAACGTTTGAGCTCACCTGCCTGCGACAGACGGCGAAGCCGGCTGGCGCAGGTCAGGTGCAGCGAAGGGTTGGGCGTCACTCGTTGAGCTCGAGCAGCACCTCAGGATGGGCACTCGCAAGACGCAGCAGAGTCTTTGCTGCGCCAGTAGGCTCCCTGCGCCCTTGCTCCCAGTCCTGCAATGTGCGTGGCGAAACGCCCAGCAGCCGCGCGAAGTCCTGCTGAGACAGCCCCACCTTCGCTCTCGCTTCGGCTGCGGGCGGGAGCTTGACCCGCGAGACCCGAGCAGCCTGACCGCGGCGCATTTGGCGCACGGAATCCAAGAGGTCTTGCTGAAACTTCTTGATCTCAGAGGGCATCTTCAACTCCTTGCTTCAACTTGGCCAGAAAAGAGGTGGGCAGGTTGTCGAACTTGGCCTTCTTGTAGACGATCAGCAACCAGACCACGCCGTCGTGGGCGATGAAGTAGATAACTCTCGCTCCGCCCCGTTTGCCAGCGCTGGCGGTGGACCATCGGACCTTCCGGCAGCCGCCGCTGCCAGGAATGATGGCGCCAGCCTCGGGCGAAGCGGCGATGAACGAGATGAACTGCTCGCGCTCAAGCTGGGACCACACTTCGGTGGCATAGCGCTGAAAGACTGGGGTTTCCGCAACTGTGCGCACCGCGCAATACTACGGCATTGCCGTATCTTCCGCAAGTGATCCCTGTGACGCCCAACGATCGCTTTCAGCTGCCGCCTCGGCACTGCGTGCCGAGGAGTTCGCAAGCCAGCGCAGCGCGCTTGCGACGGTCAGCTGGAAAGCGGGGTTCGGCGTCGCTTTCGTTACCACGGCTTACCACGAGAAGCTTCGACGCGGCCCCATACTTCCGGAGCGATGCTGTTTCGCCAAACCCCACCAAGAAGGTACTTAAACTTTTCATTAGTTTCTGCCTCCCGCTCAACCTGGGAAATCAATATCGGACCATGGTGGACTAGGACGTCTTCAAGCGGCCCGGCCGCGAGGACGGCGAGTACGTTCTCGTCGTCTGTGGATGCGAGGATCTCAATGATGAGCGCGAGACACAGACTGGGATCGTTTCTAGCGATATCGCCCAGCGTTTCGAAGGCCCAGAACGTTTCATCGGTGGATCGTTCGGCAAAAACAAGGTCGGCGCCCAGGACGATACGTGACTTGCTGTGCTCGATGTATGCGGACACGAGCTCCCGTTGCTCGGTGGGACTCATGACGCCGAACGTTTGAGCTCACAGGAAGGCGGAGGCTGGCGAAGCCAGCTGTAGCCTTTCCGGTGCAGCGAAGGGTTAGACCGCAGCAGCATGTTCGAACCAGATGCGCTCACCAGGGTGATGTTCCTCGATTGTGGCGAGGGCGTCGGCAATTCGCGACGATGTATCGGCGGACGGTGCCAGGGAATACGCAAAGCGCGTAAGGTTAGGCAAGTGCATCGCAGCGAACTGCTGCTCTGAGAGCGCGGTTGCACAACACCAAACAGGCGAGACGCCGCCTGAGAGAGCAAGCGCCTCAGCAAGGCCGGCCGGACTTAGCGCCAGGAAGACCATAGCGTGTGCACGAGCGGTCTAACGATCGCTTTCAGCTGCCGCCGACGAGCCCAGCGAGGAGGGAATCGCAAGCCAGCGCAGCGCGCTTGCGACGGTCAGCTGGAAAGCGGGGTTCGGCGGCATGTTGTCGGTGTCTACCTTGAAAGCTTCGCTATCCACCAACGCTCCCAATTTCCCTCGTCTTTGATTTTATCGAGATACGTGGAGTACCTCTTCTTCTCGGACTGGGCATTCGAACGTGCGGTGTTGAACTCAAAGCCACGTGCACGCATGCAGAGATGGATGAAGCTATCGTTCTTCAGTTCGCGTTCGATGGCCGACGAGGATTTGTCGTCCTTCAAGAATTTCGCAACCTCGTACTCGCACTCGGCCAAATGGGACCGAGCGGATGAGCAGCCCGTCGTAATAACGGTGAGTCCGCTAATCAACGTTAGTCGAGCCAATGTGTAAAGCATGCCGTAGGGGGGTTGGTTCATGCCGCCGAACGCAGAGCTAAGCGGACAGCCGCGCACGGCACGGTGCCACTGCACTGAATGAG
>CADEDU010000224.1 GCA_902826155.1 uncultured beta proteobacterium
GCACCGGACCCGCCGTCACCCGCCGGCCATGCCAGGGCGAGATCTTGCTCTTGGAAAACAACGACCCTTGATCGATGCTGCGTTCGATGTTCATGTCGAGCATGACGATGTCGGCGTCGCTGCCGGCCTGGATCACGCCCTTGCGCGGATAGGCGTCCCAGGATTTCGCCGGATTGGCGCAAGCCCAGCGCACGTACTCGTTGATGCTCATGCGCCCGTTGTTGACCTCGGTGAGCATCAGCGGCATCTGCGTCTCCACACCCGGAAATCCGCAGTCGCATTGCCAGATGCTCTTGCGCGTCTTCTCCTCGGGCGTGTGCGGCGCGTGATCGGTGGCGATCATGTCGATCGTTCCGTCGCGCAGCGCCTCCCATAGCGCCTCCGCATGACCGGCCTCGCGCACCGGCGGATTCACACGCAGGATGCCGCCCAGCGTCTTCATCGCATCGACGTTGAGCAGCAGATACTGCGGACAGGTCTCGACCGTGACATCCACCCCGCGCGCCTTGGCATCGCGCACGAAGCGCAAGCCGTCGCGAGAGCTCTTGTGGGCGATGTGCAATCGCCCGCCAGTCCATTCCGTGAACAGGCACGCGCGGCTCACCGCCTCCATCGCCGCGATTGCCGGTCGCGCGGCCAGATGCGCGAACGGATCGTCGCGCCCGACCGCCTCCATCTTGATCTGGCGCCGCTCCATGATCGAGCCGTTCTCGGCGTGCACCACGCAGCGATACCCACGCCTGGCGAGAATCTCGAATCCTTCGAGCATCGCCCCGTCGGTGGGCGGAGGCAGGTTGCCGGTGGTGTTGCCCATGAAGCACTTGAATCCGGCCACGCCGTGCTTCATCAGGTCTTCGAGATTGTCGATCGTGTCTTCGCCGAGCAGACCGTAAATGCCGTAGTCGACATACGCCTGCGCCGCGGCGATCTCCTGCTTCATCTTCAGCGCGGCGACGGTGCCGGTGGGCGGATTCACGTTCGGCATCTCGAACACGGTGGTCACGCCGCCGCGCGCGGCGGCACCGGTGCCGCTTTGCCAGTCTTCCTTGTAGTCGAAACCGGGCGTGCGGAAGTGGACGTGACTGTCGATCGCGCCCGGGATCACGTAGCGGCCGCGCGCATCGATCACTTCCTTGGCGGGCGGCATCAGATCGTCGGCAGCCACGGCGACAATCTTGCCGTCGCGTACTGCGATCGATGCGTCGAGGGTGCTTTCGGCATTGGCGATGCGCGCGTTGCGGATCACCAGGTCGGCGGGTTGGGTGCTCATCACTGGCCTCGTCTGATCGTAGTTACAACATCGCCCAACCGCCGTCGACCGGCAGGTCGACCCCGGTGATCTGCCGCGACCGTTCGCTCACCAGGAACAGCACGGCATCGGCGACGTCTTCGCCTTGCGAGATGCGCCGCAGCGCGTACTCGCGTTCGAACACCTTGCGTGCTTCTTCTTTCGTCAGGCCCAGCGTCTTCGCCTTCTCCGCGCAGACCTTCTCGAAGCGCGGACCATCGGTCATGCCCGGCGCGACGCAATTGACGTTGATGTTGTACTGGCCGTACTCGAGGGCGGCGCTCTTGGTCACGCCGCGCAGCGCCCATTTCGACGCGCTGTAGGCCAGGCGCAGCGCGCGGCCACGCATACCGAACGTGCCGCCGACATTGCAGATCTTGCCGAAGCGCTGCTCGATCATCGTCGGCAGCACGGCGCGCATGGTGAGAAAACAGCCCTTGGCGTTGAGATCCATCACCTGATCGAATTCCTCGGGCGTAGTCGCGAGGAGGTCGCGCTCGAGCGGTCCGGTGCCGCCGGCCACGTTGACCAGGATGTCGATGCGGCCTCCCAGCGCCTTGCGCGTCGCGGCGGCCATCTCATCCACCTGTTTGGTGTCGACGACATCGCACGCGATCGTGACAGCCTTTCGACCCAGCGCTCGGACCTCTGCCTCCACAGGCCGAATCGCCTCGAGATCGCGCCCGACCAGCGCGATGTCCGCGCCCTCGCGCGCCAAGGAAAGCGTGATGTCGCGACCCATGCCTTTGGCAGGGCCGGTGATGATCGCTACACGTCCGGCAAGCTCCATCGCTGGAAGATCCTCGGGGTAGTAAAGTGCAGGGATTCTGCGAGGCGC
>CADEDU010000225.1 GCA_902826155.1 uncultured beta proteobacterium
TTCACCAGCGGCGGACGCACCACCGCGCGCGGCAGTTTGCCCAACAGCACCAGGGCTTCTTTCATGCGGTTGTGCATGTCGACCCATGGCTCGACGTAGAACACTTCGACGGTGGGCATGATCTGATCGTGCAGTGCTCGCGCCGTCTTCAGATCGTTCGCCTGCACCGCGCGGAACAACCGGGCCTGCAGATCGGCGATTACCGAACCGCTGCCCGAGAGAAGGCCGTTGCAACCCAGCACGAGCGAACTGAGCAGCCAGGAGCTGTGCGTGGTCAGCACGTTGACGGCCGGGGTGCGCGACTGCAGCGCGCGAATCTGGCGATCGTGCAATTGCGGATTGGCGGACCAGTCCTTGATGGCACGCACGGTCGGTACGCTGTCGATGATCTTCTCGAGCGTGGCGAGCGGATAGCCTTGCCCGCCGGCCAGGGGGTATTGAAAGATGATCAACGGCAGATCGGTGACTTCGGCGATCCGCTTGAAATGTTCGACGGCCATCTCCGGACGCTGACCGAACGTGAAGATCCCCGAGGGAAAAACCAGCAGCGCCGATGAGCCGCCGGCGGTGGCCATCTTCGCGAGGCGCTGTGCTTCCAGGCTGCCTTCGGCGTAGATGCCGTGCACGATGGGTACACGCCCGCCGATCGTGTCTTGGGTGATCTCCAGCACGCGCCGTTGCTCGTCGAACGTGCACGAGGCGACCTCGGAGGCATGCGCGTTGACGGTAATCGCCGAGATGCCCTCCACGCTCGCGACATCGTGCAGATGTGCACGGAAGCTGGCTTCGTCGATCGACAGGTCGTCGAAGAACGGCAACAGCACCGCGGGAATGACGCCTTGGGGGACGTACTGAGCGTGTCTGGGCATTGGCTGCTCCGGAGCGTGGGATCGACCGCGCCGAAGTTTAGCCGCTCACGGCAGCAGCCGGGCGACGTTCATGTGAAACGCTGGGCGACGCAGGCGTTATGGCCCGCGCCGCCCGGAACGGCTGGAATCGACTACTGCCCGTTCCACAAGCTGGGGCGCTCGGAACCGACCCAGCTCGGGTTGTTGCCCTTACCCGATTTGTCCGAGATATCGCTCGGCGTCGGGTTCAGGTTCAGGTACCAGACACTCGACTTGCCGGCGCTGGTCGACATCGGCGACTGAAGCTCGGCCTGGATGTCCGAGAGCGATAGCGACTGCGTGTAGATCTGAACGCCACGCAGGATGCCGTTCATGATCTCGTTCGACGGATTCCACGGTGCGTCGCCGAACACCAGCGCCGGTGACGGTGGACGCGCTTCGCCGTAGCTGGACCTCTCGGTCCATCTGACGACCTTGCTCGTGTCGGGCAGATTCCAATAGAACTCGTGCTGCTTGCCCGATCCGTCGGACCACACGCGCAGAGCCTGCGTGTACCAGACGTTGTAGACGACGTCTTCGTTGCTCACGACGTCGCCACCGCCCACTGCGATCTCCCACTTGTGGGTCGAGCCGTTGGGCGGATTCGTCGGATACGGATGCGCGCCATAGTACGAGTCAGGCGAGCCCTGGTTCCACAGGAACGTACCGTTGTTGCCCCAGAAGAACGTCGTGTAGTAGCCGGCCTGCTGGCGAGGCATGACGCGCCAGACGTAGGTAGCCGGGTACATCGCGAGCGGATTCGTGAACTCGAACCGCACGGTTCCGCCGGTGGAGCCGCTGCCCTTGAAGTCGAGGCCGGCGGTTGGCCCGGTCACTGCATCGGTGACCGTGATCGAGGCCGACTTCGTCGCCGTTCCTCCATCGCCCACGCAGTCGAGCTTGTAGGTCTTGTCGCTGGTGAGCGTACCGGTGCTTTCGCTTCCAGAGGGCGCGCGCGCACCTGTCCATGCACCCGAGGCCGTGCAGCCCTTGGCGTTGGACGCCGACCACGACAGCATCGACCCCTGACCGCTCTTCACCGTCGTCGGCGCAGCGTCCAACGACACCGTCGGCGCCGCCGGCGGTGGCGGTGGCGGTGGCGGTGGCGGTGGCGGCGGCGGTGGCGGTGGCGGTGGCGGTGGTGGTGGCGGCGGTGGTGGCGGCGGCGGAGCGCCC
>CADEDU010000226.1 GCA_902826155.1 uncultured beta proteobacterium
CGGATCGACTCGCCCGAGTGCATCAGGTCGAACGCCTTGTTGATGTCGTTGAGCGGCATCGTGTGCGTGATCAGGTCGTCGATGTTGATCTTGCCGTCCATGTACCAGTCGACGATCTTCGGCACGTCGGTGCGGCCGCGCGCGCCGCCGAACGCCGTGCCTTTCCACACACGGCCCGTGACCAGCTGGAACGGCCGCGTCTTGATCTCCTGGCCCGCGCCGGCGACGCCGATGATCACCGAGACGCCCCAGCCGCGATGACAGCATTCCAGCGCCTGGCGCATGAGATCGACATTGCCGACGCACTCGAAGCTGTAGTCGGCACCGCCGTCGGTGAGCGCGACCAGGTGCTGCACGAGATCGCCGCCGACTTCTTTGGGATTGACGAAGTCCGTCATGCCGAACTTCTCGGCGAGCGCGCGCCGCTTCGGATTCAGATCGACACCGATGATGCGATTCGCGCCCGCGAGCTTCGCGCCTTGCACGACGTTCAGACCGATGCCGCCGAGACCGAACACGACCACGTTCGCGCCCGGCTCCACCTTCGCCGTGTTGATGACTGCACCGATACCGGTGGTCACGCCGCAGCCGATGTAGCAAACCTTGTCGAACGGCGCGTCCTCGCGAATCTTCGCCAGCGCGATCTCCGGCAGCACCGTGTGATTGGAGAACGTCGAGCAGCCCATGTAGTGATGGACCTTGTCCTTGCCGATCGAGAAGCGGCTGGTGCCGTCCGGCATCACGCCTTTGCCCTGCGTCGCGCGGATCGCGGTGCACAGGTTCGTCTTACGCGACAGGCACGATTTGCACTGGCGGCACTCCGGTGTGTACAGCGGAATCACGTGATCGCCAACCTTCAGTGAGGTCACGCCGCGGCCCACGTCCACGACGACGCCGGCGCCTTCATGGCCGAAGATCACCGGGAACAGGCCTTCGGGATCGGCGCCCGAGCGCGTGAACTCGTCCGTGTGGCACACCCCGCTGGCCTTGATCTCGACCAGCACTTCGCCGTCGCGCGGCCCATCCAGTTCCACAGTGGCGACTTCGAGCGGCTTGCCGGCAGCCCAGGCGATGGCGGCACGAGTTTTCATAGGACTGGCCTCGACATAGGAAACCCAAGGGAGAAGCGCATTCTGCGCTCATCGCCAGCGGGCACGCCACTGCACGATCGCTCCGTCGGGTGTAGCCGCAAGAGTGAGCGAAGCGCTGTCGCTGTCCAGGCCGAGGAAGGAGTCGTTGACGAACGAAGCCACGAAGTTGGCCAGGGCCATACTGAACATCGTGTCGGCCGGGAAGTGCCAACCCGCCTCGATGCGGGACCAGGAAGTGCCTAAGGTCAGTGCGTACAGCCCGATGTCGAGCGTGCGGCGCGCGCCGACCGGTATCTGAATCGAGTGCAGGTTGCGGGAGGCGAGCCGCGTGTGAACGGCGGAGCTCGAGGTGTGGCCGGAAGGGAAGCTCTCGTCGTCCGCGCCGTTCGGCCGCTCGCGACCGACTGCAGTCTTCAGCGAGCGGGTGATCGCCGTGGTCGCACTGACAGCGGCTACATCGACCAACGTGCCTTTGGCCTTGGCAGCGAGCCAGTCGGTAAACTCGTCGCCGCCCGGCGTGGCGACGATCGTGGCGTAGTGCGTGACTGCAGAAGCTGTGCGCAGATCGTCGCTCCAGTTCTCAGCGTTCCTCTGTGAGCCGAATATCGGTGTGTGCTCGCGCGCCCAGTCAGCTGTGCGTTCGTCGAGGTCATCGATCTGCATGACCACAGCGCCGGCGAGCGGTGCCCAGACCCAGGGATCGCGCGCTGCATTGACGGCTGAAGCGCGAACACGCTGCCAGCCCGGCCGCCACGTCGCATCCTCACCCCAGCCACGCCCGGACGGCAGCGTGCCGCAGCCCGCGAGCACGAGCGAAAGCAGTAGAAGGACTCTGGCCATCTGAGTCAGGCTCCAGCCTGCCTCCTACTCGTGTCTCAGCGCCTCGATGGGATCCAACTGCGCGGCGCGCCGGGCCGGGAAAAAGCCGAACACGATGCCGACCGCGGCAGAG
>CADEDU010000227.1 GCA_902826155.1 uncultured beta proteobacterium
GCCCGCATGGTGGAGTTTTGCCGTCGTCGCTTTACACCGCCACGCGCGCGCTCGCCTTGGTGGTTGTCGTAGTGGTTCCCATCATGGTAGGTCGGTGGGCATGGCACCGTCTTGCTCGCCCTCGTGGCTAGCGGCATGCTCGGCCAATATGCGGCTGCCTAACCCCTCGTTGCACCCGACGTGCTGCAGCCAGCTTCGCTGGCTTCCGTACGCAGGTGAACTCGAAAGTTAGCTATCCATGGAAATGAACCCAGCAGTGGTCGTGGCAGTGGTGTTGCTTGCCGCCGTTGTGATGCTGCTCTTCAAAATTCGAAGGGTACCGGAAGAGAAATCCTTCAGGTGTGCACGCTGTTCGGCTACGGCACAACATTCCGCACGCACCATCAATGCATGGCGTGAAGGGAAGACAAAGTTCTTCTGCGGCTCATGTCATGCAGCTTGGCTCAACTCGCAGCCGTCTCAACGCGGATCGGGTCATTCTCGCGGCCGTGGCGAGCGTTCGGGTTGCTTGGGCGTCCTGGCATGCTTAGTGGTGTTCCCGGTTGCGCTGCTTGCCGTATGGTGGCTACATGGCTAACAAGCCGCTGGTACCGACTCGCAACGGCGAAGCGCCGTTGCTCGCGGCACAGCGGCGGCGTTAGACAGCTAATCCATGGCATCGCTCGATCATAAAGCTCGCAAGAACGTCGCACTCGCGAAGATCCGCTTGGTCGAGGAGATTCTGCGCCGGTGGGACCCCATCGGAGTTCAGCCTGGTACAGTGGCGCCCGTGGATGAGTACGACAGCTATGCGCCGCACATGGTCTCAATGGTTGAAGGCGGCTGCACTCTAGAAGAGCTCGCGTCGCACCTTGGCGATCTTTCGAGCAAGACAATGGGGGTCGGCTCGAACTTGAAAGCGAACGCCACATTCGCCGCGCAGATCATCGACGTGCTGAGGCCGTCTAACTCGTCGCTGGACCGCACGCGTGGGAGATAAAGTGCCAAGCTCATACGGCAGCGCGCGCCGCGCTCAGCTCAACTGTTAGGCGTTCAAACCATGCAACCACGGGACCTAAGCTCTGAGCTTCGCGAACTACTGGGTAGCGGCGCGAGCCTCGACACGGCGCTCAGCCAGCTACGTGCAAATGGCGCTTCAATTGTGGAGTGCATCATTGGCGTCCGATCAGTCCGCGGGTGTGATCTTGCCGAGGCCAAACGTGTAGTTCACCTCTCCCCGGCGTGGGCAGATGTCCGGGCTCTGAACGACCAATTTCATGCAGAGTTAGAAGCTGCAGCACGCGAGTATGAGCGTGGTGAGTAGTCAGGTCGTAGGGAATGCTGTGCCAGCGCCTGACAAGCCGCTGGTTCCGACTCGCAACGGCGAAGCGCCGTTGCTCGCGGCACAGCGGCGGCGTTAGGCGACATGGCCATCGTCATCATTCTGTCGATCGTAGCGGCTATCGTCGTTCTTCGCGTTCTCTGGTGGTGGTTCGTAGGTAGAAATGTCCCGAAATACCCGCCACTAGCGATAGACGACAACGATCCCGCGATGTTGGCCGCGCAGGAGAAGGCGCGAGCATCGGTGGGTCGTTTCCGTGCCCTGTTCGATGCAAAACCGAAGGAGAGCCAGGTCAAGATTCCCTTCGTGACGAACGGCGGTCAGATTGAACACGTTTGGGGAGAAGTACTGAATTTATCGGAAGCGTCGGTGACGGTGAGGTATCTGACGCCGCCGGTGGCGCATACGGGCAAGCTTGAGCGTGTGCACGATCACTCGATTTCAGATATCGAGGACTGGGTGGTCATAGATCAGCAAGGCCAAATTTATGGCGGCTACACCCAGCGGGTGATGTTCGAACGAGCTCGAGAGGAATGGGGCCGTCTTCCACCCGAGCTCGAAAAACAGGCATCGCGGTATGTCGTCTAACAACCGGTCGCAGCGGGCGGTGATGGATAGAGTGCCAAGGCACGACAGTCAGCGCGCCGCCGCTGAACCGGAACGTTATGCGGCTTGAGAAAGCGCATCTGGTGGCCGACGTGCCCCTCGAGGACGTG
>CADEDU010000228.1 GCA_902826155.1 uncultured beta proteobacterium
AACCCGGCATCGTGATCGTCCGCGCGGGTCCCGCCGGGGTCCGCGCCGCAGAGCGCCTCGTCGCCGCAGGCCTACGTCCGATCGTGATCGACGCGGGCCGCCGCAGCGGCGGTCAGATCTATCGCCGCCAGCCCGACGATTTCCAGCCCCCCCCCCAGGCGCTCTCCGGTTTCGACGCGACGACGGCCCCCGCCGTGCACCCGCCCGTGGACGTCAGCGCTACTCCGACCCACGCCGCGGCCTTCTGGCTCACCCGCGACATCATCCGCGGCGTCTTCCTGCCGGACGAGCGGCTCAAGGTCGAGCTGCTCACGAAGTTCTACAAGGTCGGTCACAGCCCGATCCGCGAAGCGATCCTGCTGCTGTCCGGGTCCGGGCTGATCGTGCACGAGCTGCAGAAGGGCTATCGCGTTGCGCCGGCGTCGCTCGCCGACTACGACGATCTCATCAGCTCCTACCACCGCATCTACAAGCTCGCGCTGGCGCTCGCAGTCGAGCGCGGCGGCGAGTCGTGGGAGGAGCGGGTAGTGCTGGCATTGCACCGTTCGCAGAAGGTCAAGAAGGTGTTCGAGATCGGCTCGGAGGAGCGCGAGCTGTGGCAGCGCGCGTACAAGATGATCCACGCCGAGCTGCTGTCTGGCTGCGGCTCGCCGATCCTGATGAAGATCGCTGCCGATCTCGGTAATCGTGCCGAGCGCTACGCCAGCCTGTTCGGCGACTTCGCCACGGATCGCACTCGTGACCACCACGAGGACCACAAAGCGATCGTCGACGCGGTCGTTGCGCGCGACGCGGACCGCCTGATGCAACTCATCGAGCGCTACTTCGCAACGGCGCAGCCGATCCGCGACTCGGTCGTCGCCAAGCTCAAGGATCTGCCCGCCGAATGATGAGCAGCAGCGCCACGCCGCAAGAACAACCGCATCGCCTGAGCGTGGCGCGCAAGATCGGCTTCACCGTCGGCGACTACGGCTTCAATCTCTATTGGCAGAGCGTTTCGCTCTTCCTGATGTTCTATTACACCGACGCGGTCGGCCTGTCGGCGACGACTGCCGGGCTCATCTACATGGCCGCGTCGATCTTCGACGGCGCAATCGACCCGATCATGGGCGCGTTTGCCGACCGCACGCGCACGCGCTGGGGACGTTACCGCCCGTACATTCTGTGGGGCACGGTGCCGCTGGCGCTGTCGTTCGCCGCGCTCTACTACAAGCCGGGGCTCGACGCTTTCGGCATCACTGCGGTCGTGTGCGCGACGCATCTGCTATTCCGTGTCTGCTACACGATCGGCTCGATTCCGTACATCTCGCTGACGGCGCGCGTGACTTCCAGCTCGGGCGAGCGCTCGACGATCGCCGGCTTCCGCATGGCGTTTGCGAATCTGGCCGGCATGACAGTGTCGTATTCGACGCAGCCGCTGGTCGCGTACTTCGGCGGCGGCGACCAGGCGCGCGGTTTCTTCTATGTCGCCTGCGTCATCGCGATCGTCGCGAGCTGCACCTTCCCGATCGTGTACCTGTCGACTCGCGAGCCGGCGCCGACGCATGACGAGCCGATCCCGCGACTGCGCGACTACTGGGTGACGCTGCGGCACAACCGCGCGTTCTGGATCGTCGTGATCGGTGTGCTCGGCGGGTCCGTCGCGACGACGACGCTCGGCAAGACCGTGATCTATTACTTCAAGTACTTCCTCCATGCGGAGGAGAGCGCCCGCTACGCGCTGACCGCGAAGACAGGCCTCGCGATCCTGATCGTGGCGAGCTGGGTCTATGTGACACGTTTCATCGGCAAGCGTCATGCGTGGTTTCTCACGACCGCGTGGGGTTGCGTCGTGCTGGCGTGGTTTTACCTCACTGACGTGAGCACGGTGCTGTCGGCGACGCTGTTCTTCGTCGTGATACACATCTGCTCGGTGGGCATCCACCTGACCTACTGGTCGATGCTGCCGGACACCGTCGAGTACGGCGAATGGCGTACGGGT
>CADEDU010000229.1 GCA_902826155.1 uncultured beta proteobacterium
TTCGACACCGTGTTGACGCTATTGCGGTCCGTGCCAGTCAGCCGGATCTCGACGTCATAGTCGTCGGCCACCTTGTCGTCGCGGAAACGCGAAACCTCGTCGTCGCCGCCGATCATCAGGCGCAAAGAGGAAGCGATGTCGGCCGCATCCACGCCAAGATCGGCCGCGCGCTCCCGGTCGATCGCCACCCGCAACTCGGGCTTGGTCATGCGCAGCGTTGTGTCCACGTCAAGCAGCCCGGGGATCTCCAGCGCAGCCAGCCGCAACTGCTCGCTATAGCGGTTGAGTTCGTTGAGATCCGGCCCCCGAATGATGAAGTCAATGTCCACCGGCGCCGAGCCCTGATTGAGGCTGGCCGCATTGGACACGCGCACGCGCAGATCCGGATAAGCTTTCATCTTGGCCCGGATGGCCGCCATCACGTCGCGCTGCGAATAGACCCCCTGGAACGCTTCGCCCGGCTTTCCTTCCAGCAGCTTCGACAAAAATCGCGAAGGCGAAAACACGCGGTTTTCCACATCTTCGATTCGCACGAACGCGCGTCCGTTGCTCACTGCCTGCAGATAGCCCGTTCCTACGATCGTCATGATGTGCTTGACGCCCGGCATCGGCCGCACGTCCTCTTCGATCTTCTTGAGCACTTCCCCCATCGACGCAAGAGTCGTTCCCTCGGGCGCCATGACCGACATCTCGAATTCGCTTTCGTCGATGTTGGTCGGCAGATACTCCTGCCGGAGAATCTTGTAGAACGGGACGGTCGAGCCCACCACCACCACGGCGAGCGCCGCCACCAGGAAGCGATGCCGCATCGCCCAGCCGAGCGCCCTCATATAAGTCCGCTCGATCCAGCCGTAGAATCCGCCGCGCGAATCGCCATGCGCCGTGACCGTGTGCGCCGACAGCAAACGCGAGCTCATCATTGGCGTCAGGCTGAAGCTCACCACCAGCGATACGAGAATCGCCACGGTGGCCGTCAATCCGAAGCTGAACAGAAACCGGCCCGACACGCTCGACATGAACGACACCGGCAAAAACACCACCACCAGACTCAACGTCGTCGCCATGACCGCGAGGCCGATATCGCGCGTCGCTTCCACCGCGGCCCGCATCGGCGGCATCTTCTTCTCTTCGATAAACCGGTAGATGTTCTCCAGGACGACGATCGCATCGTCGATCACCACGCCCACCATCAGCACCAGCGCGAGCATCGTGATGTTGTTCAGCGTGAATCCCAGCCAGTACATCGCGCCGAACGTCGAAATGATCGATGCCGGGATCGCCACACTCGCAATCACGGTTGCCCGCCAGTCGCGCATGAACAGCAGCACCACCAGCGAGGCGAGAATGCTGCCGAGCACCAGATGCATCTGTACTTCGTGGAACGCGGCTTCGATGTACCGCGCCTGATCCTGCACCACTTCGAGTTTGACGCCCGGCGGCAGCAGCGCGGCAATGCGCGGCAGCTTTGCCTTGACGTTGTTGATCACTTCGATTGTGTTGGCGCCCGATTGCCGGCGCACTTCCAATGCCACGGCATCCTCGCCGTCGTAGCGCGCCGCCGTCCGCTGCTCCTTGTGCCCGTCTTCGGCATGGCCGATATCGCGCACCCGCACGGGCACGCCGTTGATCGTCGAGACCACCAGCTCGTTGAATAACTGCGGATCGAGGAATCGGCCCATCGTACGCAGCACCACTTCGCGCACGCCTTCGTCGATGCGCCCGCCCGGGATCTCCGCGTTCTGCCGCGCCACTGCATCGCGAATCCGCACGATCGGAATCCGGTAGGCTGCTATGCGGTCGGCGTCCACCCACACGTTGATCGCCCGCTTTTGTCCGCCGACGATCAGCGCCTGCCCGACTCCACCCACCGATTCAATCGGGTCCTTCACGTCGCGATC
>CADEDU010000230.1 GCA_902826155.1 uncultured beta proteobacterium
GTCGGTGTTGGGAGAGTGGCGCCTAACGGCTGAGCTGACGGACGAGCGGCGCCGCTCGACCCGACCGAAGACGCTTTATCGAGAACATCCCTGTTCCCTCTCACTGCAACGAAACCACGGCCCGCCGCGAGCTCCGTCTAGGAGCCTGTCCGAGTAATCGGTTGGTTACACTGGCGTGAGTCTGATTGAGGATCGAGCGGCATGGCGAAGACCTTTCGCGAGTGGAACGTGGAGCAGTCTTGGCTGCTGCCGCCGTCGGTGCTGGATTTCGTGCCGGCGGATCACGTGGCGCACTTCGTGCGGGAGACGGTCCGCGAGCAGTTGGACCTGTCGGCGATTCTCGCGCCGTACGAGCAGGAGGAGCGCGGCTACCCGCCGTATCACCCGGTGATGATGACGGCGCTGCTGCTGTACGCCTACAGCCAGGGGGTCTACTCCTCGCGGCGTATTGCGCGGGCTTGCGAGGAGCGGGTCGACTTCATGGCGGTGACGGGGTTGAACCGGCCGGACTTTCGCACGGTGAGCGACTTTCGCAAGCGGCACCTGACGGCGCTGCAGGGGCTGTTCCTGCAGGTGCTGAAGCTGTGCCAGCGCGCCGGGCTGGTGAAGCTCGGGCACGTGGCGCTCGACGGTACCAAGGTGAAGGCCAACGCCTCGAAGCACAAGGCGATGAGCTATGGACGCATGCCGGAGACGGCAGCGCGGCTGCAGCGCGAAGTGCTGACCTGGTTCGATCAAGCCGCCAGAGTCGATGCGGCCGAAGACCGTGAGCACGACACCCGGCGCGGCGATGAGCTGCCCGGCTGGGTCGCCGACAAGCAGACACGGCTCGAGAAGATCCGCGCGGCGAAGGCGGCGCTCGAAGCCGAAGCGCACGCTGCGGGCCGCAGCGCACCGCAGCCCAAGGCGCAGCGCAACTTCACCGACCCCGACAGCCGCATCATGAAGTCGGGCAAGGACTTCGTGCAGGGCTACAACGCCCAAGCGGCCGTTGATCATGCGGCGCAGGTGATCGTCGCACAGAGCCTCTCGAACAGCCCGACCGACGTGCAGCAGCTCGCGCCGATCGTCGCGCAGATCAAGCAGAACACGGGCCGGCAGGCGCAGGAGCTCTCCGCCGATGCTGGCTATTGCTCGGAGGGGAACCTCGCCGTGCTCGCCCGCCGTCACATCGACGGCTATATCGCCACCGGGCGCCAGCGTCATGGCATGGCGGTGGCAACCGGTCGACGGCGCGGGCGTGCCGACACTCGGGTGGCCGCGATGCGCCTCAAGCTTGCCCGCGCCGGGCGACGCAGTCGATATCGGCTGCGCAAGACCCTGCCCGAGCCGGTGTTCGGGCAGATCAAGCAGGCGCGCGGCTTCCGGCAGTTCCTGTTGCGCGGCCTCGAGCAGGTGCGCGGCGAATGGAGCCTGATCTGTACCGTGCACAACCTGTTGAAGCTCGCGCAGGCCGCGAAATCCAGCTGACCTCGATGCGCGCTGCTCGGCCAATCGTGGTCCCGCAACCCTGTCCCTCAGAAATCTCATCTCCAGACGCTTCTCCACACACCCACCGCCGGCTTCAAAGACCGTTACTCAGACAAGCTCCTAGCGAGTTGTTAGGCCGCCTCTAGAACTGCCTTCCGGATAGACTGCGGGAGCGCGACAGCGACGAAGTATTCCTGCGGATAGAGATAGTCTTCGCCAGATTCGTCAATGACCCGAATCTGCTCCAGCTTCTCAGCGCGAGCGTCAGGCACGGCCACATAAATCTTGCGTCGCTCCAGGGACACTTCGTATCCCGTGTTGTCGATGCAAATGACGAGCTGCTTTGCTGCTTTGGCCATGGTCGTTCGCCTCAGAGGAAGCGCTTGATTTTGAATTCCCGTTTCCCAATC
>CADEDU010000231.1 GCA_902826155.1 uncultured beta proteobacterium
GGCTGCCCGACTCGATGGAAGGCCCCACGCCCATCTCCGCGCTGATCCACGCCGCCACGATGGTGACCGCAGGCATCTTCATGGTGGCGCGCATGTCGCCGCTGTTCGAGTTGTCGCAGACGGCGCTTTCGGTGGTGATGATCGTCGGCGCGATCACCGCGTTTTTCATGGCGCTGATCGCGGTGGTGGTCTACGACATCAAGCGCGTGGTGGCGTACTCGACGCTGTCGCAGCTGGGCTACATGACCATGGCCCTCGGCGCGTCGGGCTACTCGGCGGCGATCTTCCACCTGTTCACGCACGCGTTCTTCAAGGCGGCGCTGTTCCTCGGTGCCGGCTCGGTGATCATCGCCATGCATCACGAGCAAGACATGCGCAAGATGGGCGGGCTGCGCAAGTTCATGCCGCTCACCTACATCACGGTCCTCATCGGCGCCTGGGCGAACGCGGGCCTGCCGCCGTTCGCCGGGTTCTTCTCCAAGGACTCGATCATCGAGGTGCTGCACCACGCACAGACGCCGGGGGCAGGCATCGCATACGCCGCCGCGGTGATCGGCGTGTTCATCGGTGCGGTGTATTCGTTCCGGCTGGTGTTCTACGCGTTCCATGGCACGCCACGCATGGACAAGCACACCATGGAGCACGTGCACGAGTCGCCTGCAGTGGTCACGATCCCACTGCTCGCGCTGGCTGCCGCGTCGATCTGCGCGGGCTGGCTGGTGGGTTGGATCTGCCATGGCAGCTTCTTCGGCTCGGCCATCTACGTCGGCCCCGACCATCCGTGGATCTCGAAGATGGCGCAGGAGTTCCACGGCGTGATTCCGATGATCATGCACGGCTTCGGCACGTTGCCGTTCTGGCTGGCGGTGGCTGGATTGGCGCTGACTTACTACCTCTACATCCTCAGCCCAGCGACCCCCGGTGCGATCCGCGCGCAGTTGCAGGGCATCGTCAAGGTGCTGGAAGACAAATACGGACTCGATCGATTCAACGACTGGTTCTTCGCCGGCGGCGCGCGGGCGCTGGGCACGGGGCTGTGGCAGATCGGCGATGTCGCGGTGATCGACGGCGCGGCGGTCAACGGGTCGGCGCGCATCGTCGGCTGGTTCGCCGGCGTGGTGCGCTGGTTCCAGTCCGGCTTCATCTACCACTACGCGTTCAGCATGATCATCGGCGTGCTGCTGATGCTCGTCGTCTGGATGTATCTGGTGCGCGGATAACCCCATGAGCGTTCACGCAGCTTCTGCCGGCCACGGCAACCACGGCGACCATGGCGACCACGGTGGTCACGCAGCACCGAGCGGTCCGGTCGAATCGAGCTTGAAAGGCGGCGGTGCCTGGTTCGGCATCGCAATCGCGCTGATCGCGCTGTCGTGGTTGACCGGGCTGGCCACCTCGGGCGGCAAATCGACCGTTCCTTGGTTGAGCCTGGCGATCTGGGTGCCTGTTTTCTCCGGCATCGCCGTGATGCTCACCGGGCAGAGCGCGAGCATCGCCCGACCGCTCGCCCTGATCGGCGCGATCGCCGGCTGGTTGGTGACCATCCCGCTCTACGTCGGCTTCGATTCGACCACGCACCTGATGCAGTTCGAGCAGTTCCGGCCTTGGGTCGACCGGTTCAACATCAACTATCACATCGGCCTCGACGGCATCTCGCTCATCTTCGTGCTGCTCAACAGCTTCGTCACCGTGCTGGTCGTGATGGCGGGCTGGGAGGTGATCCAGACGCGCGTGTCGCAGTACATGGCCGCGTTCCTGATCATGTCGGGCCTCATGAACGGCGTGTTCAGTGCGCTCGATGCAGCGCTGTTCTACGTCTTCTTCGA
>CADEDU010000232.1 GCA_902826155.1 uncultured beta proteobacterium
AACCCAACATCCTTCGCGCGCCGGTACATGGCCGACACCTGTTTAACAGAGCGCAGACACCCGGCAGGATCCTGAACAACCGGCTGGCATCGTGCAAGTGATGCGCTTACATCAGAAGTTCATGCGGCGCAAAGCGGCCTGAAATCGCGGGTCCGGACGCAGCGCGTCCCACTTCGGATCGATCTTCAGCAGGATCAGGCGCGGGTCGCGGCCCGCGCGGGCGGCCTCGAGATATTCGAAGGCCTTGTCCCGGTTCCCGAGTGCCGCCTCGATCATCGCAAAGTGCGTTGGCGGGACATAGGTCTGACGCGCAGTCGCCCCCAGCGAGTCGAGAACAGCACGGGCTTCGTCGGTTCTGCCGAGCCGCGCGAGTGCGATGGCGCCGAATGTGTCGGAGAGCGTTTGCAGGGGCGACAGTCGTTTTGCTTCCGCGCATTCCGTCAGCGCTGCTGCGTATTGCGCGGCGTCGACCAGCGCATTGCAGAGCAGATGGTGTGACAGCCAGAAGTTCGGATCGTGCGTGATGACTTCCTTGAGACGCCGCACCGCGGTCGCATGCTCGCGTTGATGCGACAGGAACAGCCCCTCGAGCGCGCCGATCAGCGGGCTGATCGGATTGAGCTCGTTGGCGCGCCGGGCATGCGCCAGCGCTTCCTGTTTGCGACCGAGATTCGAGTACAGGTGTGCGAGATAGATGTGCGCCTCGGCGTTGTTCGGTGCGAGCTCGACCGCGCGCGACAGGTAGTTTTCCGCCGCCTGCCAGTCCCAGTCGAACCACAACGCGACCAGTCCGCGGGCGTAGTTCGCTTCCGCGAGGTCCGGTGCGAGCTCGATCGCGCGGTGGGCCGTTACCTTGGCGCGCGGTGCCATCTCGGCGGGCGGCGCGTCGTTGCTCAAGACCAGCGAGCGCATCGCGTCGGCGATTCCGGCATACGCCAACGCATATGAACTGTCTTCCGCGATCGCCTGTTCGAAGTATTCGATGCCTCGTAGCACCTCCGGCTCCACCAGTCGCGTCTGATGCAACCGACCGAGCATGTACAGCTCGTACGCACGCACGTTCTCGGTTTGATGCTGAACGCTCGGATTCAGGCGAATCTGCAGCGCATCCGCGACGCGTTGCGCGATGGCGTCCTGCACTTCGAAGATGTTCGAGAACTGTTCGTCGAACTTGCCGGCCCACAACTGCCGGCCATCGGCGATCCGCAGCAGCCGCGCCGACGCACGAACCCGGTCGTCGGCAATCTGCACCGTGCCGTCCACGACTGCCTCCACCGCGAGCTGCTTGCCGGCTTCGACCGGATCCTGGTCGACTGCGGCAAAACGGCGCGACGTGTTGAACGGGCGCACGATCAGGTGCGGGCTGCGGCTCAGCTCCATGATCAGGCTGTCCGCCATGCCGAGCTCGATCGCCTCGTTGCGATTGTCTTCGACGACGGGCTTGAACGGCAGAATCGCGATCGTTTGCGGATACGGCGGCGCTCGATTTTCGCCCATCGACGCGAGGCGCCAGAGCACTACGCCGACCACGGCCACGACGATTGCAACGGCGATGATCGGCGTCCACCGCCGCGGCGCGCGCGGGGACTCGATCGGGGCGGGCACCGCGTCCGCGGCCGCGGGACCGACCGGGCCCACCGGCGCTACGAAGCGGTAACCCTGCCCAGGAATCGTGACGATGAACCGGTGCTCGCCCAGCTTCTCGCCGAAGGCGCGGCGCAGCGCGGAAATATTCTGCGTGAGGTTGTTCTCTTCGACGACGACGTTCGGCCAGACCGCGCGCAACAGCTCGT
>CADEDU010000233.1 GCA_902826155.1 uncultured beta proteobacterium
GTGCATTCGCGCTTCAGCACCAACACGTTCCCGAGCTGGGATCGCGCGCATCCGTATCGCTACATCGCGCACAACGGCGAGATCAACACGGTGCGCGGCAACGCCAACTGGATGCGCGCGCGCGAGGCGCTGTTCAGCAGCAAGGCGTTCGGCGACGACATGCGCAAGATCCTGCCGATCATCAATCCGAACGGCTCGGACTCGGCGATGTTCGACAACACGCTGGAGCTGCTGGTGCTGGCCGGCCGCCCGCTGCCGCACGCGATGATGATGATGATTCCCGAGCCGTGGTCGAACCATCAGAGCATGGACGACGCGAAGCGCGCGTTCTACCAGTACCACTCGGCGCTGATGGAGCCGTGGGACGGGCCGGCGTCGATCGCGTTCACCGACGGCCGCCACATCGGCGCGGTGCTCGATCGCAATGGCCTGCGCCCCTCGCGCTACTACGTCACCAAGGATGGCCTGGTCGTGATGGCCTCCGAAGCGGGCGTGCTCGACATTCCCGCCGCCGACGTGCTGCTCAAGGGCCGCCTGCAACCGGGCCGCATGTTCCTGGTCGACACCGAAGAAGGTCGCATCGTCGAGGACGATGAGATCAAGCGCGCGATCGCCAACGAGCGGCCGTACCGGCAGTGGATCAACGATCACCAGGTGCATCTGAGCGAGCTGCCCGATGCGCCGCAGGTGCCGCAGCCCGATCACGAGACGCTGCTGCAACGGCAGATCGCCTTCGGCTACACGTTTGAAGACGAGCGCCTGATCCTCGCGCCGATGGC
Source organism: uncultured beta proteobacterium (assembly GCA_902826155.1). Next base: position 780 of record CADEDU010000233.1, read on the forward strand.
ACAGAACGGTGTGGAAGCAGTCGGCTCGATGGGCAACGACACGCCGCTCGCAGTGCTGTCGAACAAGCCGCGGCTGCTGTACGACTATTTCAAGCAGCTGTTTGCGCAAGTCACGAACCCGCCGATCGATTGCATTCGCGAGGAGATCATCACCTCCGCGGAGACGCGCCTCGGCTCCGAGGGCAACCTGCTCAACCCGCAGCCGGCGGACTGCCGCCGTCTCGAAGTGAAGTGGCCGATCCTCAACAACGAGGACTTCGCCAAGGTGCGCCGCATGGACCTGCCGGGCCTGCGCGTCGGCGTGCTGCCGATGTTGTTCCGCGTGACGCGCGGCGAGAAGGGCCTGGTCAAGTCGATGGAAGAGATCCGGCTGATGGCGCGGCGGATGATCGAGGAAGAGGAAGTGAACATCCTCATCCTCAGCGACCGCGGCGTGAATCGCGAGTTCGCGCCGATTCCGGCGCTGCTCGCCGTCGCCGGCCTGCATCACTATCTGATCCGCGAAGGTTTGCGCACGCGCGTCAGCCTCGTGCTCGAAACCGGCGAGGCACGCGAGGTGCACCACTTCGCCCTGCTGATCGGCTACGGCGTCAGCGCGATCAATCCGTACGTCGCGTTCGAGACGATCGACAGCATGATCCGCGACGAGCGGCTCACCAACATCGATCACAAGACGGCGTGCAAGAACGTCGTCAAGGCCGCGACCAAGGGCGTCATCAAGGTGATGGCGAAGATGGGCATCTCCGCGATCCAGAGCTATCGCGGCGCGCAGGTGTTCGAAGCGGTCGGGCTGCGTCAGGACGTCATCGACGAGTACTTCACGTGGACGCCGTCGCGCGTCGGCGGCATCGGCATGGACGTGATCGCGCAGGAAGTGCTGGTGCGCCATCGCGCCGCGTTCCCGGAGCGTCGCGTGGAAGGCCACTCGCTGCCGGTCGGCGGGCAGTATCAGTGGCGCTCCGAAGGCGAGTTCCACCTGTTCAATCCCGAGTCGATCCATCGCCTGCAGAA
>CADEDU010000234.1 GCA_902826155.1 uncultured beta proteobacterium
CGCTACGCCAACAACGATCTCGACGAGCTGGAAGCGCGCCTGAAGGAAGCGAGCAAGTGCCGCGTGCGCCTGATCGCGACCGACGGCGTGTTCTCGATGGACGGCGTGATCGCGCGCCTCAAGGACATCTGCGATCTGGCCGACCGCTACGACGCACTGGTGATGGTCGACGACTCGCACGCGACGGGCTTCGTCGGTGCGCGCGGCCGCGGCACGCACGAGTTGCGCGGCGTCATGGATCGCGTCGACATCCTCACCAGCACGCTCGGCAAGGCGCTCGGCGGCGCGAGCGGCGGCTACACGTCGGGACGCAAGGAAATCATCGCGTGGCTGCGACAGCGCTCGCGGCCGTACCTGTTCTCCAACAGCATCCCGCCGTTCATCGCCGCCGCGAGCCTGCGCGTGCTCGACATGCTGGAGGCCGACACGACATTGCGCGCGCGGTTGTGGGACAACGCCGCGCAGTTCCGTAAAGGCATGACCGCAGCAGGCTTCAACCTCGTGCCCGGCGAACACCCGATCATCCCGGTGATGCTCGGCGATGCGAAACTCGCCTCCGAGTTCGCGCGACGCCTGCTCGACGAAGGCGTCTACGTCATCGGCTTCTCTTACCCGGTCGTGCCTCAGGGCAAGGCGCGCATCCGCACGCAAATCTCGGCCGCGCACACGCGCGAGCAACTTGATCGCGCGGTTTCTGCCTTCACTAAGGTCGGCAAGGAACTGCACGTAGTCTAGAATCGCGCACCTTATGCATGCACTAGTCAAAGCTCGCGCGGCTCCCGGCATCGACCTGCAGGAGATCGCCAAACCCGTCCCCGGCCCGAACGACGTCTTGATCCGCGTCAAGCGCAGCGCCATCTGCGGCACGGACATGCACATCTATAACTGGGACGCCTGGGCGCAGAAGACCATCCCGGTGCCGATGGCGGTCGGGCACGAATACTGCGGCGAGGTCGTGGAGATCGGCAGCGAAGTCTCGGGCTTCGAGCCGGGCGATCGCGTCTCGGGCGAGGGTCACATCACCTGCGGCCACTGCCGCAACTGCCGCGCCGGACGCCGCCACTTGTGCCGCAACACCGTCGGCGTCGGCGTGAACCGGCCCGGCGCGTTCGCCGAATACCTCGTCATCCCGGCGTTCAACGCGTTCAAGCTGCCGGCGGCGATCGACGATGAGATCGCGTCGATCCTGGATCCCCTCGGCAATGCCGTGCACACGGCGCTGGCGTTCGACGTCGTCGGCGAGGACGTGCTGATCACGGGCGCGGGGCCGATCGGAATAATGGCTGCGGCGATCGTGCGCTTCATCGGCGCGCGTAACGTCGTGATCACCGACGTCAACGACTACCGGCTCGAGCTGGCGCGCAAGATGGGCGCAACGCTCGCGCTCAACGTCACGCGCGACAAGCTCGAAGACGCGATGAAGCAGCTCGGCATGCAGGAAGGCTTCGACGTCGGCCTGGAAATGTCAGGGAACGCGGCCGCGCTGCGCGACATGCTGCGCACGATGCATCACGGCGGCGGCATCGCGATGCTCGGCATTCCGCCGAACGAAGTGGCGATCGACTGGAACGAAGTGATCCTGAAGGGCCTGACGATCAAAGGCATCTACGGCCGGCAGATGTTCGAGACCTGGTACAAGATGGCCGCGCTGCTACAGAGCGGGCTGAACATCCGGCCGGTGATCACGCACCGCCTGCCGTACACGCAGTACGGCCAGGCGTTCGAGATCATGGGCAAGGGTCAGTCGGGCAAGGTCGTGATGAGCTGGGAGAA
>CADEDU010000235.1 GCA_902826155.1 uncultured beta proteobacterium
AGGCAGCGGTGTGATCGCACGAGCGCGCCTCGAGCCTCCGCCAGTCGCCATCGCGACCGGCGTCGTGACGTTCCAGAACCTGCTGCCGAACTTCGAGTCGTTCTCGAACGATATCGATCCGGGGTTCGGTGCCGGTCCGATGAGCGTGGATCTCGGTGTCGATGATGTTCCGGCCGCCAACTTGACCGTTGCGGGCGACGCGGGCTTCGGCCGCACCGTCCAGTACCGCAGCGTCGTCAATCGCGCGACCGGTACCTTTCGCGTCTTCGCCATGCGTGCGCCGAGCACCGCGGCCGGCCTGGCGCGCATTCGCTGGTATGCATTCAAGCCGGTCGCTGGGGCGGATTCGAGCGTCACTGTCGACGTCGCCGTCAATCCGCCTACGGCGAACCTCGCTGGCAACACGCCACTCAACCTCACCGCCACGGTCAGCAACGTCTCGAATGCGGGCGTGACCTGGAGCAACCCGGATGGCGGCACGTTGTCGGCGGTCACGCCCACGTCCGTGACGTTCACCTCGCCGACGATTACCAACCCGTATCGCGTGATCGCCACCAGCGTCGCGGATCCGTCGAAGACGAAGACCGTGACGATCGGCGTGGTCGCCGAGATTTTCGTGCAGTTGTCGCAGCAGACAGCGAGTCTGCTCGCCGGCGGATCGATCAACCTCACTTCCAACGTATTCAATACCGCCGACAAGGGCGTCACCTGGAAGATCGAGCCGGCCGGCGCAGGCACGCTCCAGCCGAGTGGAGCGTCGGCGCTCTATACGGCCCCGAGCGCACCGGGCCAGTACACCGTGAAAGCGACGAGTACGGTGGATACGACGAAGTTTGCGAGCTGCACGATCACCGTCGCGGTGGTGACGATCGGAGTCAGTGCCGATGCCACGCCGATCAACGTGAACAACTCGACAATCGTGCGGGCGACGATCTCGCCGGCATTTGCAGACAACCGTGCGACCTGGAGTCTCGTGTCCGGCAACGGCAGTATCTCGACGTCCGGGCCGAGCACCACGACGACTTACACCGCGCCCGGCACGAATGGCACGAGAACCGTGCGCGGCACGAGCGTGGCAGATCCGTCCAAGTTCCAGGACGTGAGCATTGCGGTCGTCGGTCAGCCACCGCCGCCACCTCCGCCGCCGCCACCTCCGGGCAAGTTCATCGTCGACCAGATTCAGCAGAACCTGGTGCCGGAGGACGCGAAGACGGCAAGCGCCCCGAAGCCCGAGGGCAAGGCGCGGGCATTCCTGAAACCGCAGAAGCGCAAGTGATCGACGGCGGCTGCCTGCTATTGCTGGCACGTACGGAGGATCCGGCGGTCGGCGTGCTGACGAGGCGAGCTCCCGATCGCGTCGCACACGCCAGCGTCGCGGATCTGTGCGCGCCCGGGTGGCGGTACGTCGTCGGATCGCCGGAGCGCGCCCGCGCCCGGGCTTGCGGTCGCGCGATCGAAGCAGGGCGCATCGCTGCCGTGCTCTGTCGCATCGGGCGCGTGAGCGCTGCGGATATGCAGATGGTGCACGTCGACGATCGAGAGTTTGCGGCCGCGGAAACGACCGCCTTCCTGCGCGCCTGGCTCACGCAGTTCCGCGGCGTTCGCTGCAACGAGCCGACGTGGATGTCGTTGGCCGGACCACGTTGGCATCCGCTGCAGTGGTCGCACCTCGTGACCGCCCTCGGGATTGCGGTGAGCGTTGACTCACCCCGCAGCGCGACTGCGGTCGTGGCAGGCCGGGAGGTCTTCGGCACAACGGTGCCGCAGC
>CADEDU010000236.1 GCA_902826155.1 uncultured beta proteobacterium
GGGTTCGCGCCGACCGACCGTCATCGACGCAAGGCCGTGACTCGCTGGCGGCAAGGCGACATCAACCTCATCGTCAACTGCGAGCCCGAGGGCTTCGCGCATTCCTACGACACGGTCCACGGCGCATCCGTGTGTGCAATCGGCGTGCGTGTGGCCGATCCGCATGCAGCGATCGAGCGCGCCCGGCGGTTGCAGATCAGCAGCTTTTCGCAGCCGGTCGGCCCAGGCGAATTCGAGATTCCCGCCGTGCGCGGCGTCGGCGGCAGCCTCGTCTACTTCGTTGCGGATGCCGATGTGGACGCGATCTGGCGGACCGAATTCGAGCCGTTGCCGCACACCGCGCCGTTACCCGATGCGGGGCTGACGCGGGTCGACCACCTGGCGCAGTCGATGCAGTACGAAGAGATGCTCTCGTGGCTGCTCTATTACGTAGCGCTGTTCCAGGTCGACAAGAGCCCGCCAATCGAAATTGCCGACCCGGTCGGTCTGGTGCTGAGCCAGGCGATTCGCTCGCCGGACGGCGGCTTCCGTGTCGTCTTGAACGGTTCCGCGGCGACGCAGACGCTGGTCGCCCGCTTCCTGCACGCGTACGCCGGCGCGGGCGTACAAAGCATCGCGTTCGCCACTGACGACATCTTCGACACCGCCGCCAAGCTGCGGCGGCTCGGCATGGAGTTCCTGTCGATCCCGCCGAACTATTACGACGATCTCGGCGCACGCTATGGCCTGGACGACGCCGTGCTCACGGCGCTGGCCGAGTTCAACATCCTGTACGACGAGGATGCCGGCGGCGCCTATCACCATCTGTATACGCGCGCCTTCGTCAAGCGCTTCTTCTTCGAGATCGTCCAGCGCCGCGCCTATGACGGCTACGGTGCGCGCAATACCGCCATCCGGCTCGCCGCGCAGTCCCGGTTCAAGAACCTGCCGCCGTCGGTCCCCTGACGCACGATTCTCGACCGGCCCCATTATGGTGTACTGTCGCGAGTCGAACGGCGCAGCCGGTGCTGCGCGGGAAGAGGATTCGTGGATGGCTAGTCGAAAGAAGAAAGCCGCGGCCAAGACTGCGGGTGACGAGTTTGCCAACGACGCCGAGCGCTCGAAGGCCGACATCCTGGCGGTGGCGACCGAGGAGTTTGCGACCCACGGCCTGAGCGGCGCACGCGTCGACGCGATTGCCGAGCGCACGCGCACCTCGAAGCGGATGATCTACTACTACTTCAAGGGCAAGGAGGGGCTGTACCGCGCGGTGCTGGAGAAGGCCTACTCCGAGATCCGCTCGCTCGACAGCCACGAAGGCATCGAGGACGCCGATCCCGCCGAGGCGATCCGGCGCATCATCGAGATCACGTTCGACTACGACGAGATGCACCCGTTCTTCGTCAGCCTGGTCAGCGTCGAGAACGTGCACCAGGGTCGCAACATCGCGCGACTGCCGTCGATCAAGAAGCGCAACGCCAGCGTGATACGCGTGCTGACTTCGATCCTGGAGCGCGGCGCGAAGCAGGGCGTGTTCCGCAGCGACGTCAACGCGATCGACCTGCATCTGCTGATCAGCTCGTTCTGCATCTTCCGCGTCTCGAACCGCTTCACGTTCGGCACGATCTTCGACACCGACCTGTCCGACCCGGCGATCCGCAACCGTCACAAGAAGATGCACGTCGAGGCGGTGCTGCGTTATCTGGAGCCGCGTCGCAAGAGCTAGCCCGCGCGGCGATAGGCGCTCGCGGCGAGATAGCTGCGCGCAGTCTCGATGCACAATCG
>CADEDU010000237.1 GCA_902826155.1 uncultured beta proteobacterium
ACGTACGAGGAAATCATCTTGGCGATCTGCCGCGTCTTGAGCAGCTTGCCGAGGCCGAACTGGTCGACGCCGGCATTGTTCGAGACCACGGTCAGGTCGCGCACACCCGCTTCGCAGAGCGCGAGGATCAGATTTTCCGGGATGCCGCACAGGCCGAAGCCGCCGCACATCACCGTCATTCCGTCGCGCACCACTTCGGCGAGCGCGGCCGGCGCGCTCGGAAAGACTTTGCTGATCGTCATAGGGCCGGAATTGTAGCGTTACGCGGCGTCCGCGTCCGAATCCGCTCCGTATCCCAGGTTCGGCGACAGCCAGCGCTGCGCTTCATCCAGCGAGATCTTCTTGCGTGCCGCGTAGTTCTGCACCTGGTCCAGGTCGACCTTGCCGACCGCGAAGTAGCGCGAGCCGGGGTGCGAGAAATACCAGCCGCTCACAGCGGCGGTTGGGTACATGGCGTAAGACTCGGTGATCTGAATGCCGGCGTTGGCCGTCGGGTCGAGCAGCTTCCACAACGTCGCCTTCTCCGTATGGTCCGGACACGCGGGATAGCCCGGCGCCGGGCGGATGCCGCGATAGCCCTCGCGGATCAGCTGCTCGTTGTTCAGCCGCTCTTCGGGCGAGTAGCCCCAGAACTCGCGACGCACGCGCTCGTGCAGCCGTTCGGCGAACGCCTCGGCGAGACGATCGGCGAGCGCCTTGAGCATGATGCTCGAATAGTCGTCGTGTGCCTGCTCGAAGCGCTGCAGGTGCGGCTCGATGCCGATGCCCGTGGTCACCGCGAACGCGCCGATGTAATCGCGTCGGCCGGAGCTCTTCGGCGCGATGAAGTCCGCGAGCGCATCGTGCGACTGGCCGGCCGGCTTGCCCTTCTGCTGACGCAGGAAATGCAGGCGCGTCAGCACGCGCGTGCGCGATTCGTCCGTGTAGACCTCGACGTCGTCGTCATCGACGCTGTTCGCAGGGAACAGCCCGATCACGCCGCGCGCGGTCAGCCAGTGCTCGCGAATGGCCTGCTTGAGCATGCGCCGCGCGTCCGCGTACAGGTTGCTCGCCTGCTCGCCGACCTTTTCGTCGGTGAGGATGTCGGGGAACTTGCCGCCGAACTCCCAGGCGTTGAAGAACGGCATCCAGTCGATGTACCGCGTCAGGTCTTCGAGCGAGTAGTCGTCGAAGACGCGCACGCCGAGGAAGCGCGGCACCGGAGGCACATACGTATCCCATCCGCCGTTGAAACGGTTGGCGCGCGCCTGCGCGATCGTGAGCTGCGGACTCTTGATCTTCTTGCCATGGTGCTGCTCGCGGCGTGTCGCGTGGTCGCTCTTGAGCTTTGCGACATACTCTGCGCGCTGGTCACCGGCGACGAGCTGCTGGCAGATCCCGACCGAACGCGACGCATCCTTCACGTACACGACCGGCCCCTTGTACTGCGGATCGATCTTCACGGCAGTGTGCGCAGGCGAGGTGGTCGCCCCGCCGATCAGCAGCGGTTGCTCGAAACCCAGACGCTGCATTTCCTTGGCGACATGCACCATCTCGTCGAGCGACGGCGTAATCAGCCCTGACAGGCCGATCATGTCGGCGCCCTCGCGCCGTGCCGCCTCCAGGATGCGCTCGCACGAGACCATGACGCCGAGGTCGATCACTTCGAAGTTGTTGCACTGGAGCACGACGCCGACGATGTTCTTGCCGATGTCG
>CADEDU010000238.1 GCA_902826155.1 uncultured beta proteobacterium
CTTGGGGGATCGTCTAGTGGTAGGACTACGGACTCTGACTCCGTCAACCTAGGTTCGAATCCTAGTCCCCCAGCCAAACCACCAAGGGCCCGGTTCTCCGGGCCCTTTTCGTTTCGGGCATCATGCTGCGCGATGCGCATCTACCCGCTGCTGCGTCCCCTGATGTTCGCGCTACCGACGGAGCAAGCTCACGCTCTCGCGCTGGCTGCGCTCCAACGCGCACATTCTCTCGGCCTCGTTCGCAATCCAGCTGCGGACTCGCGCAGCGCAGTCACGCTGCTGGGTCTGCAGTTTCCGAATCGCGTCGGCCTCGCGGCGGGCTTCGACAAGAACGGCCGTTACATCGATGCGCTCGGCGCGCTCGGCTTCGGGTTCCTCGAAGTGGGTACGGTGACGCCGCGTCCGCAACCCGGGCAGCCGCGCCCGCGGTTGTTTCGCGTTCGCGAGGCCGGTGCGCTGATCAATCGCATGGGATTTCCGAACGAGGGTGCGGCTGCAATCGCCGCACGTCTCGCACAGCGTCGCTTCGCCGGCGTGTGCGGCGTGAACATCGGCAAGAACGCCGCGACGCCGCTCGATGCGGCAGTCGACGATTACCTCGAATGCTTCCGCGTGCTCGCTCCGCATGCTGACTACGTGGCGATCAACGTGTCATCGCCGAACACCGAGGGGCTGCGGCAGTTGCAGGAGGCCGATCAGTTGCAGCCGATCGCGAGTGCGCTGGTCGAAGCACGCCGGCAGCTGCAAGGTGCCACGACGCGACGGGTGCCACTGCTGGTGAAGGTATCGCCGGATCTCGCACCGGCCGACCTCGTGCGCAGCGCGCGACTCGCAGCCGAGACCGGTATCGACGGAATCATCGCGACCAATACGACGTTGAACCGCAGCGGGATCGCACAACACTGGCGCTCGCACGCGGGCGGGTTGAGCGGCGGGCCGTTGCGCCCGCTTGCCCTGCAGGCGGTGCAGTTGCTGCGGACCGCGCTCGGCGCAAGTGTGCCGATCGTCGCGGCAGGCGGAATCGATTCGGCCCGCCACGCCCGCGACGCATTCGATGCCGGGGCCGACCTCGTGCAGGTCTACACCGGATTGATCTATCGCGGGCCGGGGTTGGTGCGGGAGATCGTCACTTCCGCTTGAGCGTCTCGACTCCGCTGTCGCGCGCGACGATGAGCACGTCCGCCGGGCGGCGCGCGAACAAGCCGACCGTGACTACCCCGACGATCTGATTGATGCACGTTTCGAGGCCGACCGGATCGGCGATCTGCAGCCCATGGACGTCCAGGATCTGGTTGCCGTTGTCGGTGACGACTCCCTCGCGATACACAGGGTGGCCGCCGAGCCGCACCAGCTCGCGGGCGACGGCGGAGCGCGCCATCGGGATGACTTCGATCGGCAACGGGAAGCGGCCGAGGACCGGCACGAGCTTGGTGTCGTCGACGATGCAGACGAAGCGCCGCGCGACCGCGGCGATGATCTTCTCGCGGGTCAGTGCCGCACCGCCGCCCTTGATGAGATGCAGCTGCGGGTCGGCTTCGTCGGCGCCGTCCACGTACACGTCGAGGTCGCCGACGGCGTTCAGATCCAGCACCTCGATGCCGTGCTGCTTGAGGCGCGCCGTGGAGCTGTCCGAGCTCGACACGGCACCCTTGATCGGCACTTTGCGCGCAGCCAGCGCATCGA
>CADEDU010000239.1 GCA_902826155.1 uncultured beta proteobacterium
CGATTTCGATCAGGGCCTGGCCAAGCTCAATCTGTCGCAGCGCCAGGTGCCGATCGTGGTGCGGCTGCCGAAGTCGGCGCGCGAAGATCTCGCGCAGATCGAGCGGCTGGCGGTGCCCGGCCGCGGCGGCAACGTGATGCTGGGAAGCGTCGCGGGCATCGGCTTCGAGTCGGGACCGGCGCAGATCGATCGCTACGATCGCAGCCGCAACGTGTTCCTCGAAGTGGAACTGGGCGGTCGCGCGCTGGGCGAGGTGCTCGCCGATGCCGAGAAGCTGCCCGCATTGCAGAACCTGCCGCCGTCGGTGAAGCGCGCCGAACTGGGCGACGTCGAAGGCATGAAGGAGCTGTTCGAGAGCTTCCTGCTGGCGATGCTCACTGGCGTGTTCTGCATCTACGCGGTGCTGGTGCTGCTGTTCAAGGATTTCCTGCAGCCGGTGACGATCCTGGCGGCGCTGCCGTTGTCGATCGGCGGTGCGTTCGGCGCGCTGCTGCTCGCCAACAAGGCGATGTCGATGCCCTCGCTGATCGGCTTGATCATGCTCATGGGTGTGGCGACCAAGAACTCGATCCTGCTGGTGGAGTACGCGATCATGGCCAGGCGCGATCACGGCATGAGCCGCATCGATGCTCTCGTCGATGCGTGCAGCAAGCGCGCGCGTCCGATCGTCATGACCACCATCGCGATGGGCGCGGGCATGGTGCCGATCGCGATGGGCTGGGGCGTCGATCCGAGCTTCCGCTCGCCGATGGCCGTAGCCGTGATCGGTGGATTGATCACCTCGACGCTGCTCAGCCTGTTGGTGATTCCGGTGGTGTTCACCTACGTCGACGATATTCAGGGATTGTTCAGGCGATTGGTTCATGCCGGCCGCGCTGTCAGGCACCAGTCCCCGTAGTTCCGCAAGCACGACTTTTGTCGCATTGAGCGGCGCACCGGTTGTGCGATAACAAAGCGGTCGGTGCCGCTGCGGCGTGAGGCGAGCGTCTCGCGCCATCAACTCGAACAACATCCAGCGGCGGTAAGTGGGGGCGCAATCTCGGAGTCCTCCCATGAGATTCGCCGTGTGCAGCGCGTTGTGCGCGCTGGTCGCAGTCACCGGTTGTGGCGGCGGCGGTGCAGGCGAGGGTGCAGGTGCGCCCGCCGTGGTCTCCGCTGCACCGGGGCAGGAAGACGGATCCACGCCGGGCGCTACACCGGCTCGGGCCGATCTGTCTCAACTTTTGGCCGTGATTGCAATCGCCCCGGAAGGCGAGTGGCGCCGGCTCAATGTGAACGCCTTCGCCGACGCCTGGGCACCATCATCGCTGCTGCCGCTCAACAACGGCGCGGAGAGCGCACCGCAGTTTCGAATCATCGAAGTGTGGAGCTCATTCGCCTGGGATTCCTCGCGCGGCGATCTGTGGATCTTCGGCGGCGGGCACGCCGCATATCCCGGCAACGACACCTATCGCTGGAGAGGTTCGACGTTGCGCTGGGAGCGCGCTTCGCTACCCAGCGAGATCGCCAACATGAACATTCCGGGTCTGCCCGAATTGTTCGAACCGGTCGACGGGCCTGACAACGCCCCGATCGCCTCGCACACGTACGACAACACGCTCTACCTGCCGCGACTCGACCGATATCTCACTTTCGGTGGGGCCGCCTACAACACCGGCGCGCAGTTCGCGAAGCGC
>CADEDU010000240.1 GCA_902826155.1 uncultured beta proteobacterium
GCACGGCGGCTGAACTCACCGAGTTCGTGAAGACGAATCTCGCGCTGTGGGCCCGTGCGGTGCAAGGCGCGGGGATCAAGGCGGATTAAAGGTCGCTCCCCCGCCCCCCGCCAATCGGGACGCTCTCCCGCCCCCCGCCCTCCCTCTCTCGCGCGACTGCGTCGCTAGAAAGGGAGGGAGCCTGATTTGCGGCGTAGCGTGTGCGCCGATTGGATTGGGTCGCTCTCCCTGCTGCCGCCGCGCAGGGACCATGTGGGCTGCACTCATCCCTTCACGCACAGCACCTGCTTGAGCGTCGCGACCACCTCCACCAGATCAGCCTGCGCCGCCATGACCGCATCGATGTTCTTGTAGGCACTGGGAATCTCATCGAGCACGCCGCCGTCCTTGCGGCATTCCACGCCCTCGGTCTGGCGCAGCAGATCGGCCACCGAGTACTGGCGTTTCGCCGCCCCGCGCGACAGCCGCCGCCCCGCGCCGTGGCTGCACGAGCAGTACGCATCGGCGTGCCCCTTGCCGCGGACGATGTACGACTTGGCGCCCATGCTGCCGGGAATGATGCCGAGCTGTCCGTCGCGCGCGGCGACCGCGCCCTTGCGGGTGATCCACACCTTGCGGCCGAAGTGCTCCTCGACCGAGGCGTAGTTGTGATGACAGTTCACCGCATGCTCGGTCGAGCCGATGTCGCGTTGCAGCTCGTCGCCGATCGCCTTCATCACGTTGAACAGCATCAGGTCGCGATTGAGCGCGGCGTAGTCCTGCGCCCACAGCAGGCCCTCGACGTACTCATCGAACGCCGCGGTACCTTCGTCGAGCCAGGCCAGATCCCGATCGGGCAGGCGTACCTGATTCTTTAGCGCCAGCTCGCGAGCGGTGGTGATGGCCACTTCGCCGATGGTCTTGCCGACGTTGCGCGAGCCCGAGTGCAGCATCACCCAGACGTCGTCATCAGCATCGAGGCACACCTCGATGAAGTGATTGCCCCCGCCCAGCGTGCCCAGTTGCTTCCACACCCGCGGCACGTCGAACTTGCCGACCCGATCGAGAATGCGCACGTCGTCGAAGCGCCGATGCAGCGCATCGGTGCGCCGCTTGAGCGCGATGCCTTGCAGACCGGCGTGCGTGGTGCTGAGCGGCTTGTTGTGGGAGTCGAAGCCGACCGGCACCAGCGATTCGATCCGCCCGCGCAGCCGCGACAGCGAGTCGGGCAGATCGTCAGCCCGCAGCGTGGTCTTGACCGCGCACATGCCGCAGCCGATGTCCACGCCGACCGCCGACGGAATGATCGCGCCACGCGTCGGGATCACGCTACCCACGGTGGCACCCTTGCCGACATGCACGTCGGGCATGATCGCAACGTGGCCGTCGATGATCGGCAGCGCCGCGATGTTGCGGATCTGCTGCAACGCTTCGTGCTCGACCGGCACGCCTTCGGTCCAGAATCTGACGTTCTCCATGACTGCTTCGATTCACCTCGATGACCAAGGCGCGGACGGTAGCGAAGGTTCGCCGATCCGCGCAACTGCTTCAGGCGCGCAATGCGCTCTGCTACGCTTCGGGAAAACGTCGCAGAGGCCGTGCGACTCAAGTCGCAGCGCCGACGCGTCCATCACAAGGAGACCGGAACCATGACTGCCGCCGCCAATCCCCCGATGGTTGCCTCACC
>CADEDU010000241.1 GCA_902826155.1 uncultured beta proteobacterium
TGCTCGGCCATTTCCAGCGCGTCATCCACTTCTACACCGAGATAGCCGACCGTGCTTTCGAGCTTTGTATGGAACTGCGCCGACGGCGCGCACTACTCCAACACGGCACCGCGATCTCCGGGCAGCAGCAACTGCCGGTGAACCCACCAAGGTGCGATGCCGTTGCTCATCACCTGCTCGTGAAATTCACGTAAGGTGAACGAAGCACCACGCGCTACGGCATAATCCCGCCGCAATTTAAGTGCCGCAAGCTTGCCCAGAAAATACCCGCCGTAGGTCGGGTCGTAGGTGCCGCGCACAGCCTCGCGCGCCGCATGCGCGCTGGACAGATGCGCCTCGCGCTCGAAGAAGTCCGCGGCCTGGGCAACACTCCACGCGCCGCTATGCAGCTTTATCCCAGCAATCAGCCGGCAAATGCGATTCAGTGCCTCTGCGATCTGCGCCAATCTGTAGCCCGGATCCTCCGCGCGGAAACCCTCGTCGCTGACCAGCTGCTCGGCGTAGTGTGCCCAGCCATCCTGCCCGGACGAGGGTTGCGGGAAGGGATTGAGCCCTATCCAGATACGCCGCACCTTCCCCGGCGTCCGGCGCATGAACACGCTGTGCACGTAATGCCCGGGCACCACTTCGTGCGCGGTGATGTCGGCAAGCGTGGCGAAGTTGAAAGATTCCAGCCAGGCATTCTGCCGCTCGAGCGGCCAGGCCGGATCGGCGTCGGTGATGTAGTAATAGCTCTGTACAGGCCGTGCCTCAAGCGGCGGTGATGAATGCATCGAAGCCATGCCGATGTCGTAGGCCGGCGCCGGCGCTACGACGATGCGTTCGCGGGTCGGCATCACGAACAGATTCTTCTCGGCGGCGAAGGCGAACAATTCATCCACCTGCGCGGATGCCGCGGCGACGAGTTCACCGCGCGCCGGGTGATGGCGCACGAGCTCGCCCCACACCTGCATGGGTGTACGCGTCGCGTCGATGCGCGCGGCGGTTCGCGTGAACTCGGCCTGGTTACGTGCCAACTCGCGCTCGCCGATCGCCAGCAACCGGTCGGCCGGCAGGTCGATCAATTCCTCGGCGCGGTATCGCGCTTCGACTGCCGCCGTGCCGATGGCAAATTCGCCGGTTGCGGCAGCAAGACCGCGCGTCTCTAGTTCGCGGCGATACTCGACGATGTTGCGTGCCGCCTCCCCTGCCGCAGCAGCAAGCTGCTGACGAAGGGCTGCGTCTCCTTCACCGGAAAAAGCCAGCTGCAAATCGCGTGACAGCAGTTCCTCCACGCCGCTGAGCATGCCGATGGCGGTCTCCACGAATACCCGGGGCGGCGATTGGATATTTCGGCGCGCAGACTCGAGCAGCCGTGGTATGGCGTGCATTTTGGAGATTGCCTGGCGCATCCGCGTCACGGCCGGTGCGGCATCCATCGTGGCGAGGTTGTGCAATCCGTCGGAGATCGCCGCGACGTAGATCATGGGATTGCGCGACCAGTTCTTGACCGTCTCCAGATCCAACAACCAGCCATCGACAACACCCAGCAGGATGCGCCGGTCCACGCGCTCGTCGGCGCTCAAAGATTGCTCGGAGATTGAG
>CADEDU010000242.1 GCA_902826155.1 uncultured beta proteobacterium
TGTGGGAGAAGATGACGGCCGCCAGCAAAGGCGCGCCGCCGCAATTTCTGTCGACCCACCCCACCGGCCCGAACCGGATCAAAGAGATCCAGAAGCACCTGCCTGAGGTGATGCCGCTGTATGAGCGGGCGCGCAAGGCGGGTGGGCAGTTGGCGCCGTCGGGGACGCGGTAGTTATCGAACGGTGAAGCCATGGCCGAAGGTCGACGTGAAGCGCTTCTCCGCGAATACGGCGAGGTCTCCAGCAACTTCAGGTTGCTGACCGACATTCGCTTCAAGCTGCTCGCGTTGCTGCCGATCGCTACTGCGCTCGCCGCAGTTGTGAAGGGAGACAGCCTCGGCGTCGGCAGTATTCCGCTCTCGCTGTTCGGCCTGGTCGTGACCATCGGGCTGCTCACTTACAACACCCGCAACGACCAGCTCTACGACGGGCTGATCGGACGCGCGGCTTCGATTGAACGCAGTCTCGGTCTGCAGGATGGCGCGTTCGCCAATCGTCCACAAGCCTGGCTCAGCATTCCGCTCTGGGGCAAGCAGCGCTGGAAGGTCGATCACCGCACCGGCATCAACGTGATCTACGGCGCATCGATCGCCTTGTGGCTCTACGGACTGGTCGCGCCCATCCTCGAACTCGCGCGCCGGACCGTTCTCAGCGTCCTGCCCCCGCTCTTCAACGTCGCGGATCCGGCGGTTTGGATTCAGTGCGGCGCGCTCGTCGTCGCCGTGCTGCTGACCCACGTTGGAGCCCGTGTCGTCCGCCGACACAACAAGCAGCGTCAAGAGGAGTTGAGAGCGCGCGCATCCGCGGCCATGGAGTACGCACTTTCAGTCGACACGAGTCATGCGGCGCTGGACCGGGACTTCATCGAACTCTGCTCGCGGCTGTCGGGCCTCAAACCGGAAGTCGTCGGAGCGCGCGCGGCGTTTTACGCGAGGGTCGACGAGGGCTCCCTCAACCACTACCTGCAGAGCGGATCGAGGGAGCTTGCGGCTTCGCTCCTGGTGGCTCAGCTCACGGATCTGCCGCCCGGGTGGCTGTTCGATTGCCTGACGGACCGACGCGGCGCGCGCGCCGCGCAATGAGCGCGAAGCACGCGGTACCGACTAGTACAGCCGAATCGCCATGTCGAAATGCCAGGTGCGGCGGATCTCGACCACGTCGTAGTCACGCGCCAGGGCGGGCGAGAACGCGGCATAGGGCGCCTGGCTCTCCACCACGCGCCTGATCGCCTCATCGAGTTCAGGCACGCCGCTCGACACGACGAAGGTCACCGACTCTACTGATCCGTCGGCGCGAATCGCCACCGTCACCATCGGACTCGTATGGGGCCGCTTCACCAGATCGCGAACCATCGCGAACGTCATGTTCAGATGGATCTTGAGCGCCCACGCCTCCGCGTACAGGAGCAGTTCCTCGTTCGGGTCGGTGTGCCCGAACAGGCGGCCGCGGCGCAGCGCGCTCGCTGACGGATCCGGGGCAGCTTTGCGAGCGGCGTCGCGACGCGCGGCGTCCTCGTCGAGCTGTTTGCCGATCGCGCGCAGGATCGCCTCGCGCCTCGCTTCTTCTTTTTCCTTGT
>CADEDU010000243.1 GCA_902826155.1 uncultured beta proteobacterium
CGTTCGGCGGCTCGCTGATCTCGATCTTCGCGCGTCTCGGCGGCGGCATCTTCACGAAGGGCGCCGACGTCGGCGCCGATCTCGTGGGTAAGGTCGAAGCCGGCATTCCGGAAGACGACCCGCGCAACCCGGCGGTGATCGCCGACAACGTCGGCGACAACGTCGGCGACTGCGCCGGCATGGCGGCCGACCTGTTCGAGACCTACGCGGTCACGATCGTTGCGACGATGGTGCTCGGCGGCCTCATGTTCACGGCGGCCGACGGCGGCCTCGACATGCGCTACATCATCTTCCCGCTGGTGCTTGGCGCAGTCTCGATCGTCGCTTCGATCGTCGGCGCTTTCTTCGTGAAAGCACGCGAAGGCGGCAAGATCATGAACGCGCTGTATCGCGGCACCGCCGTCGCCGGCGTGATCGCGCTCATCGCGTTCTACTTCGTCACACCGCGCGTGCTCGGCCCAGACTCGATGAATCTGTTCTGGTGCGCCGTCATCGGCCTCGGCCTCACCGCCGCGCTGATCTGGATCACCGAGTACTACACCGCGACCGAGTTCAAGCCGGTGCGCTACGTCGCCGCTGCTTCGCAGACCGGCCACGGCACGAACGTGATCGCGGGCCTGGCCGTGTCGATGCGCTCGACCGCGTGGCCGGTGCTCTCGGTGTGTGCCGCGATCTGGGGTGCGTATACCCTCGGCAACCTGTATGGCATCGCGATCGCCGCGACCGCCATGCTGTCGATGGCCGGCATGATCGTCGCTCTCGACGCTTACGGTCCGATCACCGACAACGGCGGCGGCATCGCCGAGATGGCCGGCCTGCCGAAGGAAGTGCGCAAGATCACCGACGCGCTCGACGCGGTGGGCAACACGACCAAGGCAGTGACCAAGGGCTACGCAATCGGCTCGGCCGGTCTGGCGGCGCTGGTACTGTTCGCGGACTACACGCACAACCTCGATGCGCTAGGCAAGCTGCAGGCCTTCAGCCTGTCGGATCCCGCCGTGATCATCGGCCTGTTCATCGGCGGTCTCGTGCCGTACCTGTTCGGCGCGATGGCGATGGAAGCAGTCGGTCGTGCAGCCAGCTCCGTCGTGGTCGAAGTGCGCCGTCAGTTCCGCGAGATCAAAGGCATCATGGAAGGCACGGCGAAGCCCGACTACTCGAAAGCGGTCGACATGCTGACCCGCGCGGCGATCAAGGAAATGATCGTGCCCTCGCTGCTGCCGATCCTCGTGCCGGTCGTGGTCGCGTTCGGCATGAACTACCTGATGGGCCCCGGCGCCGGCATCCGCGCGCTCGGCGGTTTGCTGATCGGCACGATCGTCACGGGCCTGTTCGTCGCGATCTCGATGTGCACGGGCGGCGGCGCCTGGGACAACGCCAAGAAGTACATCGAGGAAGGCAACTTCGGCGGCAAGGGCTCGGAGACGCACAAGGCCGCAGTCACGGGCGACACGGTCGGCGATCCGTACAAGGACACCGCGGGCCCGGCCATCAACCCGCTGATCAAGATCATCAACATCGTGGCGCTGCTGCTGGTGCCGCTGC
>CADEDU010000244.1 GCA_902826155.1 uncultured beta proteobacterium
CGCTCGTTGAGCTTGTCGACGTCCTTCTGCGTGCGCCACTTCGACGGCTGATACTTCGGCATCGAATCCGGCAGGTCGCGATACACGCCGCCCGGGCGATAGTAGGTCGCGTGCATGCGCGTGCCCGAGACTGCTTCGTAGCAGTCCATCAGGTCCTCGCGCTCGCGGAAGCAATACAGGAACACGGTCATCGCGCCGATGTCGAGGCCGTGCGCGCCGAGCCACATCAGGTGGTTCAGGATGCGCGTGACCTCGTCGAACATCGTGCGGATGTACTGAGCGCGCAGCGGCGGCTTGATGCCGAGCAGCTTCTCGATCGCCATCACATACGCGTGCTCGTTGCACATCATCGACACGTAGTCGAGGCGGTCCATGTAACCGATCGACTGGTTGAACGGCTTCGACTCGGCGAGCTTCTCGGTCGCACGGTGCAGCAGCCCGACGTGCGGGTCGGCCTTCTGGATGACCTCGCCTTCCAGCTCCAGCACCAGGCGCAGCACGCCGTGCGCAGCCGGATGCTGCGGGCCGAAGTTCAAGGTGAAGTTGCGGATCTCGGCCACGTCAGGTCCCTACTTTGACGTCCGCAGGGTCAGCGCCCGGCGGCGCATCCTTCAGCGCGCTCTCGTAACGGTTGTCTTCGCGGATCACGCGCGGCACCAGCGTGCGCGGCTCGATGCTCACCGGCTGGTAGATCACGCGGCCCTTCGCCGGGTCGTACTTGACCTCGACGTTGCCGATCAGCGGGAAATCCTTGCGGAACGGATGACCGATGAAGCCGTAGTCGGTCAGCAGGCGCCGCAGGTCCGGATGATCCTTGAACAGGATGCCGTAGAGATCGAACGCCTCGCGCTCGTACCAGTTCGCGGCGGCCCAGACGTCGACGAGCGAATCGATCACCGGCGGCTCGCCCTCGCTCGCGAAGCTGCGCAAGCGCAAGCGCCAATTGTTGGCAATCGACAGCAACTGGTAGGTCACCGCGAAACGTCCCGGCCGCGCTTCGCCGACCGTCTCCTTGATGCGGTTCACGCCACGGCTGAACCCGGTGGCCGTCGAGCCGAGGGTATTCCACTCGTCGCGGCCGTAATCGAGATAGTCGACACCGGCGAGATCGATCAGCTGCTCGAAGCCGAACTGCGGGTCGTCGCGCAGCACGCGGCAGACGCTGCGCAGATCGGCGGCGGCGACTTCGCAGGCGACGTCGCCAGGCACTGCGGGGAGCGCGCGCAACTGCTCCGCGAAGCGCGCTGCCACTCTCGAGGCCAATGTCTCGGTGCGTGAGCTCATGTGCGATGACTCAACGGGCGATCGTGCTCGTGCGGCGGATCTTGTTCTGCAACTGCAGGATCCCGTAGAGCAGCGCTTCGGCCGTCGGCGGACAGCCGGGCACGTACACGTCGACCGGCACGATGCGATCGCAGCCGCGCACGACTGCGTAGGAATAGTGATAGTAGCCGCCGCCGTTGGCGCACGAGCCCATCGAGATCACCCAGCGCGGCTCGG